>NZ_KE384560.1:456959-1056959 GCF_000426725.1 Sporocytophaga myxococcoides DSM 11118 | reverse complement strand
AAATAAATGAAAATGAAGTACTATGGGCTAATTATGAAATGGTACAAGGTGAAGTAATCTTCTTATCTAAATCAATTACCTATGATAAAGAAATACTTCCGCAGATAGCTTTATTTAATGAATATTTTGGAGGGAGTATGAGTTCTATTGTATTCCAGGAATTAAGAGAATCAAGAGCTTTAGCATACGCAGTAAAGTCAAGATATGAAAATGCGTGGAGAAAAGGTGATCCAAATTATATAACATCATATATAGGAACTCAGGCAGACAAGATTAAAGAGGCTATTGACGGAATGCTGGAGCTTTATGAAGACATGCCCCAATCAGAGGTGCTATATCAAAATGCAAAATCTTCAATCATCGAAATTGTAAACACACAAAGGATCACCAAATTTGCAGTTATATCAGAATATGAAAGACTGAAAAAACTTGGGATAGATTATGATATCAGAAAAGAAGTTTACGAAAAAATAAAAACGTTATCACTCACTGACCTTAAAAACTTTCATGATAAATTCTATAGAGGCCAGAAGAAAGCATATGTTATCATCGGATCTAAAGACAGAATTGATTTCGATAAGCTTTCTAAATATGGAAAAGTAAGAGAACTGAAGCTTGAAGAGTTATTCGGGTATTAAAACTCTTGATTATTAAAAGTCACATAGAGGCAGCTCATAAATGAATGAGCTGCTTTTTTGATCCTACTTTACTTCGACTTTTTTAGTATTTTTAAAGAAAACCATTTTTATAATATGAAATATAAAATTTTACTTTCTGTATTATCTTTTACTGCACTTATTTCCTGTAAAAAAGATAAAGACTATCCTGCACCTTCCCCAGAACCCCAATGCTATGTAAAGTCGGTATCATACAGCCAAGATGATGAAGCATACAGCCTTTATTATACTCAGATAAGGTCATTGGATGGTAAAACTGCTGAGTTTACTTATTCTGATGACAGTGATCTAAGCAGCAGTCAGGTAAAATATGCAAAAGCAGTTATTTCAGATAAATACATCATCGGAAGTTTATTTGATAAAAATAAAAACCCCTTTGGCATCAATGATACTATTTGGATTAATGAAAGGAAACTTCCAGTTAAGTCAATAGAACATTTTAATTTTGATGATGGGAGTATTATTATTGACCGGACAGATTATTATTATGAAAACAATTTACTTGTCAAAACCATCACTCAAAGAAGCGAAGATGGTGAACCGTCAGAAAGAATAAAATTATTTAACTATATTAATGGAAACTGCAGCCAAACCAGGGAATTTGAAAATAAAAAAGGCATTGATGTCCACGATACTACATATGTAGATTTTGAATATTACCTTGATAAACCTGCTCAGAAAGAGTTAATGTATGAATTTGGTAATCCAGGAAAATATCTCATAAAAAGAGCAATAGAAAATCGTAAGGGACAATTCAAATATAAACATTCCATCAATTATACCTATGAAATTAACTCCAACGGGTTTGTAACAAAACAAACTGTTGAACGCGATGGCGAATTGTATTTCACAAAATACGAGTATACTTGTCAATAAATATTATTTTCTTTTAAAGAAAAAACTGATCAAAATATGGTCAGTTTTTTCTTTAAAAGAATTTTTCAGATACCCTATCGACTCCGTCATTCCCTACTATATCATAACGAAATCTGCATTTCTTACCCACTTCCTGCACGATCTAGGGCAAAATTCTTGTCTCTTGACTCTTACCTGTTATATTTGCACCTCAATATAAGTCAGGGATTCCTGCAATGAACTATTATTCAACTTAAAATAACCATTTAATTTTTGCAAAAATGAACAAGATTAAAGTTGCAAATCCAGTAGTGGAACTTGATGGAGATGAAATGACCAGAATTATCTGGAAATTTATCAAAGATAAACTTATCACTCCTTACATTGATGTTGATATTAAGTACTACGACCTTGGTATCGAGCACCGTGATGCGACCAACGATCAGGTAACTGTTGATGCTGCTGAGGCAATAAAAAAATATCAGGTTGGTATCAAATGCGCGACTATCACTCCAGATGAGGCGCGTGTAAAAGAATTCAACCTTAAGCAAATGTGGAAATCTCCAAACGGAACAATCAGAAACATCCTTGATGGAACCGTTTTCCGTGAGCCTATCGTAACGAACAATGTTCCAAGACTTGTTCCAAACTGGACTGCACCTATCTGTATAGGTCGTCATGCTTTCGGTGATCAGTACCGTGCAACTGACACTGTAATCAAAGGAAAAGGTAAATTAACTCTAACATTCACTCCTGAAGGTGGCGGTGAGCCTCAGACATTTGAAGTATACAACTTTAAAGGTGATGGTGTTGCCCTTGCGATGTACAACACAGATGAGTCTATCAGAGGTTTTGCACAATCTTGCTTTAACCTTGCGCTTCAGAAAAAATGGCCTCTATATTTCTCAACTAAGAATACTATCCTTAAGAAATATGACGGTCGTTTCAAAGATATCTTTGAAGAGACTTATGAAAAAGAATTCAAAGCTAAATTCGAAGCTGCAGGTCTTACATATGAGCACCGTCTGATCGATGACATGGTTGCTTCTGCACTTAAAATGAATGGAAACTTTGTTTGGGCTTGTAAAAACTATGATGGAGACGTTCAGTCTGACATCGTTGCTCAAGGATTCGGTTCTTTAGGTCTAATGACTTCTGTACTTATTACTCCGGATGGAAAAGTACTTGAAGCAGAAGCTGCTCACGGAACTGTTACTCGTCACTATAGAGAGCATCAGAAAGGTAAACCAACTTCTACCAATCCAATTGCTTCTATCTTCGCATGGACCAGAGGTCTTGCTTTCAGAGGAAAACTGGACAACAACCAGGATCTAATCAAATTCTGCGAGGCTTTGGAGCAAGTTTGCGTTGAGACAGTAGAAAGCGGTAAAATGACTAAAGATCTTGCAGTGTCTGTTTATGGAAGCAACGTAAAGCATGGAGAGCATTTCTTGTACACAGAAGAATTCCTTTCTGCAATTGACACCAATCTTAAAGCTAAACTTTCTAAGTAATATTATATTTACTGAAAAGATAATACAAAAGGGGCTGTTAGTGAACAGCCCCTTTTTTATGTATGTTTTTAAGAAAAAAAGAAGAAATAAAAAAACCTCCGAAGGGAGGCTTTTACAATAATCTTTCTTGGAATATTACAATATCGTTTTTAAATCATCCAGAGCTTCTTCTGAGAGAGGCTTAGTGATAAAATTTATCACATATTCATTATCGACAATTCTATCGATGTCTCTTTTACTGTCTGAGCTTGAAAGAATAACTATCTTACACTTGTCTTTAACTGGGTCTGGGAAGTTTTCATATTCAAAAAGGAAAACAAACCCATCAACTATCGGCATGTTTATATCAAGAAAAATCAGATCAGGCAAGACATCCAGGTTAGACTTGTTCGATTCTAAAAATTCCAAAGCACTCTTCCCTGAATTTTTAACAATTATATTTTTTGCAAATCCGGTTAGCTCGATTACTCTTTTATGGATAAAATTATCTGTATCATTATCATCTACCAGCATTACAGAATTTACCTGTACCTCTTTCATAAAATCTAAATATACTTTTACTTTTAGTTTATATCATTTACCAGATTTGGGATAACGACTTTAAATGAACTTCCTTCATCAAGCTCTGAAGATACGTCAATAGATCCTCCGAGTTTTTTCACCGCATTCTTTACAATGTACAATCCCAATCCGGACCCATACGAATTTTCTGAAGCTCTGTAAAACATATCAAAAATTTTGTTGATATGTAAGGGATCAATTCCACTCCCATTGTCTTCCACAACAATCTCAGCCTTCTCGTAGTCCGTCTTAATTGAAATGTTAATATAGGGAATATTATTTTCAAATCTATGGTATTTTATAGCGTTTGAAATTAAATTGTTTACAATGGTACTTAAGCGTGTAAGATCTGAGTAGAAATTTACATTTATATCAACACTCTTATTAATTCTGATTTTTTCAGCATGTTCCATATACTTAAGATTGTTGAGTGACTCTTCCAGTACAATGCTGAAATCAATAATATTTGCTTCTATATCTAGCCTGGTATTGCGTGAGAAAGTGGTGAGGTCTTTAATAAATGCATCGAGACTATTGACGCTTTTACTCATCATGTCAAGATACATATGCTGAGTAGAATCTTTGCTTTCAAGCTTAGCCAGTTTAATAAGTCCCATCACTGATCTCAAAGGTGCTTTAAGATCATGGGAAGCTTTATAAACAAAGCTGTCCAACTCAAAATTTGTATTTATTAATTCATTTTCGGTGTTCTTTCTCTTGGTAATATCATGGCAATTAAGAACAATACCCTGGATTACAGGATCACTAAGCAAATTAACTGCAACAATTTCAACAATCTTCGAAGATCCACTGCGAGTAAGAATCTTAAGCTCTTCTGCTGTTTGATTCTGACCTGGACAAGCAATCGTCTCTGATAAGAATTTAGAGATCTTATCTATTCCTTCATGATCAAACAGATCAAATATAGTCTTACCCACAAGACTGATATAGGTGTGCCCTAGGATACGGGCTACAGAAACACTCACATAAGATATTTTAAAATCCTCATTAAGGATCATTATAATATCGGAGGAGTTTTCAATTAACGCTCTAAACTTTTTCTCATTATCCTGAAGTATTTTTTCAAGCTTCTTTCTTGCCGTAATATCTCTTATAATCCCCTGTAATAACCCTCCATCCAGTCTTGTAGCACTAAGTTCTACCGTAAATTCTGAGTTGTCTTTTCTTTTGCATACAAGTTCAGTAATGACAGGCTCATTATTGAATAAAGCAAAGATGAGCTCTTCTTTTACACTTTTCAGGTCTACCAGGCTTCGAACATTCAGTTTTTGAAACTCCTGATCTGAATATCCGAACATCTCGCAGGCTTTGGCATTTACGCTCAAAATATTACCGGACTTATCGGTAAGATAAATTCCGTCTGACGCCTGCTCCATAAGCATTTTGTACTTACTCTCGCTTTCTCTTATAGCCTTTTCTGCTTCTTTAAGATCAGTTATATCTATGGAAATACTAAGCACTCCTGGCTTTGTAGCATCTTCAAAATAAAAAGGAATTTTGATAGTCTGATAAGTATAGTTCCTATCAAGGAAAGTCAGAGATTCTTCAGGAATAAATTTTTCTCTGGCATTCTCAATAACCTCTCTGTCATCTTTAAGCAATTCCACAGATAATACAGGATCAATAAAATCACTGTCTTTTTTACCTACCATTTCTTCCGGAACTACTTCATATCTGTCTGCCAATGTTTTATTGACAATAACAAACCTACCTTCATTATCTTTCAGGAATATCGGATGTGGCACCAAATCTATAATCTGATTAAGGATTTTCCGGCTCTCTTCTATTGTCTTTTTATCTTTTACCCTTTCAGTAATGTCTGAAATTCTTACAAGCCAGTAAGCTTTTGTGCCTACCTGGATTTCAGTTATAGCTTCGCTCCCCCAGAAAGTTTGGCCAAACACAGTTTTAAATTCCAGTTCCTGAACAAGAAAACGATTTTTATCAACCTTCTTTTTTAAGTTATTCCAGGCTCCTGTGCTGTTAGGGTATTTCAACAGAAAGTTGAGATTATTACCAATCAGATCTCTTCTATCCTGAATTTTAAAAATTGAAATAGCTCTTTCATTACAATTCAAAATAATAGAACTTGAAGGATCCGCAATTAACATGGCATCCGGAGATTCATTGAAAATGGTATTCAAAAGATTTTCCCGTATTTCAAGTCGCTTTTCTATTTCAAACCTGCTGTTAAAAAAAGTGACAATAGCAACACAAAAAATTCCTATCAGGCTAGTTTTAACAAATATATCGAGATAAGAATCCAGACACAGGAACGCAGATATAAAAAAAGCAATAAAGATACATGTGAGATAAATCTTAAGATGTAGACGATTCTGAAAAGCCAGACAGATGATTACTATCAGTAATATAAACTCAAGCAGGTAATTCGTTGCGAAATAATTCCTCCTTATAAGAAACAGAATATAAATGGAATAGGAAAAAATAACCAAATAATTCAAATATGCTATCTTATCTCTGTACTTCCAGATAAAAGATAGTACCAGAATGAGAATTAACCCTGAAGAAAGCACGAGCCTGATTAAAAGCGGATCAAATGCCTCCGGGTTTTCTTTTACAAATAAGTACCTTAGCAGTAAAGTAAAAGCAGTTGTAAGGAATAAAATAATCCTATAAACAGAAATATCAGATTTTCTGCTTTTTATATTTCGTTCGTCTTTTGCAGTTAATATGAGATCTGCAATTTCCATCCTATTCTAAAAACTTAAAATAATACTAATAATAATTATTATTTTCCAAATTAGGAAGATTTAAGCGGAATGTTGTCCCTTTTCCAAATTGAGAAAAAACTTCAATTTTCCCATTTAATTTTTCAACAACCTGTTTTGTAATGTATAGACCTAATCCTGAGCCATAAGAGTCTTGAGAAGCTCTAAAAAACATATTAAATACTTTATTCAAATATTCTTCGCGGATGCCTCTTCCATTATCTGTGATTGAAATTTCAGCTCTGTCCGGAAAGGTCGTTACCGATAATTCAACAAAAGGTTTGACACTCTTATGATTTTGATACTTAATCGCATTACTTAACAGATTCTGAAAAATAATAGTGATTCTTCTTGAATCTGAATAAAAAGGTACATTTGTCATAAAGTTTTTCCTCATATCGATCTCCTCTGCCTTTTCCATATATTTCAGATTTTCTATACAATCCGCAATTGTAGCATTAAAATCAATTTTTTCAACTTCAATTTCAGTCCTACTGTTTCGGGAAAAATCTGTTAAATCAGAAATAAAGTAATCCAGTTTATCTATACTTTTCTCAGCCAATTTAAGATAATAATTTCTTTGATCTTCATTCTCTTCAAATTTAACAAGTGAAATAAGTCCTAATACTGATCGAAGAGGTGCTCTGAGATCATGAGATGCCCTATAAACGAAACTATCCAGTTCGAAATTGGCCTGAATAATAGCATTTTCTGATTTTTTTCTTTGAGTAATATCTCTGGCAAATACGCTAGCGCCACTTATTTCGTCTTTATCTGAATAAATGGGGTTAAAATTGATTTCAAAGGATAGGAAATCATCCGGAATCTGCAATTCAACCGCAAATCGTTCTCCTTTCAGAGCTCTTGTGTGCTGTTCCTTCCAATAATCTCTGACATGAGATGGAAAGATATCAGTTAATTTATCACCAACCCTGGCCTCATAGTGAAAATATTTTCTCGCAAATCCCTGAAAAGCATTGTTCATTGTCGTGAAATGATAGTGCGTATTTATCGACCAGACAATATCACTAGTATTTTCAATGAGCGCCGTAAGCCTTGCTTGATTTTCCCTCAATGCATCTTCAGCTCTTTTCCTATTAGTTATAACGGTAATATTCAGAAGCACATTCAAAGGTTTTCCTCCCGGATCCCTTTCTATTATTACATGACGATTGTTTACCCATTCATAATAGCCATTTTTATGCTTCAATCTATACTCAATAGAAGAACTATCTACTCCTCTGGATTTTAAATATTTATTCCAATGCCTGGCAACTTTATTCACGTCATCAGGATGAACGATTTTTTCCCAGGCATCTGAATAAATTAATTCAGTAGCGGAAAATCCTAAGATTTTATCCCTGTTAAAATATTTGATCTTCCTCTCTTCAAGGTTTATGATATAGATAATATCCGGTGAATTTTCAGCAAGACTCCTAAATTTTCCCTCACTCGATAGTAAAGCAGAAATATTTCTGTCTCTTTCGAATTCAGCAAGAAGACGTAATGAAAGTAGATTTAAAATTATTTCAAGAAAAGAGTGATTTATAAATTTTCCTTTTCTCATTAATAAAATACCACCTATCACATTTCCAGAACTGCCTACTAAGGGTAATGCACAGAGGTTACGGATCCCCTTGTTATAGATTTCAGGAAATTCTTTTAATTCCTCTTCAAAGTGGAAAAAAGTGTTTTCACCGAACACTCTTGACCAGAAAGGATTCTTTAAATCATTTGAAATTTTGAATTCATCAAGCTGTGCTCCCCATTGCCCCTTAATTATAATTCCTGCATCTTCTTTCTCTATAAAAAATACATGATCAGCGGCAAAATGCTTACCTAAGTGTTCTGCAAGTGAAGTATAAAAAGCACTAGAGTTATTATCTTCAATTCCTTTCGAGACTTCTAAAAGTGATTCTTCTGAAATGATTCTTTCTGAAACATCATTTAATATCCCAATGAAGTTTGTTAAACTCCCATCTTTATTAAACACAGGAGAAATCGACAATTCTTTGTAAAATACTGTCCCGTCTTTTTTATAGCTTTTTACAACTGTTCTAACGGGTACGTTTTTATCCTTTACTTCAGTTATCCTTTTCAGCTCTTCCTTATTAGGCTCCAATTCCAGCAGAAATACACTACTCTTTCCTACCACTTCATAAATCGGGTATCCAGTAATGGTCTCTATTGCACTATTGGCATAGATGACAGGATTATCCTCCTGCAAAAAATCTGTTATGATTACGCCGTTTTTACTATTGTCTATTGCCCTTTCAAGTAATAGTAAATATTCTTCCCTGCTTTTTGATTCTGATACATCCCGCATGTTTACTACTATTCCCTGAACATATGGATCATCAGTTAAATTATTAAAGATGCAATCTACATATACAGTTTTTCCGCTTTCAGAAACGAATCTGTGCTCTATTGAGAGCTGAAGCTTATTCGATAAAATATCTTCAAACCTGTTATTAAAGTTTTCTTTTTCATCGGGATGAACAAATGACAAATATTTTTTGCCACCCAATTCTTCTGCATTCATCTGAATGATTCTGCTACTGGAAGGACTTGAATACTTTATAGTACCGTATTCATCCAGAACCATAATGAGATCTGAAGAATTGAGAAATAAAGAACGAAAACGGGCTTCTTTTTCTTCGAGAACAACCTGTGACCTTTTTCTTTCTGTAATGTCCGTTATTTTTATACAAATACCCAGTACTACATCATTTTCAAAAACAGGAAAATAATTGACTTCTACCCAGCTGAGTTCATTCTTTGCCGGAGAAAGATTATACTCCTTTTCTAAGGTTAATCCCTTTTTTACTTCTTCAAAAAAAGAAATAGAAAAAAGCGACAGCCCTTTCTTTTCCAAGTCTTCAAGAGATGTACCGATTACAACTTTAGTTTTGAGTAAATCTTCAGCCCATTCAAAAGCCTTCGTATTGGCGGTTATTATTTTAGCATGTAGGTCGAAAAGAAATATAAACTGATTACTATTCTCGAAAATTGCATTAAGACTTGCAGCTGAGGAACGATAGGCTTTTCCTGTATTTGTCTTTTCGGTGGCATCTTCAAATACCGCCAAATGTATGCCTGGCAGGAAGTCTGCAACTCCTCTAAACTCTATATACCTGACCTCTTCTTTACTGATTTTAAATTTATAAAACCCATCTATGAATTTATTCTTCATAAATCCATTCCAGTAACTGTTTTGATCTTCAACAGTCTGGTGAGGAAAGAGGTGCTTAATATTACTATTCCTTATCGTATCTATAGATAAATTATAAATTTTTGCTGCAGCTGGGTTTGCTTCGAGTATTTTACCATCATTTCCGATTAAAAAAATTCCCTCCAAAACTGAATCAAAAAGTTTGTCAAAATCCCCTTTTAGGAATCCTCCCTGTTTTTCGTTCAGCCAAAAATGAAGTGTTTGATCATTACCTGATTTGTCATAAATGAGTTCGCACTCATACAACTTATCTTGTTTCCCATAAGGCGCAATAAGCACTCTGGAAGAAGTGTCCAGCAAAGCATTAAAAGAAGATATTGATTTTAAATCCTGAGAAAAAATTTCAAGGATATTGCCTTCCTTGAGCGCAAAGTAGTCTTCTCCAAACAGATCTTTTGCCTTTCTGTTAAGATAGACTAATGAAAAAGTCCTGTCTGTAATAATTAATGGAACAGGAGCAGATTCAAGGATGGAGGTTAAATCTTTTTTATCTAGATTTTTGATATTCAAGCTTCTTAAAGAATCTTAAATCTAGATAATTTGTACAAAACCTGCTGTTGAAGTTAAGTCAAAATATTACTTAACCTTCAAAATTTTCAATTCTTCACCAATTGAAACTGTATTATCAATTTTCCCATTCCACTCCTGAATATCCTTTACTGATACGCCATATTTTCTGGAAATACTATAAAGTGTTTCTCCTTTCTCGACTTTATGAATGGAAAAATTACCTGATCCGAAAATTTTAGCTGAGTTGATTCTAGTTTTAGGGGAAGAATTAATTTCTCTAATTTTTAACTGGTATCCCGGTTTTAAGCCACCCTCCAAATCATTATAATATTTTAGAGAATCAACTGTAGTTGAATACATTTTAGAAATTCCGTATAATGTTTGACCAGCCTCTACTATGTGAATCTTATATCCTTTCTCTGTGGTTGGCTTGATATACCCATCCATAAAAATGGATTCATCTTCAGGCTTGGTTCCCTGATTTTTTAATTCTGGTTTCGCTTCCGGTTTTGCCTCTTCCTTCACTGGAGGCTTTTCTTCAGGTTTAATATCATTAACCACTTCTGTAATCTGAACTGGTGGTTTTACTACTTCAGGAGTCTTTTCAATAGTTACAGGTTTAATTTCTATCGGTGTATCTTTTGGACGTCTTTTCTTCAACCATAATACTCGTCCAGGCTTAAGGCCGTTTTCAGACAGCTTCATCCTGTTCTTCCTCTTGATATCATTGACTCTTATCCCGTATTGATCGGAAACGTCCAGCAGCGTTTCTCCCGGCTTTACTATATGGAACATTACAATGGCTCTGCTTCGTTTAGGCTCCAGATAGTATATCTTTCCGCCTTTTACCTTGTCAAAAGAATTCAGATCATTATAGTCCAATAGCTGATTTGTTGTTATTCCGCCCTGGTAGGCAAGCTTTGCAAAAGAATCACCTTCTTTGGCCTTGATAACCTTAAGCCCGTTGATCTCGGATAAGATTGCAATCTCACCTACTGGTATGTTAGGAACAACTTCTTCCTGTTTTCTTTTGAATATTCTCCATCCTCCTCTTCTTTCGACATCCTCACTCTTCTTTTCATTTTGAGATGCAATTATAGCTTCCTGATCTGCTTTGGAAAGCAGCACGACTACGTAGTTTTTGTCGTCAGGTATTCTTTTGCATAGAACCCATTTATTATGGTCTAAAACATCCTCTTTAGCAATGCTTGTTTCATCCGCAATTTCTTCAAGAGACTTATGGTGACAATTGGTATATTCCACAAGCTTAAATAAAGGTTTGGGATTTTTACCGATCTTGTCCTGATAAGCTATTTTATGAGCGAGAAATGTCCTGAAATACCAGTGAATATTACTGTCAATTTCCATTTTCCGACTTCCTATATATTTCTTATCAATATGAGACTTGACCCCACCTAGTCCGGTATTATATGCAACTAAAGCATACACCCAGTTATCCAGTGTTGCATTGTGGCGTTTCATATATGTTGCTGCTCCTCTGCTTGCCGAAATAATATTCATTCTTTCATCAATATCCCGATCCACTCTTAAGCCTACTTCAATAGCTGTTTCCTTTTTAAATTGCCAATACCCAACTGCATTTGACGAAGAAACTGCATCAGGTCGCAGACTGCTTTCCTGTATGGCCAGGTATTTAAAATCGTCGGGAAATCCTTCTTCTTTAAAGACTCTTTCAACTAATGGAAAATAAAGATCTGCCCTGTCGATCTTAAGCTGAAAGTATTTAGGATTTCTGACGAGGGCATCTACCTCTGCCTGAATTGTCTTTCTCGCTTTGTCAGTAAGCCTTAGTTCCATGTCAGCAAAATATATTTTTTCCGGCACTTCCGGGCTCTGACCAAGTACTAGCTGATGAATAAAAATTAACCAGACAAACAATCCTTTTTTTATCATTTCTTTCGTATTAATAAAAGTCCATCTCTTACAGGCAGCATCACATTTTCAACCCTGTCATCATTCTGAACCATGTCGTTAAAGTCCATAAGTGCTTTAGTATCTTTATCCATCTTGAGGATATCTTTAAATACCTTGCCGCTCCAAAGCACGTTATCAGCCAATATATATCCACCCTTCTTGACCTTGTCAAATACCAGATCATAGTATTTCTGATAATTGATTTTATCAGCATCAATAAAGACAAGATCAAATTGCATCTCAAGCTCTGGAATTATCTCAAGAGCATTACCAATTCTCTGTTCTATCTGCTTTCCCTTATTTGACTGTTCAATGAAACTACGTGCAAAAGATTCTATTTCTTCATTAACATCTATTGTCATGAGTTTTCCTTCAGGAGGTAATCCTTCGGCAAGGCATATAGCTGAGTACCCTGTATAGGTGCCTATTTCAAGCACAATATGGGGTTTTATCATATGAGAAATCATAGAAAGAAACCTTCCCTGTATATGCCCGGAGACCATTCTCGGCATTAAAATCTTGGCATGCGTTTCCCTGTCAAGTCTCTTTAATAGGTCTGATTCAGGAGTAGAATGCTGCTCTACATATTGCTCCAGATCTTTTGAAATAAATTCCATTATTTTATTCAGGAAGGTAAGTGAGGTAACTAAACTGATCTTCATCAAAGATTTCTTCTGCGATCTCCTGTAATTCCAGAGCAGAAGTTTTTCTGATCTTTTTGAATATCTCATTAAGATCTTCAATCTGACCAAGGTCAAGTAAACTCTTTCCCATCATTTGCATGAAAGAAATATTGCTTTCCTCTGCCATTGCAAGTTGACCAATAAGCTGTTCCTTGCAGGTATGCAATTGCAGACTTCCAAGCGGACTGTCTTTGAGTTTGCGTAATTCCTTTTTTACCAGGTTAAGACTTTTTTCTACCTGTTTTTTTTCCGTTCCAAAATATATTGAAAGGTTGCCCGTATCTACAAATGAGTTGTAATTAGCTTCCACATTATATACAAGACCATGTTTTTCTCTCAAAGACATATTTAACCTTGAATTCATACTTGGCCCTCCTAGAAGGTTTATTAGCATAAAAAAGGGTAATCTTTTTTCATCTTTTATGGAATAAGCTTTATTCCCCAATATGCAATGCGCTTGTTGGATTTTCTTATTAACCACTAAGATTTTTGGCTTATAAGAAATAAATGGGCTTCTCTTTTTCTTAACCGCCCGAAGTGGAATTTCTGAAAAATACTTTTCTGCGAGCTTCTTTACTTTGCTTACAGGAATATTGCCAACAGAAGAAAATATGATTTTCCTGGTATCAAGATTATTTCTTAAAAAATCAATAAAATGCTTTTTCTGAAATGATTTGACAGTCTTATTCTTCCCAAGGATAGTATGAGCCAAAGAATGCTTACCATAAATGAGTTCTTCAAAGTCCTCATGTACTGACTCTTCAGGAGAGTCTTCATACATGGACATTTCCTCCAATATGACAGTCTTTTCCTTTTCTATTTCTTTCTCCGGAAAAGTAGAATTGAAAGTAATATCAGCCAGCAGATCTACCGCTTTTTCGTAGTGATCATCAAGGATTGAAGCATAAAAACAGATTTTTTCCTTGGTTGTATATGCATTCAACTCGCCCCCAAACACCTCAAGTCTGTTGATAATGTGAAAAGATTTGCGTTTTTGGGTTCCTTTGAAAGCCATATGCTCCCAAAAGTGTGCGATGCCATGTTCCTCCGGATGCTCGTCCCTGCTACCGACATCCAGCACAAATCCGCAATGGGCTATTTTAGTATGGGATACAAATCTATGAACAACCCTGAGCCCATTGCTCAGGGTAAAAATTTCATAATCTTTCATTAAACAAATTAACTCATAAGTACTGACAAATCGAAATTCAACTAGTCCCAGATGATCTCCAGCACTTCCTGACCAAAAGCAACAGTAGTTCTGGCTATGCCTGGTATTCTCTTGATTTTCAGTTTACCTCTGTGCACTGTACCGATTTCCTGATATTTTACAATCGTTTGATTCTTTTTATGGAATAAAACTATATCTGCATTAAGATCTTTATCTATTTTTATCTGGACCTTGGAGCCTGAAACATGTTTTTCATCAGAATGAGTTAATTTTAACTCTGGGTTTTCCATAAGAGCTATAGCTCTTGAAGCTAAAGGAACTCCATAACCAATAAAATTATTTCCATAAGGATATAAATGGCCACTTTTTTCCATTATTACTTTTAATTCTTTATTAGATTTATTTGGATCCATTTGCATCAGACAAGCGACAAATCCTGCAACAGCAGGAGCTGAGAAAGATGTTCCATTAGGTGAAAAACAGCTTACATTGGGTTTCATATAACTTAAAAACTCCGGACCAATGCTGCTGTATGATATTTTATCCCAATATCTGTCTCTTGTTGCTCCCACAGATAGCACACCTTCGGCATCTGCAGGAGAAGATATGATTCTCCACCCAGGGTTACTTCCCTCATTTCCGGCAGAAACTACTACAAATATTCCTTTATCAGCAACTGCTGTCTGAGCTGCTTTACTTATCCTGGTTGTTTTACCATTCATTTCTTCCGGCTTGTAATTTTCCTTTGGATCATCCATGTTTATGGCATATCCCAGGGAAGTATTCACCAATCTGACTCCTAAGCTATCCAACCATTCAATAGCTTCAACCCACTTATCTTCCTCCCCTCTGTATTCTTTTGCTCCGTTTTCAGTTCTTGCTAGATAAAAATTACTGTTTACCGCAAGACCTGTCTGAGTTTTCTGCTGAGAGTAATATCCGCTTATCATCTGCAGTACCGTTGTTCCGTGAGAGTCGGCATCGGTAGCAGATTCACTCATTATATCCTTTCTGGAAGGATCCTGAAAATCTCTTTGACCTTTAATTTTTTCCTCCTCAAACAAATGAACAAGGTACCTATCTGAATTAGCCTGAAGAAAGCCTGCATCTATTACGCCTATAGTAATTCCCTCACCAGTAAGATTTTTTGCTAGCATAGCACTTGATTGCATCTGCATCATTGCGATATGATAGTTTTCCGGATTCAGATTCGTTTCCGTGCCTGTAATGATAATATCCCGGTTCACAGGTTCTACAGATTCAACAAAAGACATGTTTGATACCTGCTTCAATTGGTCTGAGGTAAGGAATGCAGATACTGAATTAAACCATCTTGATTTACTTTGAATTTCTACTCCTGAATTTTTAAGGCTTTTAATATATTCCGGGTTAACTGGCACATCAGAATATTGGTAAAGTGCCAGGTTAAATCGTTTTCTGTTTTTGATCGTTTCCGCACTTAAATACTTTTCGTAATCATAATTCTGAATATCTTTATCCTTAAAATTGACCCAGTATTTATTCTGACCGAATGAATAAACTGAGATGAAACAAAAGAATATGGTTTTTATTACTTTATTCATAAATATCAATTTTCAAAAACGATTTATAAAATTACTTTAAAATGAGATACCTACCTATTGATAAAAGCCTTTTTGTAAAAAACAGATCAAATTTTGTTAGTCAACTTAAACCCGGCTCTATCGCGATATTTGTATCTAATGATATATTTCCCACAAATGCTGATGGTACTCTACCTTTTCGGCAAAATAACGATTTATTTTACCTCTCAGGTATAGACCAGGAAGAGACTATTCTTGTTTTATTTCCTGATGCAAAAAATGAATCTTTAAGGGAAATTCTTTTTGTCAGAGAAACAAATGATCATATCGCAACCTGGGAAGGAAATAAACTTACAAAAAAAGAAACTTCAGAGACATCAGGGATTCCCACTATATACTGGTCATCTCAGTTTGAATCTGTATTAAACTCTATAATATTCGACTGCTCTTCGATTTATTTAAACTACAACGAGCATACCAGAGCAGATAAACAGGTATTGTCAAAGGAAGAAAGATTCGCAAAATGGTGTAAAAAACAATATCCTTTGCATTCCTATGAGCGATCAGCTCCTATACTTCACAAACTCCGTTCAATTAAATCAGAAATAGAAATTGCCCAAATGAAAACTGCCGTAAACATTACAGAAAAAGCTTTCAGAAGGGTGTTAAACTTTGTGAAACCTGGAGTAATGGAATACGAAATTGAAGCTGAAATTGCTTATGAATTTCTTAAAAACCGCTCACGTGGACCTGCTTACCAATCTATAATAGCTTCCGGAGCGAGTAGTTGCATTCTCCATTATGTTGTCAATGACCAAAAATGTAAGGATGGGGACATCTTACTGATGGATTTTGGAGCAGAATATGCCAACTATGCTGCAGACCTAACCAGAAGCATACCGGTAAATGGAAAATTCACCTCCAGACAGAAAGATGTTTACAATGCAGTCCTTAAGGTTATGAAAGAGGCCAAAAAGCTTCTGTTGGCTGGGAATAATTATAAAACCTATAATGAAACTGTAGGAAAAATAATGGAGGAAGAGTTAATAAAACTTAAACTTATTGACAGTCAAGACGTTAAAAAACAAGATCCGGTAAATCCATTATACAGAAAATATTTTATGCACGGTGTCAGTCACTATCTTGGTCTGGATGTCCATGATGTAGGTAGCAGAAATGCAATATTTGAAAATGGAATGGTTTTTACCGTTGAACCTGGTATTTACATTAAAGAAGAAGGATTAGGCATCCGTATTGAAAATAATATACTTATTTCAGAGAAAGGTCCTGTTGATTTTATGGAAAATATTCCAATTGAAGCTGATGAAATCGAAGAACTGATGAATTCCGGTAAATAATTTTGTACATTTGCCAGCTCCCAAAAAAACTTCCGCTGAATATGAGGAGGAAGCGTTTTTTGTGAAAAACTTAGTGTAACCTTTGTTTAAAAGCTCAAGTACAAATCAAAAAGGAATAAAAACTACTCCTATGAAACAGTTTTTTACCGTAGGCCTTATTTTCATTCTTATAACGCTTTCCAGTTTTAATCAGCCTGACGCCAAGACTTATTATGAAAATGGTTTAGCCAGTCTCAATAGGAAAGAGTATATACAGGCAATCGGGGAATTTACCAACGCAATTAGCTTAAAACCTGATTTTGCAGATGCTTATTATCATAGAGCATATGCAAAAGATCTTTTAGGTAAAAAAATGGGATTCTTCAGTTCAGAACTATGTACAGATTTTGTCAGTGCAATGAAATTGGGTAAAGAAGACGCTGCTGCAAAACTTGAAAAAAGCTGTATGGGTGAATGCTTTGACCTTGATGGTGCTTTTTTTGAACCAGAAGTAGTTTATTGTGCAGATTTTAGCTCAAAAACTCTTGCAGATTTGCCGGCAAACAGTGATCACCTCATTTACCTGGTAAAACTTAACTTCTTTAATAACAAAGCAACTACAATTTCTGACAAATTTGGAAAACTTACGGCTCTGTTATCATTAGATCTTAATAGCAACCAAATAACAACAGTATCTCCTGCTATTGGGAAATTAGTACATTTGAAGGAGTTAAGCCTGAATAAAAATAAAATCACAACGCTTCCCTACGAATTTGGGAATCTTAAAAATCTAAAGGTCTTAAACCTAAGACAAAATGCATTGACAGAGTTACCAAAATCAGTAGCGACTTTATCATCTCTTGAAACCCTTGACCTGGCACTGAACAAACTTACCACTCTGCCAATAGAAATAGCAAACTTAAAGAATCTTAAAACACTTGTCCTAGTTGGGAATGAATTGAGCAAAAAAGAACAGGATAAGATTAAAGCCTTATTACCAAATACTACAGTTCATTTCGAATAATAAAAATAGAAAGTCATATAAATAAAAAAGTCCCGAAATTCGGGACTTTTTTATTTTACCTAATCTATTAAATTAGTTAACAGATATTCTTCTGAAAGCAGAAACTGTCAAACCTTTCTGAACTCCATCAAGCATTTGGCTGATAGTTTTAGAATTGTCTTTTACGAATTCCTGGTTCAACAAAGTATTGTCTTTGTAGAATTTATTCAATTTACCAAGAGCAATTTTCTCAAGCATAGCTTCTGCTTTTCCTTCAGCTCTTGCCTGCTCTTTACCAATCTCGATTTCTCTTTGAACAACACTTGGATCTACATCATTTTTATCAAGAGCGATTGGTTTCATAGCAGCAATTTGCATTGCAACATCTTTACCTACTTCTGTAAAGTTTCCACCAGCTACACCTTTAAGAGCTACTAATACTCCAAGTTTAGCGCCACCATGGATATATGGAATAACCTGATCTCCAGAAACTCTTTCATAAGAGCTAACTTCCACTTTTTCACCAATCTTACCAACTAAATCAGTAATATGCTCCTGAATTGAAAGGTTACCTGATTTTTGGCTAAGTAACTCATCAATAGATGCAGGTTTATTTTTATCAGCAACTTCAAGGATCATTGATCCCAGTTTCTGAAATTCTTCATTTTTTGCTACAAAGTCAGTTTCGCAGTTCAAAGCAACAATGATTCCTTCGTTGCCTTTGTCATTTGTCTTTACAAATACGGAACCTTCTTTAGCCTCTTTATCAGATCTTGAAGCGGATACTTTTTGACCTTTTTTTCTAAGAATATCAATGGCAGTTTCGAAATCGCCATTTGCTTCAGTTAGTGCCTTTTTGCAATCCATCATTCCGGCACCTGTCATTTGTCTTAGCTTATTAACATCTGTTGCTGATATAGACATCGCTTTAAGTATGTTTAAAGTTTTTATTAAGTTTTGATTGTGAACACCCTAAAAAAAATTGAACATTGAAGGAAGTCCAATGTTCAATTTTATAATTGATAAGAATCTTTAACTATTCTTCGATATCTGCAGATCTCTTAGTCTCTTCTTCTTCTTTCAGCTTTGCATCGTCTTTATCTTTCTTTCTCTCAACCAGACCTTCTTCGATTGCCTGACCGATCGCCTGAGTAATGATTGCTATTGATTTGTAAGCATCATCATTTGCAGGGATTGGGAATTCAACCGTATTTGGGTCAGAGTTGGTATCAACCATTGCAAACACTGGTATATTTAACTTCTTCGCTTCTTTAATTGCGATATGTTCTTTTTTAGCATCTACAACAAAAAGAGCTGCAGGAAGACGAGTTAATTCAGAGATACCTCCAAGTACTTTTTCCAGTTTTTCTCTTTCTCTTGTAATTGTAAGTTTTTCTCTTTTAGCAAGAGCCGTATAAGATTCATCTTTCATCAATTTATCGATAGAAGACATCTTTTTAAGAGATTTTCTTACTGTAACAAAATTGGTAAGCATTCCGCCTAACCATCTTTCTGTTGCATAAGGCATTTTAAGTCTTTTAGCCTCTTCAGCTACAACTTCTTTTGCCTGCTTTTTAGTTGCTACGAAAAGGACTTTTCTTCCTGATCTTACAACACCTTTAATAGCAGCACAAGCATCATCAAGACAAGCAAGTGTTTTATTTAAATCGATCAAGTGGATTCCGTTCTTCTCCATGAAAATGTATGGAGCCATTTTAGGATCCCACTTTCTGGTTAAGTGACCGAAGTGTACACCTGCCTCTAATAAGTCTTTATATTCTATTTTCTTTGCCATCGTCAAATCGAGATCTGAATTTCTATAATATTAACGTTTACTGAACTGGAATCTTCTTCTAGCTTTTCTTCTACCATATTTCTTTCTCTCAACCATTCTTGGATCCCTGGTTGTAAGACCTTCCTTCTTCAGTGGCTGACGACTATCCTCGCTAATTTCGATCAATGCTCTGGTGATTGCAAGTCTAACAGCCTCTGCCTGACCTCTTATACCTCCACCCTGAACATTCACATTTACATCATATTTACCAAGATTATTGGTCAATGCAAATGGTTGATTTACTGTAGTTTGAAGTATTTCATTTGGGAAATACTCTTTTAAATCTCTGTCGTTTACAGTAACATTTCCTTTGCCTGAAGTTAAATATATTCTTGCTACGGATGTTTTTCTTCTGCCTATCTTATTTATAGTTTCCATTAACTATATTTCTTGATTATAGATTGATGACTTTTGGTTGTTGAGCTGCATGCGGATGCTCTGCACCTTCATATACATACAGATTTTTGAATATTGCTCTTCCGATTCTGTTTTTAGGTAACATTCCTCTTACAGCATTTTCAATAATATATCTTGAAGATTTATTTTTTAATTCACGTGGTGTAGTGAATCTTTGTCCACCTGGATGACCAGTGTGTCTTGTGTAAACTTTATCTTCAAATTTCTTTCCGGTAAAGCGAACTTTATCAGCATTAATAACAATAACGTTATCCCCACAATCCACATTGGGAGTGAAACTAGCTTTATGTTTTCCTCTGATGATTTTTGCAATCTCACTCGCAACTCTACCTACAATCAGATTCTCTGCATCAACGATAACCCAGTCTTTCTTAACTGTCTCATTAGTCGCAAAACTGGTTCTATAACTTATGCTATCCATTTTTAATATTTATTCTGTTTACTATACAAAGCATACTTCCCCTTAAAAAGGGACACAAAGATATAACTTTATATTTTCAAAAACAACTTTGCCTAAAAAATTTCTAATTCTTTATCCACACCCGGTAAAAGCATTTCATAATCAGCACCTTAGGCGTACTTTTTTAATTGTTTTACCAAAACCTCAAAATCCTTAGGATAAGGAGCTTCTGCAAATATAGTCTTTTCTTCGCTATTTTTAAACTCCAAAGACCTTGCATGAAGAGCCACCCTTTGAATTAAGGGCATCTCTTCAGTATCATGCTTCAGATTAAAGTTCTTCTTTAGTGAAGATAAATAAAGAGGCCTCCCCCCATATTGTCCATCGCAGGTTATAGGGGCTTTTAAACATGTGAGGTGTATCCTGATCTGGTGCATCCTGCCAGTTATTGGATAACATGCTACTAATGTATGTTTTTTGAATACCTCTATTGTATTAAATATCGTCTCTGCAATTTTTCCTTTTTGTCTATCAATCTTCACTATACCATCCGAACTAGCATAAATAGGCAAATAAACATCGACACCATCAAATTCATGTACGCCATCCACAACGGCGTGATACTGCTTTGTTACATTTCTATCTTCAAATTGGATAGACAAGTGACGGTATGCTTCCGGAGTCTTTGCCAATGCAAGCACGCCAGAAGTTTCTTTGTCAAGTCGATGACAAACCTTAATTTCCGGATAGATTTCTCTTGCCATTTCAAGAATATTTGTCTTTGTGGCATCTCTATCTTCCAGAGTGGATATATATGGAGGTTTATTGATCAATAAATACTCCTCGTCTTCAAAAATTATCAGGTCTTTAAAACTAGCCCTTTTCATTAATTACTTTTCCTTTTCTTAATTTAAAAGAGAATATTGTACCTTCTCCCATTATACTTGACACATAAATTTTGGAGTCGTGGGCTTCCAAAATATGCTTTACTATGGCCAACCCCAACCCGGTTCCGCCTTTGTCTTTTGATCTGCTTTTCTCTACTCTGTAGAACCTCTCAAAAATTCTGTTTAAATGCCTTGATTCTATTCCTGGCCCGTCATCTTGAACAGAGACAAATACATAATCATTCTGGTAATTAAAGGAAACAGTAATGTTACCCCTCTCCTTGCCGTACTTTATACCATTTACTATGAGATTAGTGAGTACCTGTCCTATTCTGTATTTATCTGCATAGATATAACATGATCTGGGCGTATGTTTGTGAAACCGAAGCTTTACCCCCCTTCGTTCAGCTGTCTCCTCCAGCTGCTCAAATATATCTTCTGCAAGCCTATGAATGTCAAAATTTTGACATTGCATTTTTATTTCCCCTATTTCTAATTGAGAAATTGTAAGCAGGTCCTCTACCAGAACATTAAGACTGTCCAGATTATTTGCAGCTTTCGTAAGAAATTTATCCCTCACACCTTCATCCTCAATAGCTCCATCAATCAAAGTATGAATAAAACCTTGAGCTGCAAAGATAGGGGTTTTTAATTCGTGGGACACATCAGCCAAAAACTCTCTTCGAAAGGTTTCTAGCTTTTTTAATTCTGTAATTTCCTGCTCCTTTCTTGATGCAAAATCAACAATCTCCTCATGCAGCCTAGAAAGTGGATCATCCACTTTTACAAGTTCTCCTTTGGTTAGTTGATAGTCCTTTTTTTTTACCTTAGTGAGCAGTGTATAAAGCTTATGGATTTCTGTAAAAATCAAATGCTCAAACACTAAATAATAGAGCAGATAGGTTATTACAAAAACTATTAGAGCTGCACTCCAAATATAGAGCTGGCCAGAATTACTATAGAATGAAAAGAAGCAAACTGTTATTAATCCGGACCAAAATGCCAGCAAGGCTGGGAGGATTTTAGAATTAGATAACATCACTAATCAATGTTCTCAAATTTATATCCGATACCTTTTACAGTCTTGATGTAATCCTCTCCAATTTTCTCGCGCACCTTTCTGATATGCACATCGACGGTCCGCGGGACAACAAAGACATCTGTACCCCAGATTTTTTTCAACAGATCATCTCTGCTGAATACGGTATTAGGATGCTGTGTTAGAAAATAAAGCAATTCAAACTCTTTTTTAGGCAGTACTATTTCCTCATCATTTTTCTTTACAACGTAACTTGATCTATCAATAATAAGTCTGCCAATTTTAACAGATTCGTGTTCAATTTTATTCTTTGAATCTCTTCTGAAAAAAGCCGATACTCGGCTCATTAAAGCCCGTGGTTTTATAGGTTTGGTAAGATAATCATCAGCACCTGCATCAAACGCAGCTACTTCAGAATATTCTTCAGACCTGGCAGTAAGGAATATTATAAAAACATCTTTTAGCTTAGTAATTTCCTTTATCCTTCTACATGTTTCAACCCCATCCATTTTAGGCATCATGATATCCAAAAGAATTAACTGAGGAAGAAATTCCTTCGCCACTTCTATCCCTTTCATACCACTGGGAGCAGTACGCACTTCATATCCCTCCTTTTCCAGATTATACTGAAGAAGTTCCAGTATATCAGGTTCATCATCTACTACCAGTACCTTGTTATTCTTACTCATATCAATTCATATAAAATCATTTACAAAGAGATTCCAGCATATTTACAAGGCTTTCACCTCTTAAATTAGTTGCCACCACCTTGCCTTCTTTGTCTAAAAGAAAAGTAGCGGGAATACCTCTTACTCCATAAAGCTGAGCTGCAGATGACTGCCAGCCTTTTAAATCAGAAACATGAGATTCCCATTTCAATCCATCTTTCAAAATTGCCTGAGTCCAATTATCTTTATTATTATCCAAAGATACACTGTAAACAGTGAATCCTTTATCTTTATATATATCGTAAGCCCTAACCACGTTAGGATTTTCCTTTCTGCATGGACCGCACCAGGAAGCCCAGAAATCCAACAATACCACCTTCCCCTTTAAAGACGAAAGAGCAATTACTTTTCCTGTAGGATCTGTAAGTTTAATATCTGGAGCATCCTCTCCTACTGCTGGTGCTCCTTTGGGAATAGTCTTGATATATTTTGTCGCAAAAGGAGATTTTGGAAATTCCTTTTCATAAGCCACTGCAAGGGACCTGGCAGTAGATTGATCGTGTGGTAAAAATATTTTTATAAATGTACTATAAACAATTTCTCTTTGTGGTGACCCTGGAAGCGTGAGAGACATGATCCTGTTTGCTGCAAGTTTATATTCTTCAATGTTGGGCTCAACAAAACGCTGTAAGTACATAGAAATCTTTGTTGAAAGCATATCACCTCTGGATAATTCATCGTCTTTAAAATCTGAAGACGTAAAAAAATTTTCTCTGGAAGTAGAGTCATCAGTATGGAAAACATTACCCAACTTTCCGATAAAATATCCATCATAATTCTTAGCAATTTCTTTATAGAAACTATTAAGATCTCTGTTTAAAGAATCTAGCTTTACTTGCAGCTTTTTTATTTCTACCGAATAATTTTCAGAATTATAAGCATTTTGGGCCATAATATGCTGAGCTTCTTTATCAAGTTTAGCTAGGTGTTGCTGATATTCATTGTTGCGTCTCAGAAACAGAATATATCCCTCGTTTTCCTTACTTTTATCTATATGCAAACCGGCAGGAATATTATTTAAATCTGCTGATACAGAAACATTTTCCTCTCCTAAAATACATACAAAGGAATTTTCTTCCGAAACACCTATTCTATAAAATCCACGGGGAAGGGCGTTTTTAAACTTAAATGAAAACTGGCCGTTGTTCAGTTTAGCAGAATCTAATTTTGCTATTTCGGGACCAAATATTCTGAAAAGAAATACATAAGGATTTTTACCAGAATTTTTAAATTCTCCTGTTACCGTCACTCCCTTACCTATAGATAAATGACTGATAAATAAGAAAAACAGCAACAGACTCGTATAATATTTATTGAAATTCATCGAAGTTCACAGTAAAACTTTTGCATAAATTTAAGCAATTGGCAGGAGAAATCAGTGTTACTTAAAACAAATAGGGTGCTTAAGTCCCTCATACCCTTTTAAATCAATCTCAACAGCTCCGACAACCATATCTGCCTCTACCTTTAGAGGTATTTTATTTTTATCATCCGAAAGCCAAAGTCGAATAGAATTACCACCTTCAAATAATTGATTTTCAGGCATTATAGGAGATAGTTTTATTGCATTAATAGATCCGAATTTTGTTTTTACCTGCCCCTTTCCAAGATACTTCACAGAAAAATTATAAAGTTTATCTTCGAAAAAAGCATTCACCGTAATGGTATCATTCAAATGGAGAGCATTGTAATTTATCGTTCTGAGAAAATAATAGCCACTTATTATATCCTGCACATCATCAGTAATAGAATACACTCTTGTCTCTTTTTTATTTCCCTTTGTCTCCCTTTCAAGATTTACCTGATTATTTTTGTAATCAAAGTAAGCATATTCCTTTAACCGGTATTTTCCTTCTTCAATTGTACGAAACGCTCTCTGTGGATTCATTGTGGTGGTATCAATATAAGTTCCCCATTGATCTCTGATTCTTAATGCAAAATCAAAAGCTCCGGTTGATTTTCCAGTTACTGTGGCCTTATAACAAACTTTATTATTTACCAGATAAAGTTTAGGGTGCACTTCTATGCGCGCCTCACCGGCATTCATAAAACCATAATGAATTCTGTATTCCAACACTTCATTGGGGCCATAAGGCATTTCTCTGGAAATAGGCAAAGAAGATCCTACAAATCCGACCAGAAATGGAATAAGACAAATCAAAAAAAGTAATTTATTTTTCATGCTACTTAATATGGTAAAAGAACCAACGAGATCTCTATTATTTACTTTCAAAATTTACAGTAGAGGATATCGCTTTTTCAAATGATCCAAATACCTTTTAAAATTACCATTAAATTTAGTATTCAACTCAATTTTAAATTCATCCTGTTTAGATAAATATCTTTGATAATCCAAGAAAAAAGTATTGTTGACATTTTTCTTCTTCCTTATTTTTTTCCCATTAGAAATTAAAAAGTCCCTGAAGATAGTTGTTACCCTAGTCATATAAATTTCTTTCCTTTTAATTTTCTCTTGCAAAGACATTGCCGATCCTAATGATTTATAAAATCTTTTTAGAGAATCTGAATGAGCAAGAACAAGGTCAGCAAACTTATCCGAAACCTCTTCTGACTTTTGAAAATCTTTCAATTCTGGAGAGTCTGGTCCATATTTAGATTTAAGAAATAATAAAGCTCCCTCATATCCAACGAAACTAGCCAAGTTTTCATTGAATTCGACATTATCTTTTGCATATAACGTGCTATGCGTAAGTTCGTGAATAAAAAGATCAGCCAGTGCGCCCGGACTTTTATCCAACATTCCGGATAAAATAGGATCACTGAAAAAACCAAGAGTAGACCATGCCCCTACTTCATCTATTGACGTATCAAATCCTTTTTCCATCATTTTTCTTTCTTCTGCCACAGCCTTTTCATAATCAAAAAAACCTTTATAAGAAAAACTTCCGGCAATCGGGAATGACCACTCGAACGCCTTCAAATCAAATGGTTCAGAAGCAGTTACAATCCATAAAATAGGTTTTCCCTTCTGATCATAGAATGAGGTATACTGATCTTTAACATCAAGCCCAAGAGAATCTTTGGCAAACGCCTTGATCTCATCTATAAGTCTTATTTTTTGCTTAATGGAATCAGCTATATCACCATCCGCTAAAACTTCACTTACAGGTCTGGTATTCCATATAATAGAGATTTGTCCCCTTGCCTGACCAACGCCGTAGATCAATTCTTTATAATAAAAAGTCAGAAACAGTATCAATATACTGATCAACCCTAAAAAAAAGTATTTTAGAACCTTTTTGATTTTTATTGAGCTCTTATTCATTTTCGTTGTAAATCTAAAAAATCGCTTAATAGTTTCATTGCACTCTTCATTTTACATTTTTTCCTTTGTGAATAACTTTTCAAAGCAAATTTTAGAGATCCGGACTAAAATTTTTAATTTTCACTTACAAATGAAAATTCTTCCTAAAGGAACTTTTACATTTAATTACTTTGTTAAAAATTTTAACAAACACATCTTATTAAATACCAGCTACTTTAAAACAAAAAAATAAAATTTTAATATTTCTTGCTAATTATTTTAGCAAGCTGTAATATTGCATAAATATTAATCATTCACATGAGCAAAGCCGAAAAACTAAAAGCCCTGCAGCTGACAATAGATAAGCTGGAAAAAACTTACGGAAAAGGTACCGTAATGAAGTTAAGTGATGAAAAAGTTACCGATGTTCCTGCAATTGGAACCGGTTCACTTGGACTTGATCTTGCTTTAGGTATCGGTGGTTTGCCTCGTGGAAGGATAGTTGAGATATACGGACCTGAATCTTCAGGAAAAACGACACTGACAATGCACTGCATTGCAGAAGCTCAAAGGCAAGGCGGTCTTGCTGCATTTATAGATGCAGAGCACGCGTTCGACAAAGTATATGCAGAGAAGCTGGGAATAGACACTGAAAATCTTCTTATTTCTCAACCCGACAATGGTGAACAAGCTCTTGAAATTGCTGAACACCTTATTAGATCAGGAGCTATTGATATCATTGTAATTGACTCAGTAGCAGCACTAGTTCCAAAGGGCGAAATTGAAGGTGAAATGGGAGATAGCAAAATGGGCTTACAGGCAAGATTAATGTCACAAGCACTTAGAAAACTTACTGGAGCTATTAACAAAACAGGTTGCTGCTGTATATTCATCAACCAGCTGAGAGATAAAATCGGTGTTATGTTCGGTAACCCTGAAACTACAACAGGTGGTAATGCCCTGAAATTCTATGCTTCAGTAAGACTTGATATCCGTCGTATAGGTCAGATTAAAGAAGGTGCTGAAAATATTATTGGGAACAGGACCAAGGTAAAAGTTGTAAAAAATAAGCTGGCACCTCCTTTCAAAGTTGTTGAGTTTGATATCATGTATGGAGAAGGTATTTCTAAAGTGGGTGAAATAATTGATCTGGGTGTTGAACTTGAAATCATTCAAAAGTCAGGATCATGGTTCTCTTACTCAGGAAATAAATTAGGTCAGGGAAGAGATGCTGTAAAAGAAATTCTTTCAGACAATCCTGAGCTTATGGAAGAGATTGATGCAAAAATCAGAGCTAAAATCATGCAATCATCTGACGTTCTTGACGATAAGAAAAAAGGAGAAGAAGAACCAGCTCCAGCACCTGCTAAACCTACGAAGGCAGAAAAAGCAGAGAAAGCAGAAAAAGTTAAATAACAAGAACAACCTATCTATTTATTCATAATCGAAAAGCTGAGCCGTAGTGTTCAGCTTTTTGCTTTTATAGAAATTTAGTTAAATCACTCACTTCCATTAATTTCAATTTCCCTACCCTGTTTTATATTATTCCAGAATTTACACCCTGTTAAAGTTAATTAAACAAAAAAAATTTTGGCTGAATCGAAAATCAAAACAATTGTTATCTTTGCAGGCCCTATTTTAAATTTAATACCGTAATATTAACAAATGAAACTCTCAGAATTTAAGTTTACCCTACCTTCAGAATTACTTGCTCTTTACCCTGCAGAAAACAGAGACGAATCACGACTAATGGTTGTAAATCGTGCTGACGGAACTATTGAGCACAGAATTTTCAAAGACATTGTTGACTACTTCGGCGAAGGCGATGTAATGGTCATCAATAATACTAAAGTATTCCCTGCTCGTCTTTATGGAAATAAAGAAAAAACAGGTGCTAAAATCGAAGTCTTCCTTCTTAGAGAATTAAATCAGGAAGCACATCTTTGGGACGTACTTGTTGATCCTGCACGTAAAATCAGAGTTGGAAACAAACTTTATTTCGGAGATGGTGATCTGGTAGCAGAGGTTATCGACAATACTACATCAAGAGGTAGAACTATCAGATTCCTGTTCGATGGTACAGATGAGGAATTTTACAAAACTATTGACAGCCTTGGAGAAACTCCTCTTCCAAAATATATCAAAAGAAAAGCTGAACCTGCAGACCGCGATAGATATCAAACCATCTATGCTGAACACACAGGTGCCGTAGCTGCTCCGACTGCTGGCCTTCATTTTACCAAGCAGGTAATGAAGCGTCTGGAAATCGAAGGCGTTAACTTTGCTCCTATAACACTACATGTTGGGTTGGGAACTTTCAGACCTGTAGATGTTGAAGACCTTACAAAACATAAAATGGATTCTGAAAATTTTGTAGTAAGTGAAGAAACTGCAAAATTGGTGAATGGCGCTCTTGATAATAAAAGACGTGTTTGTGCAATCGGAACAACATCCGTAAGATCCCTTGAATCATCTACTTCTGCAAATAACAGACTAAAGCCAAATCAGGGATGGACAGACAAATTCATCTTCCCTCCTTACGATTTCAAAATTGCTAATGCTTTGCTTACTAACTTCCATATGCCAGAGTCCACTCTACTTATGCTTACATGTGCATTTGGTGGATACGACCTGGTAATGAAAGCTTATAAAACTGCCATCAAAGAACGCTACAGATTCTTTAGCTATGGTGATGCAATGCTTATTTTATAGGTAAAAAACTATTTTAAATATATACATCCGACAGGAATGTCGGATGTTTTTTCTTTATGGAAGTTTTGCCAAAATATGCCATCATTGTCGCTGGAGGGAGCGGCACCAGAATGAACAGCGAAGTGCCAAAGCAGTTTATTCCACTGAGCGGTCTTCCAATCTTGATGCATACCGTCAAAAACTTTTTTTTCTACGACTCTAAAATTACAATCATACTGGTACTGCCCTCCTCTCAGATTTCTGCATGGAACCATCTGTGCCAGGATCACCATTTTAACTTGCCATTGGAGATCGTACCTGGAGGAAATACAAGATTCCAGTCTGTAAAAAATGGCTTAGCTCATATCCAGGGAGAACGCGGACTCGTTGCCATTCACGATGGGGTAAGGCCTTTGATCCGTAAGAATATCATTCAAAATGCCTTTAAATCCGCTGAAACTTATGGTAGCGGAATTGTTGCGGTGAACTCCAAAGATTCTCTGAGAATACTAAAAGGAAATGAGTCTGAAGCTGTGGATAGAAGCTTGTACAAATGCATTCAAACACCGCAATGCTTTGATCTCACTTTACTGAAGAAGGCTTTTGAAACCGAAGAATTGTCAACTTTTACTGATGACGCTACAGTATTTGAACATGCAGGTCACAAGATTTCACTGGTGGAAGGTGGCTATGAAAATATCAAAATAACTACTCCTGAAGATTTGATTATTGCAGAGGCTCTTCTCAAAAAGTTCTATTAGGCTTTCTCCGTAAAATTAAATCAATATTTTTTTCTAGGCACTCATTGTTTAATACCTGTGGTTTTGGATCTGGTTGTGAAAAATTCAACAGATACCCATCCATTTTTTCCAGGTAATACAGATCATGCGTGATACAGAAGACTGTCTTATTAAATTTTTTCACCCAATCACCCATTAAATCAAAAATTACTTTTTTATAATAAAGATCAAGATACTGAGTGGGCTCATCCAAAAGATAAATCTCAGCTTCCTGGATCATCATCTGGGCAATCCAGACAAGCTGTTGCTCTCCACCGGACAAATGGTCGAAATCCTTTTCATAAAGGTCTGGCCTCCCCAGAAACTCCAATATCTCTAGAACCCGTTCATAATCTAAGGCTGTATAATTTTCAAAAAAACCTTTTCCCCTAAAAAGACCCATTACAACAACATCCTTTACCTTAATCTGAAAATTAACCAGATTTCTTTGTTCAAGAATTGCAATTTGTCGAGGACTTGTTTGACTCTTATTTACTTTTTGATCAAAAAGAAAAATCTCACCCTTATATGGGTGAGATTGTATCAAAGACTTGAAAAATGTCGTTTTACCGCAACCGTTATGACCGATAATTGCCACAAAAGAAGGTTTTCCAATAGCAAAAGAAATTCCTTCTATTATTAACTTTCCTTCAAAGCCTAATGAAAGGCCCTTAACTTCAAGTATAGGCAATTTTTAATACTCGTCTTCATTGAAGAAGAAATCATCTTTGGTCGGATAGTCCGGCCAGATTTCCTCAATACTTTCATAAGGCTGACCATCATCTTCCAGTTCCTGAAGGTTTTCAACAACTTCCATTGGCGCTCCGGAACGAATTGAGAAGTCGATCAATTCGTCTTTGGTAGCAGGCCAGGGAGCATCTTCCAGGTAAGAAGCCAATTCTAATGTCCAGTACATAGTCTATTCCTAATTTTGTTTTCGCAAAAATAAAATTTATTTTATTATAATAAACAAATTTTCTATAAGATTATGAGGTAATTATATTTCCTCCGTCCTACGAGTGACTTTTGAAAAAGTTGTCTTATAAAAAATTTGCCGTCTAACCCATTCTCGCTAATTCGCAGAATTAATAAGTTAATCTATTCATTTTATACTTTAAACCTTATATACCATAGATTGTTTCTCATTGCACTATATCCGTTTTCAATAAAATTTTCTGATATTTGTTTTTCACAACAAGTTTAAACTGAGTTTAATGAGCGAAACCATTATTTTTTCAATGGCCGGAGTGAGCAAAATCATTCCCCCAAAGAGACAGATTATTAAAGATATATACCTTTCTTTTTTTTATGGAGCAAAGATAGGTGTACTCGGACTTAACGGTTCAGGAAAATCTACACTCCTTAAAATCATAGCAGGTATAGACAAAGACTTTCAAGGCGATCTTGCCTTTTCTCCTGGGTATTCTGTAGGATTTCTTGAACAGGAACCAAAGCTCGACCCAGAGAAAACTGTAAAAGAAATTGTCGAAGAAGGTGTGCAGGAAGTTGTGGATCTGTTAAAAGAATTTGAAGAGATCAATCTCAGATTCGGAGAGCCTTTGAGCGATGATGAAATGACTAAGCTTATTGAAAAGCAAGGTGTGGTGCAAGAAAAGCTGGATCAATTTAACGCTTGGGATCTGGATAGTAAACTTGACAGAGCAATGGATGCCTTGAGATGTCCTCCGGGAGAAGCTAAAATAGGTAATCTGTCGGGTGGAGAAAAAAGAAGAGTAGCACTTTGCAGATTACTTCTTAAAGAGCCAGATATATTGCTTCTTGATGAGCCTACCAACCACTTGGATGCAGAATCAGTTCAGTGGCTTGAGCAGCATTTACAACAATATAAAGGTACTGTTATCGCAGTAACTCACGATAGATACTTCCTTGACAATGTTGCAGGTTGGATCCTTGAACTAGACCGTGGCGAAGGTATTCCATGGAAAGGTAATTACACGTCTTGGCTTGAGCAAAAGAAAAGCCGTTTAGCTCAGGAAGAAAAATCTGAATCTAAAAGACAAAAGACATTGGAGCGCGAACTCGAATGGGTTCGTATGGCTCCTAAAGCAAGGCAGGCAAAGTCTAAAGCCCGTATCAGTTCCTACGAGAAATTATTGGGAGAAGAAGCAAAACAGAAAGAAGATAAACTGGAGCTTTTCATCCCTCCAGGACAGAGGCTTGGAAGCAAGGTTATAGAAGTTAATAATGTTTCAAAAGCATTTGGAGATAAAATTCTTTTCGAAAACCTTTCGTTCTCACTTCCTCAAGGTGGTATTGTAGGAATCATCGGACCTAACGGTGCTGGTAAGACTACACTTTTCAAGCTTATCACTGGAGCTGAAACACCTGATGCCGGTACATTTGACGTAGGTGACACTGTTGACATTGGCTATCTTGATCAGGAACATGCTAACCTTGATTCTTCAAAAAGTGTATTTGAAACTATCACTGGTGGCACTGAATTTATCAACCTTGGAGGAAAGCAAATCAACGGAAGAGCTTATGTAAGCAAATTTAACTTCACTGGATCTGATCAGGAGAAAAAAGCAGGCATACTTTCAGGTGGAGAAAGAAACAGACTTCATCTTGCATTGACACTTAAAACAGGTGCAAACCTTCTGTTACTCGATGAACCTACCAATGACCTTGATGTGAATGCAATCAGAGCTCTGGAAGAAGCACTTGAAAACTTCGGAGGTTGTGCTGTTATTATCTCACACGACAGATGGTTCCTTGATAGAATAGCAACACATATCCTGGCATTTGAAGGAGATTCGCATGTACAGTGGTTTGAAGGAAACTATTCAGATTACGAAGAAAATAAGAAAAAGAGGCTTGGTGATACTGCCCCAAAAAGGATCAAGTATAAAAAACTTGTCAAATAAAAAACAAAAGGCCGCGGATTGCGGCCTTTTTGCTTAATCAGTGATTACAATCAGAAGGCACTTCAGCAATCTCCTCCTTTTCTTGTTTAGCGGGCGATTCAGGAATATTATGTTCATTCTTCAGATCAGGCATCCCCGCATTTCTCCAACAGGTATACCATACAGATGCAACCATTAATATCGAATTTCTCATTTGTCTTTCGACCATTCCTGCGAGGAGATTATCATAATAAGAGGAATACTTCCTGGAATAAACCTTAATTGTTGCAGTCCCGCGTTCTTCAAATGAATATTTCTGATCCTCCGGAATTTCAATAGTGGCTTGCTTTTCATATGAAAGGACTGAATCAACAGCCGCGTGAGCTATCCAAACATTATCCCAAATTAAAGATCTCAAATCATTTATATACAAAGCCCGTCCTACAAAAAAATCATACTTTTCAGAAAACAGTTCAGGAATTCGGCTTTCCCAAAGGCCGTGAATCCCATGCTGATTGGTCTTTTGTCCGTTATAATTGCTTGTTGTATGAAGTGGCACATTTGAGTCAGCTATATAATGCCCTAGCTCGGACGAGACTTTAAGTATTTTTTCAATGTCCTTTTCCTGAAAAGCATTTTTAAGTTGAAATGTCATTTTGTAAATCTGCCAAGGCACGATCCCATGCTTTAAAAGAGTGTCCTCTGTAAAAACTTCTTTTGCCTGCTCCCACCCTTCCGGAATGTTTTTATTATAACTTTCATAGACATCTATATCTATATAATGCCTGCAAGCCTCCTCTTTTATTATATACCTCCTTTTATCCGGCAATACGGCCTGATTTTGAAGATAAGTAAGATGAGGCTTATAAAAAGCCATTAATTCCTCTGGCAGAGCAAAAACTGCCAGGCGATTAATTTCTTTGTGGGCATAAAAGCCCCAGGCGAACAAATAGTTAGAAGTCAGAAACCCGATAGTAGATAGTAAAAATCTCATAGCTGAATTTTGATGATGTGAAAATAAAGGAAATATTTACAAAGTTTTTGTTTTTCTCAAAATAGTCGTATCTTTGCAATCCTATTTAGGAAAAGTCTAATATAAGAATTAAAAATAAGATGGCTAATCATAAATCCGCTTTAAAAAGAATAAGAGCTAACGAGGCTAGAGCTTTAAGAAACAAATATCAGGCTAAAACCACTCGTACTTTTATCAAAAGATTAAAAAACACTACAGATAAAACTGAAGCTCAGGAACTATTAAAAGAAGTTTCGGGAATGATCGACAAACTTGCAAAGAAAAACATTATTCACAAAAATAATGCTGCGCACAAAAAGTCGGCTCTTGCAAAACACGTTGCAGCTTTAGCTTAATTTGCCGTAAGTAACAAAAAATAAATTAGTTTATAAAAAAGCCTTGTACAGAGCCTTGTACAAGGCTTTTATTTTTATATTTAACCAAAATTTTTTCAATAGCTATGGAAGACGTTAAATATTTAAAAATTTTAAGTTGGGCTGAAGAAGATCGGCCTAGAGAAAAGCTAATTCTGAAAGGAAAAGAATCTCTTTCAGATGCAGAATTAATGGCAATATTATTAGGGTCGGGAACGGTATCTTTAAGTGCTGTGGATGTGGCAAAGCTAGTTCTAAATGGATGTAGCAACAATCTTAATAACCTCGCGAAACTGAGTATCAAAGATTTACAAAAATTCAAAGGAATCGGCGAAGCTAAAGCTATTACAATCATAAGCGCACTTGAACTTGGTAGGAGACGAAAAGAGGCAGGTCAAAATAAGAGGGAAAAAATAACCTGTGCATCGGATGCATTTGATTTAATGAAACCACATCTGCTGGATCTTCAGCATGAGGAGTTTTGGATTATTTTACTCAACAGATCCAATGATGTTATAAAAAAAGTTTTTATAAGCTCAGGTGGCGTTGCTGGAACTGTGGCAGATCCCAAAATGATATATAAACATGCGCTTGAGCATCTTGCAAGTGCTATCATCCTAGTCCACAATCACCCCAGCGGCAACCTGAAACCAAGCGAGGCAGATATTTCGTTAACCCGTAAATTAAAACAGGCAGGGTCTTTTCTGGAAATCCCTGTTCTGGACCACCTGATCTTTACTGATCATGAATATTATAGTTTTGCAGATGAAGACAAACTTTGATACAATAAAAACTAAGCACATCCTTTGGACTGGGATGGGTGTTGCTTTAGTATTAGTTATTCTTTCTTTTGTGTTTAGCAATATTAAAACGAGCTATAAGCAAAATGTAGAGGATTACAGGAGACAGAGGAATGACTTTTTCAAACATTCTCCATTTTCTCCAATTGAGGATAAAGAAGCTTTCACAACGCTAAATTATTTTATACCTAATACTAAGTATAAAGTAGAGGCAGAACTCTACCCCCTTTCCGATTCTTCAGAAATTACAATCACCAGAAATGATGGTAGAAAAGACACTTATAAAAAATTTGCCACAGCTTCCTTTACTTTAGAAAAAAAGCCTTTACAGCTAACTCTTCTAATTTCAAAAGATTCATCAAACAATGAACTAAACGCTTTTATTCCTTTTTCTGATAAAACCAATGGAGGGGAAACTTATAGTGGAGGTAGATACCTTGACTTAAAAATAACTGATAAAAAACACGCTGTAATTGACTTCAACTTTGCATACAATCCATTTTGTGTGTACAGTTATAAATACAGCTGTCCTCTACCGCCGCCGGAAAACCATTTGGACATAGAAATTCCTGCCGGCGAAAAAATATGGGAAAAGCCTCAGGAGAAATAAGTGTTTTAAGTAATTTTACAGATTCCACATTTCAAGGTTAAAATTTACAAATGAAAATTTCATATAATTGGCTACAGCAGTTTATTCAACTTACCGAACCTGCTGAAGAAATAGGTACTCTGCTTACAAAATCAGGTTTAGAAGTTGAAGGAATTGAAAAGTTTGAAAGCATAAAGGGAGGCCTTAATGGCATCGTAATAGGTAAGGTTTTAACCTGTGAAAAACACCCGGGCGCAGACAAATTAAAGAAAACTATTGTTGATATCGGAAATGGCACAATTCTGCCAATCGTTTGCGGGGCTTCAAATGTTGCAGAAGGACAAAAGGTAATTGTAGCAACTGTCGGTGCGACCTTATACCCTACTGAAGGCGAACCGTTTAAAATCAGCAAAGCAAAGATAAGAGGCGAAGTTTCAGAAGGAATGATTTGCGCAGAAGATGAAATCGGGTTAGGCAAATCTCATGATGGCATTATGGTACTTCAGACTGAACTGCCCCTTGGCACTTCTGCTGCTGAATATTTCAAAGTCGAAAATGATTATACTTTTGAAATAGGCCTAACTCCAAATCGTGCTGATGCAGCTTCTCACCTCGGTGTTGCAAGAGATTTGAGAGCTCTTTTGAAAAGAGAAATTTGCAAAGGAGAAGAAAAGTCTTTACCGGCTCAAAAAGAAAAACATGCTATCAATGTTTCTGTCGAAAACTCAGAAGCTTGCCCAAGATATTCAGGCATCATCATAAAAGGCATATCAGTAAAAGAATCTCCTGAATGGCTTAAGAACAGATTGAAGTCTATCGGCCTCTCTCCGATTAACAATATTGTTGACTGCACCAATTTTATACTGCATGATCTTGGCCAACCACTTCATGCGTTTGATCTTGCCAAAGTTGGAAATACTGTTAAAGTTAAAACTGCAACAGAAGGTACCGAATTTGTTACTTTAGACGGAAATAAAAGAAAACTAACTTCCAAAGATCTTATGATCTGCAATACAAACGAACCAATGTGTATTGCAGGAGTATTTGGAGGATTAGATTCAGGTGTAAAATCTGACACTACAGCCATTTTCCTTGAAAGTGCTTATTTCTCTCCGGATTATGTGAGAAAAACAGCTCAACATCATGGAATAAAAACAGATTCCTCTTTCAGATTTGAAAGAGGAACAGATCCTAATATGACTGTTGAGGCTCTGAAAAAAGCTGCAAACCTCATCCTGGAAGTAGCTGGCGGAGAAATCGCTTCAGATTTGATTGATATTTACCCTAGTCCTATTCAAAACTTTGAGATAGAAACTTCATTTTCCTATATCCATAGATTGATTGGTAAAAAGATTTCACCTGATACAATTGTAGAAATTCTTTCAAATCTTGGAATCAAGATACTTGAAGTTAAAGGAGATAGTCTTAAGGTTTCAGTACCTCCTTTTAAAGTTGATGTTCAGAGAGAAGCTGATATAGTTGAAGAGGTTTTAAGAATTTACGGATACGATAATATTGAAATTGATCCGAAAATCAAGACAGATTACATTGCTGATTTCCCTAAAAAAGATAAAGCAAAACTTCATGGCAAACTTGGTAATTTGCTTGCAGGAGCAGGATTTTCTGAAATAATTACAAATTCTCTTACAAAAGAAAGTTATCAAAAACTGGTTGAAAATAGTGACAATCCTGTATTGATTTTGAATAAACTTAGTGAAGATTTGGGGGTAATGCGCCAAACATTGCTCTTCTCAGGCCTTGAAGTCATTGCTTACAATGTGAATAGAAGGCAAAAAGACCTGAAATTCTACGAGTTTGGAAAAACATATTTTAAAACTGAGAAGGGCTATACTGAAAAAGATCGTCTTGCATTATTTATTACAGGAAACCAACATCATGAATCATGGATAGCAAAAGATGCTCCCTCTGATTTCTTTACACTGAAAAACTTCATTCATAGAATTATTGAAAAACTCAATATTAAAGGAACAACTGTTAACACAATTTCAAGTAATTACTTCTCTGAAGGCCTTGAATATCAAATCAAAGGTAAAACTTTAATTCAGTTCGGGAAAATTGCGGATAAAATATTGAAGGCAACTGATTTAAAACAATCTGTTTACTATGCAGACTTCGATGCTGCACTTCTTTTAAATCTACTATCTGAAACTACTGTATATCAGGAAATTTCCAAATTCCCAGAAGTAAGACGGGATCTCTCATTAGTTATAGACAAAGGAGTTACTTTTGAACAGATTAAACAACTTGCTCAGAGTAAAGAAAAGAAGATTTTACAGGAGATTAACGTCTTTGATGTATATGAAGGTGCAAATTTGGGAGACAACAAAAAATCTTATTCTGTAAGTTTTTATCTTCAGGACGATGAAAAGACACTTACAGATAAAGTTATTGATCAAACCATGCAAAAACTCATGGATTCATTTGAAAAAGACCTTGGAGCAATTATCAGAAAGTAATTAATGAAGGATAAGCGGGAATTATTGGTAAAACTTGATTTTCTTGAGCATAAAATCGAAAGCGTGTTACAGGAGCTGCATTCGGCCAAAACTGAATTGATTAGGATTAAAGGAGAAAATCAAGACTTAAAAGCGGTAATCGAACGCCAAAATCAAGAGATAAAAAACTTTCAAAATCAAGAGAAAATTAGTAAAATTGTATCGTCAATTGCAGAGGATGCTCATAATCCTTCAGAATTAAAGCTGAAAATTAACGAGTATATTAGAGAAATTGATAAGTGTATAGCACATTTAAGTGAATAATTAAAGATCATAAATCCCTGAATGGGAGAACTTTCGATAAAAATCAGAATCGCAGAAAGGGAATACCCAATGCGTGTAGATGCTGCTGAAGAAGAGCGACTTAGAATCGCCGGCAGATTGATTAATGAAAGAATTAAAATGTATAGGGATCAGTTTGGAATAGATGACAAGCAGGATCTTTTGGCAATGGTCGCTTTTGACTGTTTTGCTGAAGGACTGCGGACAGATGCTGAAAACCAAAAGTATATAAATGAATTAGAGTCCAAAATAACCCGTTTGGACAACCTAATTTCAAACACTGGTATCTGATTTAGAATCCCTGTTTCTGATCTATTATTTTTACTTAAAAGTTAGAAAACTTTTTCATTTCCCCTTCTGCCTTTTTTAATAAACCCTAAAACCAAAAAAATGGTAGATGTTCTATTTTATATTATAACTGCAATTGTATTCCTGGGAGCAGGGATTGCAATTGGCAGATTCCTTCTCATGAAGGTCTTCAAAAAACATGAGGAAGAAGCACTGGCTAAATCACAATTAATTATTAAGGAAGCTGAAATTCAAGGAGAAAGCATCAAGAAAGAAAAAATTCTCCAGGCTAAAGAAAACTATCTGAAAATCAAAGCGGAATTTGAAGAGGAAGCTAACAAGAAAAAGAACATCATTATTCAAAATGAGAACAAGCTGAAACAAAGAGAAGGAAATCTTTCAAAATTGCTGGAAACCAATTCTAGAAAAGAAGCAGAATTGGAAAGTATGAAAGAAAACCTTTCTGCTCAGATGGAAATCATCAACAAAAGAAAAGATGAGCTTGAAAAAATGAAAGCTTCTCAAGTTACCAAACTTGAGAAAATTGCCAATCTTACTGCTGAAGAAGCAAAACAAAATTTGGTAGAAGCTCTAAAAGATGAAGCTCGTTCCAAGGCATCTTCTTATATCAAAGACATTGTTGACGAAGCTAAGCTTACCGCTACCAAAGAAGCTAAAAAAGTCGTTATTGAAACGATTCAAAGAACTGCTACAGAAAATGCAATTGAAAATTGTGTTTCCATTTTCAACATTGAAAGTGACGATATTAAAGGTAAAATCATTGGTCGTGAAGGTAGAAATATCAGAGCTCTAGAGGCTGCTACCGGAGTTGAAATCATAGTAGATGACACCCCTGAGGCAATTATTATCAGTGGTTTTGACCCTGTTAGAAGAGAAGTTGCAAGACTTTCGTTGCACAGACTTGTTCAGGATGGAAGAATTCACCCTGCCAGAATTGAAGAGGTTGTTGCCAAAACTTTCAAAAATATAGAGGAAGAAATTATTGAAATCGGGGAGCGTACTGTTATAGATCTTGGAATTCACGGTTTACACCCAGAATTGATTAAAATGGTGGGGAGAATGCGTTTCAGATCTTCATATGGTCAAAATCTTCTTCAACACTCCAGAGAAGTTGCCAAATTAGCTGCAACTATGGCAGCCGAGCTTGGCCTTAATGCCAAACTTGCAAAAAGAGCCGGACTTCTTCATGATATCGGAAAAGTTTCTCCTGAAGAACCAGAATTGCCTCACGCAATCCTCGGAATGGAACTTGCTAAAAAATACAAGGAAAGTCCTGAAGTCTGTAATGCCATTGGTGCACACCACGATGAAATTGAAATGACCTCACTCCTTTCTCCAATAATTCAAGTTTGTGATGCCGTCAGCGGTTCCAGACCTGGAGCAAGAAGAGAAGTTATGGAGTCTTACATCAGAAGACTTAAAGAATTGGAAGAACTGGCGCTTTCATTTGATGGAGTTACTAAATGTTATGCTATTCAGGCTGGTAGAGAGCTGCGAATAATGGTTGATGCTGAAAATGTTTCTGATGAAAAAGCAGGAACATTATCTTTCGATATATCGAAAAAAATCGAAACCGACATGCAGTACCCTGGTCAGATTAAGGTAACCGTAATCAGAGAAATGAGAGCTGTAAGCTACGCGAAATAACAAAGAATTCAGACTTTAAACAAAAGGCTGGCCAGTTTAATGGTCAGCCTTTTTTATTAGCTGAAGTAACACTTTTAACTTTTTTAATTTTCCACCAGTTTTCTTAATAAAAGAATTTAAAATGGAAACTATACTCTCTTCAACCACCACAATGGATATTTCATCATCAGAAACAAGAATGGCTGGAGCTTTCTCCGGATTTTTTGCAAGAATTTCCCTTGATGCACAACCGGGAGAAAATGAGGTGATCATACATAGCCTGCCACTGGGAACTAAATGTATAACCGTTTGGATGATGGAGTGGTCTAGTCCTAATAATCCACATGTTGGAGATGCAGTATTTTACACCGATAGTGTCCAACTCTTTGATAATGGTACCAAATGTAGGGTAAAATATCGACTTGACTATCCAATGGCCCTTCCTGCAGCAGCTTCAATCATTTGCGGATAACATTAATTGTCGGGAAATAAAAAAAGCTGCCTTTGAGGACAGCTTTAAGTATTACTGATTATTTCTTATTAAAAATAGAAATGTAGGTTCAGATTAGCATTAAAATTATCCAATCCTAATCCAAAGTTATTAATTCCTGTTGAATTGTTTGGAGTTGGTTTCGCTTCATATTCTACTGCATTTCCGCTTGTATTATTCATTGCTTGAAGCTTTACAGAATCGCTTTTTTTGCTGGCAAAACCTAATGTATAACCAAATTCAGCGCCTAAGGAGATCTTTGGAGCGAAGAAATATTCGATTCCGGCAAATCCTCTAACACCAGCAAAAAATGTAGCTCCATGATTGTATTCTGTCCATCTTGAAGTAGTAGAATCTGCTCCTGGAATCCTGTTATAAGCATTTTCATAAGAAACTGGTGTTGGGAAATTTGCTCCCATTCCATTTCCATAATCAGCCTTTTCCTTTACCTTATTGAATCCTAAAAGTATTTCTCCTCCATATACTCCCTGAACTCTGCTCGCTCCTCTTCTTTTTTCGAGTCCTAAAGCCAGCAATACTGCGTTATTTCTTATGGTTACTTTATCTTCCGCAAACTGAGGCGCAAGGTTATTTGCCGTACCATCATTATTTGCCGCAACGATGTATTTATTAGTTGCCTTAGTAAAGTTAAACTGGAATCTTGCTCTAACAGCAGTATGATCATCAAGAAGATATTTACCAGTGAAAGCATTACCAATTCTGCCTCCTAATACTGTATTACTGAAGCCACTAGGGTAATCAACTGCTGGAGCTTGGTTACCTCCACTGAAGAAATTACCCAGGTACAACAAAACTGGATCAGCAGAGAATCCTATAGCATATTCTCCCTTTTTTGGTAAAATTAAAACACCTCTTTTTGATCTTAATTCAACAGTTTCCTGACTTGCTGCTGTTTCCTGAGCAGTCGCAAGTTTGCATGCTGATATAGCCAGCAATGCTACTAGGATTATTTTTTTCATTATTATTTGCTTAAAAAATCAGATTAAAAATTAGCCTTTACATATTCATCATAAACTCTGTAATTCTCATAAGTGATGGTTCCTGCATAAACGTCATCTGATACATAGAATGATCCAGGAAATTTGTAAATCATCGCTCTTTCGTCCCCATTGTTGTTTTGTTTTGCTTCAAAATCCTGAGGTATGATTCTTACATCAACTGATCTTCCATTCGCATCTACATTGAATGTATACTTTCCATTCACATCAGTTACTGTGTTGTACACAATATTTGGATAGTCTTTATTCGGATCAGGATTAGTTACAAGATCCGCTGAATTAATAATAGCCTGAACTTTAACATTTGCTGCCGGCTCAAAATCTCCATTATTAGTGTTTAGTTCAGCTTTTAGATATCCTATAATCGTAGCTTTTCCATTTGACACAACAGGACCATTATCATCATCCTTTTTACATCCAACCAATGTCATCCCTACAAATAGAGCAAGAGTTCCACCAATAAGTAGCTTTCTAAAATTTTGTTTCATGATTTAAAAATCAGTTTTGTTTGTTAAAAATTTGAATTATTTAAACTTAAAAGTTGTACCCAAAATTAATTAAGGGCATCCATTTATAAAAGTATTGAGCGGATATTTAATACTTAAAAATCAATTGAGTCGATATTTTTTTAGCAGAAATTATATGCAATCTATATAGCCATTCCTGAATATTATCTAGAATTTTTACATCAATACCATTTTCAATATTCCACTTTGTACTTTCAAACCACTGCTTTGCATCTTCTTTCTTCAATGAATATCGTTCTGAGACCATATTCGACGCTTCAGGGTTTTGCATGAAAGTTTCTACTGATTTATTAACAATTTTAAAAAATGTTGTTAGTATGGAACCATGCTTTTCGATAAAGTTTTCTGATGCAGCAAATACAAAACAAGGCCATGGGGTGAGCCTTTCTCCTATTCTTCGGAATTCACCTGCATCAACTAATGGTTTGGTCATATATTTTTCCCATAAAAAAATATCTGCTTTATCTTCTGATAAATAAGTTCTTGCACCTTCAAGATTACCAACCACAACCATCTGAGATTCTGAAATCTTCCAGTTTCTTTGGTCTGCATCTACATAGGACATAAGATGAGAACCTGACCCTTGCCTGCTTATTGCATACCTTTTACCTTCCAGCTGATCAATGTTGATATATGGCGAACTTGCAGAGACGTGAATCCCCCAAATTAATGGAGTCTCCACATATACTTTAAGAATTTTAAGAGGACTTCCTTTTACGATATCGGCTGTGATTCCTTCGGTAAGCAATATTGCGCAATCAATCTGATCTTCCTTAAGAGCAGAGCACATTGCTCCGGTACCTCCAGGAAAATCTGTCCAGACAAGGTCAATGCCAGCTTCTTCAAATTTTCCGCTTTGCTTAGCTAAATGAATAGGTAAATTAAAATGCTCCGGAACTCCGCCTAATCTAAAGGTTATCATCTTTCATGTATAAATAGAAATCCAAAGGTATTATCGGAAATTCACTATTGAAAGGTAAGAGCCGTAAATCTGCTGATTTGTTTAAATAATGAATAGCTAGACATAGTTCGATTTTTTGATAATGAACTTTGTATCGAGGAACTATTAATTTTTGAGAAGTAATTAACTCCGAAAAATAGCGAGAAAACCAAAATTAGTTTCAGCAGTTTCATTTTATAGAAATAAAGACCAATTAATATTTTATGTCAATTATTCAACAGATGCAAAAATTGAAAAATTCCTTAGTTTGGGCTTTTTTCGTTCTAGTCCTCGTTTCCTGCAAAGAGCCACAAAAGAACACTTTCGCTGAACACGGAGTTTCTTTTACCATTCCAGAGGGCTGGGTGATTACGCAATCGGAAAGCATAAATGATACACTTGGATTTTTCCTTACCTGTGAAAAAAAAGGGATGAATGAGAGTGGCATGTTTACTCTAAGCTGGATTAACCAGGAGGTAAGCAAAGAAGAGTTTTTATTGCTTCTCAAAAAACAGCTGTCTCAAAATTCTTTTTATAAAAATACGGGGATTCTGTTTAATGAAATCCAACCAATTAAAAATCTTGGGCATTTTCAAGTTTCAAGCACAGGATTCATCACACAATTATCCGGGCTGAAACATTCTGGACAAATTGTCTGCTTCAATTGCAAAGGCAGAACATTAGGTCTTATTTTTCAAACTGCTCAGGAAGATGAGGTGAAAAATAATACTGGTTTTGAAGAAATTCAGAAAAGCTTTGTTTGCAACTTACCTTGAAAGTTCCTTGACTATAGTAGCCTGCTCTGGAAATAATTTCAGTAAATCTTCCCTTTTTCCGAGTTCAAAATCATCAAAAGAAAACCCTGGGGCCACCATACAGCTAACAAGAGTATATCCTTTTCCAACTACTTTGGCTCCAAACCAGGTATTTTTTGGTATAAGCAATTGAAATTGGTCTCCAATTTGTACACCTAGCTTTTTAACGTCCAGACCTTCTGGAGATAACATATAAATTTCCACAGAGTTTCCTTGATGGAAATACCAAATTTCATCTGATTTAATTTTATGAAAGGCTGAAAACTCATTATCTGTAAGTAAAAAATAGATACTCGTTGCAGTATTTCTTTTCCCTGAATAATCTTTAGATAAGGCTGACTCTGGAATTTCAGACTCACTTCTGTATATCTCTCTGAAATAACCTCCTTCGGGATGCTTTTCCAGCTTTAGTTGGTTAATTAGTTCCTCTGCTTTCATAATTCAAATTAAATCAGATTTTTAATTAAAATCATCGAATCAAACAAAATATCCTAACTGCTATTATTATTAAAACTGACTAAGAATATGACAAAAAATCAGATACTTTTTTTCATTGGCATTTTAAGTCTTCTGCCCTTTAAAAGCCATGCTCAGACAAAAATCGAAGGAGTGGATGTTCCATCTTCTATTGATACAGAAAAGGGCAAGCTCCAGCTTAATGGAGCCGGAGTGAGAACCAAATACATATTTGACCTTTATGTTGGCGCCCTCTATTTAAAAGAAAAAAATAAAGATCCTAAATCTATAATCAATCAGGATGCTCCTCAAGCCATTAGAATGTATGTTATATCTGATAAGATTACAAATAAAAAAATGGAAGAGTCCATTAAAGAAGGCTTTGAAAAAGCTACTAAGGGCAATACAGCACCATATAAGTCAAAAATTGATCAGTTATTGCAGGCTTTTAAGGAAGAGATCCATAATAAAGACTTGATTGATATTATCTATTTACCTGGCTCCGGTGTAAAACTTTATAAAAACGGGAAGCTAAAAACTCAGGTGGAAGGACTTGATTTTAAAAAATTGCTATTCACAATCTGGCTTGGTGATGATCCGGCAGATGAGGACCTTAAAGACAATATGCTTGGGAAATAAAAAAGAGAGGCTGTTTCAATGAAACAGCCTCTTTATGTTTTAAGCAGTTGCTTTGCTTTTTTGAAGCGCCTTTAGCATTGTCTCTCCAATATCAGCAGGAGACTCAACCACAAACAGTCCGCAATCTTTCATGATTTTCATTTTTGCAGCAGCAGTATCATCTGCACCACCAACGATAGCACCAGCATGTCCCATTCTTCTACCTGCCGGAGCAGTCTGACCAGCAATGAAACCAACAACTGGTTTAGTACCATTTTCTTTGATCCATTTAGCAGCTTCTGACTCCATGCTTCCACCAATCTCACCGATCATAATGATACCTTCTGTATGAGGATCGTCCATTAAAAGTTTAACGGCTTCTTTAGTAGTAGTTCCAATTACAGGATCTCCACCAATACCGATACAGGTAGATTGTCCCAAACCAACTTTAGATAGTTGATCTACTGCTTCATAAGTTAATGTACCGGAACGAGACACGATACCTATTTTACCTGGTTTATGAATAAATGCTGGCATTATACCAACCTTAGCTTCTCCAGGAGTCATTACTCCAGGACAGTTAGGTCCGATAAGCGTAAGATTCTTTCCTTTGATATATTCTTTTGCTTTAATCATATCTTTTACTGGAATTCCTTCTGTAATACATATGATTACTTTGATACCTGCATCAGCAGCTTCCATAATAGCATCTGCCGCGAAAGCCGGAGGTACAAAAATTATAGAAACATTAGCACCTGTTTCTTTAACTGCATCTTCCACTGTATTGAATACAGGTTTTTCAAGATGTTTAGTGCCGCCTTTACCCGGAGTTACTCCTCCAACAACGTTTGTTCCGTATTCGATCATCTGACCGGCATGGAATGTTCCTTCAGAGCCTGTAAAACCCTGCACTATCACTTTGGACTGTTTATTGACTAGTACGCTCATGAATCTTTAGTTAGATTATACCCCACAAAAATAAAAGTTTTTGGTTCTTATAAAAAAATCCTAAGCATAAAATACTGAAATCTTTAAAAAATGAAATTTCCAGGCTACTTTTTAGGCTTACTATCTAAATTTTGGGCAATATATCTTACCGGGAATAATGTAAATTAACCTCAAAGAAACCAAAGCATAACTATCTGGGCCATCTTTACTTCCTCTTTTGCTTCCAGGTGCTTTGGATGTTGAATAAGAATATCCGGAGCCTTGATTAAAAAATTGTTCTTCGAGGGTATTATGTATAAAATCCAGATCTCTCTTCTCTCCGTTGTAAGATCCAGCAACTGATGCTGAACGGTTTGACATTTGTCTGGACTGATCACTTTTTAAAAGATCAGGATTGATATATCTTCCGCTTACATCATCCAGGTAATCGGTAGAAGTATAACGATATGTAAATTCCAACTCAAGATCCCATTGAATTGCTAGCTTATATCGAAATCCAAAACCTGCAGGTACAGAAAATTGTATATTTGAATATGACTTACCTTCGGTTTGTAGCTTTCGTAGGTTTATCCAAGAACCTGCGTCGTTTTTTGCCATTGGATTATGGTAAAAAACACCACCTCCCAATAAAACATAAGCATTGTAAATAGGACGTTTGCGATAATGATCTGTATTAGGCAACAAATCATATCTTAAAGTAAATGATAACTCTTTTATATCATTTCTAAAATGAAGATTTCTAAGGTAATTATCAGATTCCAGTTTTTTATCTGAAGCCAGATAATCGTCTCCTAAAATTCTAAACCATAGAAAGTCAAATTCATATGATAGTCTTGGATAAATTCTTTTGTTAAAACCAAGTGACAAACCTGGTCTTATGGTAGTCAGTGAGGATTTAATATCTCCATTTGCATAGCTTCCTACTCCCCCAAGAACAAAAGAAGGGTATTTACATCTGTAATTATATGGCTGTGCACTTACTGAATGGCAAGCAATTAAGATCAACAATAAAAAAAAGTATAAAAAATTTCTCACGAATTAAATTTAAACTATACGTTTTTCACGCTCCTTACTTAATATTGAAATTCGGATTTATGTAAACACAATTTACTGCAAAAAAGTAAAATAATCCTGAAAAGGTTGAAATCATATCTTTTTAGTTTCAACCTTTTCATGGTCAGTAATAATATTAATAATGAAATAATGCCTTTTCATTGATCAAACCTTTCGCAAGATTACTCAAATCCGCATCATCTTCCTGCTTTTCATCCTTTATTTCATGAAAGACATTTCCTACATTGCCGTAATCTAAGGTATGGGCAAATGCAGCAACCGTGCCATAGCTTGCAATTTCATAATGCCTTGCCTTTTGAAGGCCCACAATCAGAGCTGCATCCATTACGCTGTCATCTTCTATATCATTTATATATTCTTTTATTTCGCTTATTAAGCCACCCATCACCGGACAAGTTTGTCCATATGGATCAACCTCCATTTCTCTTGCAATACTGTCCAGTCTTTCCTTATCCTTTAATGTTGTTGTCAAACTTTTTTCAAAAGCCCTTTTTAAATCTGGATTCGAACAGCATTCTATAATCTCTGGCAAAGCTTCAGCCAACTGGGTTTCTGCACTATATAGATCTCGAAAGAGGTCTATGAATAGATCGTCAAAACTTCTAACCTTCATATTCCTACATGTTTTACTCTTTAGTAAATTAACAAATATTGCAGATTCTTTAGTGCAAGCTTATTTATTTTAACCTTAAAAAACTGAATATACGCTACCTAAAGATTAATACCCATATTTGGTTTTCCATAGCTTTTTCAGCCTCGTTCGGAGTTCGTTTTCTCTGGCATTATTTCCGGGTTCAAATAATTTTCGCCCCTTGATTTTATCTGGTAGAAACTCTTGTTCTACAAAGTTATTTTCATAATCATGTGAATATTTATAGTCCTTCCCATATCCTTGCTCTTTCATAAATTTGGTTGGGGCATTCCTCAAATGAATCGGCACAGGCAAATCTCCTGTTTGCCTGACAAGCTCATGAGCCTCTTTGATAGCAACATATGACGCATTGCTTTTAGGAGAAGAAGCAAGGTAAGTAACACATTGGGAAAGGATAATATCCGACTCTGGGTAACCGATAACCTGTACAGCCTGAAAACAGGTTGTAGCCATCACTAGAGCAGTAGGGTTGGCATTTCCAATATCTTCCGAAGCAAGTATAACCAATCTTCTTGCTATAAATTTTACATCCTCTCCACCTTCTATCATTCTTGCAAGCCAGTATACAGCGGCATTCGGATCACTTCCTCTTATTGACTTTATAAAAGCGGAGATAATATCATAATGCATCTCCCCTTGTTTATCATATAATGCAACTTTCCTCTGCGCTATGTTTAAGACAACTTCATCAGTAATTTCAACCGGTTCCTTGTCACTTAAATTGTCAACTACCAGTTCAAACAAATTCAACAATTTCCTTCCATCACCACCAGAAAGATTGAGCATTGCAGCATATTCCTTTATTTCAATCTTTTTTTGTTTCAGAAGAAAATCTTTTTCCATAGCCTGAGTCAACATACCTTTCAACTCATCCTCTTCCAATGCTTTAAGAGTATAAACCTGTGATCTCGACAGAAGGGCGCTATTGACTTCAAATGAAGGATTCTCAGTGGTAGCTCCGATTAGAGTAATTATCCCTTTCTCGACAGCATTTAACAAAGCATCTTGCTGAGATTTATTAAACCTGTGAATCTCATCAATGAAGAGGACAGTCTTTCGGGTACCTTTAGCTCTTTCAATTACTTCTCTTACATCTTTTACACCACCACTTATAGCGCTGAGTGTAACAAAGGGAGTCTTTAACTGTGCTGCAATAATATTAGCCAGTGTTGTCTTACCCACCCCGGGCGGTCCCCAGAAAATCATAGATGGAATAGATCCTGTCTCTATAATTTTTCTTAATACAGCGCCTTTTCCTACGAGATGTTTCTGACCTATAAAATCATCTAGGCTTGTTGGTCTGAGTCTTTCGGCCAGTGGTTGTCCGGATGTATATTTATTTTCTATGATTTAACAGAGTTTTGGAAATCAAAATTTGAAAATTTTCTTATGTTTAACAAATTAAAAAATCTTCCGGTTTACCTTAGAAACATAATTTTGAAGCAGGATTTAAAATCTCATGGGCTGTTATTATTATCAACCCTCATAGCAGGAGCTAATTATACAATCTCAAAATTTGCAACACCGGAATATATTGCTCCTTCCGCAATTATTTTATTGAGAATCATCGCTACTATACTTCTTTTTAATGCATTAGGTTTTTTCGTTAAAGAAAAAATAGATCTATCTGACAGAAAAAGAATATTCCTTTGCGCACTCTTTGGAGTTGCATGCAATCAATTACTTTTTTATAAAGGCCTGAGTCTTACATCTCCTATCAATGCTTCTTTAATGATGACAGTGAGCCCAATTATTGTCCTTGTTATCTCTGCTATTAATGGCTTTGAAAGAATTACCCCTTTTAGAATTTTAGGATTATTATTGGGTACTATAGGGACGAGTGCTTTGCTGCTGTCCGGAAAAGATCAGTTTAACGAACTTTTCATAGGTGATACCCTTGTTCTTTTAAATGCAGTTAGCTGGGCACTGTTTCTTGTTATTGCAAAGCCTCTGTTAGCGAAATATCATTTTATCACAGTTTCCAGATGGATGTTTAACCTGGGCTTCTTCCTCGTTTTTCCTTTTAGTATTAATTCATTTATGGAAACTAAATGGCAAAACTTCGATTCCACTGCATATCTGTCTATTGGTTTCATAATAATCTTCGCAACATACATTTCTTATATTCTCAATGTTGGAGTACTAAAAAAAGTAAACCCTTCTGTTGCTGGAAGTTATATCTATTTACAGCCTATATTTGCCGCTTTCATTGCTTTAATGCTGGGAAAAGACGAATTAACATCAGAAAAAATTGCTTACAGCATTTTAATTCTAACCGGTGTATTTCTTATAAATAAGCAACCTCATAAAAAAGTAAGAGATCAGCTTTATTCAAACTGATCTCACTAATAATCAATTATTTTAATAAGTTAAATAGCATTTATCTCATTGCTTTTAGGGGCGTATCTGCCATTTCTCTCTCCATTATGCCATTTCCAGGCAGTTTCAATAATTCCAGAAAGATCCTGGTATTCAGCCACCCATCCGAGAATATTTTTTGCAGCGGAAGGATCTGAAACCAAAAGTGCTGGATCCCCTTCTCTCCTTGGCCCATATATGACCGGCACTTTTAAGCCGGTAACTTTCTCCACTGTTTCAATCACCTCTTTTACAGAACAGCCTTTTCCTGTCCCTAAATTACAGATTGCAGATCCTTTATTATTCAACAAATGCTCAAGAGCAAGTATATGAGCCCTCCCAAGATCTTCCACATGGATATAATCTCTGATACATGTGCCGTCGGGAGTATCATAATCAGTACCAAATACAGTTACAGGACCTCTTGTACCTTTAGCTGCTTCAATCACCAATGGGATTAAATGTGTTTCCGGATCATGATCTTCACCTATGAGTCCATCTTTCGATGCACCTGAAGCATTAAAATATCTTAAAAAAAAGTAATTCAGGTTATAAGCAGTACCATAATCCTTAAGGATTTTTTCAAGCATTAATTTGCTTTGGCCATAAGGATTTATCGGATCCTGAGGATGATTCTCATCAATAGGTAATCTTACAGGATTTCCATAAGAAGCACATGTAGAAGAAAATATAAAATTATTGCAGTTATATGTCCTCATCACTTCTATCAGGCTAAGAGGAGCTGCTATATTATTCAAATAGTATTTTGCAGGGTCTTTAACAGACTCACCAACATAAGCATACGCAGCAAAATGAAGTACTGCATCTATTTTGTTTTCGGAAAATATAGTTGTCATAGCCTTGCCATCTGCGATATTGGCTTTTACTAACTTTACATTTTTATCCAGAATAGCCTCTTCATGACCATAAACAAGATTGTCTACGACAATTACCTTATATTTTTTTTCTGCAAGGAGTCTTACAGTATGAGAACCGATATATCCGGCTCCGCCAGTTACTAATATTGTTTTACCTTCCATTATATAAAAAATGCGTTCTATTAAAGTTAATTAATTTGTATTTATAAAGTTCTGAGATTTTGATATTTTTTAAAAAATTAAAGTAAAAAGAACTTAAATCATCATTAATATTACTTTTTAAAGAAAATTAATATCCTGGCAACCTTTTAAATCTATATTCAGTTAAAAATTATAGTTCCCGATTAATTTACCTGGAGTATATTTTGTTTAAATTTTTACCGCATGAATCATTTAAGGTGGAATCCTTTACTAAAAACTTACACTTTAATCGCCACTAATCGAATTCAGAGACCTATATTTCCGGATGAGTGTCCATTTTGTCCAGGAAGTGGAAAAATAAAAGACACCTATGACGTTCTCTATCTTCCAAATGAGTTTCCCGTATTGTCAAATGAATTTAAAGCTCCCATACAAGAAAACGGATCTTTTTTTAAATCCGGAGCAAGTTATGGTCAATGTGAAGTAATACTTTACTCCCCTGATCATTTTGCGACCCTATATGACTTGGAAAATTCACACGTTGAGAAGTTAATAAAGTTATGGAGAGATCGCAGTCTCGAGTTGAGTAAGAATGCTTCAATTGAGTATATACATATATTTGAGAACAGAGGTCAGGAGGTAGGTTCTTCCATACATCACCCACATGGGCAGATTTATGGATATCCATTTATTCCTCTGAAACTTAAAACAGAACTGGATTCTTGCAAGGAATATTTTTTACAAACCAACAAGAACCTTATACTAGAATTAAACGCACAGGAAGAAAGCGAACAAAAAAGGATTATCACATCCAACAAAAGCTTTCTTGCTTATATCCCATATTTTGCCGAACATCCGTTAGGCGTATTCATTTCTTCCAGAAGACAAAAGAGTTTTTTGACTGACTTCACGAATGAAGAAATAACTGATCTTGCAATGATTTTAAAGGACGTTACCGGAGCTTTGGACGCTGTTTATAAAAAGCCATTACCATATACAATGTCCATTCATCAGGCACCACATAAGTCAAAAGAATATTTCGATAATAAAAATTATTACAGCTTACATATCGAATTTTCACCTGTTCTTAAAGACGCGTCTAATGTAAAATTCCATGGGGGATCTGAAATGGGTGCCTGGGCAAACATCAGCACCAAACCAGCAGAAGAAAGTGCTGAAATACTTCGGAATGCTTTACAAATATTTAAAAAAGCTGGGAGATGATAAAAATGAAAGAGGCAGTAAAACTGCCTCTTTTTTAAAAAAAAGTTATCGAACTACAAGTGAATAACTTCATTGTATGCAGCTGCTGCAGCTTCCATGATAGCTTCTGACATAGTAGGATGTGGGTGAACTGATTTTATGATTTCATGTCCAGTAGTTTCAAGATTTCTTGCAACAACAACTTCAGCAATCATTTCGGTTACATTAGCTCCGATAAAATGAGCTCCAAGCCACTCACCATATTTCGCGTCGAAAATAACTTTAATAAATCCTTCGCTTGCTCCTGCAGCCTTTGCTTTTCCTGATGCTGTGAAAGGAAATTTACCAACTTTAATCTCGTACCCTTTTTCCTTAGCTTGCTTTTCAGTAAGACCTACAGATGCAATTTCAGGAGTGCAATAAGTACAGCCTGGAATATTATTATAGTTTAATGGATGAGGGTTCTGACCTGCAATTTTTTCAACACAAATAATACCTTCAGCAGAAGCAACGTGTGCAAGTGCTTGTCCTTTTACAATATCACCGATTGCATAAACTCCCGGGATGTTTGTTCTATAATAATCATCAACTATAACTTTTCCCTTGTCAGTAGCAACACCAACTTCTTCAAGTCCTATACCCTCAATGTTTGTAGCAATACCTACTGCAGAAAGAACTATATCAGCTTCAATAGTTTCAGCTCCAGAAGCAGTTTTAACTTTTACTTTGCATTTAGCGCCGCTCGTATCTACAGATTCAACAGCAGAGTTTGTCATCACTGCTATTCCTGCCTTTTTAAATTCTTTTTCAAGCTGTTTAGAGACATCCTCATCTTCTACAGGAACAATATTCGGCATAAACTCTACAATAGTAACTTTAGTACCCATTGAATTGTAGAAATATGCAAACTCAACACCAATTGCTCCTGATCCCATGATAACCATAGATTCAGGTTTTTTCTCCAAAACCATGGCTTTTCTATACCCAATAATCTTTTCGTTATCAATTTTAACATTAGGCAACTCTCTAGATCTGCCACCAGTTGCAAGGATAACATGGTCAGCATTGTAAACTTCTTTTTTACCTGCTGCATCAGTTACTTCAACTTTTTTTCCAGGAAGTATTTTACCGAATCCAGAAATATGATCGATCTTATTTTTACGGAAAAGGAATTGGATACCTTTACTCATTCCACTGGCAACGTCGCGGCTTCTTTTTACAACTGCTGAAAAATCCGCCTGACTTTCACCGACATTGATACCATATTCTTTTGCATGCTTTACATACTCAAATACCTGAGCGCTTTTCAACAAAGCTTTTGTAGGAATACATCCCCAGTTGAGGCAAATACCGCCCAACTCTGCTTTTTCCACCACTCCTACTTTCATTCCAAGTTGAGAAGCTCTGATAGCAGCAACATATCCACCAGGACCGCTTCCTATCACAATTAAATCATATTTTGCAGACATAAAGTACTTTTAGTTTTACAGGGGGCAAATTTAAATTATTTAGGATTATAAAAAAATTCAGGGAAATTTAGTGCGGTAAATATTATTAATCCGACACGATTTCAATTAAATGACTCTGAATTTGAGCCTTCATTCTAGGTTTTTCGGATTATATAGTTATTTTTGGGCCCAAAACGTAAAATTTAAATGGGACTATTATCCGGAAAAAATGTACTAGTTACAGGTGCTTCAAAAGGAATAGGCAGAGCGATTGCTTTGAGATATGCTCAGGAAGGAGCTAATGTAGGCTTTACTTTTCTTTCAAGTATAGAAAAAGGTCAGGCTTTAGAAGCGGAATTACAATCTAAAGGTATAAAAGCTAAAGGATTCAGATCTGATGCTTCTAATTTTGTTGCTGCTGAAGACTTAGTCAACAGCTTCATTGCAGAATTCGGAACATTGGATGTATTGATAAATAATGCAGGTATTACTCGTGATACCCTTTTAATGAGAATGACTGAACAGCATTGGGATGATGTCATTAATACCAACCTGAAATCTGTTTTCAACCTTACTAAAGCTGCCACCAAACAGCTTATGAAACAAAAATACGGTTCTATCATTAATATAACTTCAGTTGTCGGAATCAGAGGCAATGCCGGCCAGGCAAATTACGCAGCGTCAAAGGCGGGAATCATTGGTTTTACTAAATCTGTAGCTCTTGAATTAGGTTCAAGAAATATTCGTTGTAATTCCATTGCTCCTGGATTTATTGAAACTGAAATGACCGGCGAACTTGATGAAAAAGTAGTTCAGGGTTGGAAAGATTCAATTCCGATGAAAAGAGCTGGTTTACCTGAAGAAGTAGCTGATTGTGCTGTATTCCTGGGTTCCGATTTATCAAAATATATAAGCGGACAAGTACTGCAGGTTGATGGTGGTATGCTTACCTAGTTTTACAAAATTATAAAAATAAAATTACAGCCTTTCACGTTCTTTGAAAGGCTGTTTCATTTATAATCAAAATGTCAAGCTTTAAACTCATAACAGAATACTCCCTTTGGTTTATAATCCCGGCGCTATGTGTTGCCGGTGCTTATTCCTGGCTCCTATATTCCAAAAAAGGGCCTTGGTCCCCTCTATTAAACAAAATACTTTTCTCTGTCAGGTTCATTCTGATTTTTCTACTATGCTTTTTGCTTATAGGACCGCTGCTTCAATACATCAAAAATGATTTTGAAAAACCAATCTTTGTCTTTGCAATAGACGATTCAGAATCTAATACTATTTCTACAGGAGCATCAAAGTTAGATGCTCTTAAAAATCAGATAGATCAAATTAAAAGAAGCATACAACAAGAAGATTATACTGTTGATATAGTAACCCTATCAGGTAAACAGGCCATTGATGATATAAACTTCAAGAATCCTTCCACTAACCTTGACTATCTGCTGGATAATATTGAATCCAACTATGAAAATAGAAATCTTGCCGGAGCTGTATTGTTTTCCGATGGTATTTATAATCAAGGACTATCCCCAGCATACAAGGAACTGGGATATCCTTTGTACACTATTGGTCTAGGAGACACAACAGCAAAGAAAGATATAATTCTTAAAAATATACTTTATAATAAACTTACTTATCAGGGTAATTCTTTTCCAATAGTAGCCGAAATTCAAAACCAGGGTTTCGAAGGGAAGGACATCACTGTTACTATAAAAAACAAAGGAAAAGTACTAGACAAAAAGGTCATAAAATTTTCCAGAAACTATGATTTAAAAGAAGTTGAATTTAGACTGACATCGGACGAAAAAGGACTTCAGCATTATGAAATTGAGATTGTTCCACAAGAAGGAGAGTTTACAGATAAAAATAATACAGGTCATGCATACATTGATGTTATTGAAGGGAAAGAAAAAATTCTGTTAGTAGCTTCCTCACCTCACCCTGATATTAAAGCGATTAAAAGTGTCACTGATCAAAAAGAAAATTATAGTCTGAATATATATATTCCAGGAATTACGGAATTTAAAAACGAAAAATACGATCTGATCATTTTCCATCAACTACCAGATCTACAAAATACTGCAGCTGAAATATTAAATAAATATAGTAAAGACAATAGTTCAATTTGGTATATCACGGGCAACAAAGTAAACTATGCAAACTTCAATCAGATCAACAATGCTTTGAAGATTAGCCAAAGGGGGCAGCAACTAGATCAAGTTACTGCTTTGTATAATTCCGATTTCAACAAGTTTTCACTTACAGCAGAAGAAGCTTCTGTTATATCCAAATATCCGCCCGTATCTGTTCCTTTTGGAGAGTTCAAGCCAATGAATAATGCTGAAGTAATCCTATTTCAGAGATTGGGAAATATTCAAACAGTAAAACCTCTACTTCTTTTTTCCAATTTTAATGATAAAAAAGTGGCAGTATTTTCAGGGGAAGGACTTTGGGAATGGAGATTACTTGAATTTAAAGAAACCGGCTCAACTAAAGTTTTTGACAAACTTATAGGTAACCTCATACAACTTTTATCTTCCAGAGAAGAAAAAAGAAAATTCAAAGTATACCCAATTAACTCTGAATTTTACTCCAGCGATCCTGTACTTTTTGAGACAGAAGTATACAATGACATTTATGAAAAGATTTATGGTCAAAACATAGATCTGACAATCGTCTCAGAGAAAAATGAAAAGAAACATTATTCCTATGTAAATACTGAAAATTCCAGATTTGAAATCAAAGGATTAAGCCAGGGAATTTATAAATATGTTGCCAGTACAGTTCTTAATGGTAAAAAAGAAACATCAGAAGGTGAATTTTTAATTAAAGAATTAAATATTGAATTGATAAATGGAACTTCAGATTTTGATTTATTAAGGACAATATCGGAAAAAAATAAAGGTCTGTTTCTTCCTGTTACCAAGTTATCATCATTACCTGAGATATTAAAAAAATCATCTCCCCAAAGTATTATACATAGCAATGAAGAGCTATCTGAAGTTATTAATCTAAAGTGGGTATTCTTCCTGCTACTCAGCCTTATTACATTAGAGTGGTTTTTTAGAAAATTTAAAGGAGGTTATTAAGCAAGTTAATCTTTAAATAAGACTATAACATTTTAGCCGTTATTACGCTATAGTTCTAGTCTATTCTTTAAATTTGTATTGATGAAAGAGGTTAATTTTTTACTAAAACGATTCCAGGATTTTGGGTATAAGGGAGAGTGGAAAGAGCAATATTATCATTTGTATGAAAAGTCCTATGAACTGTTAAACAATTCTCTTTATCCCAAAAGAAACATTTACATAAAATCTCTTGATGAATTCAATGGCATAATGATGGATCTTCCACACAGCCTTGGTCATGAAGAGAAGTTGACATTTAGAAGAAACCAAAAACATATTATTGATTTACTTTATCAAATAAAAGAAGAGAACAAAAAGATCTTCGTAAGTTTTGGGAAGGAATCAAGAATGAAAGATAAGGTATGTACCTTTCTTGGTAAGACAAAAATGGATTTTGTAGTTATTGATGAAGAAGACGTTCCTTATTCTCCTGAAACATTCGTAAAATATGCTAAAGATTGTGAATACGGAATTTTCTTGTTTTCCGCAGATCAGGAAATTGGAACAACAGGAAAATTTCAGACCAATTCAAATGTTATGCTTGAGCTTGGATATTTTATTGGACAATCATCACTAAAAAACCTGATAGCCTTTTATCCAAGTGACAAATTCATTGAAACGGGTTTAAATTTTCAGGGTATATCTTATGAAGAATTTAAACCTAAAGGTGGTTGGAAAATAACTTTGCTTAACCACATGAAAAATTCAGGAATATATGTGGATCACATCCTTGAGGAATAAAGTCAGATCTTTATATTCTTTGTAATTAATTAAATAAAAAAGGCCCTTAACGGGCCTTTTTTTATTCATCAGTTTTCTCAACTTTTTTCTTTTTTACCTTGAAGGTAAGAGTCTCACTCTTTCCATCATAATCTGCTGTAAGAGTATCACCTTCCTGAACTTCTCCCTTAAGTATTTCCTCAGCTACAGGATCTTCAAGATACTTCTGAATGGCCCTGTTTAAAGGACGAGCTCCATATTGAGGATCGTAACCTTTTTCAGCTAGAAAATCTTTTGCTTTTTCAGTCAATTCTACTGAGTAGCCGAGAGTATTGATTCTTTTGAAAACATTGTTCAATGTGATATCAATAATTCTATGAAGATCTTCTCTACCAAGAGAGTTGAATACAATCACATCATCAAGTCTGTTCAGAAACTCAGGAGAGAATGCTTTTCTAAGAGCATTTTGAATCGTTCCTCTCATCAATTCATCTATATTATCCTGTTTTGCTTTTGTTGCGAAACCGATACCGGCACCGAAATCTTTTAGATCTCTTGCACCAATATTAGATGTCATGATAATGATGGTATTTCTGAAGTCAACTCTCCTTCCTAAACCGTCTGTAAGGATACCATCATCTAGTACCTGAAGTAACAAGTTGAATACATCAGGGTGAGCTTTTTCGATTTCATCAAGAAGAACTACGCTGTATGGCTTTCTTCTGATTTTTTCTGTAAGCTGACCACCTTCTTCGTATCCAACGTATCCTGGAGGCGCCCCCACAAGTCTACTTACGGAGAATTTCTCCATGTATTCACTCATGTCTATTCTTACAAGTGAATCTTCTTTGTCGAACAGATAAGTTGCAAGTACTTTAGCAAGCTCTGTTTTACCAACACCTGTAGGACCTAAGAATATGAATGATCCAATTGGTTTTTTAGGATCTTTCAACCCCACTCTTGTTCTCTGAATTGCTTTTACAAGCTTTTCAATTGCCTGATCCTGACCGATAACTTTACCTTTAAGCTCGCCACCCATTCCAAGCAATTTGTTACCTTCATTTTGTGCTACTCTGTTTACAGGAATTCCTGTCATCATAGCAATTACTTCAGCAACGTTTTCTTCAGTAACAGAATATCTTTTTTTACGAGTTTCTTCTTCCCATCTTACTTTAGCAGCATCAAGCTGCTCAAGAAATTTTTTCTCCTTATCGCGCAGTTGGGCAGCTTCCTCGTATTTTTGACTTTTTACGACTTTATTTTTTTCCTTCTTGATATTTTCGATCTGCTCTTCCAGCTTCACGATATCAGCCGGAACGTGAATATTATTAATATGCACTCTTGCACCAGCCTCATCAAGAACATCTATTGCTTTATCTGGTAAAAATCTATCGCTGATATATCTATCTGATAATTTTACGCACGCAGCAATTGCTTCGTCAGAGTAATTTACATGGTGGTGATCTTCATACTTATCCTTAATGTTAGTCAATATCTCTATTGTCTCCTCAGGAGTAGTTGCATCAACCATTACAATCTGGAACCTTCTTGCAAGGGCTCCATCTTTTTCAATGTATTGTCTATACTCATCTAAAGTAGTAGCACCTATACATTGTATATCTCCCCTAGCAAGAGCTGGTTTGAACATATTAGAAGCATCAAGCGAACCTGAGGCACCTCCTGCTCCTACAATTGTGTGAATCTCATCGATAAAGAGAATAACTTCAGGAGATTTTTCGAGCTCGTTCATAACGGCTTTCATTCTCTCTTCAAATTGTCCTCTGTATTTAGTTCCTGCAACCAAAGAGGCAAGATCCAGAGTAACTACTCTTTTACCGAAAAGTACCCTTGAAACTTTCTTTTGAATAATTCTCAAAGCCAAACCTTCAGCAATAGCTGTTTTTCCCACACCAGGTTCACCGATAAGAATAGGGTTATTCTTTTTCCTACGGCTCAACACCTGAGCTACTCTTTCAATTTCTTTCTCTCTACCCACTATAGGATCGAGTTTATTTTCTTCTGCGAGTTTTGTAAGGTCTCTGCCAAAATTATCCAAAACGGGGGTTCTGGATTTTTCCGTGGTTCCTTTGGCCGGCTCTTTGCCAGCTCCTGAACCACTTCCTCCGAAGATTCTTGAGCTATCTTCGTCAGAATCGTCTGTATCGCCTGATGCCATAGGATTTTGCTGATGATATTCTAATAATTCTTTGATCACATCATAACTCACTTCAAATTTTTCCAGAATCTGAGTCGCGATGTTGTCTTCATCTCTTAATATTGACAGAAGCAGATGCTCGGTCCCTATTAATTCACTTTTAAAAATTTTGGCCTCCAGATAAGTGATTTTTAATACCTTTTCTGATTGCCTTGTTAGGGGAATGTTGGCCAGGTTTTTGACATTGCCTGTAGCAGTACCTTTTGTAGCTTGCTCCACCGCAAGTCTCAACTCTTCAAGAGAAACACCCAGTTTTTTTAACAAGCTGATTGCAACTCCTTCCCCTTCCCTGATCATTCCAAGCAAAAGATGTTCTGCTCCAATATAATCATGGCCTAAACGAAGTGCCTCTTCCCTGCTGAGGGAAATTACTTCTTTAACTCGGTTTGAAAATTTTGCTTCCATATTATAAAGGAGCTATTTAGTAATAGCGTAAATCTAAATTATTTTTACTATAAATAACCAACTATTTTATATATTTTATTTCTATCTTTCTCTTAAATAGAGAACAAACTGATTTTTCCCTTTGTTCGATCATCTTCACTTTTCCCTAATTGGATCCCTTACGTATTCATAACATTTATTGCATTATTTCCTTCACAAAATAATAAATCAATTATGCTCATGTTATTTACAAAATTCCTGCCAAACACTTGTCGATATGTTATTCTGCCAAGTTTGGGGTCTTCTGCCTGATTTCTTTTAGGGATAATATGATTTCTCATATCAAAAACGTCCTCATATTCTTTTATATAACTGTTTGTAAAGGAAATATTCTTTTCAATTTGAAATAATTTCAGACAAAGTGTCAGAAATTCAAAATTCATATCAAATAAAGTTCTGTGATTTTTGGAATAAATACCCTCAAAAAACGGCCAGTAATACTCAAAATAAGGAGCATTTCTATAAGCTGAAACAATCGCCCTTTGATGGACCTGAAGCCACTTTTGGGAATAATCGATTTCTACTTCCGTATATAGCTTTTTACCTTCATGCTTAACAGGAACAGACAATTCCAAAACCTTATCTGCCGTTAATATTTTACAACGATTTCTGTAAGTATGCCTGAGATAATTTTCCGAATTTTCAAAAACAACTTCCTTCGCTTTCAATATATTTAAAAAATATTCGATACAGGGAAGGTACTGTAAGTCTAATACTATTCTTTGTGATTCTTGTTGCATCAATGTTCTAAAAATTTAATACAATTTTAGAAATGATTTTAATAAATTTATCCATTCGTAATAATTATCTCCCCCAATGTATTCGATTTTAAAAGTTGTCTTTTATTTTATCCCAAATTCATTGATTTATTTATTCTCTGATTTTTTAAGTTTTGTACTCTATCATATAATCAAATACCGAAGAAAAGTTGTATTTCAAAATCTTCAAAATTCCTTTCCTCAAAAGGAAGTCCATGAGCTGAACTTAATATCCAGAAAATTTTATTCTAATCTTACTGATACCATTCTGGAAACACTATTAATTCCTTCTCTAACAAAAGATCAGCTAAATAAGAAAGTCATACAAAAAAATATTGAGCTTCCTCTTGAATACCTGAGAAAAGGTCAGTCTATTATAGTTCTCACAGGGCATCAATGTAACTGGGAATGGCTCCTCTTAAGTTCCTCTATGCTTTCAGAATATAGTGTTGATGCTATCTACCGTCCTTTAAAAAACAAAAGCTCAGATCTTTTTTTCTTAAAAATGAGGTCCAAATTTGGAGCTAACTTGATTCCAATGAAAGATACGTTAAGAAGTATTATCAAGAGAAAAGACATTACTAGAGGTATTGCGATGGTTGCAGATCAAACACCTCCGGGAGGTGAAATTCAGTATTGGACCAAATTTTTAAATCAAGACACGCCTTTTTTCGTGGGGGCTGACAAAATAGCACGAAATACATCCTTTCCCGTATTTTATCTCAGCATGAAACGAATAAAGAGAGGATTTTATGAAACAAAATATGAACTTTTGGCTGAACCACCCTTTCCTGAAGAAAAATTTTCTCTTGTTGAAAAATATGCTAAAGCACTTGAAAAAACCATAATAGAATCTCCCTCAGATTGGCTTTGGTCTCACAAACGCTGGAAAAACGTCTGGCTAAAAAGCTAAAAGTATTATAACCAAACAGGTTATAATACTTCCTCAATCTTTCCTAGACCTTCACGTAAAATTTCAGGCTCGTCAGTCGTACAATCTACAATAGTAGAAGCCTCAATATTCCCCAACCCACCATCAACGACGATATCCACAAGTCCTTTGAATCTCTCATAAATCAATTCAGGGTCTGTTGAATATTCCAGTATTGCATCTTCATCTTTTATTGAAGTTGTAATAATAGGGTTTCCTAATTCCTTAACAATCAGTCGAGGAATTGTATTATCAGGAACTCTTATTCCTACAGTATTTTTTTTAGTATGAAGAATTTTAGGTACTTTCCCACTTGCATTTAAAATAAATGTAAAAGGACCTGGTAAAGCCTTCTTCATAATTTTAAAAATGTTTGTTGGTAAATTTTTTGTGTATTCCGAAATATGACTTAAATCGTAGCAGATAAAAGAAAGATTTATTTTTTGAGGGTTGATATTTTTAATTTTACAAACTCTCTCTACCGCCTTTTGATTATGTATATCACATCCAATTCCATATACAGTATCCGTTGGATATATAATAACCCCACCTTTTTGCAAAACTTCTACCACCTCCGCGATTTTATTCATTTGCGGATTTATTGGGTTAATTTTTATTAATTTAGCTTTCATCCCTGCTTTTTAATATAAACCTTATTTTATTTATTAAAAATTCACACTTTAAATAGAACCTCTTAATACCCTTTTCCTGTTTCCAAATGAATTGATTATTTTTGAAGACTTATGAAAGATAGAAAGTACAAAATTAAAGTCTTTGCAGTTGTTTTTGCAATTTCATTTGTATGCTTTTCATTTTATGCATACCAGATTTTCTTCACACCTAATCTGCAATTTAAAAAAGGTGATACATACTTGTTTATTCCTGAAGGTGCTAATTTCCAAACTGTTTCAGATAGTTTAAAAAAGAATGAAATAGTAACTGACTATTTGTCTTTCGCATTTATATCCAGGCTTTTAGGTTATCAGGAGGCTGTAAAGCCGGGGATGTATCGTATTTCTGCCAATATGTCAAATTTAAATGCAGTTCGCATGTTAAAACGAGGCAGACAAGAGCCAGCTAAACTTGTTTTTAATACAATAAGACTTAAACAAGATTTAGCTGAAAAACTTGATAACCAATTGTCTCTTTCTAAAGAGGAAATTCTGAAATTATTAAGTGACCCTAAATTTGTTTCCCAGTATGGTTTTGACACCACAACAATCATTACCATGTTTATTCCCAATACTTATGAAGTATACTGGAATATTAAAGGGAAAGAACTCTTTGATAGGATGAAAAAAGAATACGATAGTTTCTGGAACAATGAAAGAAAAGCTCAAGCTAAAAGTCTTGGATTTACTCCAGTGGAAATTACAATTCTGGCATCTATCGTAGAGGCAGAAACTAACAAACAAGATGAAAGATCAATCATTTCAGGAGTTTATATAAACCGGCTAAGACAGGGAATGCCTTTGCAAGCAGACCCAACTGTTAAATTCGCTGTAGGTGATTTTACAATTAAAAGAATTTATGATGGTCACCTTGCTATAGACTCGCCTTACAATACATATAAATATACAGGACTTCCTCCAGGACCCATAAATCTTCCTTCTACTAAATGTATTGATGCTGTTCTAAATACTGCCAATCATAAGTATGTATACTTCTGCGCCAGTGACGATCTTACAGGACACCATAATTTCGCAGAAACATACGAACAACATCAGGTGAATGCTGAAAAGTATAGAAGAGCTTTAAATAAACTGAATATTAAATAATGATTGAATTTGAAGTTCAGGTAAGAGTCAGATATGCTGAAACTGATAAAATGGGCTATGTTTACTACGGCAACTATGCTGCTTTCTATGAAGTAGCCCGTGTCGAAATGATGCGTCATTTAGGATTAAGCTACAAAAAACTAGAAGAAACCGGCATAATGATGCCTGTACTGGAATATAAAACAAAGTTTATCAAACCGGCACTCTACGATGATTTACTCAGGATTAAAGTTTTTATTAAGGAAATTCCAAGAGTCAGAATAAAATTTGAATACGAAACATATAATGAACAAAATGTTCTGCTTAATATAGGTGAAACAACATTAGTATTCGTGAATTCTGAAACCGGTAAACCATGTGTGGCCCCGGAAGAATTTGAAAGAACAACAAGTAGTTATTTTCTTAAGGAAAAATTTTAAAAAAATTACTTGAATTATTTGGACACAATATCATTTTATCTATCTTTGCAGTCCAAATCACAGAGAGATGGCAGAGCGGTCGAATGCGGCGGTCTTGAAAACCGTTGACTGTAACAGGTCCGGGGGTTCGAATCCCTCTCTCTCTGCAAAAACCTCAGTTTGAAAAAACTGAGGTTTTTTATTTTTATCTATTCGTCTTAATGACCTTTGGTTATAAAATATTTTAAAAATAGGTGCATATAACTGATTAACTTTAAGCTCCCAAATCTTTTTTTTTTATTATCAAACTTTAAAAATTTGTGGAAAGAATACCTTATGCGGTCATTAATCAAATGACTCTTGAACTTCTGCCTAACCCTCCTAATCTCTATATCGACAATTTGAACAATGACCTACCTTACAACAAACTCTGTGATTATCATAAAATACCATATGCAGAAGAAGGAAGTTTAAATTATGAAGAACTAAAGCCAAGCAACTCAAACACTCTGTTTCTTTATGAAGAACGGAGGACGGGAAATTAAAGAAGGCAAGGTTATTCTCTTCCCTATTCATGATTCGAATGAAGAAACGGCTTATCGTATTAGTTTTCATGCTTCTGATCTGAAGAGGACGCTAATACATGATTACTATAAGCTTTACAACAGTTATAGATTATATTGGGGTGTTAATGAAACAACCTATTTCTTCTTCCGGGATCAGAAAAAATTGTTTTTGTATGAACATCCCGGCTGCATAACTCATATAAACTTGAATACTATACCCCTTCAAACAGGCCCATATCATCCTTTAATGATCAACAATGTTTTATTCAATTATTATTCGACACTTGAAAAGGGGATGAATTCAATTTGTTTTTCTTTTAATGAAATACACTCTGATGAAATAAATGAAAAACTTTATGAATGTACTTCCATTCATAATATTTCAAAGTTTGGAAAAACTGAGATCTCCGAAGGTCAATTAGTCATTTCTCTTGCAAATATTTCGGAGAAAGATTATGGATGTATACTAAATTCGATTCAAGAGGATTATATAAGAATTATTAGCTGAAAATTCTTTATTAAAAAGAAAATCCAAATTTGTACTTAAAAATAAATGTATAGTTGCCGAACAAAATAAAGATTCATTAACTGATTCATTCTGGTATAAAAAGAAAGCGGCTACCCTAATGAGGTAGCCGCTTTTATTTATTAAAGAGATGTATTGTTATTGTTTTATCAATCTCTTAACTGCATTACCTTGCTCAGTTCTGATTTCAAGGAAGTAAATCCCAGAAGCAAAACCACTTAGGTTAACATTGTAATCAGCAGAAGAAGAACCTTTAAATACATTTTCTTCAAGTACTGAAGTACCAAGAGCATTTTTCACAATAATATTAACATTTCCTGAGAACACTTCTCCTAAAGTAACTAGGAAGTCTACACCAGGGTTTGGCATTACGCTTATAGAATTGCTTAATAAAGCAGATATTCCAGCAGGCGTAACAACTACACTAATCGGATCGGAATCAGTAGTTCCGGCAGGATTTGTTTCGTGAAGCACTACATTTCCCGAATTAGATGCAAACTTAACTTTGATAGTTGAATAATCTGCATTATGCTCTACAATTGTAGCACCTTCAGGAAGAGACCATGTATATTCAGATCCTTCAGGGGCACCATCAGTCATATATGTAGCTTCATCACCAGCAGTTACCGATGTCGGACCTGTTATAGTTTTCTTAGCAGGAACTACGCAAATATTACCTGCATTAGCTATAGTGATCACATTAGAAGTTGCTGGAGAACCTGTCGCACAAGCAAGGCTTGAAGTCATTACAACTTTTACGATATCACCAGGTTTTACCGATGCCGAATAAGTTTCAGAACTATTACTTGCATTTATGTTATTTACTGACCAAGTATAAACCGGACTAGTTCCTCCACCCTGAGATGTTAAAGTGAATGTTGCATTTGTTCCAGCATCACAAGCTTTTTCTGTTGAAGCTGTAATTACTACTTTAGCTTCTACAGTAGAACTTACTTTTACCAAAGAAGTTGCTGCAGCACTTTGACAGCTTTTACCATCTGTTACAACCACAGAGTAAGTAGTTTCAGCAGTTGGAGCTACTGTTACACTTGCAGTATTACCCACAACATTTGTCCACTGATAGTTGAACGGTGCAGTTCCTCCGATAACGTTAGCAGTAAGAACAGTAGATTGTCCAGTACATACATCTGTAGATGAAGGAGTAACAGCAACTGAAGGTTTAGCATTTACAACAACTTGTTTAGATGCAGCCACAGTATTTTTGCAATTATTAGCATCGGTTACTTGAACTGAATAAGTTGTAGTTTCCGTCGGGCTTAAAGTAGATCCAGCATCAGCAGGTTTATTTCCTACAGAAGATGTCCATGCATAAGCATATGGAGCTTTACCATTATTTACTACAGCACTTACATTAACTGATCCTCCATTACAGATTTCTGCAGCTGATGTATTTACTGCTACTGAAGGAAGAGAATTAATTGTAACAGTTGTTGCACCTGAAGTAGCAGGAGAACCTGTAGCACAAGCAATGCTTGAAGTCATTTTAACTGTTACCTGAGCATTGTTTGGCAGAGCAGAAGAAGTAAATTCTGAACCGTTTACCCCCGCAGTAACTTTATTACCATTAACAAACCACTCATAAGTTGGTACACCACCATTAACACCAGTAGCAGTTAAGGTAACCGGAGTTCCATCACAAACAGCAACTGTAGCCGGCGAAATAGTAACAGAAGCAACACCACCAGATGTGACATTAACTAAAGCACTTTTCTTATCACTTGTACAACCATTTCCATCTGATGCAGTCACATAATATGTTGATGTTACAGAAGGTGATGCAGTTGCTTTGTCATTATTAATAACCAATGCAGGAGCAGAATCCCAAGCATATGAATATGGAACAGTTCCCCCAGTTGCACTTGCAGTTAATGCTGCTGATCCACCAGCACAAATATCTGATGTTGCAGGAGTAACAGTTAATACTGGTTTTGCATTAACAGAAATTACTTTCTGAACAGCGACGTTTGAGCAATTGTTCGCATCTTTAACCACTAATGAATATGTTGTTGTAGCAGATGGAGTAACAGTTGGAATAGGTCCAGTTGGCGCTGTTCCAGCACTTGCAGTCCAAGTATAAACATAAGGCTGAGTTCCACCAGTTACAGTTGGGAAAAGATCTACAGATCCTCCGGCACAAACTGATGTTATTTCAGGGAAAGAAACACTTGGTGTAACATTCCTTTTAATTACCACCTCGTCAAAGTTAGTACCGCAAGTATTGGCAATTGTCCATCTTAATGTTACACTTTGACCTGCTGTCAAATTTTCAACCACCGAAGTAGCCGAAGATGGAGTTTTAATAGTTGCAGAAGACGTTCCTACAATAGACCAAGTTCCGGTTCCAACAGTTGGAGTATTTCCAGCAAGAGTAACTGATGCATCACAAGTTGACTGATCAGGACCGGCAAGAGGTGCTGTAGGCAGTGGACAATCTCCGTTACCTGTTACTTTGAAAGTATAAGGATTAACAGAAGAGTTATTTCCGATATTGATTACAGCATTTTTAACACCAGAAGTTGTTGGCTTAAATGTTACTGTAAATGTAGTTGTAAGAACTGTACCTGTTGAAGGATGTAATTTAGTTATCACTGGCTGAGTTACCGAGAAGTCAGCAGCATTAGTACCAGTGATAGTTACAACTGGAGTACCAGACAATCTTAGTGTATCGTCACCTATACTTGTAATTGTGAAAGTAACAGGAGAGGTAGCTGTGTTCAATAAAGAAGTACCGAAGTCATATGCAGCAGAAGCAGCGTTGTAAATTGTTGCTCCCTGCTTTAAGGACATAGTAGGTTGTTTCGCCGTTCCGTTTAGATAGATGATGTAGGAACCTTCATTGCTATCAGTATTTTTGATAGTAATTGAAGCAGATCTTGCACCACCAGCAGTTGGTTTAAATCTTACAACAAAGTTACTTGCTGAAAGGGCTCCTACTGTAGTAGTATAAGTTGGGCTCTTCGAGATGGTAAAATCACCTGGATTTGCTCCCGCAATTGCAAGGTCAGGAGTTCCATTCAACAATAAGTCAACCAAACCATTATTCTGGATACTGAATGTAATGGCAGCACTACTATCACCCACACTTATAGTTCCCATGTTAAATGACTGGGTAGTAAGTATATTTGTTGGTGTAGCTGTCTGCACTCTAACGTTAATCTCTGGTTGAGCAGGAACATAACCATATCTCAAATTATCTACAAGATAAGTACGAGCTGCAACTGAGCTTCCTGCTGCCGAAAACTTAGCATTCGGATCAACTATTACATCAATAAATGCAACATCTGAGGAGTTCAGAATAGCAGAATGGTCGAATGAAAGTTCTTCCCAAACACCGGCTGCACCAGTAGTAGTAGCTTCAACACTGCTTAAATCTGTACCAGCAGCATTTTTCAAAGACATCAAGAATGTAGTACCTGCATTCGGAGCATTTACCATTAAGTTAATAACAGCTTTACCAGCACCCAAATCAATATTTGATTGACAAGCTTTGAATCTGAAAGAAGTACCTGTTGTAGTTCCTGCATCTCTTACAAATTGCCCTGCAGTTGCACTATTATTGATTCCTGTAGTAGTAGGGTTTGGATAGATAGTATTGAAAGTTCCAGGGAACACGATATCTAAATATCTATTGTCATCAAAGTCATTCAACACATTTGTCGCAGGAATACCTGTAACACATGGCGTTGCTGTCTCATATCTGATATCATCAAAATAATAAGTTTGAGCTTTCTTTGTATTATTTGGATCAAAGTTTACATCAAATGCAAAAACATTAGGTATTTGAGCTGTCGGAACACTTGAAAGATCGAAATAAAGCCTATGCCATTTATTTGCAAAAACAGTTCTAACAATGGCTGTTGCAGCATCATCCGGATATGTATCTAAATCTGATCCATCAGGAATTTTTGCGCTGATTTGAATCGGAGCATCAGCCACAGTAGAATAAACTAGCATGCTAATGATTTTCTTAGAGCTCAGGTCAAACACTCCACCACAACCATTGTATCTTAAGCCATCTGAATATGCTGCAGCTGCAGCTTCTTTTGTGAATTTACCAACATTTGCACTAGTATTTAATCCACCAGATACTACATTGCCAGTTGGGGCAGACAGAGATGATACACCATAATCAAGAGATACGTTATTATGGTTATCAAAATCAAGAAGAACCTGAGATGCAGGAAGGTCATTTACACAGGCCAAACCACTATATTTAATATCATCAATATAGAATTTTGCAGGCCATCCGCTATAACCCAATTCTGGATCTATTTGAATATCAAGAATAGTAAATTTGCTTACATCTCCATTTTTAACAACTTTAGACAAATCAAATGTTAACCTTTCCCATTGATTTGCTTTAGTAGTGAAAACGTTAACATTACTTGAATAGTCAGTATAAATTGGTTTAGCAGCTGCATCTGTTCCAGTTTGTGCTGCCAAAGTAACTTTGATTCCCACAGCAGGTGAATATACCAGCATGCTGATTGCAGGGGTTGCAAGAGTAAGTCCGTCAAAATTTGTTCCTGAACAAGGGAAATATCTGATAATTTCAAATGTTCCAGTTGAAGGTCTGTTATAACTTGCAACCGTAGCACTTAAGTTCAAACCTGTAGCTGATGGATTTGCAGTTGCCTGGCTAAAAGCTCCAGCAGGTTTAGGATCCCATGTATGTTTAACATTATAATTTCCATCAAAATCAGTTAAGATTTTTGAATCGCTAATAGATTTAGCACAATTTACTATTGTGGCATTTAATGTTAAAGTAAAGGTCGCATAAGACGGATCATCGGTTACCAGTTTAAGAGTTGTTGTAGCGACTGGATTTGAAGGAATTGTAGACGGAGCTACAAAACTAATTGTAATATATGCAGAGTCTCCTTTAGCGATTGTTATAGGCAAAGTGCTAGTGACAGAGTAGTTTGTTGGATGAGTTCCTCCTGAAATAAAATCAGTAGCAACAGTTGGTTTACTCAAGTTTAAAGGAGCATCACCATTGTTAATGATTTTCAACTTTTTAGTACCAGTAGCACCTGAAGTTACATTGCCTAAATCAAATGTACCTAAATTAGCTAAAATTACATTGTCATTTTTAGCTACTAATTTCGGAGCAGTAGCATTTGTAGTTCCTGTTCCGATTAATGTTATTTTATAAGTACCCTCGTCTGCATCATTACTTGCAATAGTAATTGTAGCAGTTTTCAAACCTGCTGATGTTGGGTTAAATTTTACAGTAAAAATCGTATTTGCGTTTAGAGCAAGGGGACCAGATGGCTGAGTTGTTACAGTAAAATCTGTTGTAGGAGTTAAAACAACTATTGGTGAACCAGATAAGGTTAAAGGAGCAAAACCAAGGTTTTCTATTGTAAAATTAATAGATTTGCCGACACCGATCTGTCCATTCTGGAAATCAAAAGTAGTATTGTTTTCAATATTAACCGATCCCTGTCTTACATTTATCTCTTGCTCGGACGTTGTACCATAAGGCCAGAAATTACCAGTCATCATGAAAAGAGAAATACAACGTAGCGTATTTCCATAATAACCAGACAATGTTTGATTTTGAATCAGATCTTTAGTATTTACAGTCTCAGTATACATCTGGTCCATTAAAGTCTGATTTGTAGAGCCCATCACAGCAACAGCAAATGTAGAAACGAATGTTGCATTATGGGCATTTCCGCTGTAAAGTCCACCATCCTGATATAAAGGTCCTCTTACATTTGATGCCCCCTTTCCTGCTAAATAAGTGGATATTTTGCCAAGTATACTTTTAGCTTTCGCTTCATTATTCCATATTACATCCTGAGCCAATCTCCAAGGGTTACGGCAAGCATCATAACCATACCCATCAGTAGGGGAAGAACCTGTTCCTGAATTATTACAAGTATTTCTTACACCAGTGTTGGTTGACCAGTCTGAAACAAGCCCGGTTGTAGTATGAGCATTTGCATTGATCAAGTTGTAACCACCAGTTACAGCGTTATCCCATGAATTATCTTTTGTATAATCCTTAAACACCTTATAATATGCAGGCGATTGGTAACTTGGATTAACGCAAGCTTGTTTTCCATTGGATCCATCCACAGAACCCATTCCCCAGCCATTACCATTGTTGGCAATCCCTGAAGAATGTATTTCTGATTGTTTGATAGCATTAATCAAGTTTGTTGCATCAACTCCATATGTTCCTGATGGCCACTGTGTTTTGGCAATTAATAATGCAAATGCTACATCAAGATCAGCATCTGTAGCTCCACCGGTTGTTTCCGGGTTCGCCACACATCCATTTGTTTTCCAATTCATAAAGCTGAATCCATTATTAGAATTTGCTTTATAAAATGCCCAAAGTCCATCGAAAAGAGCTTTATCTGCAGCATAAGCAGACAGCAACATACCATAAGCGATACCTTCAGAAACCGTTTTTGACGGATCATCAAATTTTACACGCCACTTCCCACTTCCGCAGCTTTCAGTATAGTTTGCCTTCCATTCATTGTAAGCGTTAGCTGCATCTGTTGATTTGCCATACGCTCCTGAAGTAGGCAGGGTTTTAGGCATTATACCATTAGCATACTTAGGGTTTGCGTTAAATGGTACAACCGCCCCTGCCGGTGTATTAATCTGCGCTATCGCCCCAATGGAGAAAAAGCTACAAATCAAAAACACACATAGTCTGAGACTGTATTGTTTTATCATAGTTTAGTTATAAAAAGATTTAATTTTTGCATTTTTTATCTAAAAAATTGACTACAAATTAAGAAAGATCCGAATGGAAGACAAATAAATTATATAAATTGGGTAAAAATCCAATTGACATTTTATTACATTAAAATGGAAAGGTATTTTTTGCACTTGAATTTCGGAAACTTACAGGAACCCCTTCTTAAATAGGCCAAAAATATTCAACGAAAAGTACTATCGAACATTTATTACAAAGAGATCCTCCCTTAAATTTGCCTTATATTTTCATTTTTTTTCAAAAAGATTTAACAAAATAGCTTTTCACGGGTAGTTGTACCAAACAAATCAGAACTACTATGCCATTCAGCTACAAAAACAAAAAAGGAATTACCTACTATCTTCATTTAAGGGGCCCGGCAAAACAAGAGGGTAAAGGTAAACTTTATTTTTTTTCCAAAAGCCAAGGAACCGATGTCATTGAAGACATGCCAGATGGCTATACAATTATTGAAAATGAAAAAACAGGCTTACCTATTCTGAAAAGAAAATAGGGGTTCCTGGGTAAGAATTATATTCCATAACCCATTGTTTTTTATATGGAGGGATATAATTATGGGAATTGTTAAATTTAATAAATCCAGGGTTCCTGGCATCACAAACGTATTGGAAGACTTTTTTGGAAGAGACGTCTCTGATTTTCTCGGCACTTCTGCTGACATTGTGCCAGCTGTAAATGTGAAAGAGGAAGATAAAGGATTTCAAGTGGATGTGGCTGCTCCTGGTATGGAAAAGGGGGACTTTAAGGTTAATATCGATAATGATACGTTAACCATTTCTGCTGAAAAAGAGGTAAGTGAAGAAGAATCGAATGAAAAATATAGTCGAAAAGAATTCAGCTATTCAAGTTTTTCAAGGTCTTTTATATTGCCAAAAACAGCAGATAAAAATAAGGTAGAAGCAAAATATGAAAATGGAATTTTAGCATTATTTATTCCTAAAATAGCCGACAAGGATATTAAAAATGTTAAATCTATCGAAATTAAGTAAGGTCAGGGCCAATACCCTGACTTTTTAATTTTAATTTTGTTTCTCCTACTTTTACTCCATGCTATCTGAATCTTTCTTTGAAAATGTCTATGAAGTTGTTAAGCTCATCCCTAAAGGAAGAGTTACTTCTTATGGAGCAATCGCAAAATATCTTGGAATAAAATCGGGTGCCAGGATGGTGGGATGGGCATTAAAGTCATCACATATCAAAAAAAATATTCCTGCTCATCGCGTTGTAAACAGCTCCGGACTGCTTACTGGAAAAATGCATTTCTCCCCTCCTACCTTAATGCAGGAAAAGCTGGAAAAGGAAGGAATTCAAGTTATTAATGATAAAATAAAAGATTTTAAATCGTTTTTTTGGGATCCTTCAATTGAACTGCTTTAAAATCATATAACTATTTTTTCTTCCTTTTGGGAAGAGTTTGAAATCAGATACAATCCAAGAAAACAAATAAATCCATTCAAAATCAGGGTTTCAAACGAAAATTTATATCCCCAAAGTAAAACATCCGAATTATAACTGATAAGCAGTGTAATAAATGGGCTCAGAATACAGATAAGTGGCACCAAGGTGTCCTTTACCTTTCTTTTAGTCAATATTCCAAAGCTAAATAATCCCAAGAGAGGGCCATAGGTATAGCTGGCTGCGGATAATACGGCATCAATTACAGAAGTCTGTTTTAGTTCTTTAAAAAGAACTATAATTATCAAAAATGCCAGGGAAAATCCCACATGGACAATAGTTTTCTGCTTTGCTTTTACATTTTCAGGCTTATTTTTAAAATCAAGAAAATCAATACAAAACGATGTTGTTAAGGCAGCAAGTGCAGAGTCTGAACTGGCATAAGATGAAGCGATAATTCCAAGCAGAAAAAACACAGCAGCTAAAGTACCAAATTCATTCATTGCCAGAAAAGGATATGCTTTATCAGCACCTGCAGGGAGTAGAATTCCCTTTTGTGTAGAATAGATATAGAGCAAAGCTCCCAGCATTAAAAACATATAGTTTACTATAGCCATGATAATGGAAAAGGAAAACATATTTTTCTGGGCTTCCTTTATGTTTTTACAAGTCAGATTCTTTTGCATCAGGTCTTGATCGAGACCTGTCATTGCAACTGCGATAAAAATTCCTGCAATGAATTGCTTAAAGAAGTATTTATCGCTTTTTATATCATCAAAAAAGAAAACTTTAGAGTAATCAGTGCTTTGGATCATGGTGAACATTTTAGGTACTGATAAACCTAAATGCTGGGAGATCAACACCAAACTGATTCCAACTGCGCCAACCAAAAACAGAGTCTGGAAACTGTCTGTCCAAATGATGGTTTTTACCCCCCCTTTAAAAGTATAGATCCAGATAAGAACAATAGTAATTAATACCGTCATAAAAAACGGCACATTAAGCTTGTCAAATAAAAACAACTGCAGCACCATAGCAGCCAGAAAGAGTCTTAAAGAAGATCCTATTGTGCGGGAAAGCAAAAAGAAAAAAGATCCTGTTTTATAGGCCCAGAAACCGAATCGCTGTTCAAGATAAGTATAAATGCTTATAAGATTCAGACGATAATATAAAGGCATTAGAACAGTGGCGATGATAAAATATCCGACCAGGTGGCCCAGGATAATCTGGAAGTAGGAAAATGCTTTCAATTCTCCTGACTGATTGACCAAGCCAACAGCTCCAGGAACAGAAATGAACGTTACTCCGCTGATTGATGTTCCTATCATTCCAAAAGCCACCAAATACCATGGCGATTTCCGATCGGCAGTAAAAAAAGTTTTCGTGTCAGCATTTTTGCCTGTAATATAAGCAATTACCAATAATGCGCTGAAATAGACTGCTATAATAGTGATAATCAGAGAAGGAGACATATTTTATCAATAAATGAGCGATAAAATTGTTTATTTTTTTTTAAATTTGCTAAAATGTCAATCACATATATGACCACAATTTCTAACATGCGTCCATTTCACGAAGAAGAAATTGAAGTTCTAGAGCTTGAAAAAACTTCAGAAAATTTTGATTTGGTTGTCTTTAATGATGATGTGAATACTTTTGATCATGTCATTAATACTCTAATCGAAATATGTGAACACTCATCCGAGCAGGCAGAACAATGTACTCTTATTATTCACTACAAGGGTAAATGCACTGTAAAATCAGGGAATTTTGAAAAGCTCATACCAATGAGGCAAGCCATCTGTAACAGAGGCATTTCTGCAGAAATACTTTAATTTTTAGGCTTTATTCGGAAATCATTTCTGTGAAAAACGGGTTGAACCTAAATAATTATATTAAAGTATGATATACCCCTCAAAGCTGATTGAAGACGCCGTTAATGAAGTCTCAAAACTACCTGGCATAGGGAAAAAAACAGCATTTAGACTGGTATTGCACTTATTAAAAGAGCAAAGTACCGCTACAGAATCCCTTAGCTCAGCTTTGCTGACCCTGAGAAAAAATATTACCTATTGTAAAGAATGCCATAATATTGCAGATGATCACTTGTGTAATGTCTGTAATAATCCAAGAAGAGATCCTTCAGTCCTGTGTATTGTTGAAGATACCAGAGATGTTATGGCAATAGAAAATACGCATCAGTATAATGGAATTTACCATGTACTTGGAGGTATCATTTCTCCGCTTCAAGGCATAGGTCCCACCGACTTAAAAATTGACGCCCTGACTCGAAGAATACCAGGTTCGGAAATCAAAGAAGTGATATTAGCTCTTAGTCCAACTATGGAAGGTGACACCACTGCTTTTTACATCACCAAAAAAATTAAGGATTTTAACGTGAAAATAAGTACCATTTCAAGGGGAATTCCCGTTGGAGGAGAATTGGAGTATACTGATGAAATAACTCTTGGAAGAAGTATTACAGCACGAACAACGTACGAACATTAAAATCCTTGAAAAAACTTTCCATTATTATCGTCAATTATAATGTCTGTTATTTTTTAGAGCAGACTTTGATAAGCGTAAAAAAAGCACTTACCGGAATAGACGGTGAAGTTTGGATTGTTGACAACAACTCTGCCGACAATTCGGTAGAAATGGTTAAAGAAAAATTTCCTGAATTTAATCTTATTGAAAATAAGGTCAATTGTGGTTTTTCAAAAGCTAACAATCAGGCTATCAGGCAAGCAAACGGCGAATATATTTTGTTGCTCAACCCTGATACTGTTGTTGAGGAAAAAACATTTGAAAAATGTATTTCTTTTTTGGACAGTAATCCTGATGGTGGTGGCTTGGGAGTAAAAATGCTGGATGGTAGAGGAAATTTTCTTCCTGAATCTAAAAGAGGCTTACCTACTCCGTGGATTGCATTCTACAAAATGTTCGGCTTATCTTTCCTTTTTCCTAAATCAAAAAAATTTGGAAAATATCACCTCACCTATTTAGATAAAGATAAAATACATGAAGTAGAAGTTCTCAGTGGAGCTTTTATGATAATCCGCAAATCTGTGCTTGATAAAATCGGCCTACTTGACGAGGATTATTTCATGTATGGAGAAGATATTGACCTCTCCTACAGAATTCTTAAAGGAGGATATAAAAACTATTACTATCCAGAAACACGGATTATCCACTATAAAGGAGAAAGCACGAAGAAAACTAGCATAAACTACGTGTTTATCTTTTATAAGGCAATGATAATCTTTGCTCAAAAGCATTTTCCAGACAGTAAGGCAGGTGCATTTTCATTCTTAATCAGAATTGCAATTTACCTGAGAGCATTTTTATCCATTTCTTCAAGATTTATACAAAAGTGCTCTATCCCTTTTGCCGAGGCCTCATTAATTTATGTCGGCATGTTTTTATTAAAAACATATTGGGAGAACAATCACAAATATGTTCCGTTGCCGTATCCTCCTGTATATATGAAGTTTATTGTACCGGCATACATTTGTGTATGGTCATTAAGCATCTATTTCTTTGGGGGGTATCGTAAATCATTTCAACCAAGAAAAATTATTCAAGGGGCTTTAATAGGCACTTTAATTATTTCGGCTGTAAGCAATTTTTTTGATGACTACCGCTTTTCAAAAGCATTGATTGTGCTGGGTGGAATTTTGACAATAGCTTGTAGTTTTTTGATCCGCTTAATTATCAATTTTATCAAGTCAAAAAAACTACTTCCGGAAAATCTCAATAAAAAAGTAATTATTGCAGGACGCGAAGAAGAGTGCTTACGTGTTATCAGGACTTTGAACACCCAGGATTATAACCTTGAAATTCTAGGTTTTGTAAGTCCGGACAAAAGAACCAATAAGGATTTCTGGCTTGGCAATATTGATCGTTTAGACGAAATATGCCTTCTATACAAACCTCATGAAATCATATTTTGCTCTAAGGGGCTTGATACTTCGCAGATTATAGAATGGATGCTTACTCATGGGGAAGATATACCTGAATACAAAATTGTTCCGGATGAAAGTAATTTTGTCATAGGAAGCAATTCATCTAATGCTCCTGGATCATTTTATACACTTGATATTAAGCTTAATAAGACTGATGATGAAAAGATAAAAACTAAAAGAATATTTGACACCTTAATAGCACTATTCTTTCTAATATCTTTTCCACTATTGGTTTTTCTGGTAAAAAATCCTGGAAAATTTTTAAGAAATATCTTTAATGTTATAAGTGGAAAGATTTCTTGGGTTGGTCTTAAGAATAAAGATTTGCAACAGGGGAAAAATGGTATAATTAACCCTATCACAGGCATATCCAGCGAATCCCTGGATGAAGAGACCGTTAAAAGGCTTAATTATTTATACTCCAGGGATTATACACCAATAAACGATATACAGCTTATCTTCAGATCCCTCAGAAATCTGGGAACTTAATAAGGAAATGTCCATTGATAGCAGTTTATTACTTTGTTTTTGTAATAATCCTGAATCAGAATATCCGGATTGAATTTAAGCAAATCAAATACAGAATCATCTTTGGAGAAAAAATGTAATTTGTAGTTATATTCTTTAAGATCTTCCGCTATTCTTTTTTGCAAAAGTTTATCATCTTCCTGAATGAAAACTTTTAATTTATTTCCTTGCATTACCATTTTCTAAAAAATTTAATATTTATCAATACCTCCCTTAGAAGTAATTTTAAAACGTTTTTTTTAGACGATTTGTTTTAAAAATTCTAGGGAAAATGCACCTGTAATTTCACTAATTTAAGTCACCGGATAAAACCGGAAAAAGAATTCAATTGAATACTAAGTACAAAAACATTTGGGGATCTATTATCATTTTTATTGGAGCAATATGCTTCTCTTCCAAAGCGGTAATAGTCAAATTAGCTTATAATTATCATATAGATTCAGTGTCTCTTCTTGCTTTACGAATGCTGTTTTCTTTACCATTTTTCGTTGGTGCTCTTGCATATTCAAGGCTTAAAGAAAAACCCAAACCTATTGAAAAAAACGATTGGCTTTTCTTGATTATTTTAGGGTTAATGGGTTATTACCTGGCTAGTTACTTTGATTTCAAAGGACTTGAATATATCACTGCCAGTCTTGAGCGGCTTATCCTCTTTATCTATCCTACCCTTGTAGTACTTTTATCAGCTGCTCTTTATAAAAAGAAAATTACGCGCAATGAAATTATTGCTTTACTACTGACATATAGTGGCATAGCAGTTGTTTTTCTTAACGATTTAAAGTTTGATCAAAAAAATGTAATTACTGGAGGACTTCTCATTTTTGGAAGTGCGCTCACTTATTCATTTTACCTTGTAGGAAGTGGAAAACTTATCCCTAAAATTGGTGCTGTCAGATATAATTCCATTTCGATGATTGTATCAACATTGATAGTGCTGATACATTATTTATTGAATGCCGAAGGTAATCTATTCCACTATGAATGGCAGGTATATGCGCTTAGCGTATTTATGGCCATTGTAGCAACTGTTATCCCAAGTTTTCTTCTGGCAGAGGGTATAAGACTCATAGGAGCAGGAAAAGCTTCCATTATCGGCAGTGTCGGCCCTGTCTCCACGATTATACTTGCAAACATATTTCTAAATGAAGAAATTACCATGCTTCAGATTTTAGGAACAGCCTTCGTGCTTGCAGGAGTTTTGTTGGTCAGTAGAAGTAAATAAAGAATTACTTAAATAGTTCCTTAAATTCATTAAAAGATTTTCTATGTTGAATACTAACACCTGAACGTGTAGTGATATCATCATAATAGTAATAGTAATAACTTTGATAAGTCGTACTGAAAAACTTGAGATTGACACTTCCTGAACTATTCAACCTATAAACGACAGTATAATCTCCAAGAAACTGTCCGGAATTTGGCACATTGCCCACATTAACATTCCCTCCTGCTGTAATCGTAATCCTTTCACTAATCTGTCTACTGGCTTTAAACTGTAAACTTTGCGCAAGCCCCGGATTATCGGGTGAAAGTGCTTCTATATTTACATCAATATCAAAGCCTGCGATTGATTCAGGTGCAATTTTATTCAACTCAGAATTAAGAATCTGACTCACACTTTGATTTGCCTGCTCCATTGCTATGCCTCCTCCGGAATTTACATATCCTGTCCCTTCCGGAAAAAATCTATTCAGAACAATCAATCCAAACACCTGCCTCTGCAACTGTTGCTGATCATTGTTAATTTCGTTAATCCTTTGTGAAATAATATTACCTAGAAAGGGGTCATTACTCTCCGGCATTTCAATCTGAAAGCTCACCTCTGGTTCAGCAAGCTCACCCGTAACATTAAGTTTTACAGTTACAGGATGATTTCTTTTCGAAGATCTTACAAACTCATCATTTAATGCAGTTGTATAATTACTTATCAAGTCGTACCTGGATGCTTTGGTAGTATAACTTGCCTTTACATTCAAAAGCCCCTCCATAATATCTCCATTCCAGGATAGCCTGCTTCCTTTCTCTATTATAAAATCCTTCTTTACAAGGCTGGCAAAGGTAAAAGTATAACTACCTTCTCGGATTTGATAAGAACCATAAAGTTCCGGAACATTATCCTGATCTACCTTTACTTCAAACTTACCTGATCCCTTGGCTGAGATTTTATCTCCATTGGCAGGGTCTACAATAATATTTATCTGAGCATCTTTGGTAATTGCAAGATTACCTGTAAACTTAAATCTTGACAGATTTATAGGTACACCGTGAAATACACCTTCCGATGTATCAGATTTTTCCTCTTCTCCAATAAAGATGATATAACTCGGTGTTTTAAATTCAGAATTAGATGTTTGAAGAGGGATGTTTATTGTAGACTTAGGCCTTGTGGTGAGTTTAAGATTAATTGCAAGGTCATTTGCCGGTCCTCTGAGTTCCATATTAATATCAGCAAAGAGAACTCCATAAAAACCAGCCTGATTCACCTTTTCAGTGTTCATCACTTGAAAATTCGTGGCTTCAAGAGAAAGATTGATATCAAAATTCTTAAAATAATCATGAAGAATATATCCATCTACACGCGCTTTATTTCCTTCAAAATCTCTGAAATCAAGATTATCAAAAATAATTTTGTTATTATTAAATGTTATGTATTGGTTAGCTATCACATATTTACTTTCAGTAAAGTGAAGCCCCAGAACATTTCTCTCTTCAAATGCTATTTTTCCTTTCACATCAGGACGAAGAAGTTTTCCTTTTAATGCCATTTTTCCAGACATATAACCATGCATAGCAAATAAATAATTCTTCAAAAAAGGCTCAAAAAAATGTAAGCTCAATTTGGGTATGTCAACGTTTATATTTCCTGTGGCTTCGCTTATCTGTGTTACCTTATCTACAAATCCATGTACATAAGCATTGTTCTCTTTACCTGACAGACTTAGATTTATTGAATGTCTTTCCTTACCAATTGGAGCAGCTAGCAATGCTAATCTTCCTGCTGCTGTATTTCCAACTATCAAACTATCAATAATAAGGTCCACATCAATGGCTGGTGATGTAAAAAGCCCTTTTACCTGAATCCCTCCATTCAAAGAACCTTTTATAGAATACTTATTTAATGGCGTAAAGTATAGCACAGGTTCAAGCTTCAGATTCCATAATTGAGCTTCAAGCTCCCCTTCTCCAAGCAAATCCTGTGAATGTATCTTTATCTTTTGAGATCCCTGAGTGAGCAGAATATTTTGAATAGCAAGACTCTTTTGATAATACATCACCCTGGCATTACCTTCAGATCTCCATTCTTCTCCTTTTAACTTGAGATCAAGATCCCGAACACTCAAGTTCATGGTATCTCCAGGAAAAGTGAGTGCTCCTGTCATACTCAAAGCTGAGTTAGATTGATTCTCATAAAGATTCAAAACGAACGAAGTAACATTTTCCCGAAGTTCTCCTCTGATTGATGGGCTGCTTAAGTACAAACCATTTGAAAGTTTCAACCTGTCCCCGGCCAGATCAAATCGAAGACCATCGAATCCTCCCTCAGTATTAACTGTCAAATTTTCTAAAGAGTATTTACTATAATTAAATCGTTCTGCAAATCCACTTAACACTCCCGTTTTGTTATAAAAATCAAAGCTTCCGTCTACTTCGATGTTACTGGCGGAAACATCCTTCCGAAACATTGAAATCAATGAAGTAACCTGTCCTGCCGATATATTTAATTCAATATTTTCCGAAATATAATTTCTATTATTCTTTTCTTCCTTTAAATAATCGCTACTTAAAAGCTCTGGTAATTCAGATAATACAAATTTTCCTTCAGCCACAGCTTCAATGCTATCAGAATGCAATGATAACTTCCTGTAAATATTATCACCTTTGCATTGTGCTATAACTGTATCGGAGTGATATATCGATTGTGAATTTTGCGCATAAAAATTTACAATCTTAACCTCTGCATTAAGGTTATCAAGCTTTGATGCCACAACTATTGCATTAATATCTCCTCCAACAAAAGTTTTTTTCAGATTTTCATCAAATAAGGAAAGATCGAGTTCGCCTAAGGCTCCTTTAATTTTGTATTTGTTTTGATTGAGATCAAGATCAGTCCAAAGATCTGCATGAGCATAGTTTCCAGCAGACTTCAATTGAAACCTTCCTCTATTTTCGATTAAAGATCCGACCACTGAGAGATTAGTCAAAGTCTTTTTATTGTATTCAAGTTTTTTAATATCAGATTCCAGATAGGATAAATTGTTATTTTCAAAATTAAAAATCGCGTGAGCTGATAATCTGCCAAATGCATTCATCCCCGTTATAATTTTGGACACATGAATATCTCGGCCTGACAAGCTCCCGGAAGCACCCTTAAATTTCAAATGGCTATCAGAATTAATATTTACATTCCCATTGACCTCTCCGGCTTTAGTTATTGCACGGCCATTAAATTTAAGTTTTTCAAAGGTTCCCTTTAAACTGCCCTCTACATGAGATTGCCCCAACTCATTAAGATTGACATTTGAGATTTTAGGTGTTTTGATAAAAGAAAGAAACCATGGAATATCAAGGTTTAGTCTATGGATATCCGCATCTACCGCAGACTTCTTAAGATCCGGTAAACCATAGAGAGATAGATTTCCCTTGAAATAGTTAGAAGAATCAAAGCCTATAAACGCATTTTTGAAAGTGAAACCAGACAAGTAACCGTTTATATTGCCATGAATAAAGATGTCCTTTTTCCTTTTATCCATGATAGTATAAATATCGGGATAGAAATAATGAATATCTTCAAGTGATATCTTGTCTTTGTTAAAGGTAGTTGTAGTAAAAATACCTGAGGTCGAATCAGACAAATAATCTATCGAAGGGAATTTAAGCACTAAACTTCCATTAAACTCTGACTTTTCCGTCATGAATCTTCGCACATAAATTTTCATTAGATCTCCTGGCATTTCAAGCTTTCCACTTAAGTCTTTAACCAAAAAACCATCTGAGTTTTTTAAATTCAGATCATCCAGTGAAAGAAATAATGAGTCTCCTGTCATTATAAAGCTATTCAACAAGCCATCAACCGATGTATTAAAATGATTAACATCAAAGCCCTTTTCTGCTAACGAAAAGTTATGATTATTATAAATGAACCTTGAATTACTGACATTCAGGTCTGATATCTGAATATAAATTGATCCTGAGTTTGTTGATATAGTATCATTTCGTGGCTGTCTCTCTCTGCTTATCAGGTCAAGCTTAAAAAATAGCCCATCGATCTTTGAACCTGTTACTATTAATTTTTTTGAAGACACAGGCAAATCCTCAAAATCTAGTTTTGCTGATTTTAAAAAATAGGAAAACACTACACCTGTATAAAAATCGTCGTATACCATTTGTAACGTATGGAGCTCCGCTTGATTCAGGTTAAAACCAAATGCTTGAGTATTTGAAGAATTATTTTTAAAAGCATCTAACAAGAATTGATAATTAAATATATTACTGTTAGAATTTCGTTTAATATTCATTACAGCATGATCCGCTAAAGCATAATTAATATCAACAGATCTGTAAAGAAGTCTTGGTAAACTGACGCCGCCTTTGAGTTCTTCAGCAGAGATCAGCGTATCTTTATTCTGATCTTCTATATAAAGATTCTTTAAAACAATTTTCCCAGTGAGGTCCATATAAACTTTTTCAACAGACGCAGTGGTACCAATCTTGTGTGATAAGTAAAATGATAACTTATTGGCTATAACACGTTGAACGGCGGGTAATCTTAAAGATATGACAACGAGAAAAAATAAAATAAGTATAGACCCAAAGAAAAACAGCGAGCCTTTAATAAATAATAAGAAAAACTTCTTTATGGATTTAATAGTGGTAAAATCATTGGTACATTATACTAATTAAAATAAATGGCAGATTGTTTTATAAGGCATTAAATGAAAAGGCAAACCCAGTAGTATGAACTTATACTACTGGATTTGCCTTTAGTGATAAACATTGCTTAAGAAGGAAATTCCTGAAAAATTTCATCTACATCTTTAGCAAGTTCTTTTTCTACCTTTTTAGGTTTGATTTCTCTCTCGTCTGACCACCCTCTCCAAACCAGCTTTTTGGTTTCTCTGTCTATGATATCTACAACCAAGGTACCTTCAGTATAGGTATAGTCATAGTAGTCATAGGCAAAAGGATAAGAATAATAATATCCGGGGTAAAGTGCGTAATATCCTGGATAATAGAAGTTATAGTAACTACTATATAGCGGGTACCCTACAAGCTCCGTTTTTTTCTCAAAAACAGCTTTTAGAGATACCAGAAAATCTGGATTAACAGTATCTATTGTAAATCCTCTCGATTGTAATTCGCTATTAATATTATTCTTCACATTACCCTTTATAATCTGGTTGTTATACGCGCTAAATTGCTGGTCCTGATCTGATCCTGAAGTATCGTTTTCTTCTCTAATCCAGGCATAAGTTTTATAATTCTTAAAATCAGCACCACTTGCAAGATTGGAGTGTACTTTTGGCGAACAAGAAGCCAAAAACAAACCTAATATCCCTACAATACTCATTAATAGTCTCATATCCCTCCACTTTCTTTCTCACTATCAATAGAACAATAGAAAATTCAAGAATGTTGAATTTGGCAAAAAATAGCAAAGGGAACCCTAGCATTAGCCCAGGTAACTAGCTATAAATCAATAAAAAGAAAATAAAACATTAAATAAAAAAAATTTAATAAAATAGAGAAAAAACCCAAAATTGATTAGCAATATAGGTGGATAATCCATAATTTTGAACCCGCAAAAAACATCTAAAATGAGTACAATCACAGAAACTAATCTTTTGTCTGAAAGACTCAGAGCCTTGTCAGAATCTGAAACACTAGCCATGACTAAAAAAGCGCGTGAGCTGGCAGGACAAGGACATAAAGTAATAAGCCTCAGCGTGGGTGAGCCTGATTTTCAAACACCACAACATATAAAGGATGCAGCAAAGAAGGCCATTGATGATGGTTTTACTTTCTATACCCCGGTTCCGGGAACTGCAGAACTGAGACAAGCTATTGCAGATAAGCTGAAAAAAGAAAACGGGTTAGATTATACTGCTGAGAATATTGTAGTATCTACAGGAGCTAAGCAATCTATAGCAAATGTTCTTTTAAGCATCATCGATCCAGGAGATGAAGTAATAATCTTTGCTCCATACTGGGTAAGTTATGTAGAAATGGTAAAACTTGCTGAAGGTAAATCTGTAATCGTTGAAGGAACAATAGAGAATGACTACAAAGTAAAACCTTCTGATCTTGAAGCTGCTATCACTCCAAGAACTAAAGCAATACTATTCTCTAGTCCATGTAACCCATCTGGTGCAGTATTCTCTAAAGAAGAATTAACAGCTATTGCTAACATCGTTGCTAAAAACGAAAGAATATTTGTGATAGCAGATGAAATCTACGAATATATCAACTTTGAAGGAAGTCACTTTAGCATAGGAAGTGTACCTGCTATAAAAGACAGAGTAATCACAGTAAACGGATTCTCTAAAGGTTATGCAATGACTGGTTGGAGAGTTGGATACATCGGAGCTCCAAAATGGATAGCTGCTGCATGTGATAAAATCCAGGGACAGGTTACTTCAGGTACATGCTCAATTGCTCAAAAAGCAGCATATGCGGCTGTTACTGGAGATCTATCTGCCGCAAAAGAAATGGCTGTTGCATATAAGAGAAGAAGAGACCTGGTTACAGGATTATTAAAAGAGATTCCGGGAGTTAAGGTAAATGTACCTCAGGGAGCATTCTACACATTCCCTGATATCAGCTCTTATATTGGGAAAAGCTATAACGGAACTGTTATCAATAAAGCAAGTGACCTTGCAATGTTTCTGCTTAATGAAGGACACGTTTCTTCGGTAGGTGGTGATGCTTTTGGTGCACCAAACTGTATTCGTATTTCATTTGCAGCTTCTGATGAAAATCTGAAAGAAGCATTGAGAAGAATCAAAGAATGCCTGGCAAAACTAAAATAACGAATATTGATTCTATAGACGGGCTTTTCAAGGCATTTGAAAGTCTGAAAGTATTGATCTTCGGAGATGTTATGATTGACTCTTACCTTTGGGGTAAGGTCGAAAGAATATCTCCGGAGGCTCCCGTCCCTATTATTAATGTCCAGAAAAAGGACCAAAGACTTGGAGGAGCGGCCAATGTTGCATTAAACGTGCAATCATTGGGCGCTACGCCAATTCTATGCAGTGTAATAGGTAACGACACCGAAGCTAAAGACTTCATCACACTTTTAGAGCAAAATAACCTTTCCACAGAAGGGATTATTAAAAGTGATTCCAGGATTACTACGATTAAACACAGGGTAATTTCCGGATCATATCACATGCTAAGAGTGGATCAAGAAATTGACACTCCTATTACCAAGGAAGAAACCATTCTTCTGATAGAAAAAGCAAAAAAATTAATTCAGGAAGCTGATGTCATAATATTTGAAGATTACGACAAAGGAACACTGCATAGGGACCTGATTGCTGAAATTGTAAAGCTCGCCAGAGACTACAACATTCCTACAGTTGTAGATCCGAAAAAACGAAACTTCCTGCATTACAAAGGAGTAACTCTTTTCAAACCCAATAAAAAGGAAATGAAAGAGGGATTAAAGCTTGACGGAGATCTTGATAATATCAATGAGCTTAAAAGCTCTATCGACATACTAAGGTCAACTTTGAATGCAGATACAATTTTAGTTACGCTGTCAGAAAAAGGTGTAATCATTACCAATTCAGAGGTAACACACCATATTCCCGCTCACCTTCGCGAAATTGCTGATGTATCAGGAGCGGGAGACACTGTAGTAAGTGCTGCTGCATTATGTTGTGCTCTAAATATACCCCATAAAGCCTTGGCTGAACTATCCAATCTTGCCGGTGGGATTGTCTGCGAGCATGTTGGAGTCGTTCCAATAGACAAAAAAATGTTAATTGCAGAAGCAAAGAGACTGAATGTGCAGGTAAACAATAGTTAATTAAATTTTAATCATAAAAAAATGGAGTTCTTAAATTTAAGAACTCCATTTTTTTTATCTCATCTTTGGACTGTATTCCTTAACTGTTTCGACAAAACACTTAACCTTTTCCGGATCTGTATCCGGATATACTCCATGCCCCAGGTTCGCTATGTGTTTATAAGGTCCAAAGGCATTTAGCATTTTAAGTGTTTCCTTTTTAATATCATCAAACGATGCATATAATACGCAAGGGTCAAGATTCCCTTGAAGCGTTTTTGATTCTCCTATGATTGCCCTGGATTCTTTAATATCCATATTCCAGTCAAGACCGATCGTATTGCATTTTAATGCAGCCATTTCCTTTCTTGCAAAAAAGGCACCTTTCGCAAATACTGTTATAGGTACTTCATTTATGGCATTGCATATATCATTGATGTACTTCAACGAAAATTCGTTGTATACGTCTGGAGCGAGTATACCTGCCCATGAATCAAATATCTGGAGCATATCAGCTCCAGCAGTGATTTGTCTTTTCAGATAAGCAATAGTTGCTGAAGTAATTCTGCTAAGTAATGCATGAGCCAGAGCAGGTTCTGCATAAAGCATCTTTTTTGTTTTGCTGAATGTCTTAGAACCACCACCATCAACCATGTAAGCCATTATTGTAAAAGGCGCACCCGCAAAACCAATCAAAGGTACTCTCCCACCTAACTCTTTTTTGGTAATTTTTATCGCATCATATACATACTGAAGTTCATCAGCAGCAGCTTCTTTTTCTTTCAATTGCTGAATGTCACTTTCCGATTGTATGGTTTTAGGAAACAATGGACCTTTTGCTTCGATCATTTCATAAGGAAGTCCCATTGCTTCAGGAATTACCAGAATATCTGAAAAAATGATCGCAGCATCTACCCCTAAAATGTCAACAGGTTGTATTGTTACTTCTGCAGCCAGGGCAGGATTTGTTACTAGTTCTTTAAATCCACTTAAACTTTCCCTTACTTTTCTGTACTCAGGAAGAATTCTACCCGCCTGCCTCATAAGCCATACAGGAGTTCTTTCTGTTTTTTCTCCTTTGGCCGTTCGCAGGATTAAATCATTTTTCAATTGCATGCCGCAAAGATATAAAAGAAAAATACAGATATCAGATTAAAAAAATAATAGCTTTCTAATCCAATACCATTTTTTTCACAAAGGATTTTCCCTGAAATAGTAATTCAATAAAATAGACACCTCGTTCAAGCTTCTCGACACCGATATTTATAGTGTTAAAGCCAGATTTAAAATATTTTTTGGCATGAAAAACGCTTTTCCCTAAAACATTCAAAACGGAGAAGTTCATTTCTCCCTCATTCTTTATAGTAAGATCCAGATTAACATTTTGGGTATTTTCCTGTTTTATCTTCCTTAAACAAAATGATATAAGGTCAGAATCGTCAAGAGAAATACATTCATGACCTGGTCTTGAAGTAATATATCTATATCTTTTATCCATTATTAAAGTCTTTAGGCGTGTAATTTCATACAAAAGTTACCATAAAAAAGTTCGACAAAAACTCAATTATTAACATTTAACTAATTAAAAACTAAGATTAAATAGAATTAAAAATGTTTCATAACTGTTTTTTTTCTTACCTTAGCCGTTACAAAATTTCAACAATAATTAAATAAAACTGAAGTACTTATAAAGCTAATTTTTATAATTTATTTTGTATTTATTTGCACTTTATCACTTTGACCGAAGATGCGAAAATTGTAAGTTTGTAAAATTGGATTTGTAAAATCTAATCTTTTTCACCCAAAACGATCTAATAAATTTTATGGCCGGAATTAGTGCACCTGTGAGCAATGCTGTTAAAGACAATACCTCATCGTCCAATGTGCAGAAGGACAATAAAAACTATAAGGTACCACTTATAGTAATTACCTCGCTATTTTTCATGTGGGGATTTATCACCTGCTTAAACGACATTTTGATTCCTAAATTCAAAAGTCATTTTGCATTACAAGGTTGGGAAGCAATGCTAGTGCAGTCTGCTTTTTTCAGTGCTTATTTCTTAATATCATTTATTTATTTTATTGCCTCAGCAGGAGGATTTGACCTTATTTCTAAAATCGGTTACAAAAACGCTATAATTTTAGGTCTATCAATATGTGGGGCAGGTTGTTTGCTTTTCATTCCTGCAGCTGACAATGAAAGTTTCTACCAGTTTCTTGGAGCACTCTTTGTTTTAGCTTCAGGTATAACGATACTTCAAATGGGAGCTAACCCATATGTGGCCCTTCTTGGTCCTGCAGAAGGTAGTTCTTCACGTCTAAACATGACTCAGGCATTTAACGCTCTAGGAACTACAATAGCTCCTGTTATCGGAGGTATGTTTATTCTTGCTGGGGGGTTAGATTCTGTCAAAATTCCGTATGTAGGTTTGGCTTCTGCTCTCTTTGCTCTGGCTTTAATTATAGCAATAATACCCTTACCAAAAGTAAGTGGGGATATTTCTATGGAGAAAGGTATTGGAGCTTGGAAATACTCACATTTGCTTTTGGGAGTTCTTTGTATTTTCTTTTATGTTGGTGGTGAAGTTTCAATTGGTTCTGCAATAATCAACTTTCTTGAATTAGATAATATTGCAGGATTGCCAGCACACAAAGCTGATAAGTTTCTTTCATTTTACTGGGGTGGAGCTATGGTTGGCCGTTTCTTCGGAGCTGTGTTTTTGGATGAAAAAACAGATATAAGTAAACAAAAAGGGGTAATCTTCTCTGTAATTCTGTTGTCTTACGCACTAGGAGTATTCCTTATGAATAAAGATTTAATCATGGCTTTAATCTTAAGAAAACCTTCTCCTGCAGATTTAGTAGATTTCCAAACACCAATCATTTTCACTGGCGTTGCGCTTTTAAATTTAGTTGCATTTTATATTGGCAAGAATAAGCCAGGATTCACTCTAGGTCTTTTTGCTTCTATTGTAGTTGGATTACTTCTAATTGCAATTGTTGGAAAAGGTGACATTGCAATGTGGTCTGTTCTATCAATTGGGTTATTTAATTCTATCATGTTCCCAACTATCTTCACTCTTGCAATCAAAGATTTAGGAGTTGACACTTCTCAGGGAGCTTCATTGCTTATCATGGCAATAGTTGGTGGAGCAATCATCCCTCCGATTCAAGGGTTATTTTATGGTGAAGGAAATAGCGGACTTCAGTTCTCATTTATTATACCGTTACTGTGCTACCTGTACATTGCTTATTACGGCTTTGCAGGTTCCAAACCGAAAAGAGTTACTCAATAAGTAGTAAGTTAATAAAATAAAAGCGGCTCCTTTCTAATAAAGGGAGCCGCTTTCTTTTTGGGCGATTTATAAACTCTAAGCTTTTGTCATTACTTTTTCCAATCTTTCATAAGCTTCTTTCATTCTTTCAGCTGGCACGCATAAAGATAGTCTCAAGAAGTTCTTTCCATTAGAACCGAATATTTCTCCAGGTGTAAAGAATACATAAGAAGAATACAGAATCTGATCCACAAATGCTGCAATATCAGGAATAGCTATAGGATCTTTTGGTTTTGCCCAGATAAATAAACCTACCTGATCTTTGCTGTATTCGAAATTGAGCAAATCCAGAATTTTATAAACCCAGTCTCTTCTTTCTCTGTAAACGTCATTTCTTCTTGCATGCCAAGCTGCATCATTATCCAAAGCTTTCATAGCAGCTTGCTGAATACCAAGAAACATACCTGAGTCGATATTACTTTTAATTGCTAAAGCAGCATCTAGATATTCCTTTTTCCCCAACATCATTCCAACTCTCCAACCAGCCATATTATGAGATTTACTGAAAGAATTAAGTTCTACTGCTACTTCCTTTGCTCCTTCTATCTGCAAAATACTGAATGGTTCTTCTTTATTCAGTACAAGACTATATGGATTATCATAACAGATCAGAATCTTCTTCTCTTTTGCAAAGTCGATAAGCTTTTTCAGCATATCCTTATTAGCTACCGTCCCGGTTGGCATATGGGGATAATTCACCCACATAATTTTAACTTTGGATAGGTTAGCCTTTTTTAATGCATCAAAATCTGGAAACCAGTTATTCTCTTCCTTAAGATCATAATAACGAATTGTACCTCCTGAAAGCATTGTTAGGGATGAATAACCAGGATAGCCCGGGTTTGGCACCAATACTTCTTCTCCAGGATTTAAAAATGCCATTGTAAGATGCAAAATCCCTTCTTTGGAGCCAAGCAATGGCAATACTTCATCATTTGGATTAAGATCTACTTTGTAAGTCTTTTTATACCATTCCACAATTTTTTGTCTGAATTCGGGAATCCCTCTGTAAGGCTGATATCCATGTGTATTATCCCTTTCTGCAGTGGCAACTATTGCCTGAACAGTTTCCCTCGAAGGTGCAAGATCAGGACTGCCGATTCCAAAATTGATTACATTTTTGCCCTCTTTATTGAGTTTGGCGATTTCTTCTAATTTCCTTACGAAATAATATTCTTTTACAAGATTAAGCCTGTCTGCTTTTGGTATAATCATGAATAGTTTCTCCTTTTCTATACTCTCCCAGTATCCTGAGATTTTCTACAATGTTTTTTATTTCGATTGACTTTTTGAAATCTTCATAATTGAAGAATTCACAGTCTACATAAAATGTGTATTCATTTGGTCTCCCAATAATAGGCAGAGATTGAATTTTGGTTAGGTTAATATTATTTTCAACTATGACCCTTAGTACATCTGCCAAAGCTCCTACCCTATTCGGAAGATGAAAGCTAATGGTTGCTTTATTCTTATTTTCAGTTTTAAATCTTTTATCTCTGGAAAGAATCAAAAATCTTGTATAATTCTTCTTCTCTGTTTCAATGCTTTCCGCCAGAATATCCAGATTATACAGTTCTGCAGCGTACCTTCCGGCAATAGCAGCAACATTCTTCTCCCCATTTAATCTGATATCTCGAGCACTATCAGCGGTATCATGATATTCTTCCAGTTTAATATGAGGGTATTTCTGAAGAAAGTCCTGGCATTGAAGCAATGCCATATAATGAGATCTGGCCTTTTCAACTTTATCAATGGTAGTGCCAGGCAAGGCCATCAGATTTTGTTCTATCCTTAGATAAATCTCCCCGATTATTAAAAAATCAAATTTCTGCAATAGAGCATAATTGGGCAGAATGCTTCCTGCAATTGAGTTTTCAATTGCCATTACCGCATAATCAACTTCTTCCTTTTTTAAAGTCTCACATAAGATAGGGAAAGAGGCACATTCTATCATCTCCACATCATCTTTAAAATAATTTCGAGCCGCTATCTCATGAAATGATGCTCTGCCACCTTGTATTGCAACTTTTACCATACTCTGTTTAAACCATATATAAAAAAAAAGTCCCTAACGGGACCATCAACAATAGCAATTCTGATCCCTCCTATTAGGACTGATAGAAATAGTAAAATGCAAATAACATTAAACCTCGGACCATACTTTCAAATTTAATTTGTTCTTATAAAGAAAGCAAAATTTTCGTCTAAGATATAAGCTATTTTTTTAAAACCTTTGAAATGAAATAGTCGATGAAAACTATTAGAATGAATGTAACCGGAACAAAAATCAATAAAAAAATATAAAATGAGGCATAAGAAAAAAATGAATCTCCGGCAGTTTGAGAGTTTAAGAGGTCTCTTAGAAAGTCCATAGATTATTGAAGTTTACTTGTTTAAATTTTATAGGTGTAAATACATTAACACCTATAAAAAGTAAACTTCAATATCTCCATTTCTTATTAAAAAGATTGTCTGATTTCATTCTTTAGGAACTTAAGAGCATTATTTACAGGATCTTCACTTCTGGTAGATAGCAGCTCAAAAATATTTTTAGCAAGCTCAATACTTCTCGACTGAGGATTGGTTTTATCTGCTGCCATGTTAATTGTTGAAATAATATCATCCATGGCTTTCTTTACATTTTCCCAGGCCTGATCACTCATATATACCTGTTGAGAGAGATTATGGCTGAATTCTTCACGAATTTCGTGCAATAGTTGCTGATGAAAAGCCACAGAGCTAAATGAAGCATCATTAACCCTCACAACCAGATTGGCTGGAGAGATTCTTTCAAGGAATAATGCCATTCTTTCATATGCCTGAAGTCTGATAGGAAGAACAGTTTCCGTGTTCTTGATTTTTATATCAACAAGTTTCTTTTCAAACTCTTTATTCAAAAATGCTTTAACAGTCAAATACATACCATATAAAACAACTCCGGCTGGCAATAAAATTTTTAAAAGATCTACAAACTCTTGCATATTATTTACTTTAATTATCAATACTTAACCTAATATCTGATTTATTTAGTTCTGGTCATGTCTTCCGGAAAACAAATAATATAATCCGCAATATTTAAATGCTCTTTATCCAACACTGACAGTTTTTTCTGCTCTTTTGAACTTATCGTAACTATTTTTAAAGTAGAATTTTTCCTTTTCAGATACCAATAAATTCCCTCATACCCGTCGGAATGGTAGCTTCCGTTGATATGAAAAAATATTTTATCCGTTCTGTTGAGGTTAATAAAATGTGCCATTGTGGCATCTTTTATCGCTTGAGCTTCAACCATAAAAGGAAGACTAAACCCATGCCCCTGAGCTGATGATTCTGCAAACTGTTTGTATCCGGGCAGTTTTTTATCTATTTCAAATGGCAAAGGAACAATCCACTTAAAAACTTCATTTTGTAGGATTTTAAGTGAATCTACTCCCTTTTTAGCTACAATTGAAGCATACCTTCTTGGGATATTGGTCGCTATAAACGGAAGGCTTTTCTCTTTGGAAAACTGAATGATCGGAAGGTAAGCCTGTTCAAAATTATTCCAGGTTTTTGCCTCATCTTTAAAATTGCTTAGAGAAAAATAACCTTTCAAATATTCATCAATGATAATCTGGTCATCTGCTTCAAAAAACTCCCCTCCCACAATGACTTGCCCCTTTTTATTGGCTTCCAAATTCTTTAAAATCTGAAGTTCAAGCCAGTGACAAAGTGTATTATCGTGAATTTCACCAAATAAAATAATATCCGCATCTTCCAATCCATTAAGAAATTTTTCATAGGAAATCTTTTTACCCTGTTTATCAAACAAAGTATAAGCATCCTGAGCAAAAATATTTAATGGAAATAGTGTAAGCAGTATATAAAAAACTAACCTATTCATTGACTCTTCTGATAGTTACCTTTGACTTATTGCAAAGACTTCCAAGTGGAGGATTCATTTTGGATACTGCTGCTTCTGCAGAGGTAATAGTAGGATATAAATTAAAAATGGCATCTACGATTTTCTGAGCTACTACTTCGAGTAGCTTGCTCGGAATCTCCATTTCGAGTTTTACAATCTGAAAAAGCTTTACATAATCTACTACTTCAGAAATATTATCACTCAGAGGATTGGTTTTAGGGTAAATAACCTTCAGATCAACGATAAAACGATTACCTGTTCTGGTCTCTTCCTCATACAATCCATGATAAGCATAGAACTCCAATCCTTCCAATGCTACCTCAATTTCTTCCTTCATCAGAGTGAATCAAAAAATGAACCGTCACTTTTTTTGCCCGGCTCTGATGTATTATTAGCAGATTTCGGGGCTTCTGTTTTTTTAACAGGGTTTTCTATAGGTTTAATTTCAGGAAGAGGTACCTGATCCTTCTTTTTCTCAAAACCTAAGCTTCTTCTGAATTCCTTTAGCTTTGCATCAATACGTTCCTGAGAACCAGACTTAGCAATAGCTCTTGAAACCTTTTCATTAGTATCATTGACCAGACTTTTTAATTCTGAATGCAGATTGTCTCTCTGATCAGCAATATAATTATATTCTCTTTCTACCGCTTTTACCTCATCCTGAAGTGAGTCCATTATATCTTTGGCCTTCTCTTCAGCATCTTCCAAAATTGACTTAGCTTTAAAACTAGCATCATTCAGCAAAGCCTCAGCTTTCATCTGAGCTTCTCTCAAATGTAGTTCAGCTGATTTATTAGCTGCATCTATCATATGAGCCCCTGTATCTTCGGCAGTCTTAAGCGTGCGGAATAAAGAATGCTCAACCTCTCGTAATCTGGAAACTTCCTTTTCAGAAGTGTCCAATCTTCTCTTCAGTTCTTTATTTTCTTCGAGCAGGCGCTCCCATTCCTGAGACAGAGAAAGCAAAAAAGCATCTACCTCTTCCTTTTCATACCCTCTGAAAGCTTTCTCAAATTCTTTCTGCCTGATTTCAATTGGGGTTATTTTCATTTTCGATACTAATTTAAAACTAAACTGTTCAGCCCTTCTATCTTTCGTCAGGGTATTTATAAATTTTTCACCTTCCAGACAGAAATTGATCTGTCATCGCTGCAGGAGACAATGGTATCTGAAGAAGACCAAAGGACTTTATTCACTGAAGTACCATGACCTGCATGTCTGGATTTATCAATAACTTTTATGAGGGAAAAAGTTCCGGCATCCCATACTTTCACTGACTTATCCATGCTGCAAGTAGCAAAATATTTTCCATCTTCCCTAAATGCAATATTGTTTATCGCAAACAAGTGAGCAGCTATTGTTTCTACAATCTCAAGTTTTTTTTGCCTTATTGCCCACACTTTTAATTTTGCATCCCTTCCTCCACTTAGCAAATATATCCCATCAGGAGAAAACGCCAATGTAAAAACAGAATTTTCATGGGCATTTTGCTGATCAGTTAATTGTAGCGATTGGAGATCAAAAACACTGATTGTAAAATTACTGGATCCTATTACGAGCAAATTATCTGCTTCATTTATGGCAATTGCTCTCAGGCTTTTATCAGAAACTTTAATCTTGGCAATTGTGGACAAATCTTCGGCATCCAAAACAACCAAAGTACCATCACCGCAAGCTAAATAGATATTCTTTCCAGTAGATTTCACATCAAAAATCTGAGAACTGCTTACTGAAGCAGATAATTCCTCTTTATTTAAACCAGGATTTATGAGGTGAATACCATTAAAATTATGACCTACAAGGAGTCGTCCCTGATGAAATCTCAAAGCGTAAACAGAGTTTTCCACCTTCGCAACCAACTTACCAAGGTCAGGTTGATTGAGGTCCCACTTAACAACCATACCATCTCCGCCTGCAGAATAAATCACCTGATCGGATTCCCCCTTTTCAATTGTGTAAATGCAGTCTTTATGACCAGTTAAGGAAGCTATCTTTTCTACCTCAATTTTTGTCATGGAGCGTAGTTTTGGAATTTTGTCTAAATTTAGCAATTAAATAAACGATTTTACACATATAAAAAATTCAACTTCCTGATGCCCTTAGTTTCTATTAATTCTATTGATGATAATTCCTGCTGGGGAATCTGGGAAATTGAAGAAAATCTTGATGAACTCCTCCAAATGTATAGGCCAGAAAAGAAATGTGAGGACACTTGGAGTGAAAAAAGAAAAAAAGAGTGGCTTGCTTCAAGAATACTTTTAGAAAAATTATGCTCTTTTAGCGGGATTGAATTTCATGATATTCAAAAAGATGAACTTGGAAAACCTGTTTTAGTACCCTCAACTGCGGAGGTTTCTTTAAGCCATTCGAAGTCGATGTGCTGCGCGATTTTAAATAAATCCGGAAAAGTTGGTATAGATATTGAACTTTCTTCAGAAAAAATTATACGAGTCAAAGATAAATTTCTGAGCGAAACTGAATTAGCCGAAGCTGGGGATAACCTACATGTTTTGTCTGCGTATTGGTGCGTGAAGGAAGCTGTATACAAAATGTTTTCGGAACTCAAGCTGAATTTTAAAGAGTCAATCCGAATTAAACCTTTTGACTTTTCAAATAACGACACACATTGTTTTTGTGAGATTAAAAGTGAAGATAGTGTACTTAAAACAATTCCAATGAAAATTTCAAGATTTGGAAATTACATTTTAGCTTTTAATTATTAAATTAGTAGCACTAATCCGGGAAAAAGATGAAAATTATCGGGACTATTTTCTTTTCTTTTTTTGCCTTAAATCTATTTGCTCAGACAGGTTACAATGTTGGAGACAAGGTAAAAAACTTTACAGCAAGTAATGTAACAAGTCAGAATAAGATCAGTTTGGCTGAGTATTCAGAAGACAAAGGCATAGTCATTGTTTTCACAAGTCAGGATTGTCCTTATTCTAAATTATATGAAGAAAGGATCATTCGATTAGCAAGTGAATTTGAAATCAACAAAGTTAAATTCATATTGATAAACCCTAACAATCCTGCAGCCTGCCCATCTGATGGAGTAAATGAGATGACTAACAGGGCAAAGGAAATGGCTTACAATTTCCCATATTTACCAGATAAAAACTTTGAAATATCAAATGCCTTCGGAGCCACAAAAACACCTGAAGTATTTGTATTAAAGAACATCAATAAGTCTTTCGTGCTTTTTTATAAAGGAGCAATTGATGACAATCCTCAGGTACCAAAAGATGTTCATTATCATTATCTGAGAGATGCTTTACTTGCATTGGTTCAGGATAATACACTCAAGGTTTCTGAAAAAAGAGCTATAGGCTGTATTGTTAAAAGATAAATAATTAAAACCTAGTCAATTATTTCTCTTCCATCTGAAATTGAATCTAATAACTGTTTAATTTCTTCCACCTTCACCGCATCGCCAAGTTTTTCAAAGGAAACTGATAAATTTCTCAGCATCCTTCTCACAATATCCAGATTAGAACATGGCTGGTAAAAAATATCCAATGGGTTAATGTTAAGGTGAGACAAATAGTTGTCAATATCAGCTTTAGAAAAAATCAATCCCTTGTTAAATGCATTAATGTAGAACTGAACGGATTCCGATTTATATGTAAGTATGAATAAATTAGGAAGATTTACACCATATACTGGCATATTCAGTTTTTGAGCAATCAGCAGATAGATAACACAAAGCGTAATCGGATTTCCCTTTTTGCTTTCTAAAACAATGTTAATCATTGAATTAGAGGGAGAGTGAAAGTTTTTAGTATTTGCTGAAAATCTATATTGACTGAAAATTACATTATTTAAAATTTTGACCTGGTCAAACGGATGAATTTCATTTTTCATATTTGTCCAGGCTTCAAAGTATATTTGATCTAGCTCAGACTTTAATTTACCCATTTCAAGATCAGGATACTGGTAAGTAGCAATAATCCACATTCCTTCAAGAAGGTCCTTTCCACCACCGTCCTTCCATGCAGCTAATCTCACTTTCAACAAATCATAATGGACAGTATGGATCAGCTCTTCTATTCTTTTCTGAACAATGGGGTTAAAATTATTCTCCCATTCATTCTCTAAAAATGGGATAATTCCTTCACCCAAGGCAAGAATTTCCTTTTCTACATGCAAAAGCACCTCTGTATCTTCATCATCCAAAAGTGAAATTAAAGCTTTGATTTTCTTATTGTCCATTACTATACTAACTACCTTCTACCTATATATAAACCAATTTTAAAACTATAAAGATATACAGTAAACCTGAAAACATCATGTTTGAAGGATTCCGGGGTTGAACTTTTTTTCAATTGGAGCGTTGTTGGCCGCTTCGATACCCATGGAAATTGATGTTCTGGTTTCTTTAGGATCAATTATTCCATCAACCCATATGCGAGAAGCTGCATAATAAGGAGAAAGCTTTTCATTGTATTGGGCCATTATTTCGTCAAGGATTTTCTTCTCCTCTTCCTGAGTGATGGTTTGCCCTTTAGCTTTCATAGAGGAAACTTTTATCTGAAGAAGTGTTTTGCCGGCTGAAGCTCCACTCATTACTCCTAATTGTGCGGTTGGCCAGGCAAAAATCAGTCTTGGATCATAAGCCTTCCCACACATTGCATAGTTTCCTGCTCCAAAAGAATTCCCAATGATCAGAGTAAACTTTGGCACTACTGAATTAGCCACTGCGTTAACCATTTTAGCTCCATCTTTTATAATCCCACCATGCTCAGATCTGCTACCGACCATAAATCCTGTAACGTCCTGAATAAACAATAAAGGAATTTTCTTTTGATTACAATTCATTATAAAACGAGCGGCTTTATCAGCAGAATCTGAATATATCACCCCTCCCATCTGCATCTCGTCCTTTTTACTCTTAACCATTTTGCGCTGATTGGCAACAATTCCCACTGACCAGCCATCTATTCTGGCTAGACCGCACAAAATAGTTTTACCATACAATTCTTTGTATTCTTCAAATTCTGAATTATCAACGAGGCGTTCAATTATTTCCCGCATATCATAAGGCTTTACCCTATCTGCAGGTAAAACTCCATAGATTTCATCAGGGTTCTTTGCTGGCACCTTTGGTTCTACCCTATCAAATCCTGCCTTGTCCGGATGCCCGATTTTACTAATGATACTTCTAATCTTTTCAAGACATTCCTCATCATTAGCACACTTATAGTCTGTTACTCCTGAAATTTCAGAATGTGTAGATGCACCTCCGAGCGTTTCATTATCTACAGTTTCACCAATAGCTGCTTTTACCAGATAAGGTCCGGCAAGATAAATGGAGCCTGTGTTTTCAACAATCAAAGCCTCGTCTGACATAATTGGAAGATATGCTCCACCAGCAACACAGCTTCCCATAATGGCTGAAATCTGCACTATTCCAGATGAAGACATGATGGCATTGTTTCTGAATATCCGACCAAAGTGTTCTTTATCCGGAAAGACCTCATCTTGCATTGGCAGAAAAACACCTGCACTGTCTACCAGATATATTATAGGTAATTTATTCTCCATTGCTATTTCCTGGGCACGGAGATTTTTCTTTGCTGTGATCGGAAACCAGGCTCCGGCTTTCACAGTGGCATCATTGGCAACAATCATACAAATGCGCCCGTGAATATACCCCATCCCAGTCACCACACCAGCAGACGGACATCCCCCCACTTCTGAATACATGCCGTCACCCGCCAAGGCTGCTATTTCAAGGAACTGAGAATCCTTATCTATTAATTTTTCAATTCTTTCCCTTGCTGTTAGCTTACCCTTCTCATGCTGCTCATCTATCTTCTTCTCACCTCCGCCTAGTTTTACTTTTTGCAATCTTGTTTTTAACTGAAAGGAAAGTTGTTTGAAAACATCTTCATTTTTGTTGAACTCAATATTCATGACCTTTAGGGTTAAAATGAAATAATCTGAAAATTACTACTTAGGATAAACTGTGTGAACTTACCAGTATTTTAAATAAGTCATACATCTTATTTTAAAATTGAAAATGCTGAATAAAAATTTTTATCTGACTTTTCAAAGTCCAAGTTGTCCTTAGGATACTTTATTGAATATTTACTTAGTATAAAAAATTTTGTTCTCTTTTAAGACTAGTAATTTAAAACAAAAAATCCCGCAGATGCGGGATTCTTAATTTCTTTTCAAATAATTTCTTATGACTATTCAGGAGCTACATATCCCTTTTTAGGTTTCTGGCCAAGAGGAGAGAAGTAATGCTTTGGATTATTTCTAAGGTCTGTAACCAGCTTATCCATATTTTTTACAGCATTATTAAGGTTGTCAATAAATGCTTTATCATTCACGAGAGCACCAATGCTGCCTTGTCCTGTGTTAATTTTATTTGTAATAGAACTAAGATTGGCCATTGCTTTATTAGCATTTGCAACTGTCGCTTTCAACTCAAGATCATTCAGAGAATCGGCAAAATGATTCATTTTAGCAATCAATGGCTTTAATTCCTTCTCTGTTTGTGCCAAAGAGGATGTCATTGCCGAAAGATTTGATGTCATTACATAAAGGTTCTTTCTGTTTTCTCCTATAAGTAATTTCAAGTCTCCTGAAGCAAGCTCAAAGTTGTGTAGGGTTGTTTTTACGCTCATTCCAAGTTCATCACCAAAAATCTTGTTAAGATTTACTACTGTTGAATCAAGATTTGTGAGAATTGGAATTGCTTTTTCACTGAGCATTTCGGTAATATTTTTCTCAATGTTACCTTTAAGCGTATCTCCATTTTCAAAAGTTCTGCTATTCCTACCAAGTTTAAGATCGATAGATTTACCTCCCAACAAATCGGTGTTGGAAATGAAAGCACTTGTTGAATCTCCTAAAACTATGTGTTCATCTACCTGAATCTGAACAACAATTTTATTGTTTTGGGAAGTTACCATTTTAAGTCCGTCTACACGGCCAATCGTCATACCATTCAGAGTAACGGGATTCGAAACTGTAAGTCCGTCAATCTGATTATAAACGATGTAGTATTTTTTTGTAGGAGAAAAAAAGTCAACTCCTTTTAAAAAATTAAATCCGATATATAGTATCACACCAGCAACCAAGGCCAGGAGTCCTACCTTTACTTCTTTAGATATTTTCACTTTTATTTATTCATTGATTCAAGTTCGGTTTTATATTCTTTCAAGGCTCTATAAATTCCTGAAGCTATATAAACCTGGCTTGTTTTGTTTTTCAAATATTTTTCTTCAGCAGGGTTTGTTAAGAAACCAATTTCTATCAATGCGCTGGGCATTGCACTTTTCCATAACACTACCAATCCTGCCTGCTTTACTCCTCTGCTAGTTCTTCCAATTCTTGAAGAAAATTGTTTTTCCACCTTCTGTGCAAATCTAAGACTATTTTCGATAAAAGCATTCTGGTATACTGAAAACAGGATATGTGCCTGAGGAGAGCTTGGGTCAAATCCCTGATAATTTTTCTTATAATTTGTCTCTTTCAATATTACAGAATTTTCTCTTTTGGCCACTTCCAGATTATCTTCAGAGGTGTGTAATCCCATTGTATATGTCTCAGTACCAAACACATGCTTAGGGCCAGAGTTACAATGAATAGAAATAAACAAATCTGCATTGTTCCGGTTTGCAATACCGGCGCGGTCGTGAAGCTCAACAAATTCGTTTTTTGTTCTGGTATAGATTACCTTTACGCCCGGGAGATTCTCTTTGATGATTCTGCCAAGTTCAAGTGCAGTAGCGAGAGTGATTGCCGACTCGTGGGAGTTCTTTCCATGACAACCGGGATCTTTGCCTCCGTGACCTGCATCAATTACAACTGTCTTAAGCTTGTATTGTTTGACCTCAACAGGACTGAAGGAAGTTAGCACAATAATTGCTGAGAGGAGAATGGTCAATACAATATTGTTCAAAATATTCGATTTTAAAAGTTATTACGATAACTTTGCACACAAAAATTGTAAATTTTTAATAAATTCTGAAAAAACTAGTACAAAATTTAGGGGTATTTTTTCTGACGATCTTCCTGCTTTCTAGCAGAGCTGCTTTTTCTCAGTCAGATTCTACCGAGGTGCTGGCTCCGGCAGAAAGCACGGAAGCCGCTGCAGTAAAGGATACTACAGGCACTTCTGATTCGCTTAATGTGAAACACAAAGGCGACATTGAAACTACTATTAAATATTCTGCAAGAGATTCCATACGTCTTGACGTAGTGACTCAAACCGCATATTTATATGGTGATGCAAAAATCAATTACGGAGATATTACTCTGGAAGCCGAGCAAATTGAAATAAACTGGGCAACCTCAACACTGACCGCAGTGGGTGTTCCCGATTCTACTGGAAAGGTAAAAGGCGTCCCGCTGTTTAAAGAAAAGGATGATAAATATTCTGCAGATATCATCAAATACAACTTCAAAACCCGCAAAGGAGTAATTTCGGGCATTATCACTCAGCAGGGAGAAGGATATATTCATGGTGAAAAAGTAAAAAGGACAGACGAAGCATTATTTATAAACAGCGCTAACTATACAACCTGTAATCTGGCTCATCCGCATTTCCATATCAGGGCTAATAAATTAAAGGTAATCCCACAGGACAAAATTGTAACAGGACCGTTTAACCTTTACGTTGCGGACGTCCCTACCCCACTGGGCTTTATTCTTGGAATATTTCCCGTACCTAAAAAGAACAAATCCGGGTTGATTTTTCCAATGTATGGAGAGTCCCGCGACAGAGGATTTTTCCTGAGAAATGGGGGTTATTATTTTGCAGTAAATGACTATATCGGCTCAAGACTGATCGGAGAGATTTATACTTTAGGAAGCTATGGATTACAATCTCAGACAGACTATATAAGCAGGTACAAATTCCGGGGAAATGTGGATTTAGCATTCAATCACAGAAAAAGCACCAATCCAAATTTTGGCCTAGCAGAGGGAGCCAAAGAATTTTACTTTGTTGATGATTATAAAATAGTCTGGAACCATCAGACTGTTTCTAAGAAGAACAGTAAACTTTCTGCAGGGGTTAATTTTGCCAGTACTACTTTTAACAGAAATAACGCTTACAACCCGGCAGCGTATTTAACAAATACTATGACCTCAAGTATTTCCTATTCGAAATTCTTTGGAGGCACACCATTCAATTTATCACTCGCTGCAAGATCTACTCAGAATAATAATACAGGAGTATACGATTTTACCTTTCCTGATTTCGCCCTTAACATGAACAGGATTTATCCATTCAAGAAAAAAATCGGAGATGGAAACAGCTGGTATGAAAAGATCAACATCTCTTATAGTTCGGTAGGTTCAATCCAGGCCAGGAACGTAAGTGGTGTACCGAGAGGCATATCTCCAGAAGGAGAAAACCTGGATACCTTAAAGTTAAATTTTAACAATTTGGGCAGGATATTCTCCCCTCCATATGCCAGAAGCGGGTTGAGACATTCGGCAAGTGTCGCCACCACTATTAAGGCTTTGAAATATTTCAACCTTAACCCATCCTTGAACTTTAATGAGTACATGTATTTTAACAGACTGAATTACCGAACCTTTGGTAACCAAGTCATAACTTATGATACTCTTAAAGGATTTTCAAATGCATATGATTTCAATTTCAGTACGGATTTAACTACCAGAGTTTTCGGATCTGTTTATTTTAAAAAAGGTAGACTGATGGGTGTCCGTCATACTTTGATTCCAACTTTGAACTACACCTATCGACCTGATTTTTCGAATCTGTTCGGCGGACCTTCCTATCAATCGATAAGTGGAAGAACTTCTACCAATGGAACAGTTACAGATCAAAGACTTTCAAGATACAATGGATTTCTTTACGGGGCTCCCGGCAGAGGAGAATCCAATCTTTTATCTTTCAGCTTAAATAACACATTAGAAGCAAAAGTAAAAACAAAAAACGACAGCGTTAACCCTACTAAAAAAGTACCGATTCTGGAAAACGTATCAATGAATGGTAGTTATGACTTCACAGCAGATTCTTTAAATTTCAGTTTGATTAACTTTTCTGCAAGGACAAAATTGTTTAACAGACTGGACATAAACTTTAATTACACTTATGATCCTTATGTTTATCAATTGGATAGTATAATCGGAACTACTGTTTATCAAAGGAGAGTAGATGAATTTGGGACTAGTCGTGGCTTTCGTGAAAGAGCTCTGTTGTACTCTTTAATGCTTAGCACCAATCTAAATCCCGTAGCTAAAAAGAAAAATTACAAAGACCCGAAGGCGACTCAGGCCGAGCTTGATGTAATCAATGCTAACCCGGAAATGTACGTGGACTTTAACATTCCATGGAGCATGTATGTAAGTTATAACCTGAGTTACTCAAAAGTTGGCTTTAATGAGAGCAGCATCATCCAGACACTTTCATTCAATGGAGACTTGAGAATTTCCGAAAAGTGGAAAATCGGTTTCAACTCCGGATATGATGTAACGAATGAAGCTATTACCTATACCCAGATTAATGTCTACCGTGACTTGCATTGCTGGGAGATGCGTTTCAACTGGATTCCATTTGGATACAGACAATCCTATAGTTTTGATATAAATGTTAAAGCATCTGTTCTTCAGGATCTGAAGTTGAACAGAAAACGTGACTGGTACGACAACTCACTCAGAACAGCTCCACGCTAATCAGAAAATATACTTACAATTTGTAAGTCCTGGTAATATAAATCTGTATCTCAACAACTTAAAACCTCAAAGGGAATTAAATATTTCCTTTGAGGTTTATACCTAGAGATAAGAAAATAACCTGACAAATAATAACATAAAATTTCTAAAATTCGTTATTGAAACAGCATACCTTCATAAGGCTTGCTAAAAAAATTTAAGGTTGATCTTGTAAAAAGTCAGTTTTGATTGATTTTGGATCACCAAAATAATAACTTTACCGTTTAACATTGAGAATTTCCCCTTTTTATGATTAATACTCAGAATATCGCGATTGAAAAGACCAAACAGTCAAAGTTAAGTCAGACGGATTTTACAAATCTTGAGTTTGGAGCAGTATACTCGGACCATATGTTTGTCATGGATTACAAGGATAAGCAATGGTGTGGATTGAGAATTGTGCCTTTCCAAAATATATCAATGAGTCCTGCCACCTCTGTTTTACACTATGGGCAGTCGATATTTGAAGGTCTTAAAGCATATAGAGCAGACAATGGCGACATTCTTCTATTCCGCCCTCTCGATCACCATAAAAGGCTAAACAAATCTGCGAAAAGGCTTTGTATGCCTGAGCTGGATGAAAAATCTTACCTGGATGGTATCACTGAGCTTATCAAGTTGGATAGAGCATGGATACCTAACCTTCCGGGATGCTCTCTATATCTGAGACCATTTATGTATGCTGCAGATGAGTTTATTGGGGTAAAACCATCTTCTTCATATAAATTTATTGTATTTACATCACCTGTAGCCGGATACTACAAAGGAACTGTTAAAGTTATTATCGAAACTGAATACGTAAGAGCTGCCGAAGGCGGTACAGGTTTTACAAAATCAGGAGGTAACTATGCTGCATCACTTCTTCCCGCAAAACTTGCTGCTGAAAAAGGATATCAGCAAATAATGTGGACAGACAGCAAAGAGCATAAATACTTTGAAGAATCCGGAACTATGAACCTGATGTTCATCATCGGAGATACCCTAGTTACTCCTCCTCTGTCTTCATCGATACTTGCAGGGGTGACCAGAGATAGCATTCTAACGTTGGCGAAAGACTGGGGTGTAAAAGTAGAAGAAAGAAGAGTATCTGTTGATGAGGTTGTAAAAGCTTATGAAAACGGAACACTGAAAGATGCATTCGGAACCGGAACCGCTGCCACTATTACTCATATTTCTGCTATTAATTACAAAGGAACAGACCTTGTTCTTCCTGGTGAAGAAACCAGAGAACTTTCTAATAAATTGAATAAAGCGCTGAATGATATTAAGCTTGGAAAAGCAGAAGATAAATTTGGCTGGATATACAGAATAAAATAATCTGAAATTTATAGTAAAAAAGAGTCCTGAATGAGAAGTAATGATTACTTCAAATTCAGGACGCTTTTTCTTTGTGGTCAAAATAAGACTTCACTATAAATTCTTCTCACCGTAAAGGACTTGAATGATGTGAAATTATGTCAGAACCAACTTTTCCATATCAACCAGAGCATCTTCCTTAAGCACCGGTATTACATTAAACTGATCTTCGCGAAGACAATATTCAATGTCCTTTTGAATATTCAGATTTTTCAACCTTTTCACATGGGAGCATGCTGAAAGATAAGTTAGCATATCTTTTTTAGCATGATTGTACAAAGTGGCAGAAGCAATCACAGAATCATTCTCAACTTCAAAATAACCTTTCAAACCTTCTATTACTGCACCTGCAAAAAGTGTGTCTTCTAGATTTACTTTACCTTTCCATCCGGCGCATACTATAAGTACATCATTAGGCTGGGTTATCAGGTAATTTATCACTGCAGTTTTATTCAGAAAAGAACCAACAATTACTTCTTCTGCATCTTTTGATTTTGCAATCGCTAATGTACCATTAGTTGTGGTCATAGCAATGGTTTTGCCTGCATAAGCGTTGTTAAGATAAGCAAGAGGAGAATTTCCAAGATCGAAACCTTCTGGCATTTTTCCATCCCTCTCGGCAGCACCAACACATCCCTTTTCCCTGAGCGACTGACATTCTTCCAACTTTGCAACGGGAATTATTTTCTCTACCCCATTGGCAATGGCTACTGTCATACACGACGTTGCCCTTAGAATGTCTACAATTACAACTACCCGGTTTTCCACTTCATATAAATGAAGCAGTTCAGGGGTAAGGCATACATCCACTTTTCTCATATTCTACCTTTTACTTCTTCAGGAAAGGAAGCTTTACAACCTTAGCCTTATGTTTTTTATTTCTTATATCAATAAATATTTCCGAATCAATCTCTGTATACGGAATTGAAACATAACCCATTCCTACACCAACAGATAGAGTTGGGGATTGTGTTCCGGATGTTACTTCTCCTATCTTATTTCCATTGGCATCGACAATCGGGTAATGACTTCTGGGAATACCTCTCTCCTGCATCACAAATCCTACCAGTTTTTTTGACACACCCTTTTCTTTTTGTTCTTTCAAAGATTTAGAATTGATAAAGTCCTTGGTAAATTTTGTAATCCAGCCAAGATTCGCTTCTATCGGAGAGGTATTGTCATCTATATCATTTCCATAAAGACAGAAACCCATTTCCAGTCTTAAAGTATCACGGGCGCCCAGACCAATTGGTTTTATACCAAACGCCTTTCCCGCTTCCATGATTTTATTCCAGACAAGGACTGCTTTATCATTGGGAATGTAAATTTCAAAGCCGCCGGCACCAGTATATCCTGTAGCGGATACTATTACATTTGCAACACCTGCAAAATCAGCTATTTCAAATGTATAGTATTCCATTGCTGACAAATTCAGTCTTGTAAGTCCTTGAAGTGCTTCCGCGGCTTTTGGCCCCTGAACAGCAAATAGTGCCGTTTGATCAGAAATATTTTCAAGCTGAGCTTCAAATGAATTGTGGCTTGATATCCAGTTCCAGTCCTTATCAATATTTGATGCATTTACAACAAGCATATATTCCTCATTGTTTATTTTATAGACAAGGAGATCGTCTACAATACCACCGTCAGAGTTAGGCAAACAGGAATATTGAATTTTCCCATTGAAAAGTTTTGATGCATCGTTACTGGTAACCTTCTGAATCAAGTCCAAAGCACCCTTACCTCTCACCATAAATTCGCCCATGTGAGATACATCAAAAATACCTACAGCTTCTCTTACAGTATTATGCTCATCCAGATCAGATGAATAACGAACAGGCATATTAAACCCTGCGAATGGTACCATTTTAGCACCTAATGCAGAATGAAGGTCATTCAAAGGGACCTTTTTGAGTATTGTTTCAGTGTTTTCCATTTAAAAATTGTATAAAAATACGATTTTTTATCTTGTGTTTAAAATCTTGATAATATTGCCTGTCTTTGGTCAAAATAAATTTAATTGAGAATCAGAGCCTGATTTATCAAGTTTAAAAGAAAGTCTGTGAAATGGAGATAATCCATTCAGGAAAATTGCTTCTCTATGTTTTGGAGTACCGTATCCCATGTTATTTTCCCAATCATAAACAGGAAATTTTGAAGCAAGTTTAACCATAAGATCATCACGGTAGGTTTTAGCAAGTACGGAGGCCGCAGCAATGCTAAGATATTTTGCATCCCCTTCAACAATGCAGTGGTGATTAGTTTTTTTGTAGGGCTTAAATCTATTGCCATCAATCAGAAGAAGTTCAGGCTTGGTTTTAAGTTTTCCAATAGCCTTGTGCATGGCCAGGAATGAAGCATTCAGAATATTGATTTCATCTATGACAGTATGAGAAACTTCGGCTACCGCCCAAGAAATTGCATCACGTTTTATTTCTTCGCGCAGAAGCTCTCTTTGCTTTTTTGAAAGCTGTTTAGAATCATTGAGTACAGGATGATGGTAATCTTTAGGTAAAATTACGCTGGCAGCAACAACGGGCCCGGCGAGGCAGCCTCTTCCCGCTTCATCAACCCCTGCTTCCACTAAGTCTTCAGTATGGTAGGATTTCAGCATCAATAACAAATTGCTATTATAAATGTAAGGAATAATAATGACTCTCTGAAATCCTTCTTTTAATTATATTATGCTAAATTTATCCACAAATACAAATTCAGAACATATGGAGCTAACTCAAAACCCATGGAAAACAGTCTCTTCCAGACCTATTTATGACAATCCATGGATTTCTGTCCGCGAAGATCAGGTAATAAATCCAAAAGGAGGAAACGGTATTTACGGGGTAGTAACTTTTAAAAATATTGCCATCGGAATTATTCCTGTAGATGATGAGGGCTATACATACCTAGTAGGTCAATACAGATACACACTAAACGAATACTCTTGGGAAATTCCTGAAGGTGGCGGACCAATCGGCATTGACCCACTTGATTCTGCCAAGAGAGAACTCAAAGAAGAAACAGGTTTTACTGCTGATAAATGGACCAATATCTGCACAATCCATACTTCAAACAGCGTCACCTCTGAAGTTGGATATCTATATCTTGCCGAAGGTCTGAAGGATGGAGAAAGTGAACCTGAAGATACTGAGGAATTACAGGTAAAAAGGGTTCATCTGAAAGATGCTGTAGAAATGGTGATGAACAATGAAATTACTGATAGTCTAAGCATTGCTGGTATTTTGAAGGCTGCGAGGATTCTGAATATTTAAAGAGAGCAAAAGTGTGAGCAATTGCAACAGAAGATGGGTCGCTAGAATTATATAAATGACCTTAGAAAACAAAAGAAAAAAAGCTGATCTCCTATACAGGGATCAGCCTTTTTTCATTCTATCTATTGCTTTATTATTTCTGATCCGGAGCAGGAAGCTCGGATAGTATTCTCTCTGCTATTTTAGGACAATTATCCGCTACGATTTGGTAGACGTAGTTGGAATTGGAGTTATAGTGCGTTTTAAATTTATTTCCGGCAACTTGCTTTCCTTCACTGTCATATATTGAGAAATGGGTAGTAAAACTTCTCTCGAAATTTAAAGCAGCTCTGTCCAGGCAATGCTCATAATCTGTTTTAACCTCAAACTGGTTGATGAATATATAATAATCTACACTGTATTTAGAGTTAAAGTAATCAAAGAAATCCTGAGGGTTTTTGATCTTTACTCCGAAATAACTTCCATAGTCTTCAGGCACATCATATTTTTTCTCATTTTGAGGAATCAGCTTTTCTTTCTGTTTCTCAATCCAGTTCTTAGTAGATTTAGCTTTGGCTTCTTTTACCTCCTGCTGCTGAACATTAACAGTGGTAACAGATTCTTGATATGCGTAGCTCACTGAGCTATAAATTTTATTTAAGTCACCTATTGAATCTTTGGCTTTTCCGCCAACCAGATATATCATTTCATAGCCCGGCTTATCTAATAAAGCATTTAATCTTCTTCTGAATACCTGACGTACCTTTGTTCGAGGCATATTTGATTTGGCTGCAATTTCATCATCCGCATCACTGAAATAAAGATATGGATCAAATGGAATAACAAGAATTTGCTTCATTTCCGGATCATACCTGTATTGTTCCGGAGCACTGGTAGGCCATGCTGTAGCTGCATTATTTGACTGTTCATTTGTACTTGCAGGTGCTGGCTGTGGCTTAACAGGTTTTTCCGCTGGAGTAGTTTTTTCCGCAACAACAGTTTGCTTTACAGGCTCTTTCGTTTCTGCTGCTGGAGTAGGCTTGGCAGGTTGAGCACTAGTTGTGTTTACTGCAGGTGTGGTTTTAGGCTGCTCTGTAATTATGCTTTGTTTTGCAGGTTCTGACTTAGGAGCTGTATTATGGGCAATCGCAGAAGAAGCATTTTGCTGGCTCTTATAACCAACTACAACCTCCTGACCAGCTTTAAGCTCCATGCCATTCCACTTCAGAAGGTCATTCATGGGAATGTTGTACTTTTTGGAAATTCCAAACAACGTTTCACCAGCTGCCACTTTATGTACAATAGCATCTTCGCTTTTTCTGATCTGTTGAACAATCTCAGGGTTATAAGGAATATTAATGATTTGACCGACTTTCAAACCATTTTCCAACTGAGGATTGATTTCCATCAGATCATTAACAGAAACACCATATTTTGTAGAAATACCATAAATAGTTTCGCCTGGAGAGACCAGATATTTTACATGGAGCTTATCGTCTATTTTGACAACTCCAAGAGAATCTAGCGGGGAAGAAAATACAGGAGTATTTCCCAACAAGAACAACAGGCAAACCTGAAAAAACCTTTTAGTCATACTTGGCTAAATAAAATTTATTGAAACTTTTTAAATATGTCATTGCCAAAGGCAAATACCATTAAAGACAATAGAATGACCATTCCCACTTTCTGGGCAACTTCGAGAAATTTATCTGACGGCTTTCTACCTGAAACTATTTCATAAGTAAGAAACATCACATGTCCTCCATCCAATGCTGGAATCGGAAGGAAATTCATAAAGGCAAGGACCATAGAAAGTAATCCAGTCATAAACCAGAATCTTTGCCAGATCCACTGACTTCCAAATTTTGATGCGATACCAATCGGACCACTAACAGATTTGCTCAAAGGAACTTCTCTTTTAAAGATTTTCCCAAATCCTCTCACAGTATTAGTAATTACTGCAAAAGCCTCCGTTGTACCTTTTGGAATAGCCTGCCCAAAAGTATAATAATCCGTTTTGGTTTCCAGAAGCATTTTTGGTTGAAATCCAATCTTTCCTTCTTTTGATACTTCCGGATTTAATGTCAATTTTTTCCCCTCTCTCTCCACCACCAAGTCAGCTCTCTTGTTCTTCAAACTTTCCAGCTTTGCAGTCAATTCATGAAAATATCTTATAGAATCTCCATTGATAGTAATAATCTTATCATTTGGCTTAAGGCCAGCTTTTGCTGCATTAGACCCGTCTTCAACGGCTTCCACACCAAAAGGAGTGATTGCCGAGATGAAGTTATTCTTATCCTCTGAAAGTTTACCTGCTATATTGCTAGGAATTTTTACTGTAATGAGAGAATCACCTCTTTTTACTGTATAATAATTATTGTCTGTTAAAAATACATCAGCATTGATAACATCTTCAGGAAATTTTTCATAAGGCTTTCCATTAACATTGATAATTTTATCACCTGTTTGTAAACCTATCTCTCGGCCTAATTCATGAGCAACTATGCCATTTTTGTTAATTTCAGAAGCAGGAAAATATTCTGATCCATATACATAAGTAGCCACTATGAAAATAATTATTCCTACAACCACATTGACAATGATTCCGCCCATCATCACAATTAGCCTTTGCCAAGCAGGTTTAGCTCTGAATTCGTAAGGCTTTGGTTCTTCTGAAAGCTCTTTTGTATCAAGCGACTCATCGACCATTCCGGAAATTTTTACGAAACCACCTAGCGGTACTGCACCAAAAGAATATTCTGTTTCACCTTTTTTAAATCCGAAAATTTTTGGAGGAAAACCAATTGAAAATTTTTCGACACGCATTCCAAAATATTTAGCCGCAAACATATGCCCGGCTTCATGAACTCCCACTAAAATAGAAAGTGCCAGCAAAAGCTGACCTGCCATAATTAAAATGCCTAATACATCCATTATCTCTAAGTTCCTTTAAACAATAGTAATCAATAAATATGAAAAATATAAGTAAAATTTATACTTTATGAAGCTTTCTTTTTGCAAGTTGTCTGGTTTCAAAATCAGTCTGAACAAAATCTTCATAGGTAGGCCTGCAAATAAATGGAATACTGGCCATACAATCTTCTACAACTTCAGGAATATCCAGGAAGTTTATTTTATCTGCCAAAAATTCCTGCACTGCGATTTCATTAGCAGCGTTTAAAATACAAGCCATATTGCCGCCTTTTTCCATCGCTTCATAAGCCAGCTTTAAATTTTTGAATGTTTCCATGTCTGGCTTTTCAAAAGTCAGATTAGGGTAATCCAGAAAATTAAATCTTGGAAAATCTGAAATGAGACGTTCAGGATAAGCAAGCGCATATTGAATTGGCAGCTTCATATCTGGCAGTCCCATTTGGGCCTTCATAGAGCCGTCATTAAACTGAACAAGAGAATGAATGATAGATTGTGGATGCACGATTACTTCAATTTGAGAAGATTCAAGGCCAAACAACCACTTGGCTTCAATCACCTCCAACCCTTTATTCATCAATGAGGCAGAGTCTATAGTTATTTTTGCTCCCATGCTCCAATTAGGATGCTTTAGAGCATCTTGCCTGGTCACATTTTTAAGAAAATCCAATGATTTTCCGCGAAATGGTCCTCCTGAAGCTGTTAGAATTATCTTTTCGATTTTTGTATAATCCTCTCCTGCAAGACATTGAAAAATAGCTGAATGTTCTGAATCAACAGGATAAATATTTACCTTACTTATCTTGGCGGCATGGGTGACCAGCTCTCCCGCAACCACTAGTGTTTCCTTATTTGCCAATGCGATGTCTTTTCCTGCAGCAATTGCCTTTAGTGTTGGCAATAAGCCTGAATATCCCACCATCGCAGTTAACACCAAATCTATTCTTTCAGACTGGACCACATCAGCAAGTGCGTCTTTACCACAATACACTTTAATATTAGCTGGCTCCAAGGCTGATTTAACTTTTTGAAAATGTTCCGCATTTCCAATTACCACCGTTTCGGGCTTAAACTCAAGACATTGACGTATAAGTAGTTCTGCATTATTTTCTGCAGAAAGAACATCTATTTTAAATTTATCATGATGAGCTCTGACAACATCCAGGGCTTGTGTTCCAATTGAACCTGTAGATCCTAATATTGCAATATGCTTTTTTAAAATACCCATGAAATCTGTAAAATTTACCCTTGCTTAAATTGTTCTATCTGGTCTGCAATCTTACGATCATTTGCCAGTCTTGGAAGTTTGTTCTGACCACCAAGTTTTCCTATTGATTTCATGTAATCTATAAATGCTCCTTTTTTCATCGGAGTGATTTCCAGTTTTCTTAAAATGTTTCCGGATATTAAATCGTCATAATATGTGTTCAGCCTAACCATCTCAGCATCGAGATCTTCTCTGAAAGCATTGATGTCATTAGGATATTTATTAAATTCTATAAACCACTGATGATATGGAAGCCCTTCTTTTGGAGTCACTTGGGGTGCTACTGTAAACTCTATCACCTCTGTTTCCGGATGTTTGGATACAGCAAATTTTAATGCTGTTTCAACTTCCTCTCCTATCACGTGTTCTCCAAATGCAGATATAAAATGTTTAATCCTGCCAGTGACAATTATTCTGTAAGGATCTTTGGAAACAAATTTTATCATATCACCAATTGAATATCCCCACAAACCTGCATTTGTATTCATTATCAATGCGTAATTAACGCCCAACTGCACTTCTTCAATATTTAATCTGGTAGGATTTTCACTAAAATACTCATCAGCTGGAATAAATTCATAAAAAATGCCACTGTTAAGCAACAATAAAAGCTGATTGCTATCTTGCTGATCCTGGAATGCAATAAAGCCTTCAGAGGCAGGATAAGTCTCTACAGAATCTATCTTTTTACCAATTGATTCGAATAATTTGGCTTTGTATGGTTCAAAATTAACACCACCATAAACAAACAAAGAAAAATCGGGGAATACGTCTTTAATTTTCTTACCTGTTTTAGCAGTTATACGATCAAAATACATTTGCACCCATGGCGGTATGCCAGAGATGAGAGTCATTCTCTGATCTATAGTTTCTTCGATAATTGTATCAAGCTTTTCCTCCCAATCTTCGATGCAGTTAGTTTCATAACTGGGCTTTTGATTGGTTCTTAAATAACCCGGAACATGATGATTCACTATACCAGAAAGTCTGCCGACATGGATGCCGTTTTTCATTTCCATTTCAGGGCTTCCGGAAAGGAAAATTAATTTTCCATCAAGAAAAAGTGATTTACCTGTATTGTAAACGTAATTCAACAAAGCATCTCTTGCTCCGCTGATATGGTAAGGAATGGATTCTTTGCTGATTGGAATGTACTTGATACCACTGGTAGTGCCTGAAGTTTTGGCGAAATATAGAGGTTTGCCTGGCCAGAGTACGTCAGGATGTCCGTCTACAACCTTCTTAATATAGGACTTTAACTCCTCATAATCTCTTACAGGTACTCTTTTTTTAAAATCTTCATAAGTCTTTATGCTGGCAAAATCATGGTCTTTACCAAAGGCGGTATGTTTTGCTTTATCGATGAGGTATTTAAAGACTTTTTGCTGAGTTCCTGACGGATCGGATGCCCACTTTTTTTGTTTTGATACTACAAAATTAGCGAATGGCTTACTTAATATTGCTCTGATTCCCATATACGTGTCTTTACAAATTTAATAAATAAGAGCAATTATCCTTGTTAAATATTCCTCTGTTCCAATTTTAGAAAAAACTTCTTCAAAAATTTGTAAGAATTTTATAATTTTTCGCTCCTAGTTGCGTCAGTTTATTATTATGAAAAAGTTTATACCAATAATTTTTATTGGGTTCGCTTCCGGCTTAGCGGGCTCATATACATACGGATTGTTTCGGGAAAATGAACCCATTATTATTCAAGCCTCCAATCCAACAAATAATGTTTTTGCCAATTACAAATCTCAGGAATCTATAAACATGACCGGAGATTTTGTAGCAGCTTCCGCGCAAAGTACCCCTTCTGTTGTATTTATTCAGACTGTGGGAACCAGTAGCCAAAGCTCCTGGTTTGACTGGTATTTTAATGGTAATAGTCAAGTTACCAGCTCTGGTTCGGGAGTGATCTTTTCTGACAATGGTTATATCATTACCAACAATCATGTCATTGAAAAAGCTGATAAAATTGAAGTAATTCATGAACGAAAAACTTATCAGGCAAAGGTAGTGGGTACAGACCCAAGTACAGATTTAGCAATTCTTAAAGTAGAAGCAGAAGGACTTCCTGCTGTTAAAATTGGTAATTCTAAAAATCTACAGATTGGGGAATGGGTGCTGGCTGTAGGAAATCCATTTAATCTGACTTCTACAGTGACAGCAGGTATTGTAAGTGCCAAAGCAAGAAATATTAATGTAGTGAGCAGTCAGTTTCCATTGGAATCTTTTATCCAAACTGATGCCGCTATTAATCCTGGCAATAGTGGTGGAGCACTTGTAAACTCAAAAGGTGAATTGGTAGGAATAAATACAGCCATACTTTCTAAGACTGGTTCTTATACAGGATATGGATTTGCAGTTCCTGTTGATATTGTGGTTAAAGTAGTTAAGGATCTTATAAAATACGGATGCGTCCAAAAAGCTTTTATAGGTGCAGAAGTTTCTGAAGTAAATACTTCTGTGGCAGACAAGTATCATTTAAAAGATTTGTCAGGAGTAATTGTAACTTATCTTCAAAAAGAAGGTGCTGCTGAAAAAATTGGTTTGAAAAAAGGTGATATTATTTTAAAACTGAATGATATTCCAGTCAATACCAGAAGTGAATTTGAAGAATTGCTAGCATACCATAATCCCGGAGATAAAATAAAGATTACTTTTAAAAGTGAATCTAAACAGGCTGATGAATTTGTGACACTCACTAACAGGGAAGGAACTACGGGAATGTTAGTAAAACAAGTTACCATTTCCCAGAACCTGGGAGCTTCATTTGAGACGGTTTCAAAGGTTGAAAGAGACAAGCTTGGTATTGCAAACGGTGTTAAAATATCAGGAATTAAAAATGGACTTATTGCAAGAATGGGATTACCTGAAGGTTTTATCATCACTTCTATTAACAAGGTTGCGATCAATTCTCCTGAAGAGTTGATTGAAATATTAGAAAAGATAAAAGGAAGGGTTATGATTGAAGGGTTATCTTCAAATGGAGCAAGAAGCTACTATAACTTTTACTTTTAATCTGAACGGATAAACTCTGTAAAATTAATCGAACAAAGTATTGAAGTCTGGAATAAAAAAAGCTGATGATAATTTCATCAGCTTTTTTTATTCGTATAGTATTATTACAGCCTATTAAAATGCATAAGACACTCCTACCTCAGCTGAGAATAAGTTTCTTTGTTGAACATATGGTGTTTTGCTTTTAGTTACAGTTGTAATATTAAATCTGTATCCTGGCTCAACAATAAGCTGTAGCCTTTCTGAAAGCTTATATCCCAAGCGGAATCCAAGACCTAAGCTAAATACATAAGTTTTAAAATTATCCGTTTTTATAGGATTTACAGATTTAAAATCTTCTGTTGAAATAATTTTACCATCAGCACTCAATAACCTGCTAACAACACCATATCCCTGAACAATACAGCTCAGCTTTCCGCTTCCAAGCTGATAGCCCGCTGCAAGCGAAAGATCCAGATAATTATAATGATTGAACAGATTAAACTGTTCTAAAGAGTCAATAGCTATAAATTTTTCACGGATAGAGGTATATGCAATTCCGGGGGTTATGTATATTTTTTTCTTTGTGAAAGAAAAATTTAATCCAACCCTATAACTAAGTAGAGGGTCAATTGCTCTTTTTTGATTTGTCAGAAAATCCCTGCAGTCCTCACATACATCATAATAACTTGCATAGTATACCGGAGCTCCATAAAATGTTAAATACCGGGAGTATGCTTTTGGCTCATCGATATATACTTCTTTTCTGATAATATAATCTGCTTTCTTAATGATTACAGTATCAACCTCCTCTTCTGTTGATAAGTTGGTAGAGTCGATCTGAGCAAAAGATAATCCGGCAACAAATAAAAATACAATAAAAATTAAAAGTGGTTTTATATACATGCCAATAGCTTAGTTCTTTCTTTTGAGTTTTCTTTTACTCAATGTGTCAATTACAATAATAGTGTCCTGTTTAGTAATATAGACTATTCTTTTCTTCTTAGCATCTTTTTTCTTTTGTTGCTCAGGCTGACTTGATTCCGTTATGATTGTATTTTCTACCTTTAATGGATGTGTTTTTTCTTTATTTTCCAAACTATCCTGCTTAATGGCCTTTGGAATTTGTAAATTCAATTCAGGATTATTTTTATCTTTTGACAAGCTTTCAGTTTTTAGGACTTCTTTTGGCTTTTCCTTAACTACTGATACTTTTTGAGTAGCTAATGATTTACTGTTTTCATTTATTTTCTCTGTTTCTGTTTTACCAGATTTATCAAATGCCGGATATTCGATTCTTTCTTTTTCTCCCGCAACAGTTGCATGAGTTCTAGCATTCCTTCCGGAAAGAGTATAAATCAATGACAATGCTGAAAATAGAAAACACAGTACAATCAGTGAGCAATAATAGATATTGAAATTAACAAAAGAAAATCTTAAGAAATTAACCCTGGGAAGAGCAAGGTCAACAGCAGACCATTCGTCTTCATCAGGCTGAATCTCATAATTTTCTAGCCCTTTCTTAAAGATATTTTCTATACTGCTTTTTTCCATTTCACTATCACCTTTCAGAAGAATTTACCCACCGCTTACCAGACAGGTTGATCAGATAATCTTTTAACATTTTTTTGGCTCTGAAAAGCCTCGTTCTCGAAGTCTTTTCATCCAGGGATAACAATTGAGCTATATCTGTATGAGAATGATTTTCGATACAGAAGAGGTTAAATACCAATTTGTATTGCTCCGGTAAGCTGTTCAGAGCTTTCATTAAATCTTCAGAAGTATATTCTGAGTATATTTCTTCAACTTCTTCTTCCTGCTCCGATCCAACCTCTTTGGAATTCATGAGAGAAATATCTTCTACTGCAAATTTATTTTTATTCTTTTTATAATGAGAAATAGCCGTGTTGATCATAATTCTTTTAATCCACCCTTCAAAGCTCCCCTTTCCGTTATATGATTTTATGTTGGAAAAGACTTTGATAAATCCTTCCTGCATCAGATCTTTTGCTTCTTCTTCATTTGATGAATATCTTACACACAAAGCTTTCATTTTAGGCGCATATGTTTTGTATAATGCATTTTGTGCAACTGAATTATACTCTTTACAACCTTTAATTATGTCTGCTTCCTTCAGCATCAGTTTTCTGATTCCGGATTATTTTAGTAAGATATTGATACTAAAATAATTTAATTACCTGAAATAAAAAACATCTGAAAGCTCAAAGAATATCCTTCATCATCTATTTTTCATAACTTATTGCTAATTCAGGATGTAAGTCTTGATTTGGATGATCAGAGGAACAGTACCGCATATTTTTCATTTTTTCTTCGGGTAACATTTCAAAATAATCCCGTTTCATAAAAATCAAAAAACCAAAATAATACTGAGGTTTCTGATATTGTTTTTGTACCAGCCTGGTAATATCTATGTTACATGAATAATCCGGATTATTGGATGGAAAATCAGTTCGATGTTCACCCGATGATAACAAACGATCATCCTGATCCAGGCTATCCTCCTTCCATGATTGAGTTACAGCCTGTATTGCAAATAAGTTCGGATTATTTTTTTCCTCAGAAGTAAAATTGTTAAAACCCGGAGCAGTTGTATCTGCATATAAAGTAAGTATAGCTTTATTAATCTTTGCTCCTTCAGGAATTCCGGACATATCAAAATCGATATAACTTATATCTATATAAATCTGCCTGTTCTTATTCACATAATAACCGGTAAGGAAAGGATCATTACCGAAATAAATTCCACCAAATATGCTCGTTGCAGCGTCTTTGCCTTCAGCACCGGGTTTGAGATTTAATATCTTTTCTTTTGGTTCGATTAAACAATATGGATGATTGCATCCTGCAAATAGAAGGATGATAAAAACTATTACACTATTTAACTTCAATAGATTCATCAAAAAAATCATTATCGTTCAATTTCATATTCGATATACAACGCCGGTCGAAGTTCATTATTCTGATGATCTGAAGAACAGAATCTGATGGAACCTTCCATAGGCATCCATTTTACATCAAGTACTAAACCATGTACATCAGGATCCCGTCTGACCTTCTTCTTTACGTATTCTGTAACATCCAGAAGAAAAGCCTGATCATTGCGCTCTGCCACATCAATTATCATCAATTCTTCCGTTGGAATTGTAAGTTGATTAAACCATGTTATATTTTTTTCATCCCAGGGTCTCTTAACAAAACTGACATTCCATATAGTATATTCGCCCATATAATGTCCTTTGGGAATATTATCTTTATTAATTTGGTTTACAGTGTCTGCATACAATTTAAGGGTAGATTTTTTAATTTTGGCATCTGATGGAACAACATCAGAAAGATCAAAGTCTATATAACCTTTTTCCAAGTACCTATTTCTTTCTTTTCCCAAAATTGTGGCACTAAGTGTTTTACTATTTCCAAAATTGGTTTCCGGATAATATGAAATAACTATAGCATCAATCCCTTCTGTTCCTGGTCGGAGTGTTAAATTTTGAAAGATAACTTGTTTTCTTCCTGTACTATCGTTTCTTACTCCATCACAAATCGGGTGAGAACAACTTTCTGACAAAATTATACCTGCAATAAAAAGTAGCGTTCCAATAATATTTCTAGTTCTGCGATTAAATATTCTACACTTGGATGTTTTTAATATAAACATAAAAGAACGATTGGATATAATTCTGTTCTACCAAAATACTACTATTAACATTCATAATCAATGATCAACTCAGGGTGAAACCTGCTATAAGGATGATCGGATGAACAATAATTGAACTGGTATTTACTCTGTTCAAAAGGCGGAACAATAATAAACCCAAAGTAATTAGCAGGTCTTTCAATCTCTTTTGCTATAAGTTGCGTGACATCTATACTGCATGAAAAGCTTGAATCATTGGGAGGAAATTGAATTTTCACCGCTCCCGATGTTAATGGCTCATTGGAGTACATGCTTATGTGCTCGTCCCATGGCTGTATAACTGCTCTCAAAGACCAGCCATTGGAATTAATGATATCTGATAACGGAATCCTGAGAAAAGTGGAATCGGTTGTGTAGATAAATAATTTTAAGACAGCTCTTTTTAGTTTAACATCAGATGGAAGCTGTTCAAGATCAAATTCAATAAATCCATTACCTTTATTCAAACCGCTTTCATCTTCATACAAATAAGCTAAGACACTGGTATCACCAAAGTTTTTTCCGAATTGTTCCGGCATTGAAATGGCATCCTTTCCTTCAATCCCAGGCTTTAGCTTTATGCGAAACTCATTGATTACATCATCTTCTTCCGGACAATAGGGATGAGTACATCCGATTAAAATTATTCCACAAAAAATAATTACTTTATTAATAAACACCAATCTATTCCTTGTCAGTTTTTCATTTACAATCTCCATTTGTTCACTCATTCTCATATTCCACTAACAGCTGCGGTCGTAATTCTTTCTGATCACTATCCGAAGAACAAAAAACGACACATTGATAGGGACTTTCAACTTTATTTTTGATCATAAATCCATTATACCCGGGACACCTTTATATTTCTGTCGGATATGCTCTGTAACGTCAATAGTAAAAGATTGAGCAATAAACAGAGGTTCCTGGCAAATTTAAAACGTCGGTCATTGACACTTCCGGCTGATCAAACCATGTTATCTCATTTTCATTTCAGGGACTCACTATTCTGAATATCTGCCATTCATTATTCAGTTTACTCCTTGATAACTTTGAACGGAATGACCAGGAATACGCGGACCCGTAATACTGGGACCTTTATTAATTGTATCCGCAAAAAGTTTCAAATAGGCACCAACTATCCTTACTCCTGGTGGCAAATATTCTTTTACATCAAAATCAATATATCCTCTTTCAGTATAGGGTAAAAGCATTTAGGCTTTTAACACTGCTAAAATTTTCTTCAAGATAATAAGTTGACACTCCTACATCTTTGCCTTCTGATCCTGGCTTTATAATAAGAGTAAATCTGCTTGTCACTTTTGTATCGACACCTCCAAGAGGGGATAAACAAACAGGATTAGAACAACTCACTAAACATATCAGAGATATAAATATGAAGAACCACATTGTCCTCCATCTTTCCTGGCAACATAAATAGAAACTGCCTCTGTTTATTTTTTTTTAATCTCCACCCCTTCTTATAATTATATCCCTTACTTATACACCACTTTTAATTCAGGCCGGAGCTTAGGAAAAGTATAATCAGAAGAACAAAAACTTATTTTACGAGCTCCGTTTTCGTCCCTCAGCCTTATTAAGAAACCAAATGCACTTCCTCTATACTTAAATTGCCGGGCTATTGACTCAGTAACATTAATTGCATAACTCTGAGAAAATGTGGTGGCCGAAGCGCAGTTAATTTTTGATGAAACATCAGTTGCCGGGGCATTAAACCAGGATATAGTATTTTCCTCCCATGGTGACGTTACTGTTTCTACAAGCCATTCGTTGGGGCCATATGAACCTGCAGAAGATGTGGAATGTCCGGTATATCCTCCTGTTTTTATAACAGTATCAGCATATAGTGTCAATTCTGCATATAATATAGAAGTCCCTGATGGAATTAAAGAAAGATCAAAGTCTATATAAGCTCTTTCTACATATGGGATTCTGTCTATATTAGAGATCATTGCATTTAACGATAAAACATTTCCATAATTTTCTTCCGGAAAGTATGAACTGACTATAGCGTCTTTCCCTTCCGGACCAGGCTTAACGACAATAGTATCTATGCTTCCATCCGGTCTTGCGTTGCCAAGCTGAGATTTATCAGACATGCATCCGTTTAGAAGTAATAATATAAATAAAAAATAAATTGATAGAAGTTTACCCATATTGTACCAATGCTTGTATGGACCTCAATTTTGAGGTACAAAAATTTATCTAAATTAAATTCACAATTTAAATCATATGCTTCTTTATCATATGAATAAAAGTAGTTTAACTATTAGACTTCAAAATTAAAAATCGTTCCCAAGAACCATTAAATAAACTGATCCGGGAGTAAAATTAAACTGACATTATAAAAATTTTAATGCTTTTAATTTGATTACTAAAAATCAATGGCTTTCATAAAAACTCATAAAATTAGCCCTTCGTTTTTTTTATTTTTTTAGAAAAAAAAGCGAACTTAGATTTAGCGACGGCTAAAAGAGGTTTCTTTCAAGGTTTAATTTCATCAATACTAGCTCTTTCGTTGCTAAATAGCCTCTGTGCGGAAATGTATTTCACTTTTTATTTCCATGGGACTAAAAGGTTTAATCACTGGGAGTAATTAAATTCTATAATATTACAGAGGCTATTTTTTTCCCCTAAAATAAAAAAACGCACCGGATTGCTCCGGCACGTCTTTTCAACTTCACGTGGCGTTAATATTAATTTAGAGAAGTATAATCAGTATATCCTTCATCACCAGCGGCATAGAACAATTGCTGATTGCCTTCTGCAAGAGGAGCATCTTTTCTGAAACGTTCTGGTAAATCAGGATTAGATATAAAGAACCTGCCGAATGAAACAAGATCTCCTCTACCCTCTTCTAATGCCTGTTCTGCGCTGGCTTTGTCATAACCTCCAGCAAGGATCAGTGTATTTTTAAAAGTATTTCTTATTGTTGAAACCAACGAACGACCTTCTTCTGAAGCATTTGCTAGAACATCAATTAAGTGCAGATAAAGTATATCCAGTTTGTTTAGTTCTTCAGCCAGGTATTTATAAGTTTCAGCAGTTTCTGGATATAGCTCCAGGTCGTTAAATGTATTGTATGGAGAAAGTCTGACACCAACTTTATCTTTACCTATTGCTGCAATCACTGCTTTGGTCGTTTCAATTAAAAAGCGGCTTCTATTTTCAGCTGAACCACCATAAGCATCCGTTCTCTTATTGGCTGTAGGATTGATAAACTGCTCAATCAGATAGCCATTTGCTCCATGTAGTTCTACACCGTCAAATCCCGCTTCTATAGCATTTTTAGCCGCCTGAGCAAACTCTGCGATGGTCTGTTTTATTTCCTCTGCAGTAAGCTCTGATGGCTGAGGCATTGGCTGCATTCCCAATGTGTCAGTCCACATTTCACCTTTTGAAGCAACAGCAGATGGAGCCACAATTCTGGCTCCTGGTAACATGTTTGCCGGATGTGCGATTCTACCAACGTGCATCAATTGCACTACAATTTTTCCACCTTTATTATGAACAGCCTTTGTTACTCTCTTCCAGCTTTCAATTTGCTCTTTTGTAAAAATACCAGGAGTTCTGGCATAGCCAATGCCATTAGCAGACGGCGCAGTCCCTTCTGTAATGATGAGTCCTGCAGAAGCTCTTTGAGCATAGTAGGTTGCTACATTTTCTCCCGGAATGGAATTGATTGCTCTTGACCTTGTCATAGGAGCCATAACAATTCTATTTTTAATTTCAAATCCGCCAATTTTGGCTGATGAAAATAAAATGTCTTTTACTGTTGTTTCCATAAATTTAGTTTTCACGTAATTCGTTTAAACAATTAATTAAATATAAAAATACCCTTTTGTTAAAAAGGGAAATTAATTTGGTTTAACCTCTTAATTTATCAAGCAGGTCAGATAAAGTATTAGCTTCTTCTTCAGTGAGGTTCTCTGCTATTTTGTTGTTTTCTTTCATAAAAGGCTCCATTTCATCGAGGAGTTTCAGACCCTTTTCTGTAATCCCTACATTGACCTGCCTTCTGTTTTCCTCGTTCACAAAGCGATCCACAAGTCCTTTACTTAATAGCCTATCACAAAGCCTTGTCAAATCCGGATTTTTATCGATCATCACTTCCTTAATAGCGCCACAACAAGCTGATTCAGGGTGTCTTCCTCGTAGTATTCTTAATACATTATACTGTTGGTGAGTAAGGTCAAAGCGTTTGAATAATTCTTCAAGCTGCCCACTTAACTGATTGTAGGTATAAATAAGGTTTACCCATGCTCTTTCCTGGCTATTATTGAATTTTTTCTGCTTTATCGCCTCCTCAATTTTCATAACTCAAATTTATAGCATTTTTAAAATAAACAAAATTTGTTTAAACAAAGTTTTTCAAATTCCGAAAAAATTAATCTACCAGATGCTCAATGTCCTTTAGGAGAATGAGTAATGCTTTATTGGATAAATACACTTCCACTGCACAAAGCATAAGAGATATGAGCATCATAATCAAACTGATTCCAAAAACAGTATGTACTAAATGAGTAAAACCATTATAAATCAAATACATTGTAAAAGCAGCAGAAACCATTGCTCCTATTCCTATAAGCTGCATGTTTCTGATGAGGGTAATTCTTTGTCTAAGGATTTTAATCTGTTTAATAATGACATCAGACTGTTCGGAAGTATATTGACTATGCAATGCTCTTATTCTATTGCTGATTGCAATATATCTGTTAGTATATGCCAACAGCAAAAGGGAAATAGTCGGAAATAAAAGTGCAGGAGTTGTTAAGGTCAGGTCGTTCATCTTCGCTAATAGTTCTTCTCTTATTTCTAAATATAGCTATTGACCTTAATATTGAAAAGTAAATTGGCAGGACTTATTTGTAGAATACTGTAGTTCATCTTCTTTTTTAGAATGATCCATCTAAACTCTCTTCTTCAACAAATCCCTTTTGAAACTGCTAGTGAAAAACTTGCTTTCATTTGCAGATACAAGTCATAGACATGCGCCAGATGGAGTTCAAATTCTCATCACCTAAAAAAATAGGCTACCTTTTTCAAGGAAGCCTTTATTAACAATCAATTTATTTGCTTATCACTTATTAATCCTCAAGATCATTCCTTTTTTAACAGAATATCCATCCAGTTTATTGAGGTCTTTGAGTTCTTCGATGGTTAAACCAAATTTTTTGGCAATGCTGTCTATAGAATCACCTTCCACAACAGAATACTTACCAGCTCCGGAAGCACTTGCGTTCATTTTTACCTTCAGTTTTTGACCAGCAAAGATGGTATTGTCTTTAAGAGAATTTAGCTGAATCAATTCTTCAGGTGTCATACCAAACAAACGGCTTATGGAGAATAATGTATTGCCCGATTCTGCTATATAATAGTCTTCTCCCTCATTTAGCGGCGCTGTTTTTTTATTGAGACTCGCTACAAAACCATTTGGATTTACATCATCTTCATCACGGTCTACATCTGCCATTGTAGAAGGAGCGACTATATCTGCATCTCCTGTTCTTCTTACCCTTAATGGCGCAAATGCTTCAAGATTTTGTCCTTTAAGATTATTCAGCTTTTTCAGTTCTTCTACTGACATCTTATATTTCTTTGCAATCTCCTCTATGGTAACCTTAGGTTCAATAATATAAGTCATTGCCTTAGCCTGATATCCCGGCCCTCCGATGATATGGAACTCTACCCTTCTGTTCAATTGTCTCCCTATAGCATTTTTATTTGCTACCATAGGTTTACCTTCTCCCATAGCATTTACAACGAGAGCACTTTTGTCAAGACCTTTCGATTTAAGATAATCCAGGGCTTTGGTTCCTCTTTTTTCAGACAAGGTAACATTGTAAGCATCGGAGCCATAACTGTCAGTAAAGGCGTTCATTTCGATCTGTACTTCAGGATGTTTTTTATAGTAAGCACAAAGATCATCTAATGTCTTTTTAGCTTCCGGCCTTAAATCAAATTTATCAAAATCGAAATATATGTTTTCAAACAGCACTCTTGATACAGGCTGGTCAGAAGATTTTACTTTTACGTCTTCTACAAGGTATTTTATCTCAGCTGTAATCTTTGCATCCTTATCTTCAAGAGTTACTTTGTAGTTGTCAGGCTTAAGATTTTCGTATCTGAAAGTACCCTTTTCATTGGTAGTCGTCCTTTTCAGCGTTTCATTCTTTTCATTTTTAAGAATAACGCCTACATCTGAAGCCGGCTGATGTGTCTCTTCATCTATCAGAGTACCTACTATAGAAATACTTTGAGCCTCTTGTAGCGAATCTTTGTCAACTTGAGCAATAAGAGCTTGTTTACTTTCTATCATAAACATGTAGATGTCATCGTTTCCTATACCACCATCACGGTTTGAAGCCAGGTACCCTTTTTTCTCACCAACTACAAAATAAAAATCATCTTTACTTGAGTTAAAAGGCAGACCCACATTCTGAACCTCTTCAGTGAAGTTCTTTCCTTTCGCCATAAATATGTCCAGACCGCCAAAGCCTTCGCGGCCATTGGTAGAGAAAAACAGTGTTCTGTCTGCAGGAAAATAGCATGGAGACATATCTATACCAGGAGTGTTAATTTCAGCTCCCATGTTGATTGCTTTTCCCCAATTATCATCACCGCTACAGGTGCTATAATATATATCATGCATCCCCATTCCACCTTCTCTTTTTGACACAAAGAACAATGTATCTGAATTTGGTGAAACAGAAGGCTGAACGTTGTATGTTTTAGGATAATTGATATTCTCATTAAGTTTTACAGGATTGGTCCATTTGCCACTTTCCTGCTTGGTCATATATATAGCACATTCATAAGCTATGATCTTTCCTGTTTTTACCGGCTCATCACATCTTGTAAAGTAAAATTTTGTTCTGTCTTTGTTGAAAGAACCTCCAGACTCATTGAACTTTGAGTTTACCACACTGAACTTGTCCTTGTCATCCATTTGCTTCCAGGTCAAACCTTCTTTTTTGAATCTGAAGTTATCGCTGTATTCACCTCCAAGCATTCCATATTCACTTTCACCAATGGATTCTGGTCTTGCGGAAGTAACTATGATGGTGCTGTCATTTTCGTAAATAACAGGAGAATAATCTGATTCTGCTGAGTTGACAGGAGATTTCAAATTAAAGAATTCGTAATCCCTTACCGGCTTTTTCATTTCATCAATGGCAAGTGTACAGCCATTTTTGTCAATCTCAGCCTGGTCTTTGTATTTCTTGGTTTCCGAATCCGGATTAGGGTTTTCATTGATAAAATCCTGAAACTGCTTTTCTGCTTCCTCATATTTACCATTAAGCTTAAGCATTAAAGCATACCAGTATCTTCCCAGCGGAAAATCAGGGAGGGCCTTTTCTACGGAGATTTTATAATATTTTTCTGCAGAAGGATAATTAAAATGGAACCTGTAAGCTTCAGCAAGCCTGTACCCAACATAATTATTGCTTGGCTCTTCCGCATACACCTTTTCGTACTCCTGGGAAGCCAGATAATAGTCCATATTTTCAAAATACTTATCTGCAAGCTCTACAGAAGCTTTCTCTTCTTTCTTTTTTGCTTTTTTCTGCGCCCAAAGATCATTATGCTGAAAGCACAAAAAGAAAAGGATAAACAGAAGTGTGAGCGTCTTTTTCATCGCTGATAACCTCCCATAATTCTAAATTGAATTTAAATAATTTGAAACCTGTATACGAAAGTAGAAAAAAATCAGATTCTAGGTGTGTAAAACCTTCTCGATCTGCCTTCCCTTACTTTCATGAGTGTGAGAGAAATTTCATAAGCTCCTCTTCCGCGACTGATACTTTTAAGAGCTGATGCATTATAATCATAGCTGAAACCTATCATGTAATTGTCATTGCCCAGGCCCAGGGATGCTATAAATGCGTCTTGCAAACGATACCATCCTCCGAAAATAACGTCACGTGGAGCCAAAAATTTCTTTTGGTCGTTGAATACATACGTAAAATATGCTCCTGCGTTTATTTGTCTGAAAGGGTTTTGACTTAAAACCAGGACATTTGGAGAAATATTTAATCTTTCTCCGGCTTTTACTTCAAAGCCTGCATGTAATTTGAAAAGATAAGGTACTTTGTTGATTACTCCTTTTACCATCGATTCATTGGGTGAGGACAAATGGTAGGCTGCAAACCCGGCATATGCACTGTAGCCTTTATCAGAATAATCCCTTCCTGCATTGTAGTAGTATATTGCACCGGCAGAAACATCGGCATATATTTTGGCTGTATTGACACTTTCCTCGCTTACGAATTCGGTAACATCATAACCAATGTATGGATTGAATTGCGATCCCCATTGTAAATTAGTGAAGTCTATATTTTTTTGAACAATTCCTCCCTGCAAGCCAAAAGTAAGACAGTTCATTTTATTACTACTCAACCAAAGGTTATAAGCTGCATTAAGATTGATTCCAATGGTTTTAAAATTACCATCGCCAGCCCTATCATTATATATGGAAAGACCAATTCCACCAAGGTGAGAATCTTCCATTCCTTTCTTGGCATAAATTGGGTTGATTAAGGAAATCTGATTTGTAACATAAGGAATGTTTGCTACAGATCTCCATTGATTTCTATAATTGGAATTAAAAGTAAGATTGGAATAAATCCCTGCCATAGCAGGATTCAGGTAAAGTCCGGAAGCATAATACTGAGAAAATGTCGCATCCTGAGCTTTAACCTCTCTGAAACAAAGGGATACAATAAAAATACAGGCCCAAAAGCCGACATATATCCTCTTCAGTTTCATATTATCTCACAAGTGTAACCGTTCCGGATTTTTCAAACTCCGAACCGTCGTTAAACTTACCAACAACCATATAGGTGTAAACTCCCATCGGAGCATTTTGTCCGTCCCAGCCTTTTCTGTTAGCCATGTTAAAGTCTGAAGTTTCGAATACCACCTCTCCCCATTTATTGAAGACCTTAAAAGTAAAGCTTTGAGAAGAAATATTCAAACCATAAACCTTACAAACTGAATTTTCCGGATTTCTTGAATATGGATTAAATATATTCGGCACAAATAAATATTTGCTTGAAAGCACTTCAACTCCCAGACTCGCCACAGAAGCACAACCGTCTTTGTTAACAACAGTAAGCTCTACATTATACTTACCCGGATTAGAGTAGGTATAACTGCTGTTAAAGAGGTTACTGGTGTTACCATCTTTAAAATCCCACTTCCATGTACTTATGTTTTGTGCCACGGTGTCTACTGTATTTACAAATGATATTACGTCGCCTGAAATGGCATCCATCGTTTCTTTACTGGTATTATCCAGGCTCTTGGATGGTCCATCTGCTCTGAATGAAGCCTCCGGAGATGGAACAAACGTAACATCCTTATCTAAAGTTACATTTCCGCACTGATTACTAACCTTTACGGTAAATGTTTTCACTCCTGATGCAAGTGAAGAGTTGTCTGATTTAAAGAAAGTGGAATCTTTTTCCGGAGTTGAAAATTCTCCTGTAGAGGAAGCTACAGTCCATTCATAAACTAGTACTCCATCTCCCTGAGCTGTAATAACTTTTAAAGGTATTCCATCTGCCATACAAGATTTTAGAGGAGATTCAATAGAACTGATTACGGGAGGCGCCATAAAATCTATGGTGTACTTGCTGGTATCATAACAACCGTTTTGTTCAAAAATTGCATAATAAGTACCATCAGTATTTACACTATGAGTAGCTCCCTGATCCAGAAGGGTATTTTCATCATCCATCCAGGTTACTAAACTTGAATTTGGGTTAACACTTAGTGTTACATTCGTTCCGTCACATGCCTGAGGAGTGTTTGATACAATTTCATCTTTCACTGGTTTTGGCCTGATTGTCAATTCAACAGTATCTGCAGCAGTACAATTAGTAGCATTATCTTTAACATTCAGAATGAAAGTATTGATCCCTGCAGTAGGAGGAGATACAGATGGTCTGGCATCTGTATAGTTACCAGGAGTCCAGCTAAAGCTATAGGTGGATGGTAATGAAGGATTTCCCACACCACCTAACATAAATGTATTTCCAACACAATCTCCCGTATCTTCTCCGGCATCAGCTGTTGGCTTTTTACTTGCTGTAACTATAATTGAATCAGCAACTGAACAGCTGTTGCTGTTTGTCACCTTTAAATAATACTTTTTAGATGTTCCCTCTGCAATTTTTACAAATGCATTAAAATCCTGAATATCGGAAACGCCGGTTGCATTAGAGATCCCATCAATATCTTCTGACCATTTCTGGAAAGTAAGTGCGCTTACTGACTGATAAGTACCCTTAAACTTACCACTGTCACCTGGACAGAATATAATATCTGTACCAGCATCCACAGAAATTTTATCTACAAGCACTTCAACTGAAGAGGTATCAGAACAACCATCTCCTGTAGTTACCTTTACCTTATATCTTGTAGTAACTGTAGGCTTCGCTGTCGGAGTCCATAAAGTACTGTCGTTCAATGTTTCTGCAGGCCACCACGCTACTTTATATCCAGCAGCAGATGGTACATCCAAACCAGCTGCTTGCCCGGGACAAATGCCGGAAGCAGGAAATGTCTTTGGAACCACATTGGCCGGTTTAGATGAAATTTTCACTATTACCTTTGCAGTATCAGAACAGACAGGTGTTCCTGAAGCATCCTTCATTGTAAGTGTATAAACAATACCTGAAACAGAAGGGGTGGCTTTAGGATTAGGGCTCAGATAATTATCCAGTCCTGCAGCAGGAGACCATTCGTATTGGTAATTAGAAGAAGGATTCTGAGGACCAAGAATTGCAGGGTCACCATCGCACATTCCAACTATTCTGTCCATAGCAGCTTTCGGAGGCAGTGACTTTAAATTTACCTTTATGGTATCGTAATTAGCACACCTTACTCCCGCTACTTTAACAATATAATCTGTTGAGGCAACAGGTGTTACGAAGGGATTCGAGACATTTACATTTGAAATAGTAGGATCTGCATTCCACAGATACGTGTTTCCATCCGGAGGTATACCAATCTGAACAGACTGACCTTTACAAATTGTTGTATCATTTCCCATATTGACCTGAGGAATAGGAAAGACTGCAATGCGGACATCACTTTTCGTTATGCAGCCAAATTCATTGGTCGCCACCAGTTGATAATAATTTTGCAAAAACGGCTTTCCGGCAGGAATTACTAGATTAAATGGCGGATTAATTACAACTGCAGGAGTAGTCTCTGTAATATTAATATATTTTGGATAATCCGGAGAATTGTATTGCCACTTATAAGTTATTCCATTCGTCTCAGCTTCAGGAACTCCAATAAGAGTATCGGCACCGGGACATAAAAAATACGGACTTACGTTCAATGTATCAGGAACAGGATTGACAATTATTTTAATAGAATCCGTTGTAATACACCCTCCAGCTTCAATAGTAATTTTAAAAAGGGTAGTTGCATAAAGCTTTGCTGTACTTGTTAAGAGACTCGACGGATCTCCTACCAGATTAGCAGGGGTCCAGGAAACAGTAGATGTTTTAAAAACTATTGGTTCTACTCTTAACCCAAACGCACTTCCCGCACAAATTGCAGTATCTTCAGGAAGTTTTTTAATTCTCATCCCTTTGAATGTTGTTGGATCGCTATTGAGACTAAAAGAACAGGCAGGGTTTTTGGCAAATGCAGTATAATAAGCAGATGCAGCAACGCTGCTTAAATATAAGGTATCACTGCTTCCTGCAGAAATCTTTATAACTTCTCCTTTTGAATTTTTCCAGATAATGGTATCCATTGGAGATGCTACAGCATCTTTTATTTTAGCTACAATAGCATAATTTCCGCAGGCAAGGTCTGAAAGTATTTGCAAAGGCTCCATCTCTGGAGTCGCAAAGACATATACATCCTTACTTAAAGAATCGGCACAAGACATTCCTGAGGTAAAATAATATTTAACAGAATAAATCCCTGGTGTCTTTCCTGCAGGATTGAATTGCCATTTACCACTTATATATTCTGCAGGTTGCGAATAACTTCCTGCTCCAAGATTTTTAGTACAAATGGTAGATGTTAATGCAGAAGGTGTTGTTTCTGTATTACAATAAAAATTCTTAAGACCTGCAAAAGCTGATTCCTTCCAGCCTTTTATGGTAGCGCGCACTACGGAATTACCTGTAAAGTTTGCAATATCAATATATCCTCTATTGTAAAGAGAAATCGAAGAAGGAACATCTAAGGCAGATACCCCTAAATCTGTAATACCTCCTGAAGCGGATACCTTAAAAATCTTATTTCCGTTAACGTCCGAATAATAAACATTTCCATCGCAGTCAATTGCAAGACCAGAAACCCTTTCATCACTTCCTTTCCTGTTTACAGCAATAGAAACCATATTGGTCGCCAGATTTAGCTTCTTAATTGTTGACCTTGAAGGATCCGCAATATATAAATTACCTTCAGCAAAGCTTAAGTGTCCCAGCAAACCAAACTGAGCTGCAGAAGCTGCTACAGGTCCTGGAACTGTAGTACCATCAGGTACATCACCGGTAGTTGATCCGGAGATAGTAGTTACCAGCTTTGTAGCAATATCAATTTTTTTAATTTTAAAATTTCTGGAATCGCTAACAAATAAGGTTTTTCCCAAATCATCAATTGCAATTCCATAAGGATTTCTGAATCTTGCAGCAGTTCCGATACCATCCAGGTCTCCACCAACAGGTGTTGCTGCATTTTCACCAGCAATAATTTGCACACCAGTCGTGGGATTATAAGCTTTTATATTGTGGTTCACCTGATCGCAGAAATAAACTGTATTACCAAATGAAACAAGACCAGTAGGAAGATTTAACTTTACCGTTGTAGGATCGGTACCTACTGTGTTTCCTTTGGTCCCTCCAGTATTAATAATCGTACGAGCTCCATTTTCATCAATTACCCAGATTCTGTTATTATTACTGTCACTGAAATAAATTTTCCCCTGACAGGTAGTCGTAATACCCTGAGGACTTTCTATCAAACCTACAGATCCTGATCCATTTCCTACCAATACAGAAGAACAAGGGGCAGGGTCTATTGTAACTGTTTGCTGCGCCGGAACAATACAACCAGCTGAATATTTTATAACATGTTTACCAGGGCCAGAAAGGGCCGGATCAAAATACCAGATGTCTTTTCCACCTGAAACGACCCCCGGACCAGTAAATATTCCACCTGCTGGTGTACCATATATTCTCGACTTCATCCCTGAAATACAGTAGGATGATTTAAGATCTGTGATAGTCGCCTTTCCATTGGCTGCAGCAGTTGTGGCATAAATCTGGATTGAACCCTTTTCAGTGCAATTGTTATTTGTAATAAGAAAATAAACAGTAGTAGGTTGAGTAACACTTACAATATACTCCTTACCCATTGAAGTACTTGTAGGAGTGCTTGTAAAAGGGGTCAAGCTCCAAAAGATACTAAAATTAGAAGTTCCTTTTTTAAATTTTATATCTTCTAAAGACACTGTTATCCTTGTTGGTGCACATACCGAAGTATCCGGTGACTTCCGATAAGAAATACAGTCATTAGAATTTAAATACCACCACCACCAATAACTGTTTTTTGTCTGTGCCGAAGTTGACTGAGCAGACAAACACAATACACTGATTACCAGAGCAAGTGAATATAAAAATATTTTCAAATTTGGTTTCATAACGCAATCTGAAGAATTAAGTAAATTGAAATTCACTAAAGATGAATCCAAAATGAACCTGTAAAGTAAGCTGTTTTAATCAAATTCATTTATTTAAATCCCGTATAAACAGTATTTATCAAATAAATTTTACGTAAAAATTAATGGCTGGTTCTTCTTACTTGTTTTTTTAATTTAATTTTGCTCTATGAGTATCGGAAAAAGATTATACCAAATCTGGGTTTGGTTTTGTTTCATTGTTGTATTTCTGCTGATTTATCCATTTTTCGTTTTATTCTCTTTAAGAGACAGCTGGAAAAAATATGGTCATTTCTTTAATAAAGTGTGGGCTTATACTGTCTTTGGCAGTTGCTTGCTGCGAACCAACGTAGAATTTCGTTTTAAACGGAATAAAAAGCAAGCCTATGTTTACTGTGCCAACCACTCTTCTTATCTAGACATCCCGACTTTGTGTTATTCATTATCAGGATATTACCTTTTCATAGGTAAAGCTTCACTTGCTAAAGTACCTTTGTTTGGCTACATGTTCCGCAACTACTACATAGCTGTTGATCGCCACAGTAAATTAAGCAGGTATGATACAATGCAGAAATCCATGGAAGCAATAGATAAAAAACGCAGCCTTGCGTTTTTCCCGGAGGGGACGATTCCAAAAAATGCAGGTTATCAAATGATTCCATTCAAAGATGGTGCATTTAGAATAGCAATTGAAAAACAGGTACCGATTGTGCCTGTTACGATTCCTTATAACTGGCTGATTCTCCCTGATGACGGTAAATATGTGCCCAATCGTCGCCTTATGAAAGTAATTGTACACGAGCCAATTGAAACAAAAGGAATGACACTTGATGATGTGGACGAACTAAAAGATAAGACTTTTGATATCATTCAAAGAGAATTGATCCTGCAAAATAAAGAAGTAGTATTGGTTTAAAAACTTATCATCTCCGGTTTTAAAAACTTTATTGGAATTCAGAATTTTAGTACTTTTGACAAAATTGACATTACTTATTATATGCATATAGATAAAGAAACCATCAGAAAAATTGCTCACTTGGGCAGACTGGAATTTGAAGAGAAAAATGAAGAGCAAATTTTGAAAGATTTTAATAAAATTCTTGACTGGATGGATAAACTCAATGAGCTTGATACTTCTAATGTTGCACCGCTTATACATATGTCTTCCGAAGTAAATGTACTTAGAGAAGATGAAGTTAAAGTGACTTTGAAACATGAAGAAGCTTTGTATAATGCTCCAAAAAAGGATTCAGATTATTTCAGGGTTCCAAAATTCCTTGGATAGAAAATATTCATACATATTTAAAGAAGCTGCTCTTTTGGGGCAGCTTTTTTTTTGAATTCTAAAAGGACTTATCATAAATCCTCCTCTTTCAAAAAAGGCGGTGACTTAGCGAAAAATCATACAGAATTTAGTAAGCGCAGAAAATTTGAACATACACCGTTTAGATAGATATCCCATAAATGACTTGTTCATTTATGATTCCATTTTCTGCTACAATTATATTTCTGAAAAAAGCCTTATCCTCCATAATTTCTAATCTTTTCCTTCCCTGAAAGGTTATAGCTATGAAGCCATCATTTTTTCAAGAATGGAGAAATCAGAATTATTGCAGAATGAGACAGGAGAAGCATTTCTTGCATTTGCCGAAGAAGCCCCTCCTGAAGAAATCGGTAAATTATTTAATGAACTTCAGAAGGATTTTTTTCAGGAAGAAGAAAAGTTAAAGATACTTTTCTCTGCTATTCCATTTCCTAAAAATGCCAGGACTTTCGAGCACCTCGATTTTAACCTGCAAAATAAAATACTTGAAATAGCTCCATTAAACCTTACCTCTTCGCTGCTCAACGAACTTTCACCTGATGACAGGACTAAACTGTTCAGTGAAATGCCAAAAGAATCTCTGGCGAAATGGCTGAGCATGCTCTCTGTACAGGAAAGGAAAGATGCTCTTAAGCTATTGGAATATCCGCCTGAAAGTATTGGCAGACTTATGACCACGGACTACATTGCCGTGAGGCCCGAATGGTCATGCGAGAAAACCATAAAATTTATAAGAGACTTCGGGCTCAATAGCGAAACTATAAATTTTATTTATGTTGTAGACAAGGACAATAAGCTGATCGATGATTTAAAAATAAGGGAGATACTGCTTGCAAAGCCCGAAGCAACGATTGGAGATCTTGTAGATAACAGGTTTGTAAGTCTGGAAGCAACTTCTGATCAGGAAAAAACAATAAGCACGTTTATGGAAACAGACAGATTTGCCCTGCCTGTCACGGACTTCAATGGCAAGTTACTAGGAATAGTAACAGCAGATGATGTTTTAGATGTAATTGAACGTGAAGATACTGAAGACATACAAAAGCTTGGAGGTAGTGAGGCTTTGGATGAGCCGTATCTTGATATAAATCTTCCAAGCCTTGTGAAGAAAAGGGCTGGCTGGCTTATCATATTATTTATTGGTGAAATGCTAACTGCTTCAGCAATGAGTTTCTTTGAAAATGAAATAGCAAGCGCAGTAGTGCTTGCATTATTTATTCCATTAATTATATCAAGCGGAGGAAACTCAGGCTCTCAGGCTGCAACTATTATTACCAGGGCTCTGGCATTGGGAGAAGTCAGCAAAGCAGACTGGTTGAAAGTTTTCAGGAGAGAAATCATTTCCGGTGTTATGCTTGGGCTTATTCTCGGCATAATTGGTTTTTTAAGGGTTATCATCTGGAGTACTCTGTTTGATGCCTATGGAGAGCATTCCGTAAAAATTGCGTCCACAGTTGGTTTTTCCCTAATAGGTGTCGTACTATGGGGAACGCTTTCCGGATCTATGCTTCCGATCTTTTTGAAAAGTCTTGGCTTTGACCCTGCTGTATCATCCGCTCCTTTTGTAGCAACAATAGTAGATGTAACAGGTATTATTATCTATTTTTCTATGGCGTTTTTATTTCTGAAAGGAACGCTTTTGTGAGTTGAAAGCATAAAGTTGAAAGTATAAAAGTTTAAAGTTTGGATTTATATGGTAAAGTCATCTCCTGATCAGTCTTAATAAAAAAATATCGCCCCCTTCCAGAGGGAAAGTATTTAAAGTTAGTTGTCCATGGGTTCTCATAGATGTTATTATCATTCCCACGCAGGTTCGGTGAACACCCACGGAGGTTTGGTGGGAACCCACGGAGGTTCGTGAGGTCCCACGGAACTTCCGTGGGAACCCACAGAGGTTCGGTGGAGAAACCCACGGAAGTTTGGTAGTCCCCACGGAGATTCGTGGTATCCCACCCAGATTCAGTGGTATCCCACGGAGATTCAGTGGCTACCCACAAAAGTTTTATGAGATACCTCGGAAGATCGGATTTCCTCCACGGGGCTATATAACACCCTGCGGAAGATTCGTGGCACACCCGAAAATCTTCCTGGGCTTGTTCTATTTCATTTGCCTATACTTAGGCTTTATTTCCAGAACATTGTTTATAAAACAAAAAAGAGCGACCGGTTAAAGTCACTCTCTTATTTTTAAGTAGTTTATATTTATTATAATCCGAATTTGTAGTTAAGCTTTACAGCGAATGAAGTTCTGTCAACACCATACAAGTCTGTTTGATCTGAGCTACCTAATTGCTGCCATCTAAGTGAATTGATCGATCTAGCTCCTGCTAAGATATCATAAGCATATACAGAGAATGAAAGTTTTTCATTTGCCTGGATGTTAACACTTAGGTTCCATTTTACCATCAGATGGCTTTGGATTCCATAAGTAGGATACTGATTGTTCCATGCATAAGCTGCACCATAATCTGCTTGCAAAATCGGGTTTGTCGGATTTGCTGCGCTATAGTTATAGATATCGCGACGACCTGTTAATCCCCAGAATAGTCTTGCATCAGAGTGTAAAGTCAACCAGCTTGTTGGTTTGTAATCAAGGTAAATTTTAGTAATGTTAGATGCTAGGTTCAGGAAGTTTTTACCATCTACTGTGATTTGATCACGGATAGAATTTGTCCTAACTGTAGTTACAGAATCTTTAGTTGGATCTACATTACTCTTAAGTGGCTTCGGTGTGTATTTATAGACACCTCCTACCAGTGTCGAATCATATACTCCTGGTTTAAATGCCAGCACCTCATATGATTCATAATGGTCAGCAACTTTAGTATTAGCAAGTTTTGACAATACGTGGTTGATACCAAGAGAAACTTTCGAACCGTTATAACGAACATCAAGTTCTGCATTTGCGAAGCTATAAGAACCTGAATTTACCACTCTGAAAAGGTCCTGATTCCATGTAAACAAGTCCTTGATTGTAGTATAGGAAAGTGAGGGCAATACACTTAAGCGATTATCAAGTAAAGAGTGCATTGTTGTTAACTCTATCGAGCTTGACTTTTCTGGTCTTAGCTTATGAAGAATGTCATTGGTTACCGGAGGGATTGGTTTAGAGTTTGCTCCTGGTCTCTCAAATGGTTTTTCATAATGGTAATCATTTCCTGCAAATGGTTGTCCATTATCACCGATAGTGTTTCTGTTAAACTCATAGTTATCTGCGTTACCGTTGTTTGCTGATGTCTGATAAATCAATTTGAAGATATTATTCTCATTAGCTTTTGCTACAAGAGCAATCTTAGGAGTTACAACGCCGCCGAATTGTGCAGTACGAGTATGTCTGTCATATCTCAGACCAAATTGAGCATTTAGTTTGTCTGTCAGCTTATAGATACCTTCTGCAAACAACGCATGGTTAGTGTAAATTACGTCTGATACGATTGGGTGCGTAGCTTTCTCATCCTGAGAGTTGTACCCCGCCATGTCTTTACCGATATCAAATAATCTGAATTGATAACCTACAGCAAGTTGAAGTTTCGGAACAGTCTTTAATACATACATTGCTGAAGCGTTATACCTGCGCTCCCCAAATGTTTCAACTCTGTGAACAGTTCTGTCTGAAGAGTAACTGTTGGCGTTTGCGACCACGCCACTTTTAATATCTTCAATCTGAATACGGTTTGTATTCATATCAAATCCCGCATTCAGCATTACGCTGTTATCTTTAACAGGAAGTTCGTAAGAAAATTGATTAGTAAAGTTGTTTATTACATATTGTCTTCTGTTTGTAGCATATGGTTCAATTTGTCCGTAAAAACCTTTTGGACTCTGCATTTTTCCATCAACCATTCTATCAGGTGCCAAAGTGTCTCCTTGCGCATAATCAGGCCATGGATCTACTGGGAAATAACCTGAAGCATTGGTTACCTGGTGTGTATAACGGCTATAGTATCTGAAATTTTTATAGTTAAAATCTACCCCAAATCTATAGTTACCTGGTGTTGACCATGCACTTCCGGAAGTTGGTACTCCGTCTGCGGGAGGATTTTCAAGCCACTGAGGATAAGGCCATGATGGTCTTCCCAAAAGACGACCTCTCTCCATACCGATACCATCTGATTTTCTGAAACCTCCTGTAACCAATAAATTAGAATGCTCATTAATTTTCTGAGCAACAGAAGCTTCATATTGATGGCTAAAGTTCTCACCATTCCAGCTTCCCTGAGTTGTAGAAGCTTTGATCTCATCTTTCTTATAACGCTCTGTAACAATGTTAACCACACCTCCGATAGCTCCGGAACCATAAATAAGACCAGATGGACCACGGATAATTTCAACTCTTTCTATATCACCAAGCATACCAAGATCCAGCTCCATGTTGGCTCCGTCTCTTGCTTCGGTATTCATTTTGTGACCATTTACAAGGAAAATGAATTTAGTATTTCTATCGGCAGCAACACCACGCATACCCCAGATAACACCATTCCATTTATTGTACATGTATTGAAAGCCAGGTACATAAATTTCAAGCAACTCGGAAAGATGTCTTGCTCCTGAAAGATGGATTTGCTCCTGATTAATCACTGTCAAACTCAAGGCTGAGTTTTTAAGATCAAGGTCCAAGAATGACCCGGAAGTCACTTTCATGTTCAACAATTCTTCTAACGAGAGTTCGAGTAGGTCTCCCTGCGCTGTTTCTGTGCTTTCGGCCGGGTTTTGACCGAAAACCTTTGTAGGTTCTAAACTTGTCAGAGACGCTATTGCTATAGCCATCCCAACAATTCGTTTCTTACTCATATTTGCTATCTGGTTAATTTTCTGATACTTGTTCGTGGTCGGTTTTTACGCTCACCTCTGGCAATGGTTAAATATGGGTTAAACAGCCACAAAAATACCATGTAAGAAAAATTGAAAATATGCAAACAAATAAAGCTCAAAAATTCCAAAATAGTCTTCAAAAAATACCAGTTGGTCTATACAGACTCCAAATCTGAAAGGCCAAAGAAAAGGTTGGGTAAAAAAACAATAAAAAATAATACTATTTCTCCACAAAATAAGACAATACCCTAAAAACCAATACATTAAATACAAGAGATAATTATTTCAACTTGTCGTCAGTATTTTTTCGTTTTTATTAAGGATTTCTGCATTTTATAAAAAATTTACCTTCAGTTTTTCAATCATTTACGCAAAACTTGTTCTAAAAAATTTTAAAACAATAGGCGCAAAATGCCTTTTTTCAGGTCTTTGCATTTTCACTTAGCAAATCATACCTTTTAAGCTTTCCACCTTGTTATCTTGTTGTTTATTATAACAGTCTGAATTTGTAGTTAAGTTTTACGACGAATGATGTATTGTTGGTCCCATAAATTTCTTTTGCTTCCCGGGGTGTTATACATCTGCCTCAATCTTAGTGAATGAATTGATTTTGCAGCCAACTAAAGATCATAAGCATAAACAGAGAAATTATAGTTTTGCCTGAATATTAATTTTAGTATTCAATTTTATTTGAAACTTCATTTTTTTAAAGAAAATAATTTAAAAATGGTGCATTAAAATCTTTCATCTTCTAACCTCGGTAAACCTTTACATTTTTCCCAAGTTACTTCTAATGCAGAAAATTAAACTCACTCCCAAATGTGGATTGTAAGATTAGCATTAGACAGGCCTTATACTTTTGTAGTAGTTTCTCTGCTGATTCTGATACTTGGACTCGTGGCTATCAGCAGAATGGCTGTTGATATATTTCCAAACATAAACATTCCGGTAGTAAGTGTTATATGGAGTTATAATGGCATTTCTCCTAAAGAGATGGAGCAAAGAATTGTAACAGTATGTGAAAGGGCTTATACAACAACTGTAAATGACATTGAACACATAGAATCTCAATCCTACCGGGGAGTTTCAGTGATCAAAATCTATTTTCAACCGGGTGCAGAAGTAGAAGCGGCCGTTGCTCAGCTTGCATCCAGCTCCCTGAGCTTATTGCGTATTCTTCCACCTGGAACTACAGCACCTTTGATATTAAGGTACAATGCTTCCAATGTGCCTATTTTGCAGATCGCACTTAGCAGTAAAACATTACCAGAGCAAGCCATTAATGACATTGCAACAAATTTTATCCGTACAGGATTGGCAACGGTACAAGGTGCACAAATACCACTGCCTTATGGAGGGAAACAAAGGAATGTAATGGTCGATCTGGACATTGAAGCTCTTAATGCTAAAAATCTCTCTCCAACGGATGTCTCAAATGCCCTGGTCTCACAAAACCTGATTTTGCCAGCCGGAACCGTAAAAATGGGTGAAAAAGAATATGATGTAAAACTTAACTCCAGTACAGATGTCATCGATGCTCTCAATTTCATGCCCATAAAGGAAGTCAATGGAGCAGTGATTTATGTAAAAGATGTAGCATATGTACATGAGGGTTATTCTATTCAAACCAACATTGTCAGGTTTAACGGGAAAAGAGGGAGTTTTCTTACCATATTAAAGGCAGGTTCCGCATCAACAATTGACATTATTGATCGGGTAAAAAAAGCCCTTCCGAAAGTCCTGTCAACAGTAACTAAGGAGCTTGAATTAAAATTGCTTTTTGATCAGTCTCTTTTTGTGAGAGCTTCCATAAACAATGTTGTAAAAGAAGCTGCGATTGCTGCTTGTCTCACAGGACTAATGATTCTTCTGTTTTTAGGAAGCTGGAGAAGCACTTTAGTAGTTGTACTTTCTATTCCTCTAAGTATTCTAACTTCCATAATTGTATTATATGCACTTGGACAAACATTGAACATCATGACCCTTGGAGGATTGGCTCTGGCTGTGGGCATACTCGTAGACGATGCTACAGTAGAGATAGAAAATACTACAAGGAATCTGATACTTGAGAAACCCTTGAAACAGGGCATTCTCGATAGTGCCGAAGAAATAGCCTTGCCTGCCCTTGTAAGTACCTTTTCAATCTGCATAGTATTTCTTCCTATCTTTTTCCTTTCAGGAGTTGCTCAATCATTATTCTCTCCTCTCGCTATTTCAGTAATCTTTGCAATGATGGCGTCTTATTTTCTCTCAAGAACATTTGTACCTGTCGCCATTCAATACCTTATGGGAAAAGAGTTACACCTTTATCAGCCACATCGATATCCGGATAAAAAAATAAATTCTCCTGTATGGAAAATACATAAACGATTTGACAAAAGATTTGAGCAAATGAGAGAGCGCTATAGAAGAATTTTAGACAGTGCTCTTACAGGTAAAACTTTTGCAATTATTCTCTTTATTTTATTTTGCATAATCAGCGCCTTGTTGTTTCCATTTCTTGGAAAAGATTTTTTCCCAAAAGTTGATGCCGGACAATTCAGGCTTCACATAAGAGTTCCCAGTGGAACAAGGATTGAACAAACAGAAATAATTTTCGGTAAAGTTGAAGACATTATTAAAGAAGTCATACCTCCTGAAGAGCTGGATCTGATGCTCGATAATATGGGATTGCCCAATAGCGGAATTAACCTTGCCTGGGGAGGCTATTCATCAATAGGATCCTTTGAGGGCGAAATACAGGTTTCATTAAAGGACCAAAGTGTTCCTTCTGAAGTTTACATGAAAAAAATCAGAAAGGTTGTTAACGACAGGATACCTGGATTGGAGATTAGCTACCCTCCTTCTGACATCGTAACTCAGATCCTTAATTTTGGAATCTCTGCCCCAATAGACATACAAGTAACAGGTAGGGATCAACAATCCAATTACAAAATAGCACTTGACATTGCTAATAAGATTTCAAAAATTCCAGGAGCTACAGATGTTTATATTCCTCAGGTTTTTAATATTCCTCAGGTTAAAGTAAATGTAGACCGCACCAAAGCACAACAAATAGGTTTAACCCAAAGAGATGTTGCCAATAGTGTATTAATATCCCTCTCCTCCAGCGGTCAAACAGCTCCTAACTTCTGGTTAGATCCTAAAAACGGGATAAGTTATTTTGTTGCAGTACAGACACCTCAGTACAAAATAAATTCTATAGAAGATCTGGGTAAAACAACGATAACATCAAGTCAGTTAAAACAGCCACAGTTGCTTACTAACCTTTCTGAATTTGACAGATCTGTTACTGCAGGTCTTGTCTCACATTACAACGTGCAACCTGTAATTGATATATTTACCAGCGTTCAGGATACCGACCTTGGAAGTGTATCAGACAAGATCAATGAAATCATAAACGGAATACAATCAAAGCTGCCCAGAGGCACTTCTATTGAAGTTAAGGGACAAGTCCAAAGTATGAACTCCTCCTTTAAGGGTTTGGCCCTGGGCCTGATCTTTGCTATACTATTGGTATATCTGCTTATGGTCATCAACTTTCAATCGTGGCTTGATCCTTTTATCATATTGCTTGGACTTCCAGGAGCATTATCCGGAATAGCCTGGATGTTATTCTGTACACAAACACCGATAAGTGTGCCAGCGCTTATGGGCGCTATCATGTGCATGGGAGTGGCGACCTCTAATAGTATCCTGCTTGTAACATTTGCAAATGATGAAATGCTTACGGGTAAAAATGCATACGAATCAGCTTTGTCTGCGGGCTACACCAGGTTAAGACCGGTCGTTATGACCGCTTTGGCAATGATCATAGGAATGCTTCCCATGTCATTAGGAGTTGGAGAAGGAGGAGAACAAAACGCTCCACTTGGAAGAGCAGTAATCGGAGGACTTATTGTTGCTACTTTTACTACGCTTTTTATAGTTCCGGTATTTTATAATGTATTCAAAGGAAAAAAGAAAGTATTGAATGAAGAAGCGTAAAATAAAATTATTACCAATACTCATATTGATAATAATACTCGCCGGTCTTTTCCTTATCGGCCTTCTACCAAAGCTGAGAAATAAAAAAATGCTAAATGAAGAAGCAAATGAAAAAATCAATTCAACACAACCTGTAATTCTGGTAAAAGCTATAAGAACCAAAGATACTACCACAATAGAACTTCCAGGTGAGGTAAGAGCCTTTAAAGAGACCCAGATTTTTGCTCGTGTAAACGGATACATTAAAAAATGGTACACAGATATTGGCACCTCTGTTAATAATAATCAATTGCTTGCCGAGATTGAAACACCCGAAATAGATCAGCAGCTCGCTCAGGCCAAAGCCTCATTATCCCTTGCAAAAGCAAACTATGACAGAATTTCCAGTGTTCAGATTCCCGGCGCTGTTTCCAAACAAGAGATAGATCAGGCTAGAACGAGCTATGAGGCTAATCTGGCTATTGTAAGACAAACAGAAGCCATGCTTTCCTTTAAAATAATCAGAGCTCCTTTTGCAGGAATTGTCACTGCTAGAAATGTTGACTTCGGAAGCCTCATTAGTCCCTCGAATACTATACCGATGTTTAAAGTAGAACAGATTGACATATTAAGAACTTATGTAAATGTTCCACAGGTATACTCAGCCAATATCACATCAGGCATTCCTGCAGAAATTATTCTTGAAAAATTTCCTGAATATTCTATCAGGGGAAATGTTGCAAGAACAGCTGAAGCTCTGGACCCTACCAGCAGAACTTTGCTTACAGAAATTCATGTCAGGAATTCTGATCTTAAATTAAGGCCAGGCATGTATGTGCAAGTCAGGTTTAAACCTTCACGAGAAGGAGAAGTCGTATTGATACCTGCGAATACACTTATCGTAAGAGCGGAAGGCACAGAAGTCGCCACTCTGAATAAGGATAACTCAATAAAACTAAAAGAAATTAAGATAGCCAGGGATTATGGAAAGTTTCTTGCAATCTATAGCGGAATCAATGGTGATGAATGGCTTGTTACAAACCCTACTGATAAGTTGACAAATGGGACCAAAGTAAATGTAGTTGGAAAACAACAAGCATCTTTCACTCAAGATACAGGTAATCAAAAATAAAGACAAATGAAAGCCTGTGTACATATTATTCGTCATTGTCCTTACTCGAATCTGCTTGTACTGAGCATTTATCTTTTACTATCCTGCTCCTTCCGACCGAATAATAAAAGATTAAAAGAGATCAGAGAAAATTATGAGAGTGGAAAATGGAAAACCTATTCATCTCAAAGACTTTCTGACACTATAAGAAACACTAACAGTAATAACATTCAAGCCTGGTGGACTATATTCAATGATCCAACACTTGATTCCCTTGAAGAGCTTGCTGTAAAAGCAAATCCTGATATCATAACTGCGATTGCAAGGCTCGACGAAGCAAGAGCCAATGTAAAACTATCAGCTTCAGATTTGTTTCCTGCAATACGTTTTAATCCATCAGCAACAAGAAATCAGTTTTCCCAAAACAGACCCAACCCATTCCAGACCACAGGAAATCAGCTTCCTGGGGTGATTATTAATACCTTTCAACTTCCTTTGGACTTTGATTATGAGATTGACTTATGGGGCAAATACAGAAATAATGTACAGGCAGCAAAACATAATTATGCCTCTTACACTGCAGATATGAACGGTGTTTTATTATCCATAACAACTGATGTAGCATATTATTACATGCAGGTAAGGGTTACTGATCTTAAGATTAACATATATACCAAAGCTCTTCAAACCAGAAAAGATAACCTTATACTCACTGAAGAGCGATACAGAGTAGGGTTAATAACTTTACTTGACTTAAGCCAGGCCCAGAGTGATTACCAAACTATACAGTCGCAGTTTTATGACCTTCAGAACTACAGAAACGCTGCAGAGCACGCCCTTGCTATGCTATGTGGACTTCCTGCTTTTAGCTTTTCCTTACCAAAAAAAGACTGGAACATTCAACTTCCACAAATACCTGAAGGAATTCCTTCTGACCTTTTAAAAAGAAGACCTGATATACAAAGTCAGGAACAACGTGCAGAAGCAGCCAATGCAGTTATTGGAGTTTATAAAGCATACAAATTTCCATCTCTTATCCTTACTGGTTCTGCTGGCACATTAAGCAGAGAGGTGAATACCCTTCTTTCTTCTGATAGTAAGACATGGCAACTTGGAGCTACTCTTTCTTTACCTATTTTTTTGGGAGGAAGAAATACAGCCTTGATTCAAATGGCCAAAGCAAGATATCTTCAGACCACTGCTCAATATGAAAGAGTTATCTTATCATCTTTCAGAGAAGTAGAAGATGCATTGAACACGCTAGCTCAAAGAAAAGAACAGTCCATTCTTCAGGACTCAATCATTAAAACTGCTGAGCTAACCGCAATGCTTTCAAGAGAAAGATATTCAAAAGGTTTGGTAACATATTATGAAGTAGTGAACAATGAAAGAACAGCACTGAATACACAAAGTATTGCAATACAGATTCGGGGCGATCAGTTTACATATACGATATACCTGATAAAAGCTTTAGGAGGCAGCTGGCAATAATGCTAATCAGAAATCCACAAACTTTTAATTTCTTTATAATCAGCTGAAACTTCTTTTTTTATTCTAAACAACACAGCTTTAGAGTCATCATCAGCATTCGGAGAATTTTCAATGATTTCAGTAATTTCTTCTATAGTTCCTTCCTCGGCCTGAACAAATGCATCAAGCACAGTTTGTTCTTTATTGATACCACCATTTTCTATAGCACTGCCAAGGTCGGTCCAAATATTCTTAGAAAATGATATTTCAAGGCGATCATCAATGTTCGTGCTACCTTGCATTTTATTCAATTCTTCTTTTAATATCAGAGATTTTCTGAAATGGTTATGCATAAGGTCATGAACCGGTCTTGCCAGCGTGAGCGAGAAAGCTTTTCTATAAGCTTCCTGTCTGGATGAAAGTATCTCATTAAGTGCATTTACAGAACTTACTGCTATATTTTTCATATAGTATATCCTCCTTTATTAAGGAACATCAGGCAACCGGAAATTAGTTTGAAATCACATCAAACATTTAAATAGTTATTTCCGGTCCTGACATCTTTTATAGAAAAATATCCATCATTGAGAACAAATTGAACGTTTAGATTTCAGTTCAATCTAAATACCTGATATCAAATCCTTCGTGCCTCATAACCAGCATGGTGAACGAGTTCTATGATTGACTGTGCGTCCAGCTCCTGACTTGTCACAGTTAGTTCAGGCTCTTCCCCAAATGGTTCTACATACCAGTAATCAATATCTGGACTGTCATCAAAAACAGATCTGATTTGCTGAATACATGGAACACAATCGATATTGGTTTTAAACTTAAAAGTTCTTGATCTTCCCTCCATATTACTTCTCTCCTTTTGTTGATTTTAATCATCATCCTCCTGCAGATCGTCAAATGAAAATTCTACACTTGATGTATAGTTAAGATCTATCTTGAATGTAGTGGAATTACCTCCGAGAGATTGTTCATTTGCACTTGCTGATTTGTTCTTTTTTTCTTTCAGACTGCTTAATTCCGTGTCTTTTCCCGAGATTCTGCTTTTCTTATTCTTTTTCATTCGATCCACTTATTAATTATACAACACTGCCATTAAAAGAAATACTTCCCTAAAAGAAAATAAAAAAATCCTGAGAAGTCATTATAGAATAAAGACTAATCTCAGGATTCAATTGTTATTAAAGACCGGATTAAATTTTCAGGAAGATATTAAAAACGGTTCCCTCTCCCGGATTGGAGTTTACTTCAATTTTACCACCATTATTATCTACAATTCTTTTAACTATTGACATTCCGATTCCAGTACCCTCCACACCATAGTCTATTCTTTTAAATGGGGCAAACACTTTTGGATAATCTTCTTTTCTTATCCCTTTTCCATTATCCTGAATTGTAAGAAGAATAATATCTTCTGATACTAACTCCGTCCTGATCCCCACGACAGGCTTTCGCTCTATCGACTTATATTTTATTGCATTGGAGAGCAGATTGAATAAGATACTTCTCATATTCTTCTTTCTGAACTTAAGTGATTTAACCTTAAAGTCTTCCAGGATTATAGCTTCGCTTCCTTCAATCAGATCTTTAATACTATCTTTCACCTCTTCAAGTACCTCATCCAGATTTACTTCCTGGATAAGAAAAGGATCTTCTTCTGTTTTGGCTACTTCGGAAAGATCGCTTATTGTTTTCTTAAGAATGCTGATAGACCTTGTTACAAGGTTAATGAGAAAATTCAGTTTTACATTATTAGGATCAGGGTTTAACTCATTCAGGAGTAGTTCCATTAATGATTCAAGATTTCTTACAGGTGAGGTAAGGTCGTGAGATGCCATGTATACAAAGTTGTCGAGCTCTTTATTTATTTTCTTAAGCTCTTCATTTTTTGTATTGAGTTGGTTATTGATATCACTCAATTTTACCTGAGCAGATGCAAAATTATTCAGCATCATTCTTTGATCGTGTATATCAGTGGACGTCCCAACCCATTTTACATTCTTTCCATTTTCACCTTTAATAGGCACTGCTCTTGATAGAAACCATCTGTAATCGTTCAGGCAATTTTTAAGCCTGTACTCTACGCTGTACTCAGCACCAGTTGCAAGACTTTGATTCCATTTGTAAAGGGCTTTACTAATGTCATTCTGATGAATAAAATTGAACCAACCATTACCCTTGAGGTCATCAAAAGGCTTACCTAAATATTCTTCCGATTTTCTGTTAGTAAAAATAATCTCTCCCGTTTCATTTGTAATCCAGACGAGTTGCGGCATTGATTCGGCAAGTGTTCTGTATGTTTCTTCACTTTCCAGAAGTCTTGATTCTATGGCCTTGATTTCCGTGATTTCAGTAAGACATCCTACAATTCTTATCACCTTCCCCTTATCATCTCTTATAACAAAGCCTCTGTCTATCACATAACCATAGGTTCCATTATTCTTACAAAACTTATATTCATTTCTCCAGTTTGATTCTTGAGAAAAGAATATTGATTCAAAGCTATCAAGGATACGTGTTCGATCATCTGGATGTATTCTGGTTTTCCAGTAGTCAAGCCCGGCTTTACCTTCAAGATTTTCAAAACCAAAATGTACTTTATAAGCATCGTTAAACCAGAATTCATTGGTAATAAAATCCCAGTCCCACATTGAGTCATTCGTAGCATTGGATATCAGCCTGAACCTTTCATTGCTTACGGACAAATCAAGAGTTCTTTCTTTCACCTTTATCTCAAGTTCCTCATTCAATTCTTTAAGCGCTTTGGAAATCCTCTCCAGCTGAAGCTTTGACTTTTCCAGGTCCAATTCAGCTTTCTTTCTTTTGGTAATATCCATGATACTTCCAACAAGTTTTTTCTCACCGGCATTATCAATGAATATAGTTGCCTTCATCCAGCAGTAAATTTCCCTGCCCATGATCGTCTTCACTTTACATTCAAGCTCCCATGGTTCGTTAGTCTCAATGATCGTTTCAACAAAGGTCATAATGTTTGACCTGTCATATTCTTCAACACAATTCTGAATATCCTTAAAAGTAATAGTTCCTTTGGAAGGATAGTCAAACATCTTTCGCAATTCCGGAGTGACTTTGAAATTATCAGATTTTAATTCCCATTCAAAAGAACAAATATTTGCGGCTTCCTGAGATTGGTAAAGAAATATTTGGTTTTTCCTAAGTTCTTCAAGGGCATCAACCCTCTCGGTATAATCTTCAAAACTTATAATACAGGAATCTTCATTTCTCACTGCTGAAATTCTTAACCAGTTTGAAAATCCATCTTCTCCATAATAGACCTCGTTAGTACTCGCCTCTCCCGTTGTCATTACATCTCTGAACTGATTCAGAATGCCCAGTTTTACGAGACCCGGATATTCTGCAAAAAACCATTTCCCACGCAATTCCCTAAACTTTTTATTAAGGAACTTCTCGGTAAAATGGTTAAAAAACACAGGTTGAAAATCTATAACATCTTTATCTTCATTTCTTACAGGCTTTAGCATCATAAAGCCCATTCCTGAAGAATGCACAATACCTGACAAAAGGCTGTCTGTGCGTTTTCTATAGGTGATATCCTGAAAATATCCAAGGAGGCGGACAAGGTTGCCGGCTTCGTTAAGTACGGGCTTGGCCTTTCCCAGTATATATTTCAGATTCTCATTAGGAGTTATAATTCTGTAGTTAAAATCAATAGATCTCTTTTCTTCACGGGCACAATCAATAACCTGAATAACTTTTGAAATATCTTCGGAATGAACATAGCAAAAAAGATCTTCCAGACGCACTGGGCCCTCAGGAGTAATTTCGAATATCTCATAAATCTGGTTAGAACAAAAAGTATAGCCTGTCATTATATCCATCTCCCAGCGACCCACTCTGGCGAGCGATTCCACCTCTTCAATAAGATCGTCTTCACTTAGGACTTCCGCTTCTACAAAACCAGGGCCCGTCAGTTGAGTGAGGCATCCTATACCTCCGAAGAATTTTCCTTCATTATCTAAAACAGGAAATAGATTTCCTTTGAAATAAACTTTTTTACCTGGTTTAAATGAATATCTAGTTAGGGGAATTTCTACAATTTCTCCATCCTTAACTTTATTATATAAGACAGCAAAAGAATCGGGCCAAAAAACATCATTGTAACTAAGTTTCACCGCCAGTCGCGGCGAATAGTCAGTCAATAATTCAAGAGATTTATTCCAGAAAAATATCTTCCCGAATTCATCAAAAGCGAATATTCCATCGGAAGACCTTTTCAGTGTTTTGATGAAGGTCTCCTTCCACAAAACTGATTCATCTATCATTATTTCGGAAGGGTTCAACATAATTGAATCTTTAAAAGATTTGTTTAATTGAATTTAAAAGACTTTAAAGATAAAAGTAAAAAAAACTCTTCGACCTTACAGAAGCCAACTTATTAATAATTAAACACTTAAACAATACCTAAAATTAAGTATTTTAGAAACTCATAACTCAAAAGCCCTTCTATTGTTTTTTAACTATTTCAATAAATAGTTTAACAATTCACCGAAAATAAGTACTTATTTCTTGTTAGTTAAATTTATAGGCGAAATTTATCTCTATCGAGTTAAAGCCATATTTCAATTTACTCAAAACACCTGTGTTGTAGGCAAAACAAATAAAAATTTTATCATCCCCCAGATTAGTTTCTACAGTGCCCAGTAAAGACAAACCTTCCCTGCTTTTATAAGCTCCGCCGATACCAAGGATGTCATTATAATTCCCTTCCAGGGCAAAGTTTAAGAGATCTGAATTTGATGGCAAAAGCTGATACATAAAATTACCTCTTATTTTTAGAGAAGGACTTAAGTCTTTTTCCTGTCTTAGTAAAAAATTGTAGTACCTTCTAAGTTTTACGTTTGCCTTTATAGGATTAGACTCCGCATTGAAAACCTGCTGAGAAGAAATTCCTGTAAAAAACTTTTTTCTACTGAAGGTAATACCGAAAGCGCCGTCTGGCATCGTTGAATTACCAGATGCTGTCGCTGAGGGCGCAGAAAAATAAACTTGGGTAAACCCTGCAGATAAACCTGCAGACAGGGAAGTTTCCTCCGAAATAGGAATGGCATAAGCGTAATTAAAATAAGCTCTGGGCTTATCGATATAGGGACCTTCTTTTTCATTGAAAAAAAATACCCTGGCAAGATGCGCTGCTTTGTTTTCCTTTCTGAAAACTTTACTGCAAGTCACTGAATAGCTGGCTATTTTCTGAAATGCTCCGGTCCTTTGTCTGTACATGGAAAAAAATTCTGCTTTGGAATCTTCCGGAACAAATCCGGGATTTACAATTGCCGTATTATTAAAGTAGGTTGTATAGTTTTCAGGAAATATGTCTGTAACCTGCGCAGATACAGTTAGATATAAAAAAAAGAAAATATTTAAAAGATAAATGCGCATCCGGTTTAAAATTCAAAAGTGAACATTTTAAATTATTTACCCAACTTCGTTACCTGTCGTTTCCTGAAATGTATTAAAAATAACTTGTGAAAATTTCAGAAGATCAAATACCGGAATTAATACGCAATGGTAAAGATAAGGAAGTTATTCCTCATCTTTATAAAAAAGTATTTCCTCTTGTTGAAAATTATATCCGAAAAAATTCGGGGAGAAAAGAAGATGCTTCTGATGTATTTCAGGACTGCCTTCTGCTTTTCTATAAGCAAGTGATAAAGAATACATTTGATCCTAAGTACAAGGTATACGGCTATCTTTACAGAATAAGTATTAATCTCTGGATTAATAAAATTAAGAAGGAACAAAGAATCCAATACCTTGAAGCGGTGGGTGATGAGGCCTTTGAAGAAGAGCCCTCTCCATGGGACCGACCGCCAGAACGTACAGATGAGAATGTCATTAAATCATTATTCTCCGGAATAGGAGAAAAATGTGTGGAGCTGCTTACCAATACTGTTTATTATAATCTTCTGATGGAAGACATAATGATCAGAATGGGCTTCAGCTCTGTCGATGCTGTTAAAATGCAACAGCAACGATGTAAACAAAAATTGATTAAAGAGATAGAAAATAACCCTGCTCTTGCAGATAAGCTAAAAGGAATATGATGCGCGAAGATTCTACTTACAGTAAGGTTGAGGATTATCTCCATGGAAGGCTTACAACTGAGGAGCTATTGGCATTCGAAGCGAAGCTGTCAAATGATCCTGCTCTTGCCAGACAAGTAAAACTTCATGAGCTGGCTGATGATCTTGTAATAGAAAACAGATTACTTGAAGTAAGTGCACTTATAAAAAATCAGCCTGGCAATTCTTCTTCCGGCAAGATTAAATATACAGCTATCTCAATCTTTGCTGCAGCTATTCTTAGCTTAGGCGGATGGCTCTGGATTCAATATAACTCTGAAAAATCAGAACAAGTATTACAGCAGGCAAACCAGGAGATTATTCCCGAAAGCAAACAAGATTATTCATCAGAGTCTTCGCATAAAAGTGGCCCCGTTCCTGCTCAAAAAAATTCAGGAAATACGAAAAAACAGCAGGAAGTGGTTTTAATGGGAGTTGCTCCCTCCATTATAATCGACAGTCAGACAGTCAAAATGGAAGCACCTGTACAACAAGAAAATAAAAATATCATTTCAAATACTTCCGAAAAAAATATAACTTCTGAAAAAATAAGTCTGACCCCTTGTGAGAAGACAGAGCTCACAGCATCCGTAAAGACGATTGAAACCTGCGAAGGGGAAGACCAAGGCGCAATCAGGGTACAGCAAATCAAAGGAGGAACTGAGCCATATACATATTCAGTATTTGATGGAGAAGAAATAAAAGATGCAGCTCATTTACCATCAGGGATCTATAAACTCGTAATCTCAGATGGAAATGGATGTAGAAAAACTTATGATCATCTTTCGGTGAAAAATAAAAACTGCCCTAAAGATTACTCCTTTAACCCGTATATAGATGAAAACTGGGAGATACCATCACATGGCAAAGCAGGCAAGCTCTCGATATATGATGCCTCAGGAAATATATATTTTGAAAAACAAGTTGCTGAAGGTGAAAAAGAACATTGGTCCGGAGAAGGAAAAACCGGGGAAATTAAGCCGGGATATTATATCTTTGTTATTGACAGAGGTAAGGGAAGTTTGATACAGGGCAGTGTAACGATAGTAAAATGACAAAAAAGGCCTCCATATTTATTATTCTCTTTCTGGGAATTCAAGGTATTCTAAATGCACAGAATATTGCAATTCCTGACAAAAACTTTCTTGCCTTTCTGAAAAAAAAATTCTCTAATGTCATTGAAAATGATAGCCTGGTTCCTGACTTGGCAAAAGATATCGATGGAACTCTGGACTGCTCGGAAAAGAATATACAGTCATTAGAAGGTATACAGTATTTCACCGGCCTTGAAGTCTTGAAAGCTAATGGTAACCTGCTTACTACAATTCCGGATATTTCAGAGCTGAAAGAATTAACCAGAATAGAACTCACTTCTAATAGTCTTGTTTCTATTCCTAACTTAAGTAGTCTGCCAAATCTTAAAACCCTGTTTCTTTACAACAACAGTCTTACAACTTTACCTGATTTAAAAGGAAATACGGCACTTAGCCAACTTATTGCATCAAACAATTTTTTAATCACCCTTCCTGAATTGAATAGTCTGGTAAGTCTTAAAAAAATAGATGTAGGAAACAATCAAATAACATCATTGCCATCTATTGAAAAGCTCACTTTGCTGGAAGAACTAACTGTCTGGAAAAACCAACTGCAGGCTCTCCCCGATCTGCAATACAATCTGAACCTTATTAAGATCAATGCAGGTACTAATAATCTAGTATCAACACCTGATGTAAGTAAAAATGTCAATCTTCAAGAGCTTTCACTTGACAGAAATCTTTTAACCACAATTCCTGATATTAGTAACCTTACAAAACTAAAGATAGTTGAGTTTCATCTAAATCATTTTTCATTTGAAGATTTCATTCCTCTTAAAGGATATCCAAATTTCCAAAATGTATTTATAATTTCGCCACAGAAAGACTTATATGTCAATAATCAGAATGGCAAAGAATTTTCAGATTTTACCATTCATACAGGTATTGATTCATCTCTGACAAATAACATTTATGAATGGTATTTTAAGGGAAATAAAATAGCAACTACAAATGAGGACATCCTTACTATACCAAATTTTACAGCTGCTAATGAAGGTAAATATACTGTCCAAATTACCAACTCATCATTCCCAGGTATGACACTCCGAACCGATACTTTTTTAGTCTCAGTATCTCCTTGTCTTGATTTTAGTAAGCTTACATTCAGCATATCCGGAGTCAATTGTCTGGGCTCAGGATCTGTTTTGATTAAACTGGAAGGTGAAAATCCGGCAACACTTGTATACGAATTGAAATCCCAAAGCACTGCCAATACCTACCAATCGAGCTTTGGATCATTTACAGGTCTTTCTGATGAATCTTATAACCTTAAGGTAACTCTGGATGCCAACTGCCAAAGGGATTTTCCGGAAGTCATAAAAATCCCACTTGAACCCTGTGATGAAACCTTTATCACCCCCAACAGTGATGGAGATAAAGACGCATTCTACTTTTCTGAAACCGGGAAGGCTGTAATCTATGATAAAAGCGGAAATAAAATTAAAGAGCTGTCAATTCCTTCAGAATGGAACGGCACATCAGATAAAGGTAATGTTGTACCTATAGGCTACTACATTGCAAATATTAATAATGGAGCTAACTATATCCGGATCAGCGTTCTCTATTAACCATAATTTTTCGGATTTAAATTCCTACTGACATAAGGTTGTCATAACCCGGCTTTAGGTTTGTGTTAATATTAACATAAACTAATAGCAACAATGGAAACCAAACTCATCCCATCCAAAAATTATCTTTGTTATACTACCCAAACAACATTAAACAAATTACATGAATTTGCAGATCAAGCTGTCGATGGGGTATATGAAGCAGTCGCAAAAGGCGGGTTAAAAGCTGTCGGCCCGATGGAATTCATCTACTTCGATTGTTCGAACGACAGAGACAAAGAATTTACGCTGGAAATTGCGTTACCAGTAGAGACCGGTATGGAATTTAAAAGCGAAATTCACAAAATTAAAAAAATTGAAAACTTTAAATGCTTGTCTCATACCCACAACGGGGATTTATTGAACCTTCCAGGCATTTATCAGCAACTCTTTGAAAAAGTATATAAAAGCGGAATCAAGCCTACAAACCAGGTAAGAGAAGTTTATAAAAGTTTTTCAGGTATGGAATCTAATGATAATATTACCGAAATTCAGATCGGAATAAATTAATACTATGAACAGAGTAGATCGTCTTCATGCGATACTTACAATACTGCAAAGCAAGAGGGTGGTAAAGGCTGAAGAGCTTGCCACCCACTTTAATCTCAGCATTCGTACCGTATACAGAGATATAAGAGCACTTGAAGAAGGCGGGATTCCTATAGGGGCAGAAGCAGGAGTCGGATATTTTCTAACAGACGGTTTTCACCTACCTCCAGTTATGTTTACCCACGAAGAAGCCAGAGCATTGCTGCTTGCAGGAAAACTCATTGAACAGCAAACAGATCAGGGAACAGCTAAAAGTTTTAATGATGCACTCACAAAAGTCAGGGCAGTCATTGACAACGACAAAAAAGATGAGCTGGACAGCTTGAATCAAAAAATTCTTATTCAACCATACCCAAACTCCAAACCAACGGTTGAGGATTTAAATCTGACGCTCATAAAGGGCGCTTTGATTAATAATAAGATTTTAAAACTGGATTATTCCACTGCCAGAGAAACTACAGAGCGTCATGTAGAGCCATTAGGTATCTGTTTTTATCGCACAAACTGGCACCTGATTGCATACTGCAGGTTAAGAAAGGGCTACAGAGATTTTCGCCTTGACAGAATCAACAAAATAAATGTTTCCTCAGAAACCTTTCTGAGAATCAAACATCCTACCCTCAAAGAATACTTTGATAAAATGCTGCATGAAGAAGAACTTTTTTCTGTAGAAATTAAAGTCAGCAAAGATATTCTCCCCCACCTTCAGGAAAGCAAATATAACTTTGGCTTGATCGAAGAAAACGTGGAAGAAGATGGAGCACAAATGCGGTTTGCTACCTATAGTCTAGACTATTTCTCAAGGTGGATATTGATGATGGGAGATAGAGTGGAAATAATATCACCTTCGGAACTCCGAGATAAAACTCTAAAGCTCGTGGAAAACTTATCTTCTCATTATTTAAAATGATGATTTATCTTACCACTTTAAATTGGTAATCAAAACACAAATACATTAATGAGGTTAAATTAATATGCGTATATCTGGTCTTATTTTATTACTAAGTGCCATTGCAATTTATTCCTGCATAGCACAAAGCTCCGGACAAAAAGATCTGACGGGTAAAACAGATATTAAAGATGTTGATGCAAATTTCCCATGGTTTTCAGAAGGTTATAATCTTTATAAACCCGACAGCACAGTTATAAAATCATTATCAAACAATGGAAGTAAACTTACCTTTATTGTCTTCGGAGGCACATGGTGCGGAGATACAAAAAGAGAGCTTCCAAGATTTTATAAAATCACAGATCAGGCCAATATCAAAAGAGAAAAGATAGCATTGTATTTACTCAACCACGATAAGAAATCACCGGAAAAGCTGGAAAAAAAACATAAAATACATTCTATACCAACCTTTATTATTTTTGTGAATGGCAAAGAAGCCGGAAGAATTGTAGAAAGCCCGCACAACAGTCTGGAAAAAGATCTGCTTGAAGTTATAGATTAAATTATAACCCAGCATAATAATCATACCCTCTTTCAGCCCAATAATCAGCTGGCCGATTACCTACAAAGGCTATTTTCCCTATTCGCTTGATACTTTTGATTCCATATTTACAAGGTACCATCAGTCGCAGCGGTGCTCCATGCTCAGCAAGGAGAGGTTTACCATTCATCTCATAACAAAGTAAAGTCTGAGGGTGTAAAGCACTTTCCATATCAAGCCCTACATAATAACCTCCGTCTGGAGTCTCAAGACTTACATGCTCAGTAAGCAAATTATCATGTCCGTGATCTGTAAACCCTCCCAAGCCATAAGCAAGCATAAAGTCGGAGAATTTAGTACCGCCCCAATTTGAGATTTCACTCCACCCTTCAATGCATTTAAACTCAAAAGTAATTTCAGTTTTAGGAAGTTTTTTAATTTCATCCAGAGTCAATTTCATGGATGATTTATTCATGCCACGAATCAATGTATTGTTCTGAACGTTCAATATCCAATCATCAACGTCTATTGAACTTTCGAGGCCAATGTTACCGTTAAGCCTAGGCTCTGAAGCGGCCCTCTCCTTTGGGAAAACCGGTGCAAGATTTTTATTGCTAAAAATTATACCGGCAACTTTTCTATTAGCTTCGAGGATCTTTCTCAACGGTCGTGACAAGCCATCTGCGTCTGTACCTGCAACAAGCCATTTGATACTACCCAACAAGCCCAAAGCGCCAAAGGCAAATCCAGCAAGAGACTTGATGGTTGCTCTGCGCATCTCTTGATTAGAAATATCTTTAAGATTGTCATCAACGTTAGGCTTCATTTTCTTTAGCATTTTTATTTACAGCCACCACTTCAAAACCTGTAACCATTGCTCTGAAATTGTTCCATCCTGCCCTGATTACCTGCACTACATGAATAACAAAAAAGAAAACATAACTTAGAGCGAGGCAGAAATGAATTAGCCTTGCAGTTTTATAGCCTCCAAGAAAAGAAGTAATCCAAGACAGCTGCACAGGCTTGTAAATAGCCATACCTGTGATAATTGAACCAGCTCCGAATATTATAATACTTGTGTAGGCTATCTGTTGCGCACCGTTAAATTTTGTTGCTGCCGGAAGTTCTTTTCTAAGGCCGATGTCATGAAGTGTCACTTTTATTGCATTCTTAAAAGAGTCTTTGCCCGGAACCAGATATTTCCATTCACCAGAGAAGAGTGTATAACATACATAAGCAAATCCGTTCAACATAAATACCCACATGAATACAAAGTGCCATGCCATGCCTTCAGCAAGATTAAATGGTATATCGAAGACTTGATAAAAACCTTCAGGAAAAAATTTAAAAATCACTTTACCTCCTGCTTCAATACGATATTCATCATTGGCCCAGTAGATCCAAAGGCCACTCCAAAGCATTAGCGCAAGTATCGGAAAGTTTATCCAGTGAAACCATCTTATTGCCAGAGGGTGTTTCTTTTTGACTATAGTCATACTTTAAGCTTGAACAGCAAAGTCAACAAGGGAATTAGTTATTTGTTTAATCAAAAAGTCAAATCAAGAAAAACTTACGATTTGGAAATCATAAAATAAAAAGTAGTGCCTTCGTTAATTTCAGATTCGGCCCAAACCGAACTATTATTTTCTTTCAGAATATCTTTGACAATAGATAACCCGAGGCCAGAACTGTCCTTTGAAGGATCTTTATTCGCCTGACCAAACCTTTCAAAAATTTTTTCTAATTCATGTTTGGCAATGCCTGGGCCATTATCACTCACAGATATTATATACTTTCCGTCTGATTCTCTGCAGTCAATTTTTATCACACCACTTTCCTTATCCATAAACTTGATGGCATTGGATAAGAGGTTTTGAAAAATTTGCATAAGTGAATATTTATGAAAATATACAGCAGGAAGATTATGTCTCACAAAAATATTTATGTGTGAAGGTACGTTAAGCGAGGCTATAACCTTATTGAGAATTTTGTTAAGATCAACGAGCTCTTTTACTTTTTCTAAGGTAGTTGCAGATTTGAGCAATGAATGGATAAAATCGCTCATGTCGCGCACCTTCTTTATTGCCATATCAAGCAAATGTACAGAATCTTTTTTAAGCACACTTTTATTCTCATCCTTTACAATCTGGAGTATGGGGTCAATAGTGTTAAGTGGAGCTTTGAGATCATGAGAAGTGGTATAAACAAACTTGTCCAGCTCTTCATTCTGCTTTTTCAATTTTTTGATAGCACTTTCAAGCTCGCGTTTATATTGGATCTTTTCGGTAATATCAGTATTGATAGCTATTGCAGCAATAATTTGACCATCAGCAATTACAGGGGCTGCAGAACATCTTACAATTATTTCTTTCCCAGATTTTATATGCGTTATCAAAACATCTCTTTCATTAGATTCACCGAAAAAAGCTTTATAAAAAGGTTCTTCTTCTGTAGTCAGTCTCCTTCCAGTATATAGATCTCTGGTTTTGATCTTATCTGCTAGCACCTCTATTTCTTGATTGAGTTCCTCCAATGTATCAAAACCAAGCATATCCAAAGCTTTCCTGTTTGCTCTCAGGATTCCGTTAGGACCGCCAATATAAACTGCATCAGGAATGCATTCAATAATAGCCGTAAGCTCAGCAGCCTGTATTTTCAGGCTGGTCAATTCATTAAACATCTGAATTCGATATTCTCAGTGAGGTATTCTTACTTTTAAGAACTTTCAAAAATCATTATTGTTTGGCTTTCGAACCACAACATAAAAGTATAAAAAAAACATAGATCCTTTCATCTGTTGAAAAGATCTATGTTTTAATAGAATCGGACTTTATTGTAATTATTTATTTCCTCTTAGCTGGATAGCAGATGCAAGAGTGAGAAGGCAGGCAAGCAAAGTAATAGATGCTGCAAAGGGGAAAAAATATATAAACTCTATTCCTCCCCAGAATAGAAGTGCAAGAGACAATGATAAGAGAATTTTATGGCTTAATTCTTTATTGGAATTTACAGCGCCGGAAATTAACCACAAAACAGCAGCCATAAAAGCCAGAGCCACTGTTGATGCATAGCCATAGCCTTCGTAATAATCGCCCATACTTCTGTTTACTCCCATAAATGGGAATTCATGACCGACCATTTTGTTTATTATTTCCTGCTTCAAGGGTTCTTCAGCGCGTTTCCATCCCGAATGACCTAAGGTGTGAGCAACCAAATGAAAGATCAGTAGCCCGGAAGCAATTCTTAAAAGTATCTTAACATTCATAGAAGTTAATTATTAAGGTTTATTACTATTTATTTCAATCTGAATCTTGCTTTGTGATCTCCTACAGTAAGAGTAAAATATCCAGGTTCCAAAAGTTTTTTACCCTCTTTGTCTGGAAACCCCAAATGCTTTCCAGGTTCAATGTTAAAACTAAATTCCATGGATTGTCCTGGCTGCAATTCCCTTTTCTCAAAATACTTAAGTTCTTTGACAGGTCTGGTTATTGATCCATATTCATCAGTGAGAAACCAAAGTACTGATTCTTTACCTGCTATTTTACCAACATTTGAAACAGTTACTTTTGCCGTTATTTTTCCCGAAGAACTAATCACTGTATCGCTAAGATTTATTTTAGTATATGAAAACCTTGTATAACTTAATCCCTGACCGAATTCACATATAGCAAATCTTTTTAATTCCTCTCCTACCGGTCTTAATATTGAATATTCACTTTGTTTGTGATTGTATGGGATAATATGCCCCTGCTTGTACGGATAAGTAAAAGAAAGCTTTCCACTCGGATTGGTCTTTCCGCTAAGAACTTCTGCTATGGCTTGGGCTCCCTCCACTCCGGGAAGGCCTGCAAACAGAACAGCTTTACACTGATCATAAATCTTACTAATAATCCTTGGCCTACCTTCTGTAAGTACTAATACAACAGGTTTTCCTGTAGCTATTGCAGTCTTTATCAATGAGACCTGAGATTCGGAAAGTTCCAGATCATTAATACTGCCATCTGTTTCTGCATATGCGCTTTCTTCGCCAGCTGCTGCTATAATTATATCTGCAGAAGGAGCTAGTTTTTTTATTTCATTCTCTTTTGCAAATATGACCTTTGAATCAGCAAACTCTTCTTTAAGAGCCCCATAAATTGTCTTCATGTCTTTAGGAAACCAGTATTCACTTTTAGCCATGAACCTGTATGTCCATCCACCACAAAGAGGAATCTTTTTATCTGCAGTTTCGCCTATTACCAGTATTGTCTTTGGGCTAGGTTTAATTGGTAGCAAGTTCTGATCGTTTTTCATCAGCACCAAAGATTCTTTTGCTGCTTTCAGAGCTTTTGCTCTGTGCTCTTTAGAACCAATTTTATAAAACCTGTCATTTCTCGGGTAAGGCTGATCAAAGAGACCTATATCAAACTTTACTTTAAGAATACGACGTACCGACTGATTGATTCTTTCTTCACTGATTCTTCCCTCCTTTACCAATGCAAGCAGATGATCACAAAAGTCCGTATTTAACGGAACCATTGCCATATCAACCCCAGCACTTATGGCAAGGAAGGTAGCTTCCTTTTCGTTTTCTGCCACATAGTGCATTTTCTGCAATGCGATAATGTCCATCCAGTCGGTTACTGCAATGCCTTCAAAGCCGAGTTCATTTCTCAGAAGCTTAGTAAGAATGTCATAGTTTGCATGCACAGGTATTCCATTGATTTCACCACTGTTGATCATGACTGTCTTAACACCAGCCTCCACAGCGGCTTTGAATGGAGGAAGGTAAAACTCTCTTAGTGCCTGATCGGGAATTTCAGCAGGTGACCTATCCCAACCGGATTTTGGATCTGAATATCCAAGGAAATGTTTTGCACATGCAGCTGCTTTGTATGGTGCAATTTCAGTGTTTCCCTGTAGTCCTCGCACGTATGCAGCCCCCATTTTAGAGATCAGATAAGGATCTTCTCCAAAAGTTTCATAGTACCTTCCCCAATATTTATTTTTTCCAAGATCGAATACAGGAGCGAATACCCAGCGATGGTATAAGTCGGCAGTTTCTGTAGCTGTGATCCATCCTTCTTCATAAGCAAAGGTTGTATCAAAGGAACAGGCAATATTAATATTGTGAGGAAATATGGTGCCATTACTTAAATAACTGCTACCATGAACATGATCTACGCCATATATGATTGGAATTTTATTCTTTGAATACCGCATATTGACACGTTGAAGCTGATTGGTAAACCTGTACCAGACATCAGGTGTCATTGCCCTTCCATTTAGGAAAGAACCAACATGATATTTTGTAACATAATGTATGACTTTATTGGTATCTATGACCAGAGTGGTAGCTGAATCATAAGCTGCAGCAAGTGAATCAGTAATAATTTTGGTAATATTAATCTGGGTCATCTGACCAATTTTTTCTTCCAGAGACATTCTGGCCAACAATTCTTCTACACGAGGATCAGTATTTTTCCTTTCAGAAGGTACCGATGAATTAAATGAAAATATGGCAAATAAAGCTATGCAGACTAAAGTTCCTGCTAAAATGTAACGCATTGCGATATGAGTATGATTAAGAAGTTAAAGATATGAGAATTAGGTAAAGCAACAAAACAAAGAACCTGAGAGGGAATTAATTTTCTCCAACTTATTCTTTATAAAATCCATCAATTTACCAGAAAGTAAGGGTTACTTGTCATTCAATTAGTTGTAGACAAGATAATTTTAAAACCAATTTTTAAAATCATTTAAACACATGAAAAAAAACAAGATTTTTATCTTAAAATTTCTGCTGCTGGCTCTTTTCCAGGGCGGGAATTCGCTTCAATCGGCGGCCCAGGTGGATACCATTGATTTTCCCCAAGCCGACCTTTACCGGGCAGGTCAGGACATATATCCTCAGACTGTTGAGCCGGGATCAGGAATCACAGTTTTTAGTAAAGTATTAAATGCAGGATTTGGTACAGCCGGTTCCAGCAGGACTGACTATTACCTAACGGCAGATACCTCATGGTCTTTTCCGAATAAAGGGGAAGCATATTTTTTGGGCTCTTCTTACCTGCCTTCTCTTCAACCTCAATATTCAGTATTAGACAGTACCTATCTTTCGATTCCGAAAGATATAATCGCTGGCAATTATTTTCTCGTTTCTTTTACAGATGCAGGCAACGAAGTTTATGAAACTAATGAATTCAACAACAAATTTGTATCATCATTAAATGTTGGCCAATCATCTTCAGTTGACCTTTACCCTAGTTACATTTCAGTTTCTGACAGCACAACTAATTCAAAGGCTGTTGTAATCCTTAAAGAAAATAATTTAGGAACTGATTTTTCAGGAGGTTATGAAGTGGGATATTACATTTCAAAAGATTCCACTCTGGATAGTTTTGACTACCTTCTTGGAACCAGAAAATCTGATGGTCTGACTGGTAATAGCTCAACTTATTCAGACTTCGGTCTTACAGTCCCTTCGGATTTACAGGGCTGGTACTACATGATAGCTGCCCTGGATGTGTACAATACAGTATCAGAAACTCAGGAATATAATAACACCATTGCTAAACCTTTTTATATTTCTTCAGGTGGTGGTAGTGCTGATCTCGTTCTCGACAGTATCTCTTACTCAACTAAGAATGGAGTTATACCAGGAGGAGAAATATACCTAAGCTTTACAGAAAGAAACATAGGAACCACTGTGGCTGGTCAACACTATACTAATTTATATCTTTCTAAAGATAATTATCTGGATGGTGGTGATATTGTCTTAAGCTCAAGCTATGTATATGAAATTAACCCTAATGAGGGAACTTACAGATACGAAACTGCTACCATTCCTCCAAACGTTGCAGCGGGAGATTATTTTTTACTAGGTCAATCGGACATTTATAACTATGTATCAGAAAGTAATGAAAAAAATAATACATTGATTCTACCTCTTACAATTGGTTCTTCCAATGCAGATTTAACTACTGTATTATTTGATAGTACTATTACTATTAATCAGGGTGAATACTTTTATGTAAATGGATATTTGAGCAATATAGGAACTGGCTTTGCGTCTTCAAGTTATGTAGGCTTTTATTTATCAAAAGACACTCAACTTGACGACAACGACGCTTTAGTACAGTACCAATATTTTGATTATCTGTATCCGAATAACTTAAGTTATTTTTATACGCCTATCTATACAGGAGGAACAGGAGCTGGTCAGTACTATCTTATAGCAAAAGCTGATTACCTGAATTATGTTTCTGAATCTAATGAAGAGAATAATATCGCGGTTTTACGAGTAAATATAGTTGAACCAAGTATTGATTTATCTATTACAAATCTGTATTCTAATAATTCAGTATTAAGAACTGGTGATTATAATTATTTATCTTACTCTATATTCAACAGCGGTACATCTTATGCAGGATCAAGTTATACTAATTATTATCTTTCTAAAGATTCTATTGCGGATGATAGTGATTATTTCTTGGGCCAAAACTACGAAAACTCTCTCGCACCTGGCGGCTCAAATTATAACTCTGCAGGATTTTACATATCACCTTCAGTTTCCGAAGGAGAATACTTTTTGATTGCTAAAGGAGATGTTTATAATTACGTAATTGAGACCAATGAGTCCAATAATGAAGCCTTCATTAAAGTGCAGGTAAAAGCTCCATCTTATGATATCGCTATCAGTAATCTAACCAAATCTGCTGAAATAGCAACTGTAGGATCGGGCATCTATGTTTCATTTAGTGAAACTAACCTTGGTGATGTAGCATTCCCTTACCACTATTCAGGATTTGTATTATCTACCGACACCATCTATAATGATTCCACCGACTTTAACGTTGGCAACTATTATGGATATGACCTGTATCCTGGAAATACAAACTATTACAACCAGTATCTATTCATACCATCCCATGTTCCTGCGGGAAATTATTATCTGATTGCAAAAACGGATTCATACAACCAATTCAAGGAGACTAATGAATATAATAATTCTTCATTTACCAGAATAAGAATCATTACTCCAAATGTTGATCTATCTGTAAATACTCAAAGGGTAAACCCTACAAAAGCAGTTGCAGGAAGCAATATTAATGTTTCAGGTTACTTGTACAACCATGGCACGGAAAGTTCATATTCTACTGGTTTAGATTTCTACATCTCTAAATCTGAAAATTTGACCGACTCTGCTACCTATTTAGGTTTTTATTATTCTAGCAGTGTATCTCCAGAAACATCTATTCCGTTTAATCAATCACTTTACCTTCCTGAATATCTTGCTGCTGGAGATTATTACATAATATTTGTCGCTGATGGTAGCAAGAATCAGCCTGAGATGAATGAAAACAATAATATTGTTTCTAAGAAAATTTCTATTGAAGCTGCAACTAGAGAGCTGTTTGTGAAGAGTGCATCTGTAAGTTCAAAGGCTACAGTAGAGCAAACAGTATATTTCAAAGCTACAATAAGCAATTCTGGAAATTCAGATATAGGTTATTTCAATCTTGGATATTACCTATCAAATGATGAAACCCTTTCTTCAGAAGATTTATTTATTGGAACAGCAAGCATTCCTGGCATGCTTTCAAAATCTTCAATACCTGTTTCAGGAGAGTTTAAAGTGCCATATTACATCTCTGAAGGAAGTTATAAATTATTATTTGTAGCGGATAATTACAACTATGTACGCGAAACAAATGAAGCCAACAATACCTTGGCTAAAGCTCTGCAAGTGACTAATCCTTATGGTGCTCAGAATAACCAAGATACTATATCTGAGCCGGCATTTGCTGCACCAGTCGTTGCAATATCAGTAGTACCAAACCCAGTTGGTGATTTCATCAACGTAACAGTACAGACTACTGAAGCTTCAACCCTTGCTACATATGAACTATATGACAGCTTCGGTAATAAATTTAAGGATGGAAGCCAGAATATTACAAATGGTAAATTCTCAATTCCAGCAAGTGATGTTAAACTAGGTGTTTATCTGCTAAAAGTAGCATATGAAAGCAAAGTTGAAACAATCAGAATTATTAAAGAATAGTGGTTAACAGTTAAATAGTTTTGGGAGAGGTCGTCCGTTGGGCGGCCTCTTTTTTTTACATGACGAAAAAAACAGAAAGAAAATGATTGACGAAAATTTCTTAATTTATATTTAATGGAAAAGAAATAATCTGAATAGTTGATAGTGGCCTTTTATAAACCCTGTTCAAGCTTGAAAATTTGAAATGGAAAGGTTTAATTTTCATATTGGCAGCTTTCAGAAAATTCTATATGTCAAAGAAAAACTTTGTCCGATGATTGAGGATTACTATTGTTCCAAGTACTTATTTCATTTTCGTGAAACCTGAAGGAGCGCTTTTGAGTAAAAAACTCTTATGCCCATTCCCAGGTTAGTTTAATAAACATAATTATATGAATACCCAGGATCTACAAATTGAAAACAACAGTCATTTTTGTCAGGAAGTAAAAATGGCTTTTGAGCAGCTGATGACTCAGTTTTCTATGAATGTAAACAAGGAATTAAAAGATGAAATTTATCTTGAATCCCGCTGGGCAGGTATATTTTTAGGCAAAGAAAACAACGAATTGACCATATCAATTTATAGTCCGAAAGGAAAAAGCAGATGGTATCCAAAATTTTACCTTTCAGCATTTTTTGGGCTTAAAGGACAGACGATCATTGAACAGCCTGAAGGTGAATCTAATCTGAAAGAATTATGCTGTCATGCTAATGAAATTAAAGAAAGTTTTGCATCTATCCTTAGAGGTGATTTTTCCTGGGATTTAGATTTTGAAAAATGGCTGGCATATTTGAAACAATGTCACAAAGACCAGGATTGCGACTTACCCTCCTTTCTACAACTAATTCATGAAGGCCAAATTGAGCAATAAAACAAACTAACCTTAATTTTTCCTGGCCGATTAAACATTCTCTTATAATTTCAATTTATTCCTTGTATCAGAATTGTAATGCTATTTTTTAAAATAAGCTTAAAACAATGTTCAAGGGACAAATTCTACTTCTGCTTGGGTTTCTTTTCTTAATTTCAGCAAGTTGTGTGAGATCCAAAAGCAAAAAAGTGGCCCGTCATTTTGATTCCGGATATTGTTCACCCGCAATTACTTATCACTATGGTTCAACACTTTATCCTAAGCCTACACAGGAAGTTTTGAGTGGAAAGAATACAGGAGCCTTTAGTGCTCACACCCTACTGGTTGCCAATGCAGCAGGAGTATATGAAGAACTGTTAACCCTGGACAGTCTCAGGAGAATTTACGATAAGAGCCCTGTTGACTCTATCAGAATTAAATATATTGCTTCTAAAAATACTGTACTTACTCAGGTAATGCTCATTTCCACTGAAATTGAAAGCATTGCGGCGGAACTGGATTGCGAAGGTGAAAGGGCAGAAATACTGGCAGACTATCTTACAGAGCGAGAAAACAGAAGAAATAGCATATTAACTGTGCTCTCCATAACCTCCGGGGCTTTAATAGCGATTGCAGGTACCCTTGCAAACGAAAAACTAAATGATACACAACAGGACGCAGTTGCAATCGGTGGAGGAGTGATAAGTGCTTCATTCGGGCTTAGCATATTAATTTTTAAGACTAAAGTTAAATATTACCATAAAAGAAATTTGCTTGCGGAGATCTGGAATGAACCGGTAAATTCTAAAGTTTTTCCTCCATCTATCTGGTATCTCCTCAACGAACCTTTTTTCAGCAATGCACATGAGTTTTCCATAGTACATAATATCAAACACAGATGGAAGGAGTTAAAACTTGAAGCAGAAGGTTCTGAAGTCTCTGACCAGGAAAAGCAACTTCTCTTTGGGTCGGGCGGAACCTATACCAAAGGCATGCTTCGAACCAGGTCAAGTATGCTTAATGAAGTACAGGCATCTACCAGACTTATGAATCAAGACCTTCAGGCTTTTATATTAGAGATAACCAGCAGATATTAATTTTCACTTTACTTTACTTTATATTTGCCTGTTTTAGTTTTTTCCCTAAGAAATAAAATCTTTTAAAGCCTTTCCCTTAGCTACCTACAGCTGCTTAACTTTTACAATTTCCTATGGTTTTTTACTTCATAATGGTGACAAAATGAAGTATCTGTTAACATCTTTGATTTCAATTTTATTTATTGCGATTACATTAAATTTATCTGCACAAATAAAAGTATACACTGACCATGTTTCCGGAAATACCGGCAATTTAACTGATTCCGCCTATCGTCTTCCCAAAATTACACTTCAGCCAACAGGACAAAGAGCAGCGAAGACCTCCAATGTAATGTTTTCAGTTGATATTGAAGACAAGCCCCCATACTCTTTCCAATGGAAAAAAAACGGAATTAACATAAAAGGAGCTACATCCCGAAATTTGCTTCTTTCTATTGTCCAGATGAAAGATACAGGATACTATCTTGTCGACATCAATAATGATTTCGGTACTATAAAGAGTGATTCCGTTAAGCTGGAGGTTGCGGATAATTTTCCTCCCAATGCTATGCTTATTAATCCGACGTTTGGGAATACATTTAGAATTGGAGATACCATAAGGTTTCTAGGAGGAGGAAATGATTTTGAAAATGGTATACTAAACAAATCTTCCTTTCTTTGGAAGCTTGAATTTCATTATAAAGCAAACTCAAAAGATCAATCCTTCAAAACCATTATAACAACTGAAGGCATAAGAGAAGGTTACTTCATTGTCCCAAACCAACAGATCTATGATGATAAAGCCTATTACAGGCTGTCATTAACAGTGAGAGATCAGGACGGTTTTACAGATACAAAATATGTTGATATACTTCCCAAAAAGGTACAGATTAAATTACTAACCAATCCTCCCGGATTAAAAATATCTCTGGACGGCTCAATCGTAGACGCCCCCTATAGCTTTACTGATATTGCAGGAATGTATCGAACTATCGGTAGTGTTTCAGATCAAACGATGGATGGGATTCGATATAGATTTGATCACTGGGAGCCTGCAGGCTTATCAGAGCAGGCGAAAATTTCACCTGATGAAAATATGGCATATACAGCTGTCTATACACCAGTTCCAGAAGCAAATACTGTCCTGGCAAACAATTTTACTTTTGAATCAAAGGATCTGAGTAATAATTCAGACGATCAGTACCTTGAAGAGATTACGATGGTTACATCATTCAAGGATACACATAATGTGTATTCGAACAAAGGCTATATTCTGCGGGAATTCTGGACCAGCGTGAGAGGAACAACAGTAGATAAAATACCATACCAGTTACCTCCTAATGGAAAAATTCTAATAAGCCAATTCGAGGGACCAGAAAATTTGATGGACAACTATGGCACGAGAATAAGCGGATATGTTTATCCTCCAATTTCCGGAATCTACCATTTCTGGATTGCTTCAGATGAGCAAGGAGAATTGTGGCTCAGCAAAGATGACAGTCTTGAACATAAGACAAAAATAGCTCATGTGCCTACATCCTCTTTCTTTCAGGAATGGTCAAAATTTCCCGAACAAAAATCTGAAGGGATATATCTCGAAGGTGGCAAAAAATACTATATAGAAGCCCTTCACAAAGAAAGTCTGAAGATCGATCATATCTCTGTAGGCTGGAGGCTTCCAGATGGTACACTGGAACGGCCTATTCCGGGCAATAGGCTTTCTCCCTATATTACACCTTATGAAGAAACTGAAAATGTAGAATTAATACAAGCTTCGGGAGCAGATACTATTGCAAGAATTCTCGCCTATTTGAACCCTACTGACAAAGGCATTATCACTCTTAGCTTACTTGGTTACGTGGATGATCCGCGAGTTCATATTTCGGTGTTTGACTCAAAAGGAAAAAAACAGTATAATGAAAAAACCACATGTGATATAACATCTGCCAGAACAGTTTTACCTATTAAAGAACGATTTAAGCCAGGTGTGTATGTTATTCAGGTAGCAGTTGGTAATAAGATGTTTTTTGAAAGGATATTGATAAGGTAAAAAAGTTAAAGCTCCTTTCAATGAATAGTTGAAAAGGTTGATTCTTCTTATTAAGAAAACACTTCAGATTTTCTTGCTTAGCTTATTTAGAAAACCTATCAATTCACCTAATGCTTCATCTTCAATAGGATCTGAAACTCTAACGGTATTTTTATTATCACCATCAGTCACAGAGATTGTATATGTTTTTCTATCTGCACCTCGTTGAGGAACTTCATTATAAGAAATGCTAAAGAACCTGCACCTATGCACAAGTTCCCTAGCTTTCATTGAATCCTCATTATTTAATGAGTCTGTATTAATCAGTTTGGATCTGTTCAATCCCGGGAAATAAGCAATCCCTCCATCTGATTTAAATTCAATGAGCATATTGCAATGGTTCTTTAACTGATGTTTTAATACCAACCTCATTCCAGGCGTTTAGTACAGCTTGTTCTTCCTGACTTCCTTGTCCGAATAGCCTTACTGCATTGTACACTGTAAGATTTGCAAAACGTTTAAATCCTGTGTTTGCTCTTAATCTCGCATCTTTAAGTGTTTCATACCAGATTTTACCTGCTCTTTCCCATGCAAAGCCTCCTATGCTGGTTGCAGCCAGATAAAATGCACGATTTGGAATGCCGGAATTGATATGAACTCCACCATTGTCTTCGAATGTATTCACAAAATCATTCATATGCTTTGGCTGAGGATCTTTTCCCAAAACAGGATCATCATAGGCAGAGCCAGGATCACTCATAGATCTTAATGCCTTCCCGTTTATTTTGTCTGAAAGGAGTTCCGCTCCTATGAGCCAGTCCGCTTTATCTGATGATTGGTTAAGTTTATATTGCTTCACCATCGAACCGAAAACATCTGACATAGATTCATTCAAAGCTCCGGCCTGGTTAAAGTATACAAGCCCAGCCTCATCTTCCGTGACGCCATGAGCAAGTTCGTGTCCGATTACATCGAGAGATATTGTAAATCGCTTAAAGAGGTCATCATCACCATCTCCGAATGTCATCTTCTGACCATCCCAGAAAGCATTGTTGTATTCTTTCCCAAAGTGTACAATACCTTGCAATGGCATACCTTCATCATCTATAGAATGTCTTTCGAATATATTCCAGAAGAAATCATACGTAACGCCAAGTCCATCATATGCTTCATCAACAGCCGGATCATTGGTAGCAGGATCACCTTCAAACCTCACTATTTTTCCTTCTGTGCTCTGCAAGTTCTTAGCATCTATTATAGTTCTCTGTTTATTACCCGGACTAATCATAGTTACTGGACCAGTTCCTGCTAAAGTAGCATTGGTATAATTTCTCAATGCCCTGAAAGTACTGTCATTAGCAAGAGTAGTGATCGCTTTCTGCCTTTGTTCCGAAGTGCCATTTTTTACGATGGCCCTGAGAATATGCGGAGCAAGAATACAGTGAATTGAATGTCTGTGATTAGGATCATGATTATTACACATAGCCAATTAATTTGTTCCTAATTAATTAAGTCTCAAGGATTAAAAATTGTTGTGATAAACCATTATGAATCCCTCAAGGGACGGAGGACGGGAACTTTTATTGGAATGCTATTTTTAGATATTCAACCTCTTAGTTAATCTCCTCATCTTTAAAAAAATCAAAATGATCATCAGTCAGCAAATTTCGGAAGAATCTTCATCCGTAGTAGATGATTCAGATTTTTAATACAAAAAACAATCCCATAACAAACTACAAACAAGAGCATTCCCTGGAGTTCTTTAACCTTCAAATCAAAAATTGAGTATTTATACTTATTATTTACTTAATTTTAAATTAAGTATTTTTACTTATTATTTTTATTCATTATGTTTACAGAACTATGACGATGGAGAAAAAAGACTATCTGGTGAGTGGCCGTATATGGGTTCAAAGCGGAGATGGAGCCTTTTTAGGTTCCGGAAGAGTAGAACTTTTGAAAAAAATTAAAGAGTACGGATCAATTACCCAAGCTGCCAAATCAATGAATATGGCTTATAGACACGCGTGGAGACTTATTGACTCTATGAATACAATGTCGGCTATTAAACTGGTTTCTACCAAAACCGGGGGTAAAAAAGGTGGAGGAGCATTTCTTACAGAAGAAGGAGAAAAGGCTATTCACGAGTTCGACAATCTGGAAAGAGCATTTAATGAATTTCTTCAGGAACAATCTTCGAAAATAGTATTTTGATTTTTTTTAATTATCATTATTCCCAAAAAGGAATAGCTCTATGAAAATGATATTTAAAAAAAATATTCATATACTATTTCTATTAATATTGACCTGCAATAGCTTTGCGCAGAAGACAGTAACTGTGGCTGTTGCTGCCAATGCCCAGTTTGCAATGAAAGAAATTGAAAAAAATTTCGAAAAGGAAACAGGCATTAATCTGGAGTTGATTATAAACTCGTCTGGGAAGATAACAGCGCAGGTAAAAGAAGGTGCTCCATTTGACATCTTTCTTTCTGCTGATATGCAATTTCCGGAGGCATTATATAAAGAAGGCTTTACTGTAACGAAACCGGAAGTATATGCTTATGGAAGCCTGGTATTATGGTCAATGAGTAAGCTAGAAAAGAGCAATATAAAGGCCATACTTATATCAGACAAATTTGATAAAGTGGCTATTGCCAATCCAAAGTTAGCTCCATATGGGGAGGCAGCTGTTGAAGTGCTGAACTATTATAAGATATTTAAAACCATTGAACCCAGGATTGTGAATGGAGAAAGCATTTCCCAGGTAAATCAATATGTGATATCCCGGGCTGCAGACCTTGGCTTTACTGCCAAATCAGTAGTATTAAGTCCTGAGATGACAAACAAGGGTACATGGATTGAACTTGATGCAAAATCCTATAGTCCTATTGCACAGGGAATAGTTCTTTTAAAGAAGAGTAAAGAACAAAACTTTAAAGAAGCAGAGTTATTTTATAAATACCTCTTTTCAGAAAAGGCAAAAAGTGTTTTTAAAAAATATGGCTACAGCGTAAGCTAATATATAAGATTTTATTTCAGGGATGGAAACAATCCGGTTCAGAGCTTATTCTGGCCGGATTGTGTTTTTTTATCGTCCTATTATCATTGCATTACCGACCCATTGAAATACCATAATACCTATCAGGTATATATACCCCATAGTTTGCGCTATTTCCAGTCCTGATGCGAAACAGAATAAACCTGTAATTCCAATCAGAGCAAGTATTGAAGTATAAATGACAAGAACTCTCTTATTATTCTTTTTAGGAGGGGTTAGCATACTAGACAATGGAATCATCATAGACAAACCAAAGATTCCTGTAAACAGCAACAGATCATTCAGAAAAAAAGGATATATCAGTAAAGAAGCTAAACCTATACATAGTGATATACCGACAAAGTTTGATGTTTGGATTTCTGTTTGCGTAAGAGCATACCTCCCATATACATTGAGACGCAGAAAGAGATTAGTAATTGGACGGATGATCCAAGTAGATATTGCAAATAGGATATACAGCGTAATAAAAGGAAGTATGAATGGATTTAAAGCAGGAAACCTGTCTGCAAGAAAACCTAATACCTTGGATCCGAAGAAAAATCCAATGAGAATGCCCCACTGAGCACCACTTTTCATATTTCCAATCCAGAAAGCATATTTCAAAAATATTCTGTATATCCAATATCTTGCTTTCAGACTTTCTACGAGACCATGCTTGGCATACTCTAGTTCAGGATCTATTTGAAGTGCTTTGCCAAAATGAACCAAAGCCTTTTTATGATCTCCCTTCTCCAGTAATCCCCAACCAAGGTTGGAGTGAGTGATCGGATTTTCAGGATCATAATGGAGCGCTTCATGAATGGTATCATAAGACTCTTGCTTTCTGTCAAGTTTCAAGAGCGCAGTAGAACGGATATTAAGACAAGTGAGATTATCAGGTTCCAGGGCAAGTCCTTTGTTTGCATAGTGCAACGCCAGCTCCCAATTTTTTCTTTGCAGAAAAACAGAGGACCTTAATCCAAAAAAGTCAGCCACCAGAGGATCTATGGAGATAGCCTCTATAATATATTTTTCAGCCTGATCAAGCTTATCCTGATCAAGCAGGACTTTAGAATAAATATATAGAAGATAAGGATTTGCAGGAGCAAGACTTATAGCACTTTTTATAAAATCTTCAGCTTCATCATACTTACCTTCGTGCCACTTGCAGATGCAAAGTAAGGAAAAAACTTCAGGATTATTGGGGTCAGAAGACAGACATTTTTTAAGTTCATCTTCCGCCTCTTTAAACCGCCTCTGATCTATCAGTAACCTTGCTCTCTCGCTGGAATTAAAGATCATTTCTTAATATTTAAATACTTTAAAATATCATCGTATAAACCGGATTCATTAGAATACAAAGCGTAATTTCTTGCTGTTGTAAACCATTCTTTAGTAGAAGGTATTACTTTCTTTAAAGCTTTGAGTAAATCTTTTGTTTCTATTGGTTCGGGAATTCCAGTCTTAAAGGATTCACGCAGTTTCTCTTCGATTGTAAAGTCCACCAGCGCTTGCAGATCTGCACCTGAAAAGTCTTTGGTTTCTTTTGCAATCTTATTATAATCTATGTCTTTAAGCGGCTTATCCTTCAGCAAAACTTTTAAGATGCCGTTTCTGCCTTCTTCATCAGGAGGTTGTACGAAAATTATTCTATCGAATCTTCCGGGTCTTCTGAAGGCAGAATCAAGGTGCCATGGAGCATTTGTTGCTGCTAATACTAAGAGCCCTTCATTCGAACTTTCTATTCCATCCAGTTCTGAAAGAAACTGATTGATCAGATGTCTCCCTGAAGATTGCTTCATATCTGATCGACTGGCACCCAATGCGTCAACCTCATCGAAAAACAATACGCATGGTACATTTTGCCTAGCCATTTCAAACAGGTGATGGAGATTTTTCTCGCTACCTCCTATCCACATGTCCAATATATCGTTTATTCCTACGGAAATAAATTTTGCATCGACCTGGCCAGCTGTAGCCCTTGCAAGGTGTGTTTTCCCACAACCAGGAGGACCGTAAAGCAATATCCCTCCACCTATCTTTTTACCGTAAGCTTTATAAAGCTCAGGATGTTGCATTGGATGGATGATTTTTATTTTGATTTCCTCCTTCACATGGTCCATCCCTCCTACATCTTCGAACGTTATTTTTGGTCTTTCAACAGGCATTGAATTCCTCTCCACTTCTGCCACAAAATCATCTTCTTCAGATGCAAAATAGTGATTCGGATTTCTAAGACTATCAAGCTCCTCATCCAGTAATGCTGGGTTTACTTCAAGCACGCGCTTATAGTATTTCATAGCTTCCTCTATTGAGTTTTCTTTAAGAAGAAGTTTGGCAAATAAAAGTAAAGATTCAGAATCAGCATTTTCTGAATGTACCAGATCTTCCAGCACTACTATACCTGTTGAAAAATTGCCCTGACTTAAGTAGATTTTAGCCAGGCCTATTTTAGCTTTTGCATTGTCAGATGCTCTGTTTAAAACAAGCTTAAACTCTTTCTCAGCTTCATCAAAATTGTTCAGTTTAAGCAAACTCTCGGCGAGGTATATTCTTAATGGCAGGTTTTCAGGAGAAAAATTTAACGCTTCTCTCAAACTAGCGATAATATCATCACTCATAAAAATTTCTCAATTTAAATCAGTTCAAGTTAACGATTTAAAGCGGAAAGAGCAAAAAAGCTTTAAGCTTAAAGCAGAAGGCAAAAAGCTTAAAGCTAAAAATTGATTTACAAAGCCTTCCGTTGAGGATATTGATATCCTTCCCATTTAAGGAAACTTTTAAAACAGCTTAAAAGCACTCCTATGTTATTTTTAAAAGCCGATTTAAGCTTCTAGATTTTTATTCTGTATATTTTAAAACTTATAACTTAACATATTAAACTTAATAAACCTCATACCCAAATCCTTTTTTAGGACTTTAAGCTTTTGGCCTTCCGTTTTTAGCTTTCAGCTTTCAGCTTTCAGCTTTAAACTCCACTTCCTTCTCCTTAGGCTTCATAATCAATCGAAGCGACTGATCATATGTCAGGTAATTCCAGAACCAGTTGATAAAAATCAAAAGTCTGTTCTTAACTCCAACGATAGACATCAAGTGGACAAACATCCAGAATAACCAGGCAAGAAAGCCCTGGAATTTAACATATGGCAAGTCAACCACAGCAAGGTTTCTTCCCACAGTTGCCATGGAACCAAGGTCATTATAGCTGAATGGTTTCCATGCTTTTCCTTTTTGACCATTCACCAGATTTTTGGCAAGTAGTTTTGCCTGTTGAACTGCTGGTTGCACCACCTGAGGATGGCCATTTGGGAACTTCTCCTCTTCCATAAAAGCCTGATCCCCTATGGCGAAGATGTTCTCAAAGCTCTGCACTCTGTTATACCTATCTACGATAATCCTTCCGTTTTTGTGCTTAGATGTTTCAGGAATACCTAATATACTATTGGCCCTGACACCTGCAGCCCAGATGAGATTCTTACTTTCAATAGTAGAACCGTCACTCAGATAAATAGTTTCCCCGTCAAAGTCTTTTACTCCAATTCCTGTATGAACAATTACACCAAGTTTCTTTAAATATTCTGTAGCCTTCTCTGATGCTATGGAAGACATAGGACCTAAGACCTTCTTCCCTGCTTCTATCAGAAATATATTCATTCCTGAAAAATCAAGATCAGGAAAATCCTTTGGTAGTACTGTCCTTTTCATTTCAGCCAGAGTTCCTGAAACCTCTACGCCGGTAGGTCCACCACCTACTACGACAATATTCAGCAGTCTTTGTCTTTCCTTTTGGTCTTCAACAGATAAGGCATCTTCGAGATTCTGCAACAAAGTATTACGTATGGCAAGTGCTTCTCCAACAGATTTCATTGGCATTGCCTTTTGCATCACTGATCTATTGCCATAGTAATTTGTATCTGCTCCCATAGCAAGTACAAGATAATCGTATTTAAGAGTCCCAAGAGATGTGACTATTTCAGAGCTCTGAGCATATATCTCTTTTACTTCAGTAATACGAATATGAACATTCGAATAAGACTGAAATGCCTTTCGCAAAGGAAATGAAATAGCGCTAGGCTCCAATCCCGAAGTGGCTACCTGATAAAATAAAGGCTGGAACTGGTGGTAGTTATTTTTATCAATAAGGACAATTTGGAAATTTTTGGAAGCAAGCTCGCGTGCAAGGGCTAACCCGCCGAAACCGGCGCCGATAATCACGACTCTCTTAAGATTGCTTTCAGGAATTTGTATATTCATAGTGGTACATCTTTAAATTCCAAAAACAAAAAAACTGGTTAAAGCTCATTCTTCAAAGCTTCAATCTATGCACCTAATGTAGGTAATGATACTATGAAAACGAAAAGGATTTGAGCTTATTTTTCTTAAAAATATCCATTTAAAAAATGTATTTCAGACTCAGCTTATTATCTAATTTTTAATAGCATAAAACTCATATACTCCTTTTATAATCAAACAAAAAATTAAAACAATACAAAATTAATCTCCTCATTTATTACCCTAACTATTCTATAGGATACTCAGCCTGCTTGAGATTTTTCTCCCCAAATTCGTTTCCATAATTTCCCCATCAAAGATTTTGCTTTTTTAAGGTTATTGGGTGCTTGAGAAAACTTCAAAGTATTATTGTCAGGAGTTATTTTATAAGCAAATGTAAATGCCTCCTTTCCTTCTCCCCATCCGTCCAACTGCCCAAAACGAAGATCATTAATGATATAACTTCCATTCTGTTTTTCAACAGTATAATATCCTTCGGTAATTCCTATCAGTGTTTGCAGCTTTTCATCATGCAAATAGCTATGAAGCAATTGATGATCTTTATGAAAGTATTTAAATTTTACTATGGTGTTCGTATCTAATAAAGAATAATATCCTATGTAATACCCGGAATCTACTTCCGCTGTTGCGTTCCAAAGAAGGGTATTAAATGGTGTCGGCTTTGTCGAATATCTTATAACTGATATATGCTGATCTTTATAATTCTTTTCAAAGACCTTGTTGACAGCAAACTTTTCCACCAAAGTAATCATCATATATGCAGAGCTGATGCCTATACCTGCATAGGTCCACAATCGCCTTCTTCTATCTTCTTTGTTATAAAAGAAAACTGGCATAAGACATAAAATAAATGGAAAAGTATAAAGAGGATCTATTACAAAGATATTATGAAAGGAAACGGCATAATCGCTAAAAGGATAAAAGATCTTAGTCCCCCATGTAGTGAAGCAATCAAGTAATGCATGCGTTGTAAAGCCAAGAAAGAACAGCCAGAACCAGTCCATCAAAGTTGTAGCATCTCTTTTGTAAATTGCCTTCAATAGATATGCTAGCAGTGGAGGTACAACAATTGCAAATAATATAGAATGTGTAATACTTCTGTGAAAAGTCAATTCTTCTACCAGATCCTGAAAAGGGCTTGCTAGTACATCTAGGTCTGGAATCGTACCGGCTATTGCTCCCCATAACAACGCTTTGTTTCCTGCTCTTTTTCCACAAACAGCTTCGCCTACTGCTGCTCCTAAAACTATCTGAGTTATTGAATCCATATTTCCACAATAATCTCTTGCAAAATAAAGGAAATAAACTGCTTTAAGAAAAATGAAAACATAATTAAGTCCTATTTTGATTTCCAAAAATAATCGCTCAGGTAAATAGATGAAGCTCCGAACATTATGTTGTAGAAAAATCAAGTCAGAACATTTAAAATTAAGGTAAGGTTTAAATAATGAATATGCTTTACCTGTAAAGTAAGGCATAGAGGTGAAGTTGAATTTTAATTAAGTGGGAATGGGTACAACAATTTTAGAAAAAGAGAAAGAGGATTATGCAGTTGATCCGCGTCTAACAAAAGAGGTAAAAAATTTCTTAAAGGCATTGAATTCAGGAGGTCCTCCTGTTGAAAGCCTTTCATATGAAGATGCAAAAAATGTTTTGGTAGAAGCTCAGAAATCTGTTAAAGTAGATCTTTCAGGTATCGAAGTTACAGACAAAACAATCAAAGCAGATGGTTTCACGATTGATTTGAATATAGTGCGTCCGGAAAGTGTTAAAGGAAAACTGCCTGTATTCATGTTCATCCATGGCGGTGGCTGGATTCTTGGAGATTTTCCTACACATAAGCGTTTGGTAAGAGATCTGGTAGTACTATCAGGATTTGCGGCTGTATTTGTGAATTATACACGTACACCCGAAGCTCAATATCCACAGGCAATCAATGAAATATATGCTGCTACTAAATGGGTTGCCGAACATGGAGATGAGATCAATGTTGATGGCACCAATATGGCCATAGTGGGCAATAGTGTCGGTGGTAATATGAGTACGGTAACAACATTGATGGCTAAAGAAAAAGGAGGACCGCATATAAAACTACAGGTACTTATGTGGCCTATAGTTGATTCAAATTTTGAAACAGATTCTTATAAACAATTTGGAGAACAACGCTTCCTCACAAAGTCGCTGATGATGTGGATGTATGATCTCTATACCAAAGATCCTAAGCAACGTAAAGAGATTTATACTTCTCCATTGCAGGCAACTAAAGATCAATTAAAAGGGCTACCACCTGCATTAATTCAGGTTGCTGAAAACGATATCCTCAGAGATGAAGGAGAAGCTTATGGCCGTAAGCTTGATGAGGCCGGAGTAAAAGTTACTACTATACGCTATAATGGCGTCATACATGACTTTGGTATGCTGAACGGTCTTGCAGAGATACCTGAAACAAAATCTCTTGTATTACACGCTGCGGCAGAACTAAAGAGGTTTTTGAAATAAAAAAAACCTCACCCTAAAAGTCCCTCTCCTAAAGGAGAGGGACTTTAGTTTTGCTGTTTGAATCTATTATCTACTGTAAATCGGACATATATATTCCAAACTTTAAACTTTCGACTTTTAACTTTTAACTTTAAGCTTTTTGCTTTCCGCTCTAAGCTTCATCCTTTCAGTTTTTAACAAGTTCAAGCAACACCTCATAGTACTTCCTTCTCTGCATCTTAGCTTTGAGCCAGCCATAAAAGGTTATAGCCTGAATGTCTTCCCGATTAATATCAATGAACTCAAAGGAATTATCAACGAGAATCTGAAACTCTTTAGTTGTAGCAATATCAGGCTTATCATTTAACTTTCTAACAAGACTTAAAAACACTCCCACCCGCCTATATAAATCTCTATTAAAATACTCCTTAAAGTTTTTATCGATGCCTTTTAAACGTTGCTCAACTATATCAGAATTCCCAAGCTCGAACTGATTAATACATTCAATGATATTTTTCTTAAATACCCATTCAAATCCCATTACCCTCATAAGCCACTGATCGCTATGCTGCACATTCTGGAATACACGAATAGATTTCTGATAGGCTTCCTGCTGGAAATAGTATGTACTGAGATTCAGATAGGCATTCAATAACTGAGCTGTATTCAGTTTTATTTTCTTGTTATTCACAAGCTTTTCCAACAGCTCAATAGCAGCAGCACTTCTTCCTGAATAATTGCAAACAGCGGCTAATAGCAACACATACTTAGGATAAAGTAAAGAATAATGACTTCTATTATATTCTTCCAAACCTCCGTAAAGAAGCTTTAAATAACTTTCTGCCTTCTCGAACTTTTTATTTCTATACAGTACATGAGCTATCATGTACATAAAATTTACCTTATAAAAATGGGTATATTTGTTAAAACCAGTACCTTTTTCAATTTCATTATACTTTGCAATAAGATATGGTTCAAAAGTATAAAACTGTTTGCCTGCCAGCACTGCAGAGCGTGTTATAGAGACTATATTGTACATAAGCCTTGGCCTTTGAATAACAATATCTTCCAGGCCATATTGCTTTAAAACGTCTTTAATAATAGCGTCAATATTAATCTCTTTGCCTGTACTTAAAGACTTATTAAGTTCGTATCGAATGAGCTGATTTGCGATATTTGCATTATCATCTTCAATTGCAAGTTGTTGATACTTTCTTTTCTGTTCCAATAATATTTTAAGATCAGGAGCAGATTCACGCTGAGAATTTTCAATTTCGATACTGAAAATAGTATTCAGGATACTATAATTTTCCGCCTTCTTGGCCAGCTCTTCTGCTTGCTTCAGCATGTTCCATGCAGCTTCAAGTTTCTCATTATCCAAAAGATATTCAGCAGTGGAAATAAGATTCAGGATATATCCTTCCGATACAGTTTCTCCTTTCTTTTTCTTAAGCTGAAGATACTCCATCAACTGGCGTATAAGCCTTTTCCGGGTGGCATGATAAGCCTCTAGGTTTTTATCTCCCGGATAGAGTTTTAAAAGCAAATCATCTCTTTTGATTTTTCCCTTTCGAGAAAGAAGATCAAAAAGCTCCAAATCTTTCCTGTCCTTAATGTTTTTATGTCTTTTCAGGAAAACTGAAAAATCCTTCCTATCGTCTGGCGACAAAGTTTCAATAATTTCAACGATAAGGTCCATTTTATTCAAGCACGCATAAGGTCATATAATAAACTAATATACAAATAATTACAAATGTCCAATACAAAAATAATAGTCCTTGAAAGCTTATCAACTGATTTTTTGAAAATTTCAAACAGGTAATTTTGCTATAAATCAACAAGATATATTCTATGAAAAACTTCTTTCTGATTTGCATTCTTTCAGTCACTATTTGTTTTTCTCTCCAGGCCAATCAATGCTGGTCATTAAAATTAGCTCGAAAGGACTCATTTAATATCTCCTCCGTTTTCGGTGAAAAAGAATATTACCTGTATGCCAATTGTCTTTACAATATAAAATTTAAGAACAGAGAAGCTATTCTGGGCAGATTAATTGAAATAAAGCCAGATACATTGAGCTTTACAAATGCAATTAATCAGAACTATGCCAAAAAGAATTCTTTTGAATTCGACACAATTACGATACATACCTCTGAGCTTGAAGTCATGGAGCTTATTTCTGACAGGTCCCTTGGACTTTATAATAAGATTCATTTTGATAATTATAAATTTCAGTATATAAAAGACTCTTCAAATTGCCGAATCGAAAGTCAGTTTATAAAAGTCTATAGCAATGACCCTAAGATTTACGAAGTTGTTCCTTACCAGACTTCACAAGGCATTGATTATCTGTATGAAGAAAACGGAATAACCTATTATTACTGGGGTTGTATCAGTTTTAAGCCAATTCAAAAAGAAGAAAACAAAATATATAAAAAGAAAAAAGGTATCTGGTATACACCATGTGAAGTAGATGAAGTTGCCGGAGTTGCATTTGGTATAATGACTGATAACATTAAAAATATCGGATTCGACGAAAAAGATTCTTTGATAGTTAAAGGGGTAGCAATAGAAATCAATCCTTTTGCGATGATTTGGCTTACAAACTTTTTAGAGAAATTTCCCCATGAAGATAGCCTGGAATATTATAATAATATCATTGCAAATAAATGGGAGACATCTATAAATGGATTAAATATTAGTGCGCTTGGTTCTGTGCTAGAGGCAAAAATTAACGGAGTAAACATAGGTGGAGGAAATACAATGGTCAATGAACTCAATGGCTTTTCTATTTCAGGAATAAGCAATTTTTCATATAGCATGAAAGGGGTATGTATTGCTGCTGTCAGAAACAGATCCACAGTGGGAAAAGGGCTTCAGATTGCATTGGTAAATAAATGCAAGCATTATAAAGGAGTTCAGATTGGTTTGTGGAATATTAATGGAAAAAGGAGCCTTCCCCTTATAAACTGGCAATAAGAGTCGTTCACAAAGATCAAAATGGCAATTTTGTTAAGTCCTTGTATGTTTGTTAAACATTAATTAATCAGTCTTTTCATACACTTAATCATTCACTAACTACACTTACTATTTTTTAATAAAAAGGGAATTCTAAAGAGGTACTTTTTCAGTGTCTTTTAAAACTCCCGATTTTGTATGAAACTCAATGTGCTGAAACATCCAGGTGTTATCACAATCATTACTTTATTTTTCATTTCTGTATTTGCCTATCTACCAAACAGGAAGAATCAAATTTCAAAACCTGTAGATTCTTATGCAAAATTCATCTCCGCTTATACCGGTGGTGAAATCTCTAAAAAGTCTCCCATCACAATCCGATTTGTGGATGAAGTTGTTAAACATGGAGACCTATCTTCAAAATACCAGAATTCGATTTTAAGTTTTTCACCTAATGCATATGGCGAAGTTAAATGGATAGACACCAGAACACTTCAATTTAACCCTGATTATGGATTCATGGAAAATGAAGTCTATGAAGCCACCGTTGACCTTAAAAAACTCATTCCAAACATTCCTGATTCTCTCAGTGCTTTTCAATTCAAATTCAAAACCAGAAAGAACTCCATAAGAGTTGACATTACAAATCCAACAGCAATGGATCCGGAAAATCCACACTGGCAAAAGATTGAAGGCATTGTTAAAACCTCAGACTATGAACGTTTTTACAGGATTAAAGAGGCTTTTGAAGTTTCCTTTAATGGTAATGCGAGAGAAATAAAATGGCATAACTCGGCAGATGGCACCGAATTCAGATTTGTCATTGACAGTCTTTTGAGAAAAAACAAGACTTCTAACATTGTTGTCTCCTGGAATAAATATGAAGATGATACGCTCATCAGCGGGCGAAAAGTAATTCGTCTGGAACCCTTAGATAATTTTGCATTGATTAAAACAGAAAATCATACTTATCCAGAACAATCTGTAATGCTTGAATTCACAGATCCATTAAAAGTTAATCAGGATCTGCAAGGCCTCATCAGCATATCCGGCATTGAATTCAAATCTGTAATTGACAATAACAAGATATTAATTTATCCGAGAAAAAGAATTTCTGGAAATATCAGAATAACTGTTGAAGCTGGCATAACAAGCAATAAAGGAATGCTGACTATGAAAAAGGTTTCAAAAGACTTGATCTTTGAAGAACCCTACCCTCAGCTAAAAGAAGTCAGACAAGGCACCATTCTTCCTCAATCAGATATTCTTCCTTTTACTTTTGAAGCAATCAACCTTTCGGCAGTTGATATAAGAATCATAAAAATAACTGAGAACAATATTCCCCAGTTTCTACAGATCAATAACCTGAGCGGAGCTGAAGAGCTTAAGAGGGTTGGAACGTTCATTGTTTCAAAGAAAATAAAATTAAATCAAAACAAATGCCTTGATTTAAAAAACTGGAACAAACATACAATTGATCTTAGTAAAATATTCAGGACAGAACCTGGGGCAATTTATCAGGTAGCTATTGGATTTAAAAAATCCTATTCATTATTTACTTGTACAGACACTTCCGATACATCTTATGATGGGGAAAGAGACATGCTAAAGATGTCAGAATCGTGGAATGAACCAGGTTATGAATATGGCGAAAATTATTGGTCTTATTATTATGGAAATTCATACACGCCCTGTGAACAGCAATATTGTTCAACTGATAAAGCTATAATTAAAAACATTCTGGCAAGCAACATTGGTCTAATAGCAAAAAAAGGATCTGAAGGCAAAATGCTGGCTGCCGCAAATGATCTGCTTTCTACAGCTCCCCTTTCCGGTGTAAAACTTGAACTATACGATTATCAACAACAGTTAATCTCTTCATCAGTTACTATAAATGGCATTGCAAACCTCAATGCAGACAGAAAACCATTTCTTCTTGTCGCTAGTCACGGTAAACAAAGAGGATATCTTAAAGTAGACAATAACAATTCTTTATCACTCAGTAGATTTAATATTGAAGGAAATAAATATATCAAGGGTGTAAAGGGTTTTATTTTCGGAGAAAGAGATGTATGGAGACCAGGAGATTCATTATTTCTGAACTTTATCCTTGAAGACCTTCAGAAATCACTTCCTCCCGGACATCCTGTGGTTTTTGAATTATATGACCCTCAGCTGGAAATGGTGCAAAGAATAGTAAAGACGTCATCTTTAAATAACATTTATACATTTCATACAAAAACTGATGATGAAGCAAAAACTGGTAGCTATACAGCCAAAGTAATTGTAGGTGGTTCTATATATGAGAAAACAATTAAAATAGAATCCATCATTCCCAACAGACTAAAAATAGATCTGAAATTGAATAAGGATTCATTTCACCCTTCAGATAAAGAAATCCAAGGAACTCTTTCTGCAAGATGGCTTCATGGAAGTATTGCTAAAAATATGAAGGCCGATGTTAGCATGATCTTATCAGAAAGTCATGCACAATTCGAGAAATATAAAGCATATAATTTCAACGATCCTTATAAAAAATTTCAATCAGAGAGGAAAGAAATATTCAAAGGGACCATTGATGAAAATGGCAAGGCAGAAATAAAAGCTCGTCTGGAAACTAATGAATTAGCTACCGGAGTGCTCCGTGCTACCTTTAAGACGAAAGTATTTGAACCAGGAGGCTCTTTTAGTACAGACTACTTCAGCACAACTGTTTATCCATACCAAACATACACAGGTATTCATATTCCTAAAACAGAACAGAATCAGATTCTTTTCATGAATAAGGATAATCTGATAGATATTGTAACAATCAATTCTTCAGGCTCACCTGTTTCAGGTAAAAAAGTGATCATGCAGCTTTATAAGACAAGCTGGAGATGGTGGTGGGAATCTTCAGATAATGATGATTTCTCCTACAATGGAAAACTATTTTCTGAACCAATACTAACAGATACACTCATTACAATAAATGGTCATTCCGTTTGGAAACTTAATCTGGATGCTCCTGAATGGGGAAGGTATTTTATTAAAGCAACAACAGAAGGTGGACATAGTTCAGGACAAATCATTTACTTCGAGTCACAAGGATGGACTGACCGACAATCATCTGATAATCCGGAAGGCACAAAGATGCTTAACTTCAGCATGGACAAGGACGTTTATACTGTAGGTGAAAACATCACACTCAGCATTCCCTCTCCATATGCAGGTTCTGCATTGCTAAGTCTGGAATCAGGAACTAAAGTATTAAAGACATACTGGATTAAGGCTAAGAAAGGAATAACTCAATATACGTTTTCCGCTGAAAGTATGATGGCACCCAATGTATATGCGCATATCACGATGATTCAGCCACATGGACAAACTGCAAACGACCTGCCGGTCAGAATGTATGGTATTCTGCCAATTAAAGTTATTAACCCTTTAACACAGTTGCATCCAATCATTTCAATACCTGAAAAACTCAAACCTGAGCAGGAAGTGAATATTAAGATACAAGAACAAAATAATCTTCCTATGACCTATACTGTTGCCATAGTAGATGAAGGATTATTAGACCTTACACGCTATAAAACCCCGGATATCTGGACTGCCTTTAATCAAAAGCAAGCATTGGATGTAAGAACATGGGATATGTATAATGAAGTAATTGCAGCTGATGCATTACATTATAGAAACATCATATCTATTGGAGGAGATGGCAGTAATGGTCCTCTGGATGCAGCAAAGGCAAATAGATTTAAACCTGTGGTAATTTTTCTTGGCCCATTTCATTGCTCAAAAGGGGAAATTAAAAACCATAAAGTAAAGTTGCCAAACTATATTGGATCGGTCAAGACAATGGTAATTGCTGCTCATGAAGGTACTTATGGAAGTTCAGAAATTAGATCCGAAGTAAGTAAACCATTAATGCTGTTGGGAACACTTCCAAGAATACTTAGTCCAAACGAAGAGACTTCATTCCCGATATCTATATTTTTAAAGGACGCATCTCTGAAGAATGTAAATTTAGAAATCTATACAAACGAACTGATTAAAGCCTCCAAATCTTCAGTCAGTATACCTTTTTCATATCCCGGAGAACAATTGGTTTATCTGCCATTAAAAGTCAGTAATGAAACAGGAGTTGCCAAAATAAAAGTACTTGCAAAATCTGGCAGAGAAACAGCCGAGTATACAGCAGAAATAAATGTAAGAAGCCCAAATCCACTTGTCGAACAACCTTGGGAAAAAGTCTTACAACCAGGTCAATCCTGGAAGCTAAGCTCCTCTCCTATTGGAATAAAAGGAACAAATGAAGGTATATTTGAAATATCATCAATGCCTCCTCTAAACCTCCAAAGCAGACTGGACTATCTGATACATTATCCTTACGGATGTATTGAACAAACTACATCTTCTGTTTTTCCTCAATTATCTCTTCATAAACTTACTGATCTAACAAAAGAACAAAAGAAAGAAGTTGAACGAAATATCCGCGCTGCCATTCAAAGACTTAAAAGTTTTCAACTGACTGATGGTAGCCTTTCATACTGGCCAGGACAGAATGAAACCAATAATTGGGGGACCTGTTATGCCGGCCATTTTATGCTGGAAGCAGAAAAATCCGGATATACACTACCTCTCAACTTTAAAACGAAATGGATCAAATACATCAGTGAAACTGTAAAGAACTATCCGGATAATTCTGATGAAGAAATTCAAGCCTATAGAATATACCTTCTTGCATTATGCAAATCACCTGAGATGGGCTCAATGAATAGAATGAGGATAAACGCTCCAAAATCACCTATTGCCAAATGCTTTCTGTATTCCGCCTATTATCTGTCAGGCCAGAAAGAACTGGCTGTACAAATGCTAAAAGGAATTGAAATTAAGGTTACAAGAACAAAGGAACACTCATATACCTATGGATCTGAAATCAGAGATAAAGCCATTATGCTTTATACGCTGAATCAAATTAAAGACAATAAGTCTACAAATACTTTAGCATCAGAAATAACATCAACATTGTCTTCTAAACAAGATTTAAATACCCAGGAAACTTCTTATTGTCTTTTAGCTCTGGCTAACTATGCAGAGAAAAACAGACAGGATAGAATGACAAGATTTACCTATACACATTCAGGATATACTGAAAAAATTATAAGTAATAAACTGATATGGCAGAACAGATTCAAAAATGACAACAGCATTGGATTAGAAATAAATAACTCTGGAGAACGAAATTTATACATTAAATACACTACCAAAGGAATTCCATCAGAAGATAAACCTATTGAATATGCAATGAATATTAAAATGGATATACAATATACAACCATGGATGGTAAACTGCTCAATATTTTGAATCTGACTCAAGGAACGGACTTTATTGCAAGAGTAACTTTAGAGAACCCTGGCATTAAAGGTAACTATGAGAATATTGCTCTATCTGCAGCTTTCCCATCCGGATGGGAGATTCATAATAACAGAATGTCTCATTCAGGAATAAAAGAATCTTCCAGTTATACTTATCAGGACATAAGAGATGACAGAGTCAACATTTTCTTTGATTTAAAAGCAAAGGAGACTAAAACATTCACAGTAATGTTAAATGCCAGTTATGAAGGGAAATACTATCATCCTTCTGTCTATGCGGAAGCCATGTATGATCATTCCATACGGGCATTGAAAGCCGGGAAATGGGTACAAGTGGTAAAAAATAATTCTATTCAATAATATGAATTACTCCAAGTTGCCAACAAAGAAGAGCAGTATTTTAATTATACTGCTTCTTATCATCTCATTTCTCTATATCAACTGTCTACCTGAGGATTTATTCACTGATCCTGTAGCAACAGTAATAACAGACAGAAAAGGTTTTTTATTAAGTGCAAGAATAGCAGAAGATCAGCAATGGAGATTCCCAATCATTGCAAATGCGCCTGACAAATTCAGCAAAGCATTAATAGCCTTTGAAGACAAAAGGTTTTATAGTCATCCAGGTATTGACATCATTGCAATATTCAGAGCTTTTAAATCTAATGTCGAAAAAGTATCTATTGTAAGCGGAGGCAGCACCATCAGCATGCAAGTAATACGTTTATCCAGAAAAGGTAAGTCCAGAACCATCAAAGAAAAAATCATAGAAGTGATACTTGCCACCAGACTGGAAATAAGATATACAAAAAGTGAAATTATGGCTCTTTACGCTTCTCATGCACCATTTGGAGGAAATGTTGTTGGGGTGGAAGCAGCAGCATGGAAATATTTCGGAAGATCATCTGAGCAACTGACTTGGGCTGAATCTGCAACTCTTGCTGTATTACCAAATGCTCCTGGATTGATACATCCTGGAAAAAACAGAAAACTTCTGAAAGTAAAAAGAGATGGCCTGCTTGAGAAACTCAAGCAAAACGGAGTAATTGATTCCCTGACATGCGTACTTTCTCAACAGGAAACATTACCAGAAAAGCCTGTCAGGCTTGTGGACAGAGCTCCCCATTTTGCTGAACGTATCAGAATAAAAAATAAATATACTAAAAGTGAACCTTCCATTTTTCACTCATCAATTGACAAAAACATTCAGGAATGCACACAGAAAATTCTTGACAAACATCATGCAATATTAAGTGAAAACAGTATTGAAAATATTGCTGCACTGATAATTGAAAACAAGAGCAGTAGCGTGATTTCTTATGTAGGGAATTCAGGTGCAGACTTAAATAAAGATGGTAGCTTTGTAGACATGATTACATCTCAGAGAAGTACAGGTAGCATATTAAAACCCTTGCTTTATGCTATGATGCTGAATGATGGATACATCTTGCCTCACACGCTCCTTCCTGACATTCCATGTAATTTCGGGGGATTTACTCCCAAAAATTTTGACAAAAATTATGATGGTGCAGTACCTGCCAATATTGCATTATACAAATCTCTGAATATTCCTGCTGTACATATGCTCGATCAGTATGGGACAGAAAAGTTCATGCTAAACCTTAAAGCTTTAGGGATGGGAACTTTGAACAGGCATTCGTCACACTATGGATTGTCACTGATACTTGGGGGTGCGGAAGCGAGCATTGAAGACATTGCATTGATTTACTCCAATCTTTCTAATAAGCTTTATAATAGTCACTATGCAAATAGATATACAATCAACTATAGCAAGAAAGAAATCTCAGATTCAAGAGCAAATAATAAAAGATATGAAATAGCCCCACCTGCTATCTGGTATACATTTGAAGCAATGGCGGATGTGGTGAGGCCTGCAATAGAAAGCAACTGGCAGGCATATGAGAATACAAATAAGATTGCATGGAAAACAGGAACAAGCTTTGGATTCAGAGATGCCTGGGCAGTAGGATGCACTCCTCAATACACTATTGTTATATGGGCTGGAAACGCAAGTGGAGAAGGACGACCTATGCTCACCGGCATTACAGCCGCTGCCCCGGTATTGTTCGATTTATTTAATGCTTTAAAAACTGACCACAACTGGTTTGACATGCCTGAGAAAGAAATGGTCAAAATTGAGGTATGCAAAAAAAGTGGCTATCAGGCAAGTGAGTACTGCACAGATTCCTATTCTATTTCAGCTCCGGAAGCTGGAACCAGAACAGGCACCTGTCCTTATCACAAACAAATTTTTATGGATAATACTGAACATTATCAGGTAAAAGGATCTTGTTATTCACCCTCAGAGATGATGACTAAATCCTGGTTTGTTTTGCCCCCGATTCAAGAATATTATTATAAAAATAAGAATGCAGATTATATCACTCTTCCTCCATATAAAACAGATTGCTCAGAAATATCTTCAGATGAAGAAAGACCTGAAATCATTTACCCTAATAAAAATTCCAAGATTTACATTCCCGTCAATCTTGATGGAAGCACCGAAAAGGTAGTACTTCAGGCTAACATAAAAGGTTCTGGAAAAACTCTGTACTGGCATCTCGATGAAGAATTTATCGGCACAACAAATGATGCACATGAAATAGCTGTAAATCCTCTACAAGGTAAACATAAGCTCACCTTATTTGATAATAATGGTGGCTATGTCGCTCATGAATTTGAAATCTTAAAAGCAAAAAAATAAGAGGTTCTAAAAATAGAACCTCTTAAATCAACAGATCCCCTAAAAAATATTACTTTCTTATTTCTATTGGTGTTCCATATTTAATCAAATCCCATATTTCATCCATCTCATCATTAGATACTGCAATACAACCGTCTGTCCAGTCTTGCTTTGTATGAAAGCTTCCCATCCAATTAATGGAAGGATGCAGTCCATGTATCATGATGCTTCCCCCTGGAGATACTTTTAACTTCTTTGCATTTTTTACATCAACTGCATTGGGATAAGAGATGTGAATGGATCTATAACAGGAGCTTTTATTATTTCTCCAGTCAAGTACATAATTTCCTTCCGGAGTTCTCTCATCTCCTTCCTGCACTTTATGACCAATAGGATTATCTCCCAAGGCTATCTTATAAGTTTTAATCTTTTTGCCATTGCTAAGCAAATACATTTCTCGTTTGGACTTTAACACAAGAACTTTATCAATCCTGATATTTTTGATTTTATCCTGACCTTTATTTTTGACAATAAAAAACATGGAGCTAAGAATAGTAGAGACCAAGATCAAAGGCATTATTAATATTTTCATAAGCTACTTTCAGATTTAAATATTTCAGGTATGTATTTTACTTCGGCAAAATTTTGATATAACTGTTCATCATGCAAAAGTACGCCGCCTCTATGCTTATCGATTTTCTTTCTCCATATTTCATTCTTTCTATAATATTTTTTATCCTTCTTTAAGAACTCATGATTTCGTTCATAAATGTGATAGGCAAAAGGAAGTTCTTCATCTATTCTTAGTTCACCCTCAAGAAGCTTTTCAGAAAGCCACAATTTTAACTGAAAAGTATGCGATGTTCTATTCTCAAACTGATAATCGATATAGTTGTAAAACACGGAGGCTCCGCTTCCGAAAGGCAAAACACGCCCATCATCAGGAAAAGGATCGAAACTATGATGATGTCTTTCAGTAATAGTAAGTGGACTATGCAACACAAGCCAGTGAATCAAATTAGCTATTTGACAAATCCCTCCACCAACTCCTGCCCTGGCCTCCCCTCTTGAAAGCTCCATTCCCTTAAGAAAACCTCTCTTTGATGTAGGATTACCTACAAGCCTGCAAAATGAAAATGTCTCTCCAGGTCTTATTACAACTCCATTGATATTCCTAATTGCAATTCTAATGTTTTCGACTTTATTATATTGCAATACCATTTCAGAATCACCCAATTTCCTGATAAGTACAGACTGATGCTTTTTCACACGGTATGGAAGATTATAATGAGATAATATCCCAGCATATTCTCTTTTACCAAAATGCCAGTCTATATATCTTCTTAATCGTTTTTCCCTTACTGATAAGTAATACAAAAAAGGATGAATTTCACATAAGAGCTTTCTCTTCATAACGTTTCTATAGCTTGCATTGTCAACTCCTTCTTAGCTTTCAGCTTCTTATTTCTTTTAATGAAAAAGAATAAAACCATAGCCAGAAATGAGATCACAGACAATAGGTAAGCATATCTTCGTAGACCGGTCCAATAGGTCATGCGGATTAATGAATCACGTCTTTCAAGGATTTCATTAAAGTTATCGGGAAGATATCGTAATGATTGATTGTAAAGGGGAATAGCAATCTCTATAGATTCTGTTATAGCTATAAGGTTGGCGAAATCAAAAAGGAGGTCAGCTACAATTGGATCAGGAGGAGCAACTAAAGAAATCCTCTCCTTCAACTGCCATAACAATTGATTCTTTACTTCAAATAACTGTAGTTTCTTTTTTTCATCCAATGATTTATAATATGCTTTAATGTCATGTGGTATCTGAAGATTAAGAATGCTATTTTGCATCAAATAATCCGGATTTGTTTTCAAAGCTATCTTTGCCTTAAGTATTTCCTCATGGATCCATTCAGATTCATTGTGAGAAAGCGGATTTAGCTTGACGGCTTTGCTTATATATTTGAGAGCGAGTTCCGGTTTATTATTCAGTTCATAAGCTGTTCCCAAGTTTACAACAACGTTATATTCATTTGGATGATCTTTAATCAAGGACTCCAAAACATTCAGGGCTTCTTTGTGCTCGCCCAGCCTCATTAATACAACAGCGTAATCTGATTTGCCTTTAAAATCTTTTCTTTCTTTTAATGCACGTATCCGATCATATAAAGCAAACTTATCTGTTTCATTATAAAAGTAATAACCATCGGACCCTTCTGATTCTTTGGTAATATGCTTATAAGAACCATTCAGTGTTGTATAATCCTCTTCATATTCATTAATACAGGAATATCCGTTATTGAAGCAGAAACAAAATATAATTGCAAACCAGAAGTTAATAGTTTTACTCATATGTTTATCTTTTAAGTAAAACCTAAAACTATACAAATGGCTTCTATAAATCAGGGGCAAAAAAATAACCGGAATAGTCCGGTTATTAACTGTATGGAAAAAATGATTAAGTGTATTTTTAAAGTTAAAAGTTTAAAAATAAAAGTTGAAGGTTAATTTCTTGTTATTTTACCGTTTCTAGTTCAAGCTTTAAATATGGGCGTTTTGAATGTTCTGCATTCATAGAATAAAATACAAAAGCTTCGTATGGCGGTGCTTCTGCCTCCACTGCCATTTTCATCAGTAAGCCATTATTATCAAACTTTTTCTTTTTACCAGCTGTTTGCTTTAGTAAATCAGTTACATCGAATTCCATTATTGACGTAATTGCCTGGGGTATTAAAAAAACTTGTGATTCATCTGGTAATACCGAAAATACAGGCTGGTTGTTCCATGATACAGTTCTGATGTCCCATGAATTTTTAATAAGACATAGTTGAAAATTGTTATTTACAGATTTTGTAATATCAGGAGAAACCTCATCCTCAGCTTGCTGTGGTCTGGTTGTTATGATTAGTTTGGCTGATTTAATTTCTTCATTATTCTTAATTGAGGAAAGGTCAAATTTTAAGAGAGAACGATATAGAGTTGGTTCTCCAAAGCGGGTCCAGTTTGCCTGAATATTGTATAGTGACTGAAAAGCACTTATGTCGGGAATTGCCTTATATATATAGGCATCACCATCGTTTGAAGCATCTTGCCTTATTGTCAGAAATCTTTTTTCGACGCCAGGATCATTTTCGGGCATCGGATCTTTAGAATGTTTACAAGAAATAAAACCACCAATCAAAAACATTATTAATGAAACGGTTGATAAAAAAGTATTTTTTTTCATATTATTTTTTTTCGAAAAAAAGTAAAGAAAACATTATTTATATATAGTCGCTCAATATCCAATTTTGTTACAATAAAAATAGAATCTATTTTATCTTTTACTTTCCCCCATAAGCCGCCTGCCTTTAGGGTCTATACCCCTAAAATTCGGAGTAACTGCTCTCTTTTTCTTACAGAAACAGGAACTTGTGAACTATCAGACATGACAGCATAGCCTCCGTCAGCTTTTATATACTCCTTTAAATGTTTTAGATTGATTAAATGCGAATGATGAACACGTAGAAAGCCATCGCTTTCAAGCATTTCTTCAAACTCTTTTAGAGTCTTCGTTACAAGGATTTGTTTATGATTCTGCAAATAAAATATTGTATAGTTTTTTTGTGATTCACACTGAATAATATCTGAAACATTAACCAACTGAACTTTGTCAATACTATTCAAAGCAATCCTTTTACCGACAGTCTGCATGCCTTTTATATTCTCAAGAAGCAAATTAAGATTTTCAGAGAGCTGATCTTTAGATTCGCTTTTTCTAATTTTCTTTACAGCCTGCATAAGATCGTCCGGATCCACAGGTTTAAGAAGGTAATCTATAGCGCTGAACTTAAAAGCTTTGATTGCAAATTCGTTATATGCTGTCGTAAATATGACTTGAAAATTAATGATATTCTCTTTCTTCAGTTTGTCTATCAGGTCAAAACCACTGCCATCTGACATTTTTATATCCAGAAAAACAACATCAGGAGATACTGCTTTAATCAACCTCATGCCGATTTCGACACCGTCTGCCTCTCCTATTACATCAACTTCAGGGCAGTATGATTTAATATCACTTCTTAAAGCCACTCTGGCTTTCTCTACATCATCAATAATTAAAGCCTTTATCATAATTGCTGGAATGGAATAAATAATTCTACTCTGGTGCCTGAAGGCTGGTCATTCTGATCTTTAAGATCAGTAATCAGAATTTTAGTTTCTTTCTGATTCAAGTTCCTATTCAAAATATTTAAGCGCTCCTGAGTTACGGAAATAGCTGCAGATTTGTGCTTCGTGATTGATTCATCTTCCAGCATCTTTGCCTTTTCTCTTCCTACCCCATTATCTTCGATCGAACATTTCAAATACTCCCCCTCCATGTTAAATAAAACAACCACCAGTCCCTTTGTTAACTTTACCGATAGACCATGGATAATAGCATTTTCCACAAATGGTTGTATTAACATTGGTGGTAATCCTGTAAACTCTTTATCTATCAAATCTTCTACTTCAACTTTAAACTCAAATCTATCTTCCCTGCTAAGCTTTTCGAGCTCAACATAATTTTGTAATGAAGCTATTTCATTTTCCAAACTTACGATCGAATCCATTGAATTATCCAGCATGGTTCTCATAAGCTTGGAAAACTTAGATAGATAGATCTTTGCTTCATTGTTTTTACCTTCTGCAATAAGGCCTTTTATAGAATTCAGACAATTAAATAAAAAGTGAGGATTCATTTGCAGACGCAAAGCTTTTTGCTCAAGTTCCAGCAGGTTTCTGTCGGTTTCAAGTTTTAATCTCTCTCTTTCATTCTGTTCATGTAAGCGACTTAGCGCATACCGAGTTGCCAACCACAATACTATTGTTAAAGCAATAAGAATAATAAGTGTAAACCACCAGGTCTTCCAGAATGGAGGATTAATAACAAAATGGAACTTAGCCGGCACTCCAGACCAATGCCCTAGTTCATTGGCAGCAACTACTTCAAATATATAATCTCCTGCAGGCAAATTAGAATAAACAGCTTCTCTCTTCTGTGAAGCAGGAGACCAATCATGATCAAAGCCGCTTAGTTTCCATTTATACTGAACAGCTTCAGGATTTACCTGTTCAATTCCGATAAACTCAAAAGTGAGATGGTTCTGGTCATAAGGCAGGACAAGATCTTCAGGAACAGGATACCATTTTAAAAGTTTCTTTACAAAAGGCGTATTCTCTATCTCATTATAAAATAAATTCATTCCTGTTATATGCACTAACGGCCGCTTTACAGGAAGCTCTTTTGAATTATTAAATACTGTTGCAGACTTTATACTGCCAAACCATATATTACCTTCATGATCCTTGCAAACCGCATTCTGAATGGTTTCTATTCCAACAAACCCTTCCGCTTTGCCAAAATGCCTTACACCTTTAACTGCTGAATGCTCATCAAGAACAATCCTGTCTATTCCTTTCTCGCTGCCAGCCCACAGACTTCCTTCATTATCAAAAATCAAAGAATAAATATTGTTGGATGTTAATCCATGTGAAATATTTATAAATGAGAACTTCCCTTTTTGATATTTAACAATCCCTGCATCTGCAGTTCCAAAATAAAGGTTACCAGTTGAATCTCTTGCGGAACATCGAATAGAGTTACTTCTTATCCCATCTGTAACTTCATAGTTTGTAATTTCAAACTCAAGGTTTCCGTTCAATTCTATCTTTGAGAGACCGTTATCAGTACTCCCAGCCCATATGGTTCCTGAGTTGTCTTTTATAAGTGTATTATACCTGTCTCCTGATAATCCATCTTTCTTAGTTATATGTTTTACCTTAAATGTATTTCTATATGGAATCAAACAATCAATACCTCCGCCTGCAGTGGCCAGCCAGATCAAACCACTTGTATCGCAAAGAATATAGTTAATAAAGTTACTACCAAGTCCACTTTTCCTATTAAAGCCTCTGAATGATTTTCCATTAAAAAGATATACACCATCTGCTATTGTGCCCATCCACAGGTTTCCCTTATTATCTTCACATATATATTTAACTTTTGATGCTGTAAAGTCATTTCGCTCCGAAAATCTCTTAAAAATTCTTCCATCATACTTAGTAACTCCCCCTTCAGAAGTTCCGAACCACATACACCCTTGCCGGTCTTCATAAATGCTGTATACCCAGTTTCCAAAAATTCCTTTAATTGCTTTATAATGGATAAATCGCTCTGAGCCCAGCTTGCTTATTCCTCCGCCTGATGTTCCAAACCATATATTTCCAAAAGAATCTTTATACATTGACATGACAACATTATTGGCAAGGCCTTCTGCCTCTGTAATATTCTTAGCAGATATTTGCCCTGATTCTTCCGCTAGCCTTGCAATCCCATTGGATGTACAAAGCCAAACCGTATTACTGTCTGCTGCCAGACAATCATATATTGTATTTCCTGGCAATCCCTGAGCTTTTGAAAAGTTCTTTATGTTTCCATTAGAAATAACTGATACTCCCCCGCTATAAGTACATACCCATATCCTGCTAAGAGAATCTTGTTTTATACTTGTTATCTGGTTTCCTGCAAGCCCATCCAATATTGAGATCTGTTGCATCTCATATTTACCATGATTTTCTAAAAATTTAAAGATTCCAAAATCAGTTCCGGCCCAGATTGTGCCACTTTTATCTTCAAACAGGCAATTGATTTTAGATCTGGGAGCATTCAGTTTTCTTCCAAACCGTACAATAGTATCTTTTTCAAAATGAAACAAACCATCAGCAGTACCAATCCAAACGGTCCCTTTACGATCCTTAATCAGTGCATTGACAGTGGTATTGTACAAGCCTTGTTTTTCAGTGTAATTAATAAATTTAAAGCCATCATATTTTGACAATCCATTATCAGTGCCAATCCACAGATTGCCTAAATTATCTTTTAAGATTGTTCTCACATAATTGTTGGACAATCCATCCTGGACAGTAATATTGCTAAAGTTAATACCATCGAAACGGCTTAATCCACCACCTCTTGTGCCAAACCAGATATTGCCATTGTTATCTTCACAAATTGAATAAACCTGAGATTGCGCCAGCCCATCTTCAACAGAAAAATTTTGAAAGTTATACTGCTGGGAAAAGACAGCATTACCCGAGAAGAGAAGTAGGAGAATGAGAATTAAAATGGGATAAGTTGCCTTCATAATAATCAAGGCATAAATTAAAAAAATAAATGCTCTTATTTAAATTCCTGATAAAATTTCCTTTGACAACCATTGATAAACTTTAAGGAAATTTAAATATTTTAGTCACTATTATCTAATACTTTAAATATCTGATTTATAATGTTCGAAGTTAACCTTAAAGCTACAATTAATAAATTTTCAACCCTCAAGGATAAAGACTGGGATGAATTTCTGGAATCATTTGAAATCAAATATTTAAAGAAGGGAGAATACTTTATTCACGAAGGTCAGATTTGCAATCATATAGGTTTTCTTAACACAGGAATATTAAGAGTATTTTATGTTGAAGGTGATAAGGAATTTACCTCCTTTTTCAATTTTGGCAATCGTAACCCTTTAGTATCAGCTTTTACCAGCTTCTTCACCAGACAACCTTCACTTGAAAGTATTCATGCTCTGAAAGATTCTGAAATAGGTCTGATACATTATGATAAACTTCAGCATTTATACGATAAAAGTTTTGACCTGCAAAAACTAGGGAGACTCATGGCAGAATATAATTATATATTGGCAATGGAGCGCATCTACTCTCTGCAACATCAGTCTGCGACTGAAAGATATAATATCCTTCTAAAGATATATCCACAACTGGTGAATCATGTCCCCCATCATTATATAGCATCTTATCTTGGGATTACTCCAGAATCGCTAAGTAGAATAAGAAAGAATACGATATAAAAGCCCACCCTAAACCTTTCTATAGAAGGAAATAACTATCAACCTAGTGATTTATAAAATGTGTTCTTTTCAAGCGGATGCTTGAGGTATTTTGGGTCCAAGCTGACGCTTGAACCAGCATTAGATGGAAACTAAATTCACTCCTGTCTAATAAGTAGAGACGTCATGACTGGCGTCTCAAAAATTATGCTAATGAACGAGAATAGAATGTAGCACTAGTTCATTGTTCTTCTGATATATTAAAAACCTTCCCTCGTGGATAGAGAGACGCCAGGCATGGCGTCTCTACGAAAAATCTTACCATACATCAATGCCAGGCGATTTTTCCTACTGTACCTTTGTTTCATATTAAGGCACGACTAATATGAACCCGAAACAAAAAACACTGAAAAACAACCAATTATCAGAATCAGAAAAATTCAACAAACTTAAATCTCAGTGGTATGAGTTAGCCTCGAAATATAACCCTGAAACTGAGGTTGTCGAATTTTTCTGGGATGAACTTATCAAAGCTTATTGTGCACCCAAAAGACATTATCACAATCTGTTTCATTTAGACTATATGTTTGAAGCAATAGCACCCTTTAAATACTTATTACACGATCCTGACGCTGTTTATTTCTCTATATGGTTCCATGATATGGTTTATAACTCATCTAAAAAAGACAATGAAGAACAAAGCGCACAAAGATCATCTGAAATCTTGACACAGTTGAATGCTGCTGTTGAGCTGATTATTAAAGTTAAGAGTATGATTATAGCTACGAAAGCACATATGAATTCGGAGTCAGGAGACTTTGACACCAACCTTTTGTTAGATGCAGACCTTGCTATACTTGGATCAAGCGAAGAAACTTATAAATCTTATGCAAAAGCTGTCAGAAAAGAATATGCCCAATATCCAAGTCTTTTATATAATCCAGGAAGAAAGAAGGTTCTCCAGAAATTTCTTCAGTCAGAATACATATACAAAACAGAGGAAATGAGGAATCAATTTGAAGTCCTGGCTAGAAAGAATTTATATTTTGAACTAAATAATCTATAATCATGAAAAAGGCCATATACGCTTTCTCCGGAGATCCTATAACATTTGGACACCTGGATATTATTGAAAGAGCTGCTCGTGTCTTTGATAAGCTCATTGTTGGAATAGGTGTAAATCCAGTAAAAAAATACTTGATGTCTTTGGAAGAGAGAGCTGAACTTGCTAAAACAGCTACTGCTCATATTCCAAATGTGGAAGTAATATATTTTAGAGGTCTTTTGGTTGACTATGCTTATGAGAATAATATTCCAACCATTATTAGAGGTTTGAGAAACAACGAAGACTTTTCTTTTGAGCTTATGTTGCATCAGATAGGAGAGAGTCAGAAGATGTACATTGACACTTTCTTCATACCTTCAAAGCAAGACTTAACACACATCAGCTCCGGAGCAGTGAAGGCTATTCAACTAGAACAAGGAATGATCCATGAATATGTTCCTTTAATTGTAAAGCAAAAGCTAGAGGAACGTCTTTCAGGACAATATATCATTGGTGTGACTGGAGAGATTGGCTCAGGCAAATCTTTTGTTTGCAAGACAATCCAAGAACTTGGTCAGGTTGCAGGAATTGAAGTACATATTGTTGATATTGATCACTTGGGACATGAGATACTTGAAAAACTGCAAGAGCCACTATTCAAAACACTGAGAGAGGCTATTGCCAAAGAGTTTGGAGAGACGTTATTAACTGATGAGGGCTTTATCGATACCAAAGCATTAGGAAAAATCGTATTCTCAGATATCACTAAATTAAACCATCTCAATAAACTTTTATATAAACCATTGCTTTTGAGATTGAGAAAAGCGATATATGGTAAAAAGGGAATAATACTTCTGGATAGTGCACTGATTACAGAAAGCGGGATGTCTTATTTGTGTAACAATAATGTAATCTTAATAAAAACAAACAAGGACGATCAGTTAAAGAGGTTAAAAGAGAGAAGGTATACACAAGCACAAATCGATGGTCGCTTAAATAGTCAATATAATTATGAAGCGAAACGTACTTATCTAGAAAAAGAAATCTATGATAAAAACCATGGAAAGATTACGTATCTGGACAACGTTGAAGATAACTCCTCGGAAAGCATAAAGAAGTTAACAGATATATTGTTCAATGCTTTCAAACCAGAAAAACTATTGCGATAACGTTATAGATATATTTCTGTTCTGCCTAGGTACTCCTATCCTTAGAACAGGCCAGAAGTTCAACAAATCGTAATTCATTACTGTTCTTCTAATAAAGAGTTCTTATGGAAAAGATTGAGATTGTAAAAAAATTTTATAGCTTAATGGAACAGGGGAATTTTGATGAAGCCAAAAGTTATTTATTACCAGGTTTCCAATTATTAGGTGCTCCTCCTCAGCCAATGGGAAAAGAAGAATGGATGGACTTTCAGAAAAAGATGCACATGGGTTGTCCTGATTTTAAATTTAACATCAGAGATTTATCCGAAAGAGGAAATATTGTAAATGGTGTATTACAAGCCAGTGGTACATTTACACATGAAATGCCAAGTCTATATGCGGGTAAACCTGCCATTCAGCCTACTAACAAAAAGGCCATGAATCCAAAAGAAAATTTTGCAGTAACTTTTAAAAATGACAAAATCATAATGGTCACTGTTGAAAGACTTACCAATGGGGGAATGCCTGGATTTCTTAAACAGATAGGAGCAGAAGCTCTTACCTATGCTTAGTTAGTAAAAATCCTGTTGAACAAACAGGATTTTTTTTCTTAATTCCCTCCTTTGATATTATTTTAACTTCACTAATGTTTTCAATCCCTACAACTTTAGGGGGCATCAACAATTCTTAATTTACAACAGTTTCTTTTATAAAGAACCATTGTTATGGACCAGATTAGATGGTTAAGAATTTATTGAAGAAGGAATTAGGAGAAGGCTACGAGTTACTGTATTTATAGGAGCTTTATATCTTTCTTTCAGCTATCATAAACATATTAGTAACGGGATAATCCATTAAAGATAGATTTCCATCTTCAATTTTATACAATTCAATTTTTCCCTTAAATCTATTCTCAACAATCCATGGATTTGAGAAGGCAATAGATTGTGTACTTATTTCAAATCCTGTTTTTTCCATTTCAACCTTCCACTCATTGAAAGACCAAAAGGCAAATGTTTCGTGCATTTCACTCATCCAGTTGTCTGTGTAATCCTTTTTGGTTATAAACTCCGTAGCATCTCTTAACGTAAGCTCGACTAAAGATTTACCATTGACATTTTTTTCCTTGAACTCTAGCTTATATCCCTCCTTCTTTCTAAAATCTCTCGCAAATCTTTTAAACCTTCCATAAGTAGAAAGCCCGGTGAGATACTTTGACAATTCTGTTCTTTCTGCAAACTCCAATTCAAAATCATCATTCCTTCCATCATTCACATTCAGATTCATATAAACGATCTGCTCTTTATTCTCAGGCCCTACAACATCTCTGTTGATCCATACCCCTCCGATTACCAATTCATCATAACGATTTTTAATAAACTTAATCAAGTCTTCTCTGGAGCCATAAGATTCAATCTCATGAGTAAGTGAAGAAGTAAAGATTGTGTTCATTGATCTCTGATCAAACACCAATCCGGTCACCGCATTCTTCTGTGCAAAAAATACGAAAGGATTCTGAAACTCTCCATTATTTTTTCTTTGCTGACAAATTTCAAATAAATGGCGTGAAACTTCAATTCCATAAAAATCTGATTCTCTCAAGCGTGCATCCTGACAAGCTAACTTGATCCATGAGCCCACTGCGCAGCCTATATCGCCTATTCTTCCTGGCTTTACATGAATGGCGGTATCATTGTACTTCATCTCTGCTATTTCATCCATTTGCCTCACATAAGAATTATAATCTCTTGTTGCTGTGATGTCTCCGTCTTCACCGACAATCTTATCACTGAATAATGTCCTTACCTTATCACCAACATTATAGCGCAGCCATACATTATAAGATGCCGGATGTATTTTGCTAAGGAGATACTTGTCCCTCCGCCAGTCCTCCGCTCCCTTGGCTACATGCTCTACCAGATCCCAGGGTTGATCGGTAATCATTTTCCAGGTATTAATGTCTTCCAGTTCTGCCGGTAGAATTTTATATCCCAGCTTCTGATACATTTCCATCACTGGCGTAGAGCATACAACCACCGTATTCTCATGCTTCATATCTATATGTCCATCGCTTTCATGTTTAATCCTCTTGATTGTATAGGTAGCAAAATCTTCTCTGTTGCCTACGTCTTCTATACCATAGATGTATGATGGAATATTAAGGTTATCAGAAAAACTTTCCAAAGCTATGGCCCTTAGATAGAAAGGCAATGGATTTCGTCTTGTATTGGAATGATTAGCAGAAGTCACTGCAAAAACAATTGCGCTTACCTTTGCAGAAATATTAAGTGGATTGCCATATACGTCAGCCTCTTTTTCCAGCCCAGCCTGAATGATTCTATATAAATATTTAAACTGAAAGTCTGTGAGAAGTTGGTGACGACCTGGAAAGAGAATATACATAGTAAGTAAAATATTATAGAAAAACAGCGTTAAAAATCAATTAAATATCTTTTAATTAATCCTTTGAAACTGATGCAATGTACTAATTCTATAGCAAAGCGGGTAAAATGAGAGTAATAATATAAAATAAAAAAGGTGCATTGAATTGCAATGCACCTTTGCCAATGTTATTTATAATTGATCTTTACAAATTAATCTATTTTAACAAGTTTAATACATTGATTTCCTGATTCTAAATTTAGAATCAAACTATAAACTCCAGGGATACAATCTGTATTAATTTTTCCGGTTGTTTTTCCAGACTGCACTGTCTGGCCATTTACATTTATCAAAGAATAGCTTACTTCTTCGCTTAGTCCCTCAATTTCTACAAAGTTATTGAAAGGATTAGGATAATACTTTAAGCCCGATATACTTCCGTTTGAAATGCCAGCTATGACCGGCATCTCTTTAAGAATCATAGTTCCTAAGAGTGAAGGGTTTTGCCACGCATCATCACTAATAGCTGCCCAGGAGATTTTACCATCTCGCGCTCCACCATTGTCATCATCGTTTACATGAATATCAATTCCATGTAATTGACCTACAAGTGGTGAAGCTTGAAGTGTTGACCAAGGAATTCTTACCTCAAAAACATATCCATTCGTGGTAGCTTTCATGGAATAATTTATTCCGGTAACAGATCTTCCTTCCGGATTAGAAGAGACAGTGGTACCATTCCATTTGAATGTATACTGCACATCATTGTTTCCATAAGTTGAAGGTTTGTTATTTCCTATGTCAAAAAATAACTCAATACCATCATCTTCATAGACAGGGTCGCTGTCACTGGTTTTTACATCATCTGTGATATCTGCTAAAAGGTAAAAATATTGATCATTCCATAGAACTTTGAAAGTTCCGGACAAATCAGCAGGACTTGATACTGTAGGCAGTATTACCTTGGAAATATTCTTTTCTCCGATATTACTCCATATATTATCTTCCTCCCCGTCAATGACTGGAGCTGTAGCCGTCCTGTAAACAGGAAGAAGATCTAACACATTCACCACGATGGCAGATCTTGGACTTTCACAACCTTCTGCATTTGTCTGACTTACATAATAAGTAATTGTTCCCTCGACTGAGGTAGAAGGAGTCGGAGCAACAGACGAACTCGTTCCTGCAGTCTGAGTAGTATACCATTTTAGGCTAGTTCCTGAAGCAGATAACGGTGTAGCTACCTCTGATAATCCATAAATAACAGGAGACTGAACTGATGGCGCAGCAGGAGCTGCCTTTATAGTAACTTTAATTTCTGTCCTGGCACTTTCACAACCATTTCCGGTCTGAGAAACAAAATAAGATGTGTTACCAGAAACCTGAGTAGAAGGAACTGGCGCAACAGTAGTTGCTGTCCCTCCTGCTGAAGAGGTATACCATTTAAGATTGGTACCTGAAGCACTTAAAGCTGTTGAAGCAGCGCCCTGGCAATAAGAGACTGGAGATGTCACAGTCGGAGCAGTTGTTGCCGCACCTACCGAGACTGTTATCTGAGCACGAGAACTTTCACAAGAGTTTAAAGTTTGGGTAACCCAATAATTCTGAGTTCCGGTACTTGTTGTTGTAGGTGTTGGCGCTGTTGTGGAAGAGGTTCCGTTTGTTGCAGCTAAATACCATTTTAAAGAGGTTCCTGTTGCAGTCAATTGTGCAGCAGATGCGCCCTGACAATAATTTACCTGAGAAGTTACTGCAGGAACTGCTGTTTGATTTACTGTAACAGTTATTAAAGCTCTTGGACTTTCACAATTCCCAGAAGTCTGAGATACATAATAGGATTGTGTACCTGCCGTCGATGTTGATGGTGTTGGAGCCGTTGTGGAAGAAGTTCCACCTGTTGGCAAAGTATACCATCTCAATGAAGTACCTGTTGCGGTTAAGGCAGAGGCCGTAGCACCCAGGCAATAGCTTACAGAGGAAGTTACAACCGGAGCAGAACTTTGAATAACAGTTACAGTGATTGTTGATCTTGGACTTTCACATCCACCGGATGCCTGAGAGACATAATAATTCTGAGTTCCTGCCGTCGTTGTTGAAGGAACCGGCGCAGTCGTGCTTGAAGTACCACCTGTTGATTCTGTATACCATTTTAATGAAGTACCTGTTGCAGTTAATGCAGATGCAGAAGCTCCCTGGCAATAGCTAACAGAAGAAGTTACTGCTGGTGCTAATGGTGCTTGAGATACTGTTACTGTTATACTTGCTCTTGAGCTTTCACATCCACTGGTAGTCTGTGAAACATAATATATTTTAGAGCCTGTTGTGCTTGTAGAAGGTGTAGGAGCCGTTGTGGCGGCATTACCTCCAGTTGCATCTGTATACCATTTTAATGATGTTCCTGTCGCCGTTAAAGCTGAAGCTGTCGCTCCCTGACAATAATTTACCGGAGAGGTGACAGTTGGTGCAGCTGGTTGAGAAACATTTACTGTTATGGTCGCTCTTGAACTTTCACATCCACTGGTAGTTTGGGACACATAATACATTTTAGAACCTGCTGTACTTGTAGAAGGTGTAGGAGCCGTCGTACTTGCTGTACCACCGGTCGCTTCGGTATACCATTTTAAAGATGTTCCTGTTGCAGATAAAGCAGATGCAGTTCCTCCAAGACAATAACTTAAACTTGCAGTCACTCCCGGCGCTGCAGGTAAGGCAGTTACCGTGATGGTTCTTGATGCAGAAGTAGTGACTGCATTATCATCATCATAAGCTTTTGCTGTGACCGTCAATGAACCAACCGGCGCATTTGTCCAACTGTATGAATAAGGCGAAGAAGTGACTGTAGCGATTAAGGTAGTTCCATTATAAAATTCAACTTTGCTGATCGTGCCATCCGAGTCTGTTGCATTTGCAACCAAAGAAACACTTGTGCCCTGACAAGCTGAAATATCTCCCGAAGGAGAAGTTAAAGATACCGAAGGCGAATTGTTAGTTGTTCCTCCAGCCTGGTATGGATTCCAGAAATTACCAGTCTGAACAAAAAGACCAATCATCTGAAGAATTTTTGAAAAGTAATTTGGCGCCAGGCTGTTATTTTTATTTTCAGAATACATGGCATTACAGAAATTCTGATGGTTGGTTGTATTCGAAGCTCCTAATGACATAGCTCCAACCATACCTACAAATGCTGAATTATGATATCCTGACCCACTGCCGTCATGATTCATATTATCCCCCCCCTGTACAGTGCCTGCACCACCTTTTCCTATCCATAAATCAGCCTGTCTATTAATGATCGTTTGCATTCCTGAAGATCCAAACCATATATAATTAGTTGCCTGCCTCCATGGAGCTCTGCAAGCATCAAAGCCAAACTTATCAGGTGCTGTTCCAGAACCACTGCATGAACCACTTGGAGGACCAGCAGGAGTGCACCAATTCGTTGCCAAACCGGAAGAAGAATGTGCATTATTTATGAGCAGGCCCTCTGTTTTGGCTACTACATTGTCCCAAAATGAATTATCAGCATTTCCATTTTCAGCCATAAAAACTTTAAATATCCTGGCATAACCAGGAGCCTGGTAAGAAGGATTGCGGCAAGCCGGCTTCCACATATCACCATTCTCAAAAGTTCCATCTGACTTATTGATTTCCCAATCCTTTATTGCTTTTATCAAAGCTACTGCATCAGTTTTATAATTGTGAGGAGAGGTTGAATTAGGCCACTGATAATTCGCTACTATCAATGCCATGGCAGCATCTAACTCGGCATCTGTTGCCCCATTCTGGTCAGATACGCTATTACAACCATTGATTCTCCAGTGCATAACACCATGTGAATTTCTAAACTGTTTATAATAAGCCCATAGCCTGTTAAAAAGATCTTGGTCTGCTGCATAAGCTGCCAGGAGCATACCATATCCTATTCCTTCAGAAACAGTTTTTGATTGATCATCCCATTTCACTCTTGCTTTATCGTTACCACAATTTTCTACATAATCCGTCTTCCATTGATTATATATTGAAGCTATTTCAGATGCTTTGCCATAACTTCCGGTGGAGGGAAGGTTCGCTGGCAATAAACCATATTCATAGGAGGAATTGGATCCGAATGGTTTTGTTGCACCTGATGGTGTGTTTATCTGTGCTTGACTCAAGTTAAAAGTCAAGATGATAACAGCAAAAACAGAAAAGATTTTTTCGATTTTGGGATATCTCATTTTCGATTTTTTTAATTGCAGTAGAAAGAATGAAAGATTTATACTTTTTCAAAAGCCAAATGTAACCATTAAAGTATAATTTTTACTAGAAAAACTTGAGCTTTTTCAACTCGCCGATGTATTTAACTGATAATAAATAGGATAGTTTAAATATTATTTCAAAAAAAAATGCATTGAAAAGAGTCTCTTTTTCAATGCATTAAAATAAGATTAGAAACTAACCTTTAGAAATTAAAATGATCTAAGATATTCTTTCCATCCTTTAGATATTAACTTTTGATTTGGAATAAATATCTGCATTTTGCCTTACCTCTTCAAAAGTGTATTCCTTTACAATTTTTCCATTTTCAAAAACTGTTTCTAAAATATCCCTAAATTCAGGGTATTGATCATCGTTGACAGTCTGATACCCAGATCCATCTTTAATAAGTTTTAAAACTCCGGACTTTGACTTTTTAAAAGAAGGAGCAAGCTTACCGTTTCTATCCATTTCAATAGGAGACTTCTTGACATTTCTGCCTTGACCATCAATTTCAGCGTAAGCACATTTCAATGCAAACTTCTGTGTATCTCTGTCAACCTTTTGAAGTAAGGCACCGCCCATACCCAATACAAGGTTTTCTGCTGAAATTTCATTTTGTCTTAAAGCTTCATAGATATCGATAATGGATTCATAATTGATACCATCACCCTGAATAATCCTTACTTGTGGAGGCAAAACTTTAAAACCTTTTTCATTGGTTATATAACCAAACTGTTTAAATAGGACTTCAAAAACTTTTAATAAAGTCATGACTGGATCTCCTGAATCCGGACGTATTACAAGTACCCCATCTCTTTCAAGCACTTTATGTTTCAGCTGATCTCCCCAGTATTCTTCACACGCACGAAATATGTTAAATGAGTCAGAAACACAGGCCACTATTCCGGATGGAAAAGTATCTAGAACATGACGTAATACATTTAATTCTCCTTCTTCTCCAAGCAGTGTGCATACTGAGTGTTCCGTTGCAGGTACAGACAAGCCGTAGACCTTATCAGCGCCATAATATCTTTTTGCAAAAACAGAAGCCTGAATGGTATCACTACCATTAAAATTAACCAGGTGGGCAAGCCCGCCTATGCCGCCACTTTCAACGGAACTGACACCTCTGAATCCAAAATCATTCAGGACAAAATCTATCCCCGCTTCGGCACCAGCGCTAGCTGTTGCATTATAATATTTAGTTATGATTTTCTTAATTTCTCTTGACAAAGTTGCTACTGTCAATGGATACCAAACCTGCATTAACAGGCTTTCAAGAAAATTAGAAAGCCAGAAACATTTGGGATCGGTGTTTTCTATAGTCATCAAAAGATTGTGCACCGGTACAGCGGTTCCCTCTGGAACGGCCTTTATTCTGACAGGAAGTTTACCACCATGTACGTTAAGAATATAATCAAATATGCTTCTATCAAAAACATCATTTCTTCCGAATACCTGATGCATCAATGCTTCTGCTTCATCGATACCTTCCTTGGTAATGACTTGCCCTTCAAGGTATTCTTTAATAAAATATTGCAGACCAAAAAAGACAGTCTCTTCAAATTTTCCACCCCTGCTTTCGAGGTATGAATAAATTTTAGTCGTTCCAGGATAGTAAAGTTTATGATGAGAATATTTATAAGCATCTGCTAACAATATCAGATTTTCTTTTCTTTTTAATATTGAAGGTATCATAGCTATTTGGGGGTTTATAAAATTTCTTAAAAACTTATCGCTTATACTTAAGACCAAATCCTTCTCCGAAAATAAGATGGACTCTTGCATAAGTTAAATTATTCAGAACCCTTGCTTTGTCATCCCGAAGAATGAGGGACCTGAATTTATTTGTGCCTCAAATCCTTCGCAGGGCTCAGGATGACCAAGGAAAGTTTATCCTTTTCAGTTTAAACTTTAAGCTTTTAGCTTTCCGCTTTAAGCTTATTTACTGCTTAAAACTTTACAGTATTTATTGACAAGGAATTGTAATTGAGGAAAATGCTCATCAACAATTTCATTATTTTCTATCATAGCAGTGATCTTGTTTAATTGTATCCATTGAACTTCATCTAAATCGTCTGCTCCCTCTATTTCGCCATACATATAGTTACAGCTGAACATAAGGGTAATGATTTTATCAGTCTCTTGCTTATATCTCCAGTCATTAACTTTAAAAGACTTTTCATACTGCATTGCATCCACCTCAACAGGACCGCACTCTTCATGCAATTCTCTTAATGCAGCAGACTCATAATCGTTATCAGTCGGATCAGAGAATCCACCAGGCAAACGCCATTTGCCTTCTGAATTTCTTCTTCCCAATAATATCTTGCTATTATCATCTTTAAAAAGAGCTATATCAAGAGTAGCATATACAGAAGGATATCTGTTGTAATAAGCATAAATAACCCCACATCGGAAATCCTCAGAGTCCATTACCTTGTCGCATATCTGGTCTCTAAGGCTAGTACCGCTGAAATCACTCGTCTGCGGAATTTCCTTCACTTCATTTTTACCAGAATAGTAAGGAATAAAACTATCTCTGCTTCCGTAAAGAATGCACTTTTCATTGTTAAAAGTGATTGATAACATCCCATCCAGGTTGGTTGACCATGTAGCATCATCCCTGCAATCAGCCAGTGGTAGCACTACTATTTCAGGAAACTCCTTCTTTACCATACGTTCCCTTGTATAAAAATCCAGAGGATTTTTTGTACTCCCTTTTACAGAACTAACTCCAAGGACGATCACAACCTTGTTATGTCTCTCCCGAACATAGTTGATAAGATTGAAGTGCCCTTCGTGCAGTACCGGAGTCTGAAATCTTGCTATTATTACCCCTGTTGTTTTCATAAAAAATGATATTTAAAGTATATATTTGTGTAATTATAACGCAAATTAAAAAGTTAAGTTTTACATTCACAAAACATTTTGCGTATTTTTTACATTAATTATTGAATTTCAAAGCAATTTACTGATTTACAATAAATTTAGAGTCAAAAAAATTATTTTTAAAAAGTAAAGCTTATGCATTCATTTCAAATGAAAAGCCATCTCTCTTCAACTTTTGATATTTATCACGATTAAATTTATAGAGGTTTCCAGGACGGCCGGCAGAGTTTACTGGTGCTTTTTCGTCAAGCTCCTCCACTATTCCTAGGTTCATTACTTTCTTTTTAAAATTCCTGCGATCCAGTTCTCTTCCCAGGACTGTTATGTACAATTTTTCAAGATCAGAAAAAGGAAACTTTGCAGGCAGCAGATCAAAACCTATAGGTTCATAGGTTATTTTACCTCGCAGTCTTTCCAAGGCAGTCAGGATGATGGATTTATGATCAAAAGCTAGTTTAGGTAAATGATCCATGCTGAACCAAGCAGCATCTTCAGCATCTGTACTTGCTAAGGGTTTATACGAATCAGGTTTTACCAGACCAAAATAAACCACAGAAACCACACGTGCTCTGGGATCTCTATCAGGCTTGCCAAAAGTATACAGCTGTTCCAGATAATTGATCTTAACACCAGCCTCTTCATTCAATTCCCTCATTACTGCATCCTCAAGAGATTCATTATCCTGCACAAAACCTCCCGGAAGCGCCCATTTGTGAATAAAAGGCTCTATCTTCCTTTTTATCAGAAGTACTGAAATGCCTGACTCTCTCGAATAGCCAAATAAAACAGCATCAACTGTGATATAGATCTCCTGCTTGATTTTCATTTTTATTAAATTCAAATAAACTTAGCCGTTGAAAAACATTTTTTTTAAGCATTCATCCCGATTAAATAACAAACAATTTATGAATTTTTCGCATTTGTTTTTCTTCTTATGAAGATTATACAAACCACAACGGTCCGGGAATGGTATAATTCAACTAAGATTTTTCGTTGTAAATATTTTTTTATAAATTGGAATACAGTTTTTTATGTTGATAAAAAGATTTCTCAATAGTCTAAAATCAAATCTTCCGAAAACAAAATTTTTGAAAGAGGATTTAGAAAATGGAAAAGATACGTTTGAAGAGACTGATCATCCTCCAATAAAGCCAATGGAACCAGGATTAAAGAAAGAAGCAGAATATTACGCCAATCTAGAAGTGAAATATGGTGCTGGCTTCAATGAAATTAAAGTATCTTATAAAGAACTGATCAGGAAATATCACCCTGATAAACACGTTCATTCTGAAGAGAAACGCAAAATAGCTGAGGAAATAACCAGGAAATTGAATGAGGCGTATAATTATTTTGAAAAGAAATTTAACGGAAAATATTAACCGCTAACCAATAGAATTAAATCTGATATCTTAAAATTTGTAATATGTTAAACTGGTTCAAAAGACTTTTTAAAATTGGTGAAGCTGAAGCTCACGCTGCTCTAGATAAACTTGAAAATCCAATAAATATGATTGAGCAGGGATTGCGGGATCTTCGTGAAGATTTGAACAAAGGACTGAAAAGTCTTGCTGAGGTTAAAGCTCTTGCTATAAAGGCTGAAAACGATCAAAAGGAAAAAAATAAAATTGCACTGGAATACGAACATAAAGCTGTATTACTATTGCAGAAGGCTCAGACCGGAGGACTTGATCCTTCAGAAGGAGACAGACTTGCAAGCGAAGCTTTGATGAAAAGACATTCCGCAATTTCTCAGATTGAGACATTAAGCAGTACAGTGAAGCAATACAATGATATGGCTTCAAAAATTGAGAGCAACAATAAATTGCTTAAAAGTAAAATAGACGGATGGGAAGGTGAACTAGATACTCTAAAAGCCCGTGTAAAAGTAGCTAAGAGCACTAAAGATTTTAATCAGAAACTTGCAGGACTTGATGCCAATAATACATTAAGAATGTTGGAGAAAATGAAGGACAAGATTAATCAGGAAGAGGCGCTGGCACAATCATACGGAGCAATAGCCGACAATAATAAATCAGTGGATGATCAAATCAACAAGGCATTGGAAGGCAGTCTGACACATCCATTAATTGCCGATTCACTAGCACATCTGAAGGCAAAAATTGCACTTGATTCTACAAAAAAATTAGAAAATTAATCAAATTACATAAAGGCCACTACAGGTGGCCTTCTTTCTTTCAGCTTTTCAGGCTGTTTCCTTATGAATAAAGTATTTTTCAGTCCAGGCGAAGATTGTCGTCATGCCATCATTGAACAACTCAATCAATCTATTTCTTCACTCAAAATCTGTGTCTTTACCATCAGCGACGATCTGATAACCGACATTATCATCGCCAGACATAAGTTCGGTATAAATGTCCGAATCATCACTGATAATGACAAATGTTATGACGAAGGATCGGATATTGAAAAGCTACATAGATGTGGAATTGAGATAAAGGTGGACAAGTCTCCTTATCACATGCATCACAAGTTTGCAATTATTGATAACAGGATAGCGCTTACCGGAAGTTACAACTGGACCAGAAGTGCTGCTTTATACAACCACGAAAACGTCATATTTACTTCAGATAAGGAAATAGTAAAAGGCTTTAAAGGTGAATTTGATAAGCTCTGGGAGCAGTTAGATGATTATTAAAAAAAATAAAAAAGTCTTCCTTATTCGGAAGACTTTTTTTCTATTGCTTGTTTTATACCTTCAACACCATCTCCCAGCATTGCAAGTTGTGTAAGCAGCTGAGTTATCTGACCTGAATCACCAATGCCTTTAAAGCGTTGGTTTTTCTTAAAGGTAGTTTTAATATCTTCCCATCTGGCCTTTTCCTCAGGAGTGATTTTTCCTGTAATATCTTTAAACTTCAGCATATTCGCCTCCGTACCGGTAGTCAAAGTCTGTGCTTCGTTTTGATAATGCGTATTAATAAGCATTCTCAATTCCGCCTCATTCATTACAGGGACTACTTTCTCTGCCATCTTATTCATATTCCGGTATGAACCCTGTAGTTTAAATACAGGTTCATTTCTGAACTCCTCGGCTTGTGAGGCAGAATGGATGTATTCCTGATTAACTCTGAGAACAGTATCTCTTATTGCCACAAGCTTCTGAAGGATAGATACGATCTCATTTGTTTCTTCAGCAGCATAAGCTACTTCAAAATCAAGACCTGTATTATCTCCTGTTTCAGCAATTTTAACAAAAGAGTAAATATCCTTAAGGCTTTTATTGGCAACCTTTGCAGTAATTGTGTTTGAGGTCAGACAGTTTTCTATGTAGCTTAACTTAAACACATCCGCTTTGTCACCGATAATATCACCAAGATTATATGTATCTGCCCTGTTGGCAAGCATATCTGGAATTCTGAATTTCTCTCCGCTTTCAGTATAAGGGTTTCCAGCCATTACTATGCAGACTTTCTTTCCACGAAAATCGTAAGTCTTGGACTTCCCTTTATAAATACCTTCTATCTTCCGCTGGGCATCGCAAAGTGAAATAAACTTTTGAAGGAACTCAGGATTGCAATGCTGAATATCATCAATATAAATCATAACATTGTCGCCCATTTCAAATGCAAGGTTCAGCTTTTCCAGCTCCTCTCTTGCAGCTCCGTTCTGAGCTTCAGAAGGATCAACAGAAGTGATCTTATGTCCTATAGCGGGACCATTGATCTTCATAAAGATCAAGCCCAGTCTATTAGCGACGTATTCCATCAGGGTAGTTTTACCATATCCTGGAGGAGAAATCAAAAGCAACATACCCATCTGATCTGTACGTTTGTTCTCTCCTACCACCCCTATCTGCTTTGCAAGATTTGCCCCTATTAAAGGAAGATACACATCATCTATCAGCTTATTACGAACAAAAGAACTTAGCACATTTGTTTTATATTCTTCAAGTCTTAAGTCAGCTCTGAAACCTTCTGTCAAAGCACTTTTCTTCTTCACAAAAGCTGAATAACCAGCAACAACCTCTCTTTGGTAGCGAGATAACTTCTTAGCGAATTTATTAAAATGCAACTGGTAGTTACCATTTTGAATCAGGTTGTGACTTCCGGATAATCCTTCTAGCGTAACTTCTGATTTGGCAACTACTTCCTTACAATTATCAACTCCGGACAATAATATCACAGCTGCTTCATCCACAAATTCATGACTGGAAGATTTTTCACTATCAATAAACGCTTTTAACCAGTTCCTTGTCAGATCAAACTGATTGACAGGACTACCTTCAAGATTTTGTACTGAAGCAATACATTCTTCTTCATATTTCTTCTTCTTCAGAAATGCATTAAATGCCTTGGTAAGCTCAAGAGCTTCATGACTGATCACAAATACATTTCCTCTCACCATTTCATCAAACAGATAATCCGCAGCTTCAGAGGCAATCTCCGATTCAAAAAAATGAGTTTGTTCTATGAAGGTCTGTATACCAGTTTTAAGAAGATTTATAATCTCCTGATGAGTATTTTTCCCAGGAAAAATTTTAAGGATGCTTCCAATTCCTTTTAATCTTAAATCGAAACTTCGCCTTGATTTTTCATCAAGAATGTGTAGCCAGTAAAACCTTGCACATGCCCTGGCTTCAGAAGAGTATCTAAGAAGATCAAGACCTCCTTCAATATTTAAAAGAGCTTTAAGTATCATAGCAGCATCCCTGTCATTCACTCCTTTGACATAACCTTCGGAATACCTGTTTGACATGAATTCCTGAACAACTGCAGTAAGAGAAGATTCATCAAGTTTCACCAAATGATTTTTGTCATATTTGGAATTTACTTGTCCCTCGTTAAAAATAAGCCAGGCAAGGTATTCTCCTCTGTAAACATGTTCGTTTTCAGATATCAGGTGTTGACTCCAGAAAGGTTTTGTATTAAGAAATTCAGGGTCTGTTACTTTTTCAAAGAAACTCGTTCCAGTAATGTGGAAGTACATCTCTTCCTGCCTGCTCACCATGGTAAGCTCCAGCGCTTGCGTGTTAACTGAAAAATTATAGTTTCCGAACTTCACTACATTGGCGCCTCCGACAAACAACTCCTTCTTATCCTTCAATTGTCTAAGTGTTGTTTCACGGAGATTTTTCATTCTGCCCTGAATGTCGTCGGCTTTTATGGTATCGCTCAGATCATTTAATTGTTTTACAATATCTCTGAGTTTATCCATCATCAGATCAGAGGCGAAATAGCCATTGATCTCAGCAACAGTTTCAAAGGTTGCCACTCTGTTCTTTGCTCCTGACAAGATACGTTCCGCAGCACTCATCAATGCATTAGCTCTATTATTACGAGCCTCAATTAAAGATAACTTGCGGTTTTCAAAAGCCCCGTAAAGTTCTTCCCTCTTTTCAGAAACAATTCTAATAAAGCCATCAAAGTCTGGGAATTTTGCTTCAAGCTCTTCCAGCTGTATCATTAACTTGGAAAGAAATTCCTCACATTTCTCAGGAGTTGAACTTATATCCAGATAGTTTACAATGGACTGGTCCAGTAGTTTAATCTGTGAATTAAATTCGGCTTCGCTCTCTGATTTTCTCAAATCCAGCTTTCTGTTTTTGAGAGAAGCCTTTAATTTATTGATCTCGGAGAAAATGAGAGAAATCGTATCAATGATTTTGGTAGTCTGAGTAGCATCTTCGATCTTCAGGTTACTGACTATCTGAATCAGCATTTCAAGCTCATTGCTCACCTGAACAATCTCTTCTTCTGTCTTATTTGCCTCGGTAACTTTGATAACCTTCTCTGCAGAAAGCTTTAGAGCATTTACTCTTTCGTGGTAAGGGAGCAAAGCTTTTTCCTGCAAAAGGAATTCAACACATCTTACAGAAAGCTTTTCAGATTCATCAGAGATATTCTTTTCAAGATCGCTGACAGACTGAAGATCAACGTATCTAAGTTCTTTCAAAGAAATAATATCACCTCTAAGGGATCTTAACTCCGAAAGAATATTGACAAAAGTATTTATATCTTCAAACCTGTCACGCTTTATCTGCTCAAGAATTGCTTTTGCGCGGTCTGTTTGCTTTTTGACCTGATCTAAAGTATTCTTTTTTATCCTGACTACCTTTTCAAATTCTTCGATGGTAGCTGAAGCAGTTGTTTTAATCTCTGCAACAGGCAACCCCAGATTGAATGTAGCTTCATCCCTGATCCAATAATAAGAATCAAGCAGGTCAGTACTTATCTTAACAATATCAAGGTATAGATTTGAATAGGCTTCGTCGTTCTTGGAAAGAAGACCAAGTACTTCCGAACATTCTGCCATACAACGCACAATGTCCTTGTTTCCGATTTTATACAAATAAGAATCAGGAACTACAGGAGGTACATAAGTGCTGCTGCAATATGCAGAACTCCATATTTGTATGGTATGATGTTTTGCAGGTTCATTCTGATCATTAAAATAGATCAGCTCTCCATTGTCAAAAATGGAATAACCATGACAAAGAATAAGGTTATCAACTTTTTGTTCTATCAGATTATATGGAAGCAAAATGTATGCGCCATGCTCATCATTATAAAACACATAAAGATAGTCTTCTCCATTCGGAGACTGAATTCTTTTTTCAAATCTGAGCCCCTGAAGATCGTTATCAAAAAGTTTAAATTCTCCAGTTTGCAGGTAATAACCTTTAGAAAAAATGACACCATGACTCTCAGGAAGTAAAACACAGGAATCCTTTATTGCATCAATCCTTTGCGCCTTTTTGATTTTATCATTATAGACTATATACCGGAATTTATCTTCTTTAAAAGGTTTTATCTTCAGCAGGATGATATTGCCAAGATCTGCATAATACATCTCTGCATCATCCAGTCTCTGATCCTTATCCTCAACAGGTTCGGAGTAGATACCTTCTCCGTTTTCAGTATTGTCTTCAATCTTAATTGTTAAATCACCACCTATTGTTTCTATGAAGACCTTGTCCCGAACAGAGACATGAGGGTGTTTACCTTTCCTGTGATAATCTCTGGAGGTACGCTCCCATTCAAATCCATATTGAGGAGGAAATTTATATTCGTGTTCGCTTCTATTTCCCTCGTATTTTAATTCCTCACCACTAATAAGCCATTTGAATGTCTTAATATCTTTGGCGCCTTTCCCGATACGGAAGACCATATACAAATAAGGACCAATGACTGCAAACTTTTCGAAGAAAGTGTTTTTGTAATACTTATAAAGTTCTTTAAAATCCGATTCAAAGAGTTCAGTCTGGATTTTATTAAGTCCAACATGAACAAAGGAATGGTCTTTATACTGATAGATGCTGAATACGTCCGTGAGAACGGTTTCCGACCTTAAGCCAATGTGAACGTTGTAACCGAATAAAAGATAAGTACCCAGAGAAACCATATCTCTGGGCACACAATTATTTTCTGTGGTAATCCTCGCCGTTGCTACAAGCTTCTGCTCTATAGCACCGAAAACATTCTTTCTGTCTTCGTTAAGTTTACCCAACCTATTCCGCAGGTCCTTGCCTGACCTATCGAGTCTGCTTCGCAACACTTCATAAGTACCGGAATCAAGTTGTACTACTTTAGAATCTGAAGTATTTTCAGGTTTTACTTCTGCCATGATTACTTAAATCTTGACTTTTTATTCTTTTGTTTTAATCTTTATTCCAAGATTTTCAAGCGTCTGGTTTGCAATACCCAAATCTCTTGCTTCATTCAATACAGAAGCTAGAGTGTTTTTAAGAGCATTGTCAACAGTTCCTGAGCTTAACTTTAATATCAGAGCAGAAATAGAAAGGTTCTTAATATCCTCAGTAGACAGCTTGTGCTTGCCTAATAGGTCCTGTATTCTTTCCAGTAAATTCTCATTTCCATCACCTAAGAATGAGCCTTTGATATCAGTAAGCAATTTACTGTTATCTACCATTTTATCAAGCGACTTTCCTTTTGTGATTGAACCAATAATTTTATCAAAGAACATTGTTTCACCGCCCACAATTTCGATCTTAGAAGCCTTCAATGCCTCAGAGATAACTTTAGCCTGAGCTTCGGCGATATCTTTCTGAATAGTGATCTCAGCAAGCTCGATAGACTTCTCTTTATCCAATCTAAGTTTAAACTCTTCGTGATCCTTACCAACTCCATCCAGTTTCTTCATAGCATCTGCTTTCTGAGTGATACCCTGAGCTTCTGCTTCCATTTTCTTATGTAAAACAGTAGCTTCCATTGTACCTTTTTTCTCATCAGCAGCAGCTTTGGCTTCTATACCTTTTGCCTCTGCAGTTGCTTTAGCTTCTATACCTTTCGCCTCTGCAACAGATTTTTTCTCTAAAACCAATGCCTCTGTAGTTCCTTGTTTTTCCAAAGCTTTTGCTTTAGCCTCAATTACCTGAGCTTCAGCCATACCTTTGGTAGATTCTTCAAGAACAGTTACTTCCGCAATTGTTCTTCTTGCGTCAGCCTGGCTTGCAGATGCCTTTTGAGCAGCTTCAGCTTCTAACATCAACTGCAACGCTTTGATCTCTGCAGCTGCTTTCATTGCTTCTGCCATTTTGATCTCTTTCACTTTCAGCTCTTCGGCCTGAGTCGTTGCATTGGTAATTGCTACTTCTTTATTTCTGTTTGCTTCAGCAAATGCTTTCGCATCTTTTATCTTTTCTTCTTCTGTAACGACTGTTTTTTCAACCATTACACGCTCTCTGATCACATCCTGAATATTTTTCTTTTCTTCTTCAAGAGCTTTATCTTTTTCAATTATCGCCAGAGCAACAACTCTTTCTTTCTCATTTGCTTCAAGTAACTTATCTTTCTCCACACGTTGCGTTTCAACAGCATCCGTTCTTTCTTTGCTTTTAGAAGCCACAATAATTTGTCTTTGTTTATTTTCCTCGGCAACCTGAATGCCTTCTTCTGATTTTATTCTGGCAAGTTCTGATTTCAGCTTTTCTTCTGCCATTACCTTATCGGCTTCGGCTTTTTCTCTTGCACGAATAATGGCAATCTCTCTCTGCTGTTTCTCTTCACTTTCAGCAAGCTGACGGTTCAACTCCAGAATAGCCTCTTTTGCTTCTACATCCTGCTTACGAAGTACCTTTTCTTCATTTCTTTTGATTTCATTTGCAAGAATCTTTTGTTGAGCTGTAATTTCAGTGATCTTCTTGATACCTTGTGAATCAAGGATATTATCAGTTTTCATAAACTCCAGTGAAGTCTGCTCAAGATAATCTATAGCACAATCATCAAGATGATATCCGTTTAGGTCAGTACCGATGATATCAAGGATTTCTTTTTTAAATTTATCTCTGTCTGAATAGAGAGATACAAAATCAAATCTTCTACCTACCGTTTTCAGGGCCTCCGAAAACTTCGAATCAAAAATAGAAACAAGTGTTTCTTTGTGCGAAGCACGCTCACAACCAATTGTCTGAGCTACTTTTATAACATCTTCTCCTCCTTTATTCACTCTTACAAAAAAAGCCACTTCTATATCTGCACGTATGTTATCCTGACAAATAAGCCCATCTTTTCCAATTCTTTTTATGTGTAGTGTTTTCAGAGAGATATCCATGATCTCCATTTTATGAAGAACCGGAATCACAAACATAGCAGTAAATGTAACCTTCGTTCCTCCTGCACCTGTTCTTACGATAGCTTTTCCTTGTGGTACTTTTTTATACCATTTTACTAACAGAACAAGGATCATCACGACGAAAAAAATTCCTATCAGAATTGTCGTCATTAATACATTCTCTAACATTGGATTTAAGATTTATAAGAGTTGTTAATATGTGTTTATAATTAGTTTATTTTTCGGAATCATATGGTTCAGCGATATAGTACTCGCCACCTTTGACATATTCGATTAAAAGAGCTGAACTTCCTTTTGAAAGCAACTTACCGGGATATGTCCTAATATTAATTCTGATCGGGTCGCCATTCCTGTTGATTTCTCCCTGACCATTTCTTTCTGAAGTAGTTTCCACAAAAACTGTACAGACAGAACCGGTATAGTCGCTAATTGTATCAGCCTCTTCCGTATTTAATTTAAGCAAACTATATATTTTGGCCAGTGGAATTGTAATGAGACGTGTTACAATAAAAGACCCTATGATTGCGGGAATATATATTATTAAAGCAAAAAATAAGGAAGAATTCCCAAGATAGTAATTCGTCAATATTGTGATCATCCAGAAAAAAAGGACGAAGAAACTGATTACGATGGCTATTGGAAGATCTCCGAAATCAAAAGTCTTTCCTAAAATTGAGTCAGAATCCGTTTCAACTTCGATGTGTCCCTTATCCAGTTCAACATCGCCATGAAGCATGTCCAGATCAAACAAACCGACCAGGTTTATAACCCAATAAAACAACACCAGAAGAAGTAAAATGGTAACTGGTAAATTTGAATTTTTAAAAGATTCCGTTAATAATTCATTCATTGATTCAGAATTGTAATTCGATTACGGTTATACAATAAAAAGGTTAGTAAATAAATGGTTAAAAGCTATTTTTACCTTAACTAAAAATGATAATCAAATATATATAAAAAGAACTTTAAAAGTTAAATTTTTTCAAGAAAAAAATATTCGGTCATTTTTTTCCCTTACACCAAAATTCTTAATAGCCCAGATCCTAATTTTTCTACTGGACTTCCAATCGAAAAATGAATCATTTATTGGAAATTACTATCGATATTAACTATTTTGTCACTTCATATTTTGAATGATATTCATTTTTAATCAGAAAACTTTTAACTCTAATTGTTTTGAAACTGATAAAGCAAATAAAATTATACTTTCAGGAAGGAACCTCTGACAAAGTTTATGAAATTGACCTTTGCGAATCCGGAGATGGATTTCTGGTGAATTTCCGTTATGGAAGAAGAGGCGCTACCCTGAAAGAAGGCACCAAAACTATATTTCCTGTAGACCTGCAGGAAGCGAATAAAGTTTTTGATGCTCTTGAAAAGGAAAAAAGAAGTAAAGGATATTCTACAGAGGGTGAACCGATGGGCGTTGTTAACAAACCTGCTCAAAGTTCCAAAGACAATGACCGGAGAAAGAAAGCTATTCTGAAAATTCTGAAAAACGCTGTTGATGGTGATGAACCCGAAAACTGGCCATTGTCCAGAGTATTCTGGAGAGCAGGAGAACTTAATATTTCTGAGGCAATTCCTTTCATTCAAAAACTGGCTCACCAGTCCGACAATGTTTCCGTTTATTCTGCAGTTTGGACTATCGGGAAATGCGGGAATACCAACTCCATCTCTTTCCTCAAATCATTACAAAAAAACCAGGACTATCCTCAGTATTTAAAAGAAATTGTATCAGAGGCATTATTCAAAATTTCTGATCCTGCGGAAAGAAAAACAGTCGGAGAGTCTCTTCTTGCAATGCTTCCAGAGCATATAAATAAATTGCTTCAGTCGTCAGATTATTCAGGGCTTGAGATTCAACTTAAAGAATTACTCTTTAAAACTCAATCAACATCCAATGAATACCTGTCTGCACTTTATCGGTTATCTCATAATAATATCGAATTAAAGAGAATATTATCAAGGATAATTAATGATGTTCCTCTCACCTTTAATTATTTCAAACATATCAGACATATATTTAAAATGGCTGAAATGTGGGAGGATTATGAAACCTTTGGGATTGTTGCAAAAAATATAGATAAACATTCCCCGGGACCATATAGTGATAAAGGGGCTTTTAGCAGTAAAACCAAAAGGTACCTTTCGGCAAGAATTCTCAGGTCACTTAGAAAGCTTGGCGAAGCGAGCTCTTCATCATACAAAGAAATGGCTTGCGGAGTATTATTAGCTTTTGACGATAGCAAAGACGGCAAGCCCTCCTTTCATCGTTCCACATATACATATGTATATAACAAGCAAACAAAGAGGCACGATGTAATTGAGACCAAGACATACTTCGAAACGAATGCAGTATATAGGGCATTCAACTTTATTCTGTTCCAGAACAGTCCGAGATACACCTTGGGACTAAACGGATGGCAATGTATAGCACCTTATATCCCAGGCAATGAAGCGCCATCTCAGAGAGAAGAAGCATTTCCTGAACTTTGGAACAATGCAACACTAGAGATCATCAGGCTCTTATCATTTTCCAGAGCGTTACAGGTGCATGAGTTCGCCTTAAAGATTTTTAGATCAAATCCTGAATTCGCTAATCAGCTCACTACTGGGAATATTGTAAACTTTCTGAATACCGCTTTCGAAATAACAAGAAAGGTTGGTCTGGAAGAAGCTCTGAAAGTTTATAATAAAGCTAATCCTGACACGCAATTGTTACTTGGAATGCTTCAAAGTCCTTTACATGAAGCCAACGAACAGGCTCTGCAATGGATTGAAGAACAGAAACAAGTTTTCATAAGTAATTCAGAATTCATTACAGAATTGATTTTCCTGAGGAATCCTTCAATTCAAACCAAAGTAAGATCTCTTCTGGTTTCAGCAAACATTCCTGATGAACAAGCTCAAATAATCATTGGAAAAATTCTTGCTACCATCATCAAAACTGAAGTTAAATCAGAAGATGATCAACAATTTATTTCACATGCAGGCCAGGCATTGCTTCATATCTTTAAAAGCCAACTGGATTTCATTGGGACAGACATCATCAAAGATTTGCTTCAACATAAATCTCCAGAAGTTCATGCAATTGCCGGATCGATACTAGTTTATAAAAAATTAAATCCTGAACTGATTCCAGGAGACCTTCTTCAAGCTCTTTTAAAATCAGAAAATGGAAAAGCAAGATCTGCGGGTATTGAGCTGTTAGGAAGATTTTCTGAAACATCATTATTAGAGAAAAAAGAGCTTCTCATCAGCTTTTGTTTATCTCCCCTTCCGGACGTCCGCAATGCTGTGAGACCAATTATAGCAAAGCTTAACAAAGCGTACCCAGTATTCGGCAATGAGCTTATTAATTTGTTTGTTCCTGCATTTCTGATGAAGGAAACTTATGAAGGCCTGCATCAGGATTTACTAAGTCTTCTCACAACAGAACTAAGTAGCAGTCTTTCAGTCATCAATAAAAATCAGAGCCTTGGTCTTCTTAATTCAAAATTCAGATCTGCACAACAACTGGGAACTGCATTGCTGAAAATGACCATTAGAGAAGAAGATTTGTCAATAGAAGAATTGGTAAAAATATCTGGTAACCCTAATGAAGAAGTAAGAAAATATGCATGGGACTACTACAATAACAATCTTTCCAAGGTAAAGGAAAATAAGGAAGAAGCATTGAAAATTGTAGATTCAGACTGGGAAGACACAAGAAACTTTGCTTTTGATTATTTCAGAAATAAATTCAAACAGGAAGACTGGTCTGCAGAAAATCTTATTGCTCTTTGTGACAGCACAAGGGAAACAGTTCAGAACTTTGGAAAGGAAATGATTATGAAATCCTTTAAGAGCGAAGACGGAGAAGAATATTTATTAAAATTAAGTCAGCACCCGGACACAAGATTGCAGTTATTTACTTCTTCATACATTGAAACATATGCAGGAGGAAAACCGGACATTATTGAAAAACTGAAGCCATATTTTACCACCTTACTCTCTCAGGTAAATAAAGGTAAAGCAGCAAAGGTTCGAGCAATGGAATTTCTGAGAAAAGAAGCTTTGAAAGATGAATCCATTGCACAGATTGCATCGGAAATTCTTAACAGAGTATCTGGTTCAATGGCAATATCGGAAAAGGCCGGATGTATTGCCGCTCTCAGAGATATCCGAAAAAAATATCCTTCATTACCCAACCTAGTTAAAGTAGTTGACTATTCTGAATATGTAAAGAAATAACCGATGGAATTCAATTATAAATTTAAAGGAGATACTACGGTTAAAAATACTTCAGGTTCTACAAGCATGAATTTTGCGCCTGATATATTTCGTGAACCAACCTACTTCTCAGGATATCTTAACAAACATATTCCGTTCAGAGAAGCCATCTCTGCCCTTCATGACATAGTAGTTTCTGATTTTCGTTTTAAGCCAAAAGACAAAACGGATTACAAAACATGGGCAAAAGAACAAGAAGATATCTGGCTTGCTCAATATCTGGGAGGCGCAGAAGATGTGGAACAAAAACTTAAAGGCATAAGGTTAGAGCTTGAAAAAGTAAGAAGGGAGAAATATAATGTAATGGAACCCTTTTACAAAGCTCAAAACAAATATTTTCAGTACCTATACCGAACCAGCCCGGAGCTAATGAGGGTATATGACCCTGTTATAACCATTCATCCGGACGAATTATTTTTTGAGTGCTTCAGTCAGGACGAATCTTCTTATGGCAAACTCGGGTGTAACTATAATGTATTTAAAAACCTGAGCGAATTTAAATGCGGCACGACGAATATCGATTATTCCTCAAGCTTGTATAATGAATTTCAGAAGATACGAGAATATAAGGATACGCATTTCAATATAGACCCTTCCGGATTTGAGGTTCAGACAACTGCAGAAGAAAGCTATAAAGAAGTTAAAATAGATGTACCTGCAAGCTGGGTAAGAGGATTCCTGCAGGTTAGTTCAGCGATGTCAATTCCTGCTACATCTTTCGAATTACATCCTATGGATGTATACAACATCTGTTTTGTACTCAAAAGACATAAAGAAAAAGAAGGACCAAGATCCATCCGGTATATCCTGAAACCCGGAGAACCCATAAGATTGATCTTTGAACCCTGGAATTATGAAATCAAATGTCTTAGATCTATTTATACGGGAAATGAAGCTAAAGAAATCAGAGTATGGGGAAGAAGAAGATTACTGTTGTTAGAAAGATTAATACCAGTAGCAAAATCTTTTAAAGTTGTTCTTTTGGGTTCTGGCCTTCCCACCTTTTATGTAGCAGATTTAGGAGACATGAATTTTACACTTGGCTTGTCTGGTTGGACAGCTAATGACTGGTCTCGCCTGGGCAACTTTGACCTTCTTGCTCCAAGAGCCGAAGCAGATCCTATGACCATGCAAAAGGTTTTTATAGGATTAAAAGAAAAATGGGTGGAAAAGCCAGAAGTATTGGCCTCCAGACTTCAATTGGATAAATCCCTCGTCCTTGGAGCTTTGTCAGCCTTTACCCAGCAAGGAAAGGCAATTTATGATATAAACAATAATTGTTATAGAATACGAGAGCTTTCAAGAGAAAGCTTACCACTTGAATCACTTAGATTTTCCAATGCAAGAGAAGAAAAAGCCAATAGATTCTTCAATAACAGAAGCATTCAATTCAATGCAGAAGTATCCGGAGGAAAGCAAAAGTTAACAGGAAGCGTTAAAGAAGATAACCATACTTATAAACCAGAACTTGTGATAGACAGTGATGAAAGAATAGTAAGTGGAAAGTGTAGTTGTAATTTCTTTCAGCAGAATAAACTGATGCAGGGACCATGCGAGCATATGCTTGCTTTGAGAATTGCTTTCAGAAAAAAACAAAATTTGTATTAAAGTTTGTAACAGATAAATATAAAAATTAGCTTTGTAATGGTAGTGGCAGGGTATTAAAATCTTGCAACCCGGGCTGTGTATCACAGTCCTTGTACACAGCTTACTAACGCGCCACCGGCTCGTTCTTAACTGTGCGATCCTGCCACTATATGCTCATTTCCGGTGAGAATTCCAGGAATTGAAATAAGCATATAGTGACGTCTCGCTGGAGTTGACCAATCCGGTCCTCAGAATGACGAAGAATATCCTGTACACTACCATTTTTTATACTCCTATGGCCAACACAGAAAACTCTCAGCCGACCAGACAACAGTTGTATGAGCGCATTAAATCAAGCGGCAGAAATGCTGTAATACTTGAAGAAATGCAGCGACTAGGCTTCTGGAAAAGTGATGAAGGAGCTTCCGTAATTCCGGAGATGCTGATCCACAAAGAGGCTGACCTTATCAAAGAACTGAATAAGCTACTTCAGCAGCAGCGGATTTATCAAAACAGAGAAGAAGCGCTGAAAAAGGTAAGGCAAGCAAGACTTGAACAATCCAGAAAAAAGAGAGAAGAAAACAAAATTCTCAGAAAACAAAAGAGAGAAGCCAAAGCTGCAAGATGGAAAGAACTCAGAGATAAAAACATTATTTATCTCGGGGAAAAAGTTTCTAAAGGTTTAAATAACCAGATAAGCGAGAACAGCAAGCTTTTAAAATACCAATTGCCTGTACTCCAAACTGCAGAAGAATTATCTGCAGCAATGAAGATCACTATAGGTGAACTAAGATTTCTTTCCTACAATAGAACTATCAGTAAAATCAATCATTACAAAAGGTTTTATATTCCCAAAAAAACAGGAGGTAAACGACTTATCTCTACTCCTATGCCCAGGCTTAAAAAGGCTCAGCATTGGATACTTGAAAACATTCTTAATAAAATTGATCCAACAGAATCGGCACATGGCTTTGTCAAGAAGAAATCCATTGTCAGTAATGCATTGCCACACGTGAAAGCTGATGTTGTTGTAAATATAGATCTTAAGGATTTCTTCCCTTCCATCAATTATCGAAGAGTTAAAGGATTGTTTATTGCATTGGGGTATTCTGAACAGATTTCTACCATATTCGCTTTGATCTGTACTGAACCGGACTGTGATCAGGTGGAACTGGACGGAGAAACATACTATGCTGCAGGTAGCGACAGATTTCTTCCACAGGGAGCACCGACCAGCCCGGCAATCACTAATCTTATTTGCCGTAAACTTGATCTGAGATTAAAAGGAATTGCAAGCAAACTAAATTTCAACTATACAAGGTATGCAGACGATCTCACCTTCTCTGCATCAGGAGTAGCAACTTCTAATACTTCTACTCTTCTAGGTTTTGTTAAGAAAATAATAAAAGACGAAAAGCTTTATATTAATCCTGATAAACTTCGTGTACAAAGGAAGGGCGCAAGAAAAGAAGTAACAGGAATTGTTGTTAATGACAAGCCGAGCGTATGCAGGAAGGAGTTGGATAAATTCAGAGCCCTGTTGCATCAAATAGAAAAAGAGGGAACAATAAAAGGAAAACACTGGAACAATAGCAACAATTTACTTGCTTCAATAAAAGGGTATGCAAACTTTGTAAAGATGGTAAACCCTGAAAAAGGAAAACCACTTGAAGAGAGAGTTAAAAAAATTCTTGAAGCACACCGCTTCAAACATGTAATCAAGCATAAACCTAAAAAGCAAAGTGCGACCACCAACGTTGTTGACTCAAAGCCTGCAAATCAACCTGAAGCAGAAAACAAAAAGCCTTGGTGGAAATTCTGGTAATCTAGAAGCTAATAGACATAATAAGAAAAAGGATCATAACTTCATTATGATCCTTTTTTTATGTATTGCATTTAGCCTGATCTTAATCAACCTCCTGAAATTTCTCATCTCCGCACATTCTGACAATTTTCGGTAAGAACACTCCAACAACTTCAACAAGATCTTTCTGAGCTTCCATAACCGCCCTGATATCTTTATACGCCATTGGCGCCTCATCCAACCCGGAACCAATTAATTCAACGCCTGCCTTTTGCAATTGTTCCTTTACAGCTTCCGGTTTAAGAGTATTCTTAGCCTGGGTTCTTGACATTGCTCGACCTGCGCCGTGTGAAGCAGAATTTACTGATGCATCAGCACCTTTACCTCTTATCACATACCCAGGTGCAGTCATAGAACCCGGAATAATCCCCAACACACCTTTACCTGCTGGAGTAACTCCCTTTCTATGAACGATTACATCATTACCTTTCACATCTTTTTCTTTCCATGCGAAATTATGGTGATTCTCAATCATAGTGATAGGATTGGTTCTAAGGCCTATAGCCATCCTTTCATGGATCTGGTGATGACATGCAGATGCATAGTCACCGGCAAGATTCATCGCCAGCCAGTATTCTTGCCCCGCCTCAGTATCAAGATCAAGCCATGCAAGATGCTTGGCTTCCTGAGGCAACTTGCATGTTTCCATTGCCAGTTTGGTATAGTAATTTGCAATCGTTGCCCCCATTCCTCTTGAACCTGAGTGCGACAAGAGCGATAGATATTTTCCAGGAGTGATGTTCCATTCATTATTTGGATCTACCACTTCCACTATACCGAATTCGACAAAGTGGTTTCCACCTCCGGAAGATCCAAGCTGCGCATAAGCCCTGTCTTTAAGACCTCTCAAAATTTCAATTTCAGAAAACAAAGGACTTGAAATAATTTCATGATCTTTGGGCTTCTTAAATGTAGCCCTTCCAAACATAGTATTATTAACAAGCATCTTTGTCAGGTCTTTTTTTCCTGTCTCTACATAACCTGCAGGAATATCAAAAATAGACATACACATACGACAACCGATATCTACACCTACGCCATAAGGTATTAGTGCATTCCTGGTAGCTAGCACTCCTCCGATAGGCAAACCATATCCCTGATGTGCATCAGGCATTAACGCTCCTGAAACAGAAACCGGAAGTCTCATAGCAGTATCCATCTGCTTGATAGCTCCCCCTTCTATCCCTTCTTTACCATAGATTTTATAAGGCTGAGGAGAAGGAAATAGATCTATTATTTCATCCTTTATAACAGGTTTCATTAATTCATCAGCTATTGCAGAAGTTTTTAAATCATTAAGAAAATCAGATGGAGAAGACAATACATTCTTCATTATATCAAGAACTTCTTCCGGTTCGACCAGGGAATACTCTTTTTGAATAACCTCCAGAGCTATACCGATTACTCTACCAACCGGAAATCCTAGTTCAATTAACTGATTTCCATTTATTTTCACTTTATTCTCCATGATTTATTTTCTTATCTCTTTATTATTAAAAAATCCGGTTCATTCTATTTAATAACCAATACTTTAAAAAAGAAATTTCTTCTATTGAATTTTCTCTTACGAAAGCCCCTCCGGCATTTTGCGGAGAGGGTTTCACATTTAAATATCTGTTTATTTAAATGAATGACTCAAAATTGAAAAGGCACTACGCATTATTTTTGCGCAGTGTAAAATATTTTTTTTAAATTTAAGAGTGAAAGCAAAAGACCTCATCCCTAACCCTTCTCCTGAAGGAGAAGGGAACAGTCTATGACAATAAAAAGATGTATTAATTTAAATAAAAATTTTCCTACAAAACCAAATATTAACATGCTCACCAAAGTCCCTTTCCTTCAGGAGAGGGATTTAGGGTGAGGTTAATCCAACTTAAAAAAATGCCTGTAAACAGAAACGCATTAATTAGATATAAAACCATCGACAACTGTCTGCAAAATAGATATAGAAAATGGACACTGGAAGACTTAATCGAGGCTTGTTCTGAAGCACTTTACGAATATGAAGGAATAGACAAAGGGATAAGTAAAAGGTCCATTCAAATGGATATCCAGATGATGAGAAGTGATAAACTAGGCTATAATGCTCCTATAATCGTTTTGGAGAAAAAATATTATACTTATGAGGATCCTGATTATTCTATCACCAATATACCTTTAACCGGACATGATCTGAATAAGCTAACTGAGGTTGTTGAACTATTAAAGCAATTCAGCGGCTTTAGTCATTTTCAGGAATTGAGCGGCATGGTGCAACGTCTGGAAGATAAGATACATTCTTCCAAAACCAATAAAAGTTCTGTTATTGATTTTGAAAAAAATGAAAACCTCAAAGGCCTTCAGTACCTGGATACTTTGTACCAGGCGATTATTAATGAAACACCTTTGAATATTGTATATAAATCTTTCAAATCAAGAACAGCAAACACTTTATCTTTTCATCCATACCTGTTAAAAGAATATCGCAACAGATGGTTTGTTCTTGGCATCACCAAAAGGGGACAACCGATGTTAAATCTGGCACTGGATCGTATTGAGGGATTGTCTCATTCCAATATTAATTATATAAGATACAAGCAGGATGATATCAAAGACTATTTCAAGGACGTAATCGGAGTTTCAGTCAACCCTAACGGTGAGCCCGAAAATGTAATGCTTTTTGTTGATCAGACAAATGCTCCCTATGTGATTACCAAACCACTTCATCATTCACAACAATTAATAGAAACCACTGAAAACGGCATTGTAATCTCGTTAAAAGTTCAACTAAATTTCGAATTGGAAAAAGAAATCCTTGGATTTGGAGATGCTGTTAGAGTAATAAAACCTGAGAACCTGAAAAGACGAATCAGAGAAAGACTTGCCCATGCAGTCGACCTGTATGATGCTGACCTCACTTCTTCAGGCATAAAATTGGCTTTGCAAATAGCAGAAGGTAGAGGCTCATCTATTCTTCAAAACGTGTATACTAAAAAAGAAGTAAACAAGATCAAGGCAATTATTCAGGAGTATTTTAACAGAACACTTCCAAAAGAGAATAAACAAGTATATGCTATAAGGCAGGTTCTGATTGAGCTCCCTGAGCTTAAACCTTTTCTGTTTAATAAAAACTTAAAGAAAATACTTGCCAGCAAAGAAGACAATCTGTTTTTATCCAAAGCCATTTATTTTGATAAACCTCCTGAATCCAACTGGTATGTGACATGGCATCAGGATATCACCATCAATGTCGATAAAAAAACAGAAACAGAAGGTTATTCGGGATGGACCCAGAAAGGCAATGTAATCAGCGTTTGTCCGCCTGAAGAAATACTTAAAAACACTCTGACTATAAGAATCCATCTGGATGACACTGATGAAAGAAATGGTGGCTTAAAAATAATACCTGGATCTCATCAGAAGAAGCTTAATGATGATCAGATTGCAACCATCACTCAAAACAGTTTGCCACTCCCCTGCAATGTTAAAGCTGGTGGGATACATTTTATGAAACCGCTGTTGTTACATGCTTCTTCAAAAGGGACAAATCAAAAACACAGACGAGTGCTTCATCTTGAATTTAATTCATCAGAATTACCTGGAGATATAAAATGGGCTGAAAAATCAGATATATGAAATTTAATAGACTTACCTTTTTCAATTAAAAATAATTAATTAAAAACTATTCAAATATGAGATCATTTTTCCTGCTTTTCCTTTTATTTTTTTCTATTAAAATTCAGGGACAAAAAATTATAGACAACCCTGCAATCAAAGAAGTGAGTGTGTTTTCCCAGGGTGCTGAAATCAGCAGAACCTTTAGTATTCAGCTAAATCAGGGAAAAACAGAAATGATCATAACCGGTCTTTCTTCTAATATTGATCCGGGAAGCCTAAATATTTCATCAACACCTTTGGTAAAAATCATTTCCGTTTCAAGCAGAATAGATTTCACAAACGAATGGAGTAAAACTGAAGAGCTTAATGAATTAAATGATAGTATTGAAAAGGTTAATACAAAAATTGAATATAAAGACTTTCAATACGATGCTTTGGAAGAAGAAAAGAAGTCTCTTCTTGCTAACTCAAAACGCGTGGGAAACGCCCAGGGTCTTTCTGTAACTGAACTGGACAATGCTCTCAACTATACAAGAAAAAAGCTGGACGAGATCAATAATCTTTTATTGCAAAGAGAAGGTGAGAAACAGCAATTAAATAAAAAACTTCAAAAACTTATAAGCCGTCAGAAGCAGGTACTGAGAGCAGACTCTGCAACTTCGGCTCATATATATTTGTTGGTTGAAAGTTCTATTCAGCAGAAGGTCACCTTTAAACTCAACTATTATGTAAAATCCTGCGGATGGTCACCCATTTATTCTTTATTCTATAAAAATATACAGGAGCCTTTAAAACTTGAATACAAAGCAAATATCCTTAATAATTCAGGAGAAAACTGGAACAGTAGTAAAATTTCCCTTCATGCAGGTAATCCTTCCAGGTCCCTTACGGCACCGGCTTTAGAAACATGGGTATTGTCTTATCATCAGAAAAAAAGGAATGGTAAAAACTATGGTTATAATGAATCCGGAAATGAAGGCTCTCTATCTAAAAAGCAAATCAAAAAAGGAGCTACTGAAGAGCAGGAAATAGAGCTGGAAGAAGGTGAAATGATTTTTAACATTGAAGGAGAACACACCATACCTTCTTCAACGAGAGAATATCTTGCAGATATAAAACAAACAGTATTGGAGGCTTCTTATCTATATCAATCTGTACCAAAAATGGATGCTAAAGCTTATCTTATAGCCCGCATTAAGGACTGGGAAGGGTTAAAGCTTATAGAAGGTGAGGTAAACGTTTACCAGAGTGGTACCTATGCAGGTAAAACTTATCTAGATCCTTTAGCTGCTGGTGATTCCCTGGAACTATCACTGGGTCCGGATCCTGCCATACAGATATCCAGAGTAAAGAAAAAAGATTTCAGTACCCGAAAACTAATAGGACTACAATTAGTGGAAAACTTCAGCTATGAGATAGACGTCAGAAATCTTAATTCTAAACCTGTTCAGATTGAAATCTTTGATCAGATTCCAATTGCCCAACAAGAAGAAATACAGATTTCATTGGAAGAAAGCGATGGAGCTTCTTATATGCAAGAAAACGGTAAACTTACCTGGAAGCTTGATATTCCAGCGTCTATGACTTCTAAAATTAAACTAGGCTATTCTGTAAAATTTCCGAGAGACAAGGTGGTTATAATAAAAAGAACCGGAAAGGTAATGTGTCCAAAGTTTCGTTAACTAAATTGGTAAGATAAAGAAGCTTCCGGAAAAGCTTCTTTATCTTATTTATTTTTCTTTAGCTTCCTTTGAATCCAGTCCTTTAATTTTATTCCAAATCCACCACTTGCTTCTTCATCATCTTCACCAACCAGATATCCATAAGGCTTGAGCGCAGGTACATTGTCACATATAATTTTCATTATACCCAGCAATGGGAGAAACAGCACCATACCGTCAACTCCCCATATTGCCCCTCCAATAAAAATAACTATGATGGAGGCCAGAGCATTTATTCTAATATAGCCCGCAACTATTTTTGGTGTTACAAAATTATTATCAATAAACTGCACTACCAGCACTACACCGATAACACCCAGAGGATACATAAATGAATCCTCATAAATTAAGGCAACTATAAAAGGTAAAATGGCACCAATAAGTGCACCCAGATATGGAATCAGATTTAGAACACCTCCAAGGAATCCGAAAAATATAGCCTGTTTCACTCCCAAAAGAAGAAAACCTGCTGAAGAAATCACACCATATATAATCATTTCTACCAGCAATCCTGATAAGTAATGGATTGATAGCTTCTTGATTTTATCAATGATCAGATTTACCTGTGCATGCATTTCAGGATTAAACAGCATCAGGATAAAGTTTTTTATTCTATCTCTGAGCAGTAAAAAGAAAAATATGTAGATCAGGACAAGAAGGAAATTACCAAAACCAGTGCTTAGATTCATTAATAATTCTTTAAAAGTATCCCCTGCTCCGGAAAGAAACTTCTGAAACCCTTCTTTCAACATGGAATTCTGCTTACTCACAGATATCCTGGTTTCCTGTTCAATAAATTTATTGACCTCAGAATATTTCTCCAACGCTCTCTTTTTGATATAAGGAAAATCATCACTGAGTTCAATCAGTTGGGATGTAAATAGATATATAATGCTACTTACTACCAATATTATAAGCAAGAGACATATTAGTATAGAAATTCCCCTGCTCAATTTTTTCTCTTCTAGTTTATTACAAACAGGCAAAACCAGCATTGCAAGAATACCGGCAAATAGTATTGGAGAAATTATGCCCTGGATATAATAAAGTCCTGAAAAGAAAAAATAGGTTGTAATAACTAAAATTGAGAATCTGAAATATGCATTGTCCGTGAATCCTCGCTCGTTTGAATGTGCCATTAGATTTTAACTCATCTAAGCCATCCCGTGTTTAATGGCATTTAATTATTAATTCATAACCCAACATCCATCTCATCAGCCTAAACATAAAATACTAACAACCAATACATTAACTCACAAAAAACATCATTCTGAGAATCATACCACCAAATTGGCGAAAATAATCTACTATTACTCTATAGATTTAATATAGAATTACTACTTTTGTAATGTGATATTAAACCATTAAAAACTATGCAGGCAACAGTAGAATATTTAAACGTATATAAAGATGAAGGCTTTGCAATTGAAGCTTTCAAAAAATTCCGTCTGAAAAAAGGAGTAGTTTGCAAAAAATGTGGTTCTACTCATCATTATTGGCTTAAATCAAAACAACAGTTCCAATGCAAGGATTGCAAATTCAGAACAACCATCAGAAGCGGTACTGTTCTTGAAGGCAGCAAACTTCCGATTTCATATTTCTTTATTACACTTCACTTATTATTAAAAAAAGGTAACACTCTTACTGTGGATGAACTTCAGGTAAATACCAATCATAAATACTATGAACCTTTGTGGGATTTTCTTAGAAAAGTAAAGGAGTATATAAGGAAAAATGAGCAAGATCCTATCTTGATTACATACCTGGAAGTGCTGAATGAATCTTCAATCCCTAAGGCTTCATGAAAAAATTATACAACACTTTTTCATAAATCAGCTTAATCTATGAAAAGGGCGGGACTATAAGATTACAATCCCAATAATCTTCCGGCTGTTTTTCAAGATTTTAGACATACATGAAAATAGCATTAATAGGGGCTACTGGCAATATTGGCAGTAGAATACTAAAAGAAGCTTTAAACAGAGGACATGAAGTTACTGCAATTGTCAGAAATCCCTCAAAGTTGGCTTATAATAGTCCGAAATTGAAAATTGTCCAAGGCGACATTTTTGATTCAGATCAGATTTCTGGGGTAGTTAAAAATTCAGACGTTGTGATTAGTGCTTTCGGACCAGGCATGTCTGACACAGATAAATTGGTAAAGGCTACAAAAGCTCTTATTAATGCCATTAAAGCATCAGGTAAATTAAGATTAATTGCAGTAGGTGGCGCTGGCTCTCTTGAAGTGGGAGATGGCATGCTTCTCGTTGAAACGCCTGAATTTCCTTCGGAATGGAAAGCTATAGCTGAAGCTCATAAAGAAGCATTAGCATTGTATGAAAAGGAAATTGGCCTGGACTGGACCAATATAAGTCCTTCTGCCATGATTGAGCCGGGAAACAGAACCGGCATATTTAGAATTAGTACCAACAAACTTCTAATCGACAAAAACGGTACCAGCAGAATTTCGATGGAAGATTTTGCAGTAGCCATTTTAAATGAAGTTGAAAACCCAAATTTCAGAAAAACCCGATTTACAGTGGGCTATTAACTCTGTAATATTTATTCTTTTATCAAAAGGATCTTTTCTTCAACTTCACTGCTTCTGACAACCATAATATATGCACCAGAGGGTAGATGCTCATTACAGAGCACTACCTTTCTGCTTTCTACTTGATTTTCTATACTTTGAAGCACCACCCGGCCAGTCATATCCACAATCGTTACATAAATTTCTTCCTCATCTTTGTTTAACTGAATGGTCACAGACTTGGTAAATGGATTTGGGAAAACGCTCTGAACAAGTTTTATTCCTCCATCTATAGCTACAGCGCGGATACCAAGAAAATTTACTGTTCCATCTTCATCTGTCTGGCTCAGTTTATAATAATACATACCCTCTCTCCCTTTTAAATTGTCATTAAAAACATACCTGGAAGTCATAGAAGATTTAGTAGCTGTAACTCTACCAATTTCAAAAAAATGAATGCCATCTTCAGATTTTTCTATGGTAAAAAGCTTGTTATTTATCTCTGAAATTGTACTCCAGGATAACCAAGCAAAGCCGTCTTTGCAAGTAGCTGTGTAGTGTAGTAATTGAACAGGAGTTGTCTTGTAACATACTCCATCTCCTTCGGGATTGCTGATTGGAATGGTCAGATTCAGTAAGGTACTTCCATTAGCTCCCTGAACTGCTCCATGTGGGCAAGCGCATAACCTGGAATTTCCAGGTAAACCGCCTGTAACTGTAATTGGCAAAACAGGAATTGCAGATCCTTTTAGCCATACAACTCCACCTCCTCCACCTCCTCCCGGACCAAAATTTCTGGTTGGACTATTCTGATTATTTGTATTTCCTCCCTTCCCACCTGAGACATAAATATTAGGGGGTATTGAAATAAAACTTGAAGACACAGATGCATCCAGAAGAATGGTTCCGCCTGCTCCACCACCCCCATTTCCATCCCCATGATCAGGTAAATTTTCAACAACTGGATTTCCGTTGGCTAATACTGAAAAACCGTTTCCTTCAATTCTTACTGCCTTAATTATAATTATTCCACCACCATTACCCCCAGCATTGCAAAGACCATTGTCCTGATGTCCTCCTCCTCCTCCGCCGCCGAGGAATATTTTATTCTGAGTTTCAATAGCTGCTCCAAATCCCAATCCCCCTATACCTGGATTATTTGATGCAAAGGAGCCACACCCTGAAGAAATATTTCCCCCATTCCCTCCATTACCATAATTTGCACCACCTGCTCCTCCGGAGTTTAACTCATTCCCTCCACCTCCTCCATTCAGTTGTTTTCCTCTTCCAGCTTCCATTCCCGCAGTAAATTCAGCTACCCCCTCTCCTTTCAAACCTGATTTGACAGATGGACCTGCAATATAAAATGGACCACTCTGAAATAATACGCAATCTCCCCCGCTAAGACTGCAAGCTCCCCCGCGGAATCCCATCCCTGATACATCAATATTCGCATTCATCGTCACATCTCCTGTAGATTCAAAAATCAGAATTCCGCCTGTCTCGCCATTCCAAGGAGCGCTAGTCAACACGCCGCTAATTGTTACATCTGAATAAACCGGAATATTAACTATCTGAACTTTTTGGGCAGGATCATAGATTCTGATCAATTCATATTTCAAATATAAAATCGCGCCGCTGATTGCTGCTACTTCATTGATTTCATAATTGCCTGCACTCCCAAGGCCCGTGCCTGTAAGATTACCATAAGCAGTAGAATTGTTCTGATCAATCTGGGCCCCTTTCATCTGAATAATCAGCACTTTGTCTCCTACTGAAAACCCTGTAGCCGGTGCTATTGACACAGAATTGCAAGTTTGGTCTATTACAGTAACTTTGGCATATGTATTTATTACTCCTGCAATCTGGGAGAAAGCAGGAAAACTGTAAATCAGAGACAAACACAATATGAATCGCACAAAATGGGGCATGTAAGTAATCTTGACAGAAATTTAATGTTTTATACATTCTAAGCCCTAAATTGTAAGCGAATTGTATTTGAAATTTTAGCAAATTTGTACGATTCAATGATTACCTTTTGGTTTCATCCCGAATAAATGCTACTCACCTTTATGGTAAATGGCTCATTTGCTTCGACAAATACCCTATAGCTAAAGCACTTAACAGATTATGAAGACCTTCAATATAATTATCATTTTCCTATTGGTATTGTTTGTATCCTGCAGAAAGGAGTTTGAAAAACCGCGCTGGGATGCCGGAATTCTTGCGCCACTTATTAAAACCAATCTTGGAATTGATGATATTATCAAAGACAGTATCATTCAGAAAAATCCGGACAACAGCCTGAAAATAGTCAACAGAGAACTGCTGTATTCTATGACTCTGGATAGCCTGCTCAATCTTGGCAAAAAGAATTTCCCCGAATACAATACCTCGAAAAAACTGAGTGAACTTAAGCTGGATTCTAAAACTTTTTCACAAAAAATTACATTGCAACAACTTGCTGACCAGCCTGGTAACGAGGATTTAAAAAAATATTTAGGACAACAAAACGGACCTGTTCCTGCAATCTCAGGTATCAATTTGCCTCCAATAGGGCTTCCTACCGGACTTTTCTTCAAAGAAGCCGACATAAAGGAAGGTAAAATGGAAGTTACTGTAAATAATGGTTTTCCATTTACTATTGATTCTGTCAATTTCAGACTGACAAATGCTTCTGGTAATAATATTTATTATAATGAGATATATAAAAACCTACCCTCCGGCGGCAATGGCAATCGCTCCACAGACCTTGCCGGAAAAAAAGTAGAAGGTGATATTATGAATGCCTATGTGCTCAATATGGTGACAGTCGCGGCTGGCAATGTTCCTTATATGGATCCTGGTTCCGTTATCACAGTTACTATTAAAATCTCCGATGTAAAAGTAAATTCAGCAAATGCTATTTTTCCCGCTCAAAATGTAATCGATGATTCTAACTATGTATACCTCGTAAACATGGGAGATGCAAAGCTGACCAAAGCAAAATTGCGCTCAGGTAAAGTGCGTGTGGAAGTTAGCAGTTCTGCGCAGGATAATATTTACTTCACCTATGACATTCCCGGGGCCACAGACAGAACCGGCACTAGATTCAGAATTGAGGATGTCGTGCCTCCAAACCAGTCCGGCACACCTTTCGTCAAAGAATACGACCTTGCAGGATACGTTCTGGATCTAAGAGGTGTCAATTCCAAAGGTGAAATAAGATCAGATACAACTTTCAATGCATTCTTCAACAAGATTACAGGAAGAATTGAATATACTGGTAAACTCATTTACCTTTCCCTGGACGATTATATGGCTGTAAAGATCAGTATGGAAAATATGGTCCCGGAATATGTAAGGGGCTATTTGGGAAAAGAAAGTGTTTCCCAAACCGGCACTGCGGCTATTGACCTTTTTAAGAAAGTCACTGGTGGAAATTTGAATTTTAAGGAAATCACAAATATCGGAATCAAGGTAGAAAACGGGATTGGTGTAAGCGGCTTTGTTGACGTCAGTAGCATTAAGGGAAATAGACCCGGTGTCCCTCCTATTGAAATCAAGAATATTTCTACTGTCATTAAGGCCGCCAAAGAAAATCCATTACGTTCGGATACTTCCACTCTTTCACTAGGCGCTCAAGGTAGAGAATTGCTGAACATGATGCCTTACTCTATAGATTATCAGGTACAGGCATTTGCAAACAAAGATGTCGACTTTGATACCGCTCAGTTTGCATACTATGGCTCTCCTTTAAATGTTTTTCTGGATATGGAGGTGCCGCTGAACCTGCTGGCTAATAAGCTACAGCTTTCTGACACTATTGAATTTCTTACAAAGGAAATCGAAACATCTGTTAAAAGCGGCTATCTGAATCTTATTGCCAACAATGGTTTTCCGATCTCAGCTAACTTAAAACTCTATTTTCTGGATGCCAATAAAAGCTTAATTGACTCACTTATTTCTCCTGAATTTATCAAACCTGCTCCTGTAAATGCAGGAAAAGCAGTTGGCAAATCTCAAAGTATCATCAGGTATAATCTTAGCGATGAAAATTCCATACAAAACATACTGCACTCCAAATTCATGGTTTTCAAAGCCGTATTTGACACACAGCCAGCAGGAGATTATTATAAAATTTACAGTGATTACGAACTGGATGTCACTGTTTCCGGAAATGTTAATGTAACTATTGAATGATTGAATCTGTGATGAAATACGTTTACCTTTTTGCCTTTTTATTGATCACTTCTACTTCTTTTGGTCAGCTCGAAACAGACCGAAATTTCAGATTTTTGTATGATCTGAGAAATCCTGCTTATGTCAATGAAGCCGGAGATTCTGATTACCTGGACATCACAGCAGGTTCTGGTTATAACAGCAATGCCGTTACCAGTTCCTTTGTTAAAAAACTGGTATTTGGAGGTTTTATCGACAATGGTTTAAAAGACCAGGTAAGTAAAAGATTGAAGGATGTCAACCGATTCGGATTTGATTTTTCCGCCGGGATTAGTGGCAGAGCCAGTCTTGGTTCAGTAAGTTTTGTAGCGGGGCTTTATTATAAAGAACACCTGGACACGAAGTTTTCGAAAGACCTATTTGAGCTCGTTTTCAGAGGTAACAGCCAATTTGCAGGGCAAACCATCAACATTGCCCCACTTAAATACAGATATTTTGATTCACAAAGCCTTTATGTCGGACTTGAGAAAGATCTGAATGAAAAATTAAGAGTAGGTGGTGGTTTGTCATTTATCAGAGGTGGAAGATTTAATCAGGCTATATTGAACCGTGGAGATTTATATACAGAGCCATCCGGAGCATATATCGATATCAATGCTGATCCAAATATCTCTTATTCCGATAGAAGCAAAGGTAATTTCAGTTCTGATGGTTTAGGAGCTTCGTTAAATCTCTATGGCAGATACCATGTAAGCGAAAAATCTACACTTTTATTAGAAGCCAGAGACATAGGTTTTATCAGATGGAAAAATTTAAATAACTACCGTGGCGATTCCACCTATAGATATGATGGTTTTTTCGTAGAGGATATATTTACCTTGAACAACGGATTTCTTGATCGCTACAATTCGGACTCTCTTGCAAAGGATTTAAAAATTCAAAACACAAAAAAGAATATTTCATACCTCATCCCTGCAACTTTTCACATTCAATTTGTCCAGCATTTTAATTCAAAAATCAGTATGTCAGGAGGATTAAAATATATGTGGAATGCCAGCAATCTTCCGAGGGTGTATTTAAAAGGAATTTATTACATAACTGAAACTCTCATTGTAATACCTGCGTTTGGCTATGGTGGGTACGGAAAAGGAGATGTAGAGTTGGGTTTAGCCAAATCTTTTAAAGACAAATATTTTATTTCTTTAAATGGATTATTTATAGAATATGTGGCAATGCCTTCTAAATCTTCCGGACTCGGTTTAAATTTTTCTTTTACAAAAACCTTTTAGTTTCTACCTTTATGGCAGACGAATACGGAAATCTGAAATTGGAAGAACTGCTTAAAGACGAGAATTACGGCTTGGAGGGCGAATTTTGCCTTACCATCGTAACGAATAACGATAACTTTACCCTTAGCAAAGTCGATGGTAAAAAAATCATTCTGACTGAAGCGGGTAAAATAGTTGAGGACTATCTGAACCAGGCAGAAGATCACTTTTCCAATATTACAATAAAAGACTTTGTAATAATGCCTAATTGTCTTCATGCTGTTGTGGAGATTGACTCCAACACCAGAAAAAGAAATTTTATAGTACACGATATTTCCAGATTTGAAATCTCTTTTGGTCTGATGGTTGGAAGAAAAAATCCATTCATGCTAAAAGGTTCTGTATATCATCTGATTTCATGGTTTAAAGCTGCATCATTAATTGAATTGCGCAAAAACGTTTATGAAGATTTTATTTGGCAATCCGGTTATTTTGATTTTAAAATCAATGACCGTTCAGCTCAGAAAAAGGTAAAAGATTATTTAAAGAATTCTGCAACCACCTGGCCTTCTGTAAAAGATGATCCTCATGCAGGAATAATATCATATCTTTCAAAAAAATAACAATGGGAAAATTTCATGATTCACTGAATCTGCTTTCCTCATTCAAGCTAAAAAGGATCAAAAATGCATTTTTGGTCCTTTTTAGCTTTTATTATTCCCGACTTTTAAAAAAACCTCATGCGCTTGGCTTACCTGTCAGTATTTCTTTTGAACCTACTACCAGTTGCAATTTAAGATGTCCAGAATGCCCCAGCGGCTTACGTTCATTTACCCGACCTACAGGGATGCTGGAAGCTAAACTTTTTGAAAATGTAATAAGTCAAATGAAGGACCATCTGACATACCTCACTTTCTATTTCCAGGGCGAGCCTTACCTGCATCCTGATTTCTTATCAATGGTAAAATTTGCCAAGTCTCATAGGATATATACAGCGACCTCCACCAATGCTCATTACCTGAATGAGGAAAACGCAAAAAAAACTGTAGAATCGGGCTTGTCCAGATTGATTATTTCTATAGATGGCACCACACAGGAGACTTACCAGTCTTATCGTGTAGGAGGAAATCTGAATAAAGTAATTGAAGGGACCAAAAACATTATAAAATGGAAGAAAGAGCTAAAATCTCAGACTCCTCATGTAATTTTTCAATTTCTGGTTGTTAAGCCCAATGAACATCAGATCGATGAGGTTTATGCCCTTGCAAAGGAAATAGGCGTTGATGAGGTGCGATTAAAGACTGCTCAGATTTATGACTATGAAGGGGGATCTTCCCTGATACCGGAGGATTCAAAATACTCCAGATATTATAAAGACTCTTCAGGAAAATATAAAATCAAAAACAGTCTGGATGATGGCTGCTGGAAAATGTGGCATTCCTGCGTGATTACATGGGATGGGAAAGTAGTCCCCTGTTGTTTCGATAAGGACGCACAGCATCAGTTAGGAACATTAGAACTAAATACTTTTAGGGAAGTGTGGTTTGGAACAAGTTATAATAACTTCAGACAACAATTATTCCAGAGCAGAAGTCAGATAGAAATGTGTAAAAACTGCACAGAGGGAACGAAGGTCTGGGCTTAACATCCAGGATTAGTTACCGACCAGCACGTCTTTCACGATCTCTTCCTTATGATTAACCTGCTTTGCGTACAAAACTTTATCAGTAAAGCCCACCAGCATCTTCGTGGAATCTTTAAGGTCATAAACATAAATATGAATACCCCTTCCTATATCCTTCGCGGGCTTTCCAAAGGCCTCCACCATTGAGTAATAATCCATATCTGATTTGATTTTCGTTTCAAAGTCTGTTAAGGAAAGTTCTTTCTTTTGAGGCTTGGAACAAGCCATACATGCAAGCAACAGAGAACCCTGGATGATAGATTTCATATTTTTGAAAAGTTAAATCTAGTTTTTTTCGTAAAGATTCCCAAAAGTTTCAGATAATCAACTTGTTTATTCTATGTTCTCTTTAAAACTTTCGACAGATACTTAAGATCTTTTTAATCTAAATGTTAAGAAAAATTCGTCTTATTCTATCAACAGGTCATATTTTGTCAATAAACCAGAAAGCCCATTCGTGGAAAATTTTGCTTTTTTAAGGCTATTCGTTTCAGGGTCTATAGTAAAATTATAGGCAGTAGTAAAATCTGCACCATTGAGGATTGTTTTGTTAAAGACAGCGTTGTCCAGATTGCAATTATCGAATCGTGCAGAAGTGAGATCCGCCCCGGCCAATTGAGCGCTTTTCATTGAGCAGTTTATAAATTTTGTTTTAGCCATCTTTTTAGCTGCAAATGATGTATAATCAGCCATACAGTTATCAAAGCTGACCGAGAATAGAAAATCTTTGCATTTACTAAAATCAACACCCATTACTTTACACTCCTTGAAATGGACATTTTTAAGACTGGTTCCCTGGAGCTTTACCATTGTGAAATTAGTACTTATAAATATACAATCAGTAAATGTGTTCCCTGAAAGATTACTATTCAAAAAGTCACATCCCGTAAAAGTGCATCCTTCAAATTCTCTGTTTCTTAATTCTTTTTCGGTGAAAATTATTTTCTCAAAAGTTTTATTCTGGTGCAGCGTACCTTCCATATGTGTAAGACTATTCCACAAAAATAACTTTTCACCATGGAGCTTCCTGCTTATTTCTGAAGAATTTTCCTGATGGACCATTATCAGGCAACTGAGCAAGCCATAAAATGCTGTCTACAGCCTGAGCTGTGGTTTTGCTGGCATTCGGACCACCCATATCCGTCTTTACCCAACCGGGATCTACACTATTGACTATTATATTGAAAGGTGAAAGTTCATCTGCAAGCATTCTGGTAATAGCATTTAAGGAAGCCTTTGATATTCTATATGCAGGATACCCACCTCCCATAGTATTCAGTGCTCCCAGCCCACTGGAGATATTTATGATCCTTCCGTAATTATTTTTCTTCATCAAAGGAATTACAGACTGAGCAACCATAAATGCTCCGACAGTATTTGTTTCAAATGTTTTACTTACCATAGAGAGATCTACTGTAACTGCTGATTCATTTTCATCAGGAAGAATAGCAGCATTATTAAATAACACATCTACTTTTCCATATTCCTTTTCCAGAAATTCAGATAACTTTCTTCCATCAGTTTTACTAGTAACATCAAGTTTAAAGAAAACAAACTTCCTTCCTGATTTAATAAGACCGTTCATTGCTTGTAATCCTTTTGCTTCATCCCTTGAAGTAAAGACGACTGTAAATCCAAGGTCAGCCAGTCTTGCTGAAATTTCTAATCCTATGCCTCTATTGGCTCCTGTTACTACGGCTACTTGTTCCATACTCTACTATTTCAACAATAATAAAACTTTAAAGGTTATGATTAAAGCATACAGAGACTTATATATGAAATTAAAGAACCTGGTAGTCGTCATCACCGGAGCATCAAGTGGAATAGGAAGAGCTACCGCATTAAAACTAGCCAAAAAAGGATCTTACCTTGTACTGGCAGCACGAAGAAAAAAGGCACTGGAGGATCTGGCTTACGAGTGCGTAAAACTCGGTGGTAAAGCGATTGCTGTTTCTACAGATGTTTCTGAAGAAGCCGAAATAAAAATATTAATAGACAAAGCTGTAACCGAATATGGAAAAATAGATGTCTGGATTAACAATGCTGCAGTTACTGTATTAGGAAGACTGGAAGACATTCCTTCTGAAGACCTTAAGAAAGTATTGGACACTAATCTTTTAGGGTACGCTTATGGCGCCAAACATATTGTGCCTCATTTCAAACATAACAGGCAAGGCATACTGATTAATGTTGGCTCTGTTGCCAGCATAGCAGGAGAACCTTTTGCGATACCATATAGCATGACCCAGTTCGGAATCAGAGGTTTAAGTCTTAGCCTTGCAGAAGAACTTTCTGATATAGAAGGCATACACATTTGCTCCATCATACCTGATACGACAGACACCCCCATTTATAACCAGGCTGCCAACTATATGGGTAAAAGAATAGTTGCCCCTGGAAATCCTCTCAGTCCGCATATTGTTGCAGAACAAATTGCTAAACTCATTTCAAAACCAAAGGCTGAAACCTTTATTGAAAGAAAAAGAAAATTCTCTAAACTATTTAAATTTCTTGGCAGAAAGCGCTTCAACAAAGATTACAGAGAAGCTGTGTTAACAGGACATTTTAGCCTGGAAGATACAAAAGATACAAAGGGAAACCTTTATGAATCTAATGAAAAATGTGCTACGATAAGTGGTGGCTGGGAACTTGATAGTCCATCCCGAAAAATTCCCGGATCGGTCCTGTGGGGTTCTGTTCTATTTAGTTCAGTGGCATTGCTATTCACAATATTTATGGGGAAAAAGAAAACTGTACCAAAACTTTTGGAAAAGATCTGACCTCTTTCCAACCTTAAAACATCAAGGTCAAAAGACTGGACATAAAATTATAATTCAACAACAATCTTTTCCAAAGAAAATTATTTTATATCCAAGAAACAGAATTATGAAATTATCTGAGGAAGGAGGGAATTCAAGATATGATTTTAAAAAAAGAGGCGCATGAGTTTTTCCGGTCTGTGCTGGAATTTGTAACGGAAAAAAATCTGCCTATACTTGTTGGAGGAGCTGTCGCTCTTAGAAACTATACAGGAATTGTCAGGGAAAAAGATCTGGATTTGTTTTGCAAAGCGGGCGATTATATAAAAATTCTAAAATTGCTTGCTGCCCATGGTTGGACGATTGAAGTCACCGATGCCAGATGGATAGCCAAAGCTTTAAAAGACAATTATTTTGTAGATTTTATTTTTAACACTACAAACAATCTTTGTCCTGTAGATGATAGTTGGTTTGAGCATGCAGTGCCTGGAGAACTTTATGGTGTAAAGGTTAAATATGTTGCACCTGAAGAACTTATCTGGAGTAAAATTTATATTCAGGACAGAGCGCACTATGATGGTTCTGATGTTAACCACCTAATTTTGAAAAAGAGCGATGACATTGACTGGAAAAGAGTTTTACAAAGGCTTGATCAGCATTGGCATTTGCTTTTGGGTCAATTTCTGAATTTCCAGTTTATATACCCTTCTGAACGGGACAAAATTCCGAGGTGGTTGTTTGAGATGCTGCTGGAAAGAGCTAAGGGGCAGTATGAGCTTCCAGCTCCGGTGGAAAAAGTATGTAGAGGACCTCTTGTAGATCATACTCAATATTCCATAGATATTATAGATTGGCATTATAAAATCATTACTGTTAAAAGTATTTAAAAATGGAAGCAGGTAAGATTATCAGAATAGCGGCTTTAGGAGATATTCATGTGAAGGAATCTGACAAAGGCAAATGGAATCACTTCTTTAAAGATATAGCTGAGAATGCTGATATATTAGTACTTTGTGGAGATCTTACAGATACTGGTCATGTACAGGAGGCTGTTTTGCTTGGTGAAGAACTGAAGGGTATCCATATCCCGATAGTTGGAGTGCTAGGTAATCATGACTATGAACTTGACCATCAGGAAGAGATAAGACATGAACTTATAAAACACAATGTCCAAATTCTTGACGGAGAATCGGTAATCATAAAGGGTGTTGGATTTGCAGGAGTAAAAGGTTTTGGAGGAGGTTTTGATAAACATATGCTGCCTATGTGGGGAGAAAAAATGAATAAAAAGTATGTGCAGGAATCAGTAGATGAATCACTTAAGCTAGATAAAGCACTGGCCCGTCTGGATGATGATATCAAGAAGGTTGTTATCCTTCATTATTCACCAATTAAAGCTACTGTAATCGGAGAAGCGGAACAGATTTTCCCTTTCCTTGGATCTTCCAGACTTGCAGATACTATAAACAGAAGGTCAGTGGAAGTTGCATTTCACGGACATGCTCATATAGGGAGCCTTCAGGGAGAAACTTCAAAAGGTGTAAAAGTATTTAATGTTTCAAAACCCCTGCTTGAAAAGTCGGGTTACAAGCAAGGGTTCCTTTTGTATGAGATTGCGCTTTAACTTACTGCGCAATCTCCCAGGTAATAGTTACTTTCTCAGATAAAGAAATATCTTTTGCTTCAAATCCGCCGAAATCACCTTCTGCAGACATTTTAGCCATACGGGCATTTGCCATAGCGAATGGAACTATTTCCGACAATCCATAATTAATCTCATTAATTTGCTTAAGCTTTACTCCACCGGCAGCGGCAAGCACCGTTGCTTCATCAGTTGCATCTTTTACCGCTCTCTTTAACAACTCTGCTTTCAGTTCTTTATTTTTTGCATCCGAAAGCGTAAAGCCAAAATTGTAAGTGACATCAATTCCTTTTGAAATGGATTTTACAACCGTCACAATTTTAGATTGATCATTCGGAAATTCTAAAGTGTATGAATGATTTGCAATAAAACCACTATCTATAGATCTGCCATTTTGGTATTCATAATTTTTATTGACTGTATATGAAGTTGTTTTTAAATCTTCTTTTTTAAAACCAGCAGCAATTATTTGTTTTTCAAGGGCTGCAGCTTTTTTATTCAGCTCTTCTATAGCTTTGTTGAAATCCATATTTTTTGCAGAAATATCAAGATTCAAAACAACCAGATCCGGAGCAGATTTGATCTCACCCCTCCCTACTGCTGTTAATGTTCGTGTTTTGGCCTCTTGCCCAAATGAAGTCTGTAATGACATAGCTAAAGTCAGGATAAAAAGATAAACGATTTTCATTGTGTGTTATATTAGTTTTAATGGTAAATCAATTTTATAAACTGGAATATAATAAAAAAGTAATTTGAACAATCGAAATAAAATGGTTTGTTTTCATCGACTTGAAGCCTTGCTTCTGAGCTATTGATAAACAGAAGCATACAGAAGTTCCGGAATCTATCACATTTGCTTTTATACTGGATAAGTATAAACAACAAACAAGCCAAAAAAATCTTTCTGGAATAAACCTTTTTAGATTGAAGTAAAAATTCTCTAAATCTTTGCTGTTACAATTTGATAAGGTAAACTCCTGTTTGCGGGTCCTGTATCCTTTTTAAAACTCTATCTGATTCAGATAAAACAAGTTCCAAAGTAGGCCGGATATATCCTTTAAAAAGATGTCCTCCCACCGCGGAACCATCTCTCCTTCCACAAACTGCATGAGCATGGACTTTTGGCTTGTCTCCTGAACAAGCTATATCGCCATTTAATGATAAAATCTCAACTTGTTCATTGAACGGATTTTTAAGGTATTCCTTTCTGTCCCAGTCGAAATAAGAAACAATAACAGATGAGAATGCTCCTATGCCTTCAAAATATCCTGCAGTGATCTTATTATCTTCTGCAAATTTTTCTAAAGCTGACATAAACTCTTCTCCATCTTCAAAAATGAGTAAATACCGTCTTTCGGCATTCTCATTAAGTATTTTGCTTTTCATAAGACACTTATTTACAGAATAACAATAAACAAAAATAAGTCCGACTGGACTTATTCTATTTTCTGGTACTACATGCTTTTGTTTTTTTCCACATATGGTGTGTCATACCTCGATGTTCGTGAGTTAACACACTTCCCCAATTGTTCATATCCATAAACTCTCGGCAAATAGGACATCTAACCAATTTAGGTTCTTCTGTCTTTTTTGCTTTTGTCCTAGGCACAGTTGTAACTACCATAATCTTCCCTCCTCCTTTATTTAAAAACATAGGAAAAAATATAATTTGTTCCCTTTTGTATGCCTTAAAAAAACGAGGGATAACATTGCTGCCATCCCTCGACCTTTAAACCTATAAACTACATACTCAAATAATGACTGATTCCATTTGAAGTTTTGAAACCCTTTTAGCTTCTTTTACCATTTGATTAGCATAGCCCCATTCATTGTCATACCATGCCATAACCTTCACCAGATCACCATCAATAACCTGCGTCAAGGAAAGATCAATTACAGCTGCTCTTGGGTCCATGATAATATCTGAAGACACGATTGGCTCGATATTTACGCCGACAACTCCCATATATCTGTCAGTACCTGCTTCATCTCCGAATATTTTATTTACTTCTTCTATAGAAGTATTTCTATTCATGATCAAAGTAATGTCGGCAATAGATCCTGCAGGAATAGGACCTCTGATTGCTAGTCCATCAAATTTTCCTGAAAATTCAGGAAGCACTTTCCCTGCCACTCTTGCAGCTCCAGTTGTGGTTGGTATTAGATTATTAGCAGCTGATCTGCCTCTTCTTTGGTCTTTTGATGGTCCGTCAACTAAAGACTGTGATGAAGTATAAGCATGTATGGTATTCAATACTGCTTTTTTAACTCCTATTCTTCTACTCAGAATTTCTATTACCGGAGTAATACAGTTCGTTGTGCAACTTGCAGTGGATATAATATTGTCATTTTCCTCAGGCTGATTTACCCCATGAACAATAGTTTGCACATCATCTGTTTTAGCAGGAGCAGAAAGGATTACTTGTTTGGCACCGGCATTTAAATGCAATTGAAGTTCTTCACGTTTTCTGAAGATTCCACTGCATTCAAATACTACATCGACTCCCATGTCTCTCCATGGAAGATATTGTGGCTCTCTGATATTAGTAACACGAATGGTTTTACCGTTCACATAAAGATTGTGATCATCATAATTGACTTTAGATGGCATCTTACCATAAACAGTGTCAAAATTCAGAAGGTAAGCCAATTGAGAAGGAGGAATGATATCATTAACAGCTACCAATTCCATTTCCTTATCCTCCATAAGGATTTTAAAAGTGGCTCTTCCGATACGGCCTAATCCGTTGATTGCAACTCTTGTCATAAAGTGTTTTTCTTTTAAGTATGTTAATTGGGTTATAATTATTGTTCATTCAAAAGAATATGCAATGCAGGAGTTTTAAGCAAACTCCAAATTCATTAAAATTCATGTCTTTTCGATTACAAATTCAGTGACAGATAATCCTTTAGCTTAAAAAATGTTTAAAAAAGAATTATAAATTTATTGAGTAGAAGTAATTTATGAAGGTACTAATGTTGCATTGATCTCATTAACTACAGGAAAAGTTCCATAAGCCATATAGGATTATTTTTTGATTAAAACTTCAAAAATTAAATACAGAAGGACAAGAGTAACTAGAAATGCAATGATCCTCGCAAAGAAATAAAATAAAGGTGAACGCTCTCTATTGTTCATAACTAATATACTATTTTTTGTCCTTGAGTAAATCTCTTATTTGTGTTAACAGCACCTCTTCATTGGATGGCCCAGCGGCTGCTTTTTCTTCCTTCTTCTTGTATAACATATTAACTAATTTCACCATAAAAAATACAGCGATAGCAATGATCAGAAACGTTAATACATTCTGAAGAAAATTTCCATAGTTAAAAGTTACTGGATTTTTGGTACCTCCACCTATAACCACTTTAAGATCTTTAAAATTTACCCCATTAATCAATAATCCTATTGGAGGCATTATAATATCATCTACCAAAGATTTGACCACATCCCCAAATGCAACCCCGATGATCACTCCGACAGCAAGATCGATCACATTTCCTCTAAGAATAAACTCTTTGAATTCTTTAAGCATACAGCTTTACATAAATCTGTATAATATGAATTGAATTCAAAAGAAATTGTTTGGATTAATGAAAGATTAAGGCTTTATCTTTTTTATGATCGGATTAAAGTCGTTCAATGATAATACAACTAAATCTCCAATACCTAACGCTGTATTCATTGAATCTTCCACTCTTGCTTTAATCAACATAGTGCCTACTACCACATAGGCAAAACATTTTTCATTTTCGCAAATCAGATCTACAACCTGCCCAGTCATTCTAAACTGATCTGTTTTTCCTTCATTTGAAAAAAACAAATCAGTATTTCCCTGTCTCACAATCTTACCATTTCCTATCTCAATCACATAATCACTTAATCGAAGGACTTCTGTGAGATCATGGCTGACCAGAATAGTAGTGAGGTTATACGCTTTATGAATTTTAAGAATTTCCTGCTGCAGTCTTATTCTTGTCTCCTGATCAATAGCGGAAAATGGTTCATCAAGAATTAATAGTTTGGGCTTTCTTACCAGAGCTCTTGCAAGTGCCAGCCGTTGTTTCTGCCCCCCTGAAAGCGCATCTGGCCTGAAGCCCGAAAGAGCTGTCAAACCAGTTAATGAAAGTAATTCTTTGATCTGTTCTTCATCTTTTTCACTTTGGACACATTTAAGATTTTCGAGAACAGACATATTGGGGAATAGTGCAAAATCCTGAAAGACAAAGCCAATAGACCTCTCTTGTGGTACCTTGTTTTTACGAGTATTGCTATCAAACCAAATATCTTCACCTGAATGAATACTTCCTTTATCAGGCTTTACAAGCCCGGCAAGCATTCTTAAAATTGTAGTTTTGCCGGCGCCCGATTTACCAACAATGGAAGTAAAAGATCCCTGCTGCACTGAAATATCAACATCAAGAATCATCTTGCCTTCAGAAGAATGTAGCTCTTTAACAACTTGTAACTTATACATCAAATGATTTTTCCTTTGTATTTCTTATTAACCAGAAATAATAAAAAGAGAATAATAAAAGATGCCAGGATTAATACCTTAGCATAGAAATCAGCAACATCATAGTGCATGCTGTCTACTTCTTCATATATAGCAATGGATGCAACCCTGGTAACTCCGGGAATGCTTCCGCCAATCATCAGTACGACTCCAAATTCACCAACTGTATGAGCAAAGCTCAATACTATACCTGAAAGCAAAGAGGGCCTTATGTTTGGTAGCAGTACTCTTATAAACGTGTTTAATGGTGAAATCCCCAACGTATAAGCTGCTTCTTGCAAAGAAGCTGGAAGGCTCTGAAACCCTGACTGGACAGGATGAACCATAAAAGGCAGACTATAAATTACTGATGCAATTACTAGTCCTTCAAATGAAAATATGAGGTTGAGATCAAAATAATTTTTCAGGAATTTTCCTAAAATAGAATTAGGACTAAAGGCAAGCAACAGATAGAAACCCAATACGGATGGTGGCAAGACAAGAGGTAGACTAATCAGACTTTCCCAAAGAGGCTTGAGACTGCTCTTGCTTTTGGAAAGCCAATAAGCAAGAGGAACACCTATCACAAATAATAGCAGTGTTGTAATGAGAGATAACTTTAAAGAGAGCAGTAACGGCTGCCAGTTATAATCCATGTATCGTAATTTCTTTCAAAATAAGCAATTTAACTTCTAAGTAAAAACACCTACCCAAGCATTTAAAAGAAATTCGTCATAAGACACATAAATAAACTATCAATGAAGTTTTTATATATCAGACAAATACCGTATTACAAAAACTTTGAAGGAAAGAATGGCTTCGAATTTATGGTTTATTTAAGCATTTTCCTTTTTACAATCTGAAAAAATGACTTTATTCAAACTATAGAAAAGCGTTTAAATGAATTTTAGTACCAAAGAATTATTTACTGTAATCAATTATACTCTGAAATGGATTCTGATAGCTTCAACTATTGGAATATTTTCCGGGAGTGCATCTGCTCTTTTCTTAGTAAGTCTTGACGCAGCAACAAACTGGAGAGAAGATCACTTATGGATCATTGCTTTGCTTCCAATAGGTGGCTTATTGATTGGCCTTATGTACCATTACATTGGGAAAGAGGTAGAAAAAGGAAGTAATCTTCTTATCGATGAAATTCATAATCCTTCCAAAGTCATTCATTTTAAAATGGCTCCGCTCATATTAATAGGAACAGTAGCGACGCATCTTTTTGGCGGATCTGCGGGTCGAGAAGGTACAGCTGTTCAAATGGGGGCCTCTATTGGGGATCAGCTTAATCATATTTTTAGGTTTAATAAGGAAGACAGAATCCTGATTCTAATCTGTGGTATAAGTGCGGGCTTCGCTTCTGTGTTCGGAACTCCTCTGGCAGGAGCAGTCTTTGGTCTTGAAGTATATTTTATCGGCAAGCTTAGTTATAAAGCTATTTTTCCTTCTTTTATGGCTGCCGTGGCAGGAGATTATGTGTGCGATTTATGGAATATTCAACATACGCATTATGCAATCATCTCATTTCCGCAAATTGACGGTTTTGTAATTTTATATTGCATATTAGCTGGTATAGCATTTGGACTTACCGGTAAATTCTTTGCTCATTTCATGCATTTCATAAGCAACTTTTACAAAGGTAAAATTAAATACCCTCCATTGAGACCTGCTATTGGAGGATGCATTGTTGCATTGGGAGTATGGATCCTGGGCACAACAGATTATATTGGGCTTGGTATTCCTGTACTTGAAGCTTCATTCAAAGAACAACTTCCCGTATATGCTTTTGCATTGAAAATTTTATTTACATCACTTACCTTAGGAGCTGCATTTAAAGGAGGCGAAGTAACTCCATTATTTTTTATAGGAGCAACCCTTGGTAATGCACTTGCTCTGTTAATTCCACTTCCCATGCCCTTACTTGCAGGTATGGGATTTGCAGCTGTATTTGCAGGAGCAGCTAACACACCCCTTGCTACCACATTCATGGCCATAGAACTGTTCGGAGCTGAAATAGGTGTATTTGCTGCTATCGCCTGTGTTACCTCTTATTTGTTTTCAGGACATTTCGGAATTTATAGTTCTCAGATTACAGGAGCATCCAAGCCTTCAGCAACAGATAAAACTCTCGATAATAAGGATCTATAAATCTTCACAAGGGAATAATAACTATATCTCCCAAATACAGTTTTATATAATTAAAATATTTCCATCCAATAATGGCAAAATCAGAACTAAAGAAAATGCTTGATGGCGAGCTCTATAATGCAGCTGATCAGGAACTAACAGAGATGAGATACAGAGCCCGTAGAATACTAACAAGATACAATACTATTCCATGGGAAAACATAGAAGAAAGAACAACGGCAATAAAAGAGCTTTTTGGAGGCACAGGAAAGCAGCTTGATGTTCAAATGCCTTTCTATTGTGATTATGGAAGTAACATTTATGTAGGTGAAAATCTTTACATGAATTTCAACTGTATTATTCTGGATTGTGCCAAAATAACCATTGGCGATAATGTTATGATGGGCCCCAATGTACAAATCTATGCTGCCTATCATCCTCTATTGGCTTCAGAACGCATAAAGGGACCAGAGCTTGCTGCGCCTATAACTATTGGTAACAATGTATGGATTGGGGGCGGAGCTATTATCTGTCAGGGCGTGACAATAGGTGATAATACAACTATCGGTGCAGGTAGTGTGGTAACGAAAAGTATCCCGGCTAATGTATTTGCAGGAGGTGTACCTTGTAAGGTTATAAAAGAATGCTGATTTAAGCTAAAAGCGGAAAGCACAAAGCTGAAAGTTAATGTACCCTTTTACTCTGGACTTTTAACTTTAAGCTTTATGCCTTCACCTTTAAGCTTCTTTTCTTACAACTTAAGACTTTCATTACCCGACATAAAATAAGTCAATGATTTTGCTTCAATATATATTTTCTTAACTTCAGGATAGCTGGACCTGATGGATACTTCTATTCTGTCAATTGCTTCAGCAACAGTTTCAGCATTGAGTTCTTTCTTAAAACTTACTCCTAAAGCAAGAATGATATCTTGAGGTCCCATGTGCATGGTAACAGGGGTTTTAACCATTTCTACCGATGGTTCCTGCAAAGCAATTTGTCTAATATTTTCAATCATTAACGGATCAGCACTTTCACCTATCAAAAGTCCTTTGCTTTCATAGGCTAGCATGAAAGAGGTGAAAGCAAGTATAAGACCGATCAGTACAGATGAAGCTCCGTCTATGTAGGGATTATTAAGTTTATGTCCAAGGTATACACCGATAAAAGCAATCACAAGACCAAGAAGATCTGCTGTATCTTCAAATAAGATTGCAAATACTCCCGGATCTTTACTATCTGTTATGGCTTTGAGCAAACTTTTATCACCTTTTGTTTTAGAAAACTCCTTAAAGGCAAGTACCCAGGAAATGCCGGTAAATACTAGGGAGAAACCAAGAACTATATAGTTCCAGAAAGCGTCCTGAAGTGGTTCCGGATGCAGCATATGTTCTATTCCTTCATAGATCGCCATACCACCACCTATTGCAAACAGAGAGATAGATACTACCAGGGTCCAGAAATATATTTCCTTGCCATACCCAAAAGGATGTTTGGCTGTTGGTTGCTTGGTACTTCGCTTGCTTCCTATAAGGATAAGCAATGTATTTGCAGCATCTACGAGTGAGTGAATACCTTCGGAAACCATAGCCGAACTTCTTGTAAAATATGCTGCTATAAATTTGGTGGCAGCAACTGCCAGATTGGAAGCCAATGCTCCCAGAATTGCAACGTTGGATGATGAATTACCCATTTTTATGTTAATCTCTATTTAAAAAAATTTCATACAAATATACTACACTTCTCGGTATACATACAACTCATGAAATCTCTGTTAATCAACCATACAGCTGAAAGCTTTAAGCACAAAGTTAAAAGCTAACTCAAATTACACCATCAATATCCAACTAATAATCAATGGATTATTTTTTTTACTAAAAGACAGGCAAGCCACAGATTATTATCTTTCCACTTTACCTTTGTGCTTTAAGCTTTCCACTCAAATTTCCATGAATCCCCTAAACAATTCCCCTTCTAATTCATTTATTAAAAAGCTATTCTATCCTTTAAAATGACTTTAAGGCTTATCATCTTTATTTTTTCCATTCTGCCAATTTCTGTCATGGCTCAATGGAGCTTGGCTCCTACGCTAACAGTTGGTTTTCCGGTAGGAGAATTTAGCCGAAACAATAATAATATCGGTGTAGGACTGGATGTAAGTCTTTTGAGAGAACTTCGAGAAAGGCCTATTAGTCTGGGTGTACAGGTTGCTTATTTAACATTCGGGAGACAACAGTCAAATGCGAACATTGAAACAGTTTTTGGTAACGCTGTCAATGCGAATCTTACCATCAATCATAATATCGCATACTTTCATGGAATGATAAGATTTAAGCCACAATGGGCAAGCAGGGTAATTCCATTTGCAGATATTGTTACAGGAGCTAAAACCTTTCTTACATTTGCCAGTGTCAGTGATGGTCAGAGTTCAGATTCTCTTAATACAAATTCATCCTTTAACAGCTCATGGGCATTTGATTTGGGTGCAGCAGGCGGTATTGAATTAAAAATGAACGACAATATATTTTTTAATTTAAAAGGTACTTTTCTATCGGGTACATCCATTGATTTCATCAATCAAGGATCCGCAAGAGTTAATGCCTCCAATGATCTTTTATTTGACAGGAAAAAGGTAAATGGCAATCTGCTGATGGTTCATGCAGGACTGAGAATTTTTTTCTGATCTGTGAAGAGCAAAAAACATTTTCACAGAAATTGAGTTTGAAGGAAAAATCGAATAAATTACCTCTTCGTTATTTCCTCTTCATGATCACTTCAATTGAAAAACTTCAGGAAGAAATCTTCCATGAGCTGGATTTTAAAATCCTATACTCTTCCTTTGCAACTGAAGATGTTTTGAATATTCTGGAAAGTACATTCTATGGAACTCACGGGCTTAGCTACCGCCACAAGAATGTAAGAGAACGTGCAGGAAAAACAATTAATCCACACTTCTTTACACTTTACAAAGGTGATAACCCTATCGGCACCTTCTGCTTATCAGAAAGGATCTTAATCAATAAAGGCTATCCGGAGAAAGGATTTTACGGAAGATATCTTTCCATATTGCCCGAATATGGGGGAAAAGGAATGGGGACCTTATTAAAAGATAGAGCTTACGAATATATTCGAAAATCAGAACCCAGATCCTTTATTGTATATTCATATATTGAAGAAGCAAACAAATATTCTCTTAATCTCTCCAGGAAACAAGGAAACAAACCAGCCGGATCCTATGAGGTTCTAAGCTTTAGCAGGTTTAATCCTAAATTCTTTTCAGGATTTTCAAGACTTGAAAAAGAGAGAATTTATGAAATAAAAAAAATATTCAAAGAATATTACAGCGCATACCAATTGGTAGTACTAGACTATATAGGCCAGGATAATAACTATTTTGTAATCAGAAATAAAGGTGAAATAATCGCCGGCGTACAAGCTGTTCCCGCTCATTGGCAGTTTAAGACTTTGCCTGGTTTGTCCGGATTTGTTGCACAAAACATACTACCTCTCATTCCAAAATTATCAAAGATCTTTAATGCCAAAAATTATCATTTCATTGCATTTGATTCAGTGTATGTAAAGCAAGGCTATGAAAATCTTATTCCTACTCTTTTTGAGTCCGTACTCGCTGCATTCAACTGCCACTCCGGCATGTATTACGGGGATCCTGAAGCACCTCTGACTAAGTCCTTTAAATCAAGCGACAGAGGTTTTCTAAGTAAAATAGAATCCCAAATCCTACCGATGATAATGGTATCTTCTCATAACAGTCATTCACAATGGCAGACAATGGATAAGGGACTTTTTTATGTTTCTGCTTTCGATCAGGTTTGATATCCTTAAAATCTTATTTAAGTGATTAAAGATTTTATTAAATTTGGATACAAATTATACTTTAACAAGAAAATACATGAAAGTAAAACACATTACTATTATCCTTTTCTGTCTTGTTACTTTGAGTTCATGCGAGTGGACAACGAGCAGAAGAGGACGAAGATATGATCCTTCACCTGTGGTTCAGAGTGAGTCCAACTATTTCCTGAATGACACCAGTATATATGTTTTCGATTATGCTCCTGGGGACGTTGGAGGCAGCGAGGTTAACTACTATCCTGATGGTACAACAATAAAAAGTGAAGGAAACTACAACAATGGTCAGCCTTCTGGATATTGGAAATTTTATTACGATACAGGCGTAATGAAAAAAGAAGGTAATATTAATAACAACCAGTTTTCAGGATACTGGAAGTTCTATCATCCAAACGGCAGACTTAGAGCTGAAGGTAACTTTAACAATGGCTTTCAATCAGGATACTGGAAGTTTTATTACCCTAATGGAATAATGGAATCTGAAGGCAATTTTAACCACAATCGTAAAACAGATCATTGGAAATATTACTATGACAATGGCCGTTTATATGCGATCATCCGCTATTAAAGCTTGACAAAAAAGTCCCTCGATTTTATCGGGGGACTTTTTATTTATTTTTTCTTGTGATAATATCTTTCTAATAATTTCTTTTCCAACTCCTGCTGATCCTGCTCATATATAGTCTGATTTCCATTTTTCACCTTTACTTTATTCTTTGATGGGTCTATAACAGAATCGGCCTTTATAGGCTTATCTTGTGATATCTCTATAGGTGCCTTATGCGCCGAATCCTTCAGGCCTAGTTGTGTTGTAGTATCAATAGAAGAACGTTTCACCTTCGATGATTTTTCACCTATAGGAATAGTTTGATCTTGAATGGATTTTAAAAGAGTATCTTTTTCTTGTATTAATATCTTTTGTTCGACAAGGGAATCCTCACGTACCACCGGTATTAAGGCCTTTGGCTTAACTTCTGAATCTTCGTTTCTATGATTATCATATTTATTCAAAATATAATAAGATAGTATTGATACAATTGAAACCAAGATAATTGCCCCTCCAAAAAACTTGATCCTGTTATTAGAATTACTATTCTTATTATGCGAAGCATTGTATCTGGCCATGAGTTCAGAGAAGTTTTGACTCTTCTCTATCTCCTCGTCAGAAGGTTGTTTATAATCATCTATAATATCAAAGTCTTTCATTTATCTATATTTTAAAAGCACTGTTGCTTTTATCTTATCAAGTAATCGATATGTTTTAACCTTTGCATTGTTCTCTGTAATGTTGAGTATATATCCGACTTCTTTAAATGATTTTTCCTCAAAAAATCTAAGCTCTATTAGTTGTATTTCCAAAGCATCAAGTTGTTTTAAAGCTTCTGAAAGATGTAATCTCTTTTCATTTAATTCAAAATCTGATTCTCCTTCTATTAAGGCATCAGTCAATCTCTCCAGACCATTCGCTTCAATACTAACAACTCTTCTTTTATTCTTTTTTCTATAGTATTCATTTACTTCATTCAGAGCAATTTTGAATAACCAGGATGAAAAAGGAAATCCTTGATGAACATAGTTCTTAAGGTTTGTAAGTGCTTTAAAAAAAACATGCGAAGCAATATCAGCAGAACATTCCTTATCATTTGTTCTCTTATGAATAAATATATAAACAGGTTTATAATAACGTTTGTAAAGAACGCCAAACTTTTCAGGATCCCTTTTGGCCTTCTCTATAGTTTCTTTTTCCTCTTCCTGATCTATATCTTTAAAATTTTCCAAACAGCTATCTTTAAATCTAAAAGGAGTTTCTAATGAATATTAATTTAATATTTTTTTCACTAACTCAAAATAATCATAAGTCATTGCAAATCTCAGTTAATCCTTATAATCAATCACTTTATTATAAACTCTAATAAATTAATTAACAATGATATTTTTTTTTAACGATTAATTCCGGTTTAACGATGTATCTTTTTTATTTCTTATTCATTACAGGATTCAAACAAACGAAATGTGCTTATGAAAACCTGTAAATCAAATTACTTAAACGACAAAAGCTACTTATTATCAACATGTTTTATCATTTTGTCTTATTTTTCCTATGGGCAAAACCCTCAACAATTGTACAATGACGTCATGTATAAAAAGACCATAACAAGGGCTCTGGATTTAAGAGAAAAACAAAATGAAGGATTATATTCTAAAAATTATGAATTGCCGGGACTATTGATTGATGCAGCAAAAAAGAATAAAATAACTGCCTATGATAATGATTCTTTAGCTTTAAAATTAAAGACAGCCCAATTACTGGAAAGGCTAAAAATCCCTTCTGCAGGTCCTTCTATAAATGCCAATAATCCTGCTGATACCGTTGATGCCTTTATAGCGTATGGCCCTGACTGGAGGCAGCAACTTCCGGCAGAAGAAGAATATCTTGCAAAGGACTTGTATCAACTTGAAATTAAAGAAGAGGTAATATTTGATAAGGAAAAATCGAAACTTGTATACAATATATTATCCATAAGCTTATTCATTCCTGCTGATCATCCTGCGAATATCAAAGGACTTCAATCTATAGTTGCTTCCTTTAGCTTTGATGAATTAAAAAATAACTTATTTAAAAATAATCCAAAAGCCATCTTATACAACACACAAAACGAAGCACATCATAAAAACCTCTCAGATGCCTTTGAACTCAGGCTTTTCAGCTCATATATAGTAAAGGTTTCCAATGCTAAGGATTATTATCTTGCTGACTTATACTCTGACCAGACAAAAGGAATTATGGCATCTCAGTGGGCTGCCGATGAACTCATGGAATACGAACATCACCTATGGGAATACTAGTGGAGTTGTAAGGATTAAGTTTTAAGTTTTAAGAAAAAGCGGAAAGCTTAAAGTAGAAAGCTGAAAGTTATCAATTGCCAATCCAGCACTAGGTGACATGCTTTGGATGATGCCTATTAAGTTGTAAATTTTAAGACATAAAAAAACACCCGAGCTTGTTGAAGGTTCGGGTGTTCTTTATAATAAGCTTTTCTATTCATTATTTAATTGACTAGAAAATTTACCAGTGGAAAATTCTTCACCATTGTCTGAATTAAATTATACATATAAGTACCGCTTTTTAATTCAATATTTAATTGTGTATCTCCAGCTCCATTGCTAAGATTAATTCTCTTCACATCCTTGCCTTCTATGTCATAAATAATAAGAGTTCCTGAGACGCTGCTTTCCTTCTTTATTGTGAGACCAACTGTTACCGGTACATGATATAAACTTAACTTTAAATTACCTTTTTACTTTTAGAATTTACCCCAAGCGGAACGGGCACTCAATATATAGTTGAATTAAAGTATTTGGCCTCCTCTAATATGGGTTGCAAGAACTCAATTGCAGTGAGATATTGCAAGACTGTAATTATCAATATTTTTTTTTTCATGCAAGCAGGTGTAATATTAATGTGTAATAGAATTCCAGACTTCTATAGCCCAATCTTTTTCATCCATACTTGCAAAGCAGATTGTTGTAAATATGAATGAACCTTCTTCCACCTTCACGGCCTGCAACAACCAATATTCAGCTTCTTCCTCTGCATTCATATAGTAGTAAACATATCCATGGCCTTTTATTTTCTCATCACTAAAAAATATCTTTTCAGCACTTGGATAATCTTCCTCACTGAGCAGTGAAGCCAGCATCTCATCAGGAGTAGTTTCAGAGTCGAATGAATAAACAGTATTTCGCACAGTTTTATCACCAAACCAGAATACTTCTGTTTCTTCATCAAGACCTGAATAGAAAAAACCTGGTACAGTTATTTTCCATTCTCCTGCAATATCATAGGTTACCGCATTCTTTCTGAATCCAAGAGGGCTTTCTGGAATTTCAACATCTTCCTCACCTTCAAGATATGCTTTAATATATTCCCAGTCTTTTTCAGGCACAATCACATCCGGGTTCAGTTTCTTTGCCTCTTCGAAACATTTATCAATGATCTCATAAAGCATTATTTCATCATCATCAAGAGGGGCATGCCAGCCGCAATCAGCATTTAGAAGAGCTACACCTGTTCTGACAAGAAAACGTGCATCTGGTTCTCTATCCCACCAGATAAAAAATTGTTTTCCATACTTTTCCAGTTCAGTAAGGTCTTTATGCTGTAGTTCTTCAAACCAGTTTCTGGACCAGAAACCAAGAGAAGAAGCTACAAAGAAATCTTTATGTGCAACTCTTGGAGTATTAGCAGGAAGTGAAACCAGATATCCTTTCTGATCATCTTTCAGGAATATTGTAGAGAGCATTTGCAGCCATTCAGCCATACACTCCTGCAAATCATTAAAATCTTTATGTTCCTGATACCCTGTCTCATCGCCATAGCTTTCATCATCAGTTGTTTCATTCCAGACCCAGTCTATTGACAAGTCTTTACCAGCCTTTTCAAAAAAGTCAATGAGATAAGCATGATAACCAGGTCCGACACTATTGGTTTTTGCAGAGCAGAAGAGTGTTCCGTCTTCAACAAATAAGCTAACCGGCTCTTCACAAGGATGAAAGCTTAGATAAAGTGTATCCTCTTCCAGATCAATTTCGAGAAAAGTAGCAAAAATTCCTTTACTTTCAGCCTCAGTGTAATCTGCAATTATTTGAAGAATTGATTCTGAATCAGTTGTTCCACCTACCTTCCCTTTAATCGAAAATCCTAACCCCATAAAACAAAATAAATTTTAATAATTATAAAATAGTATACGTTTTTTTTACTTTAAACCTTTAAAAATGGGAAAAAAAAACTGTTCATTAAAAGACTATTCAAAGATTTTATTCACACATTCAAAGATTTAAAAGAATAATGCTGAAAGGTTACAGTATTTTTATCCGGATTAATACTATTTATACATTAGATTTTGGCATAAACATAAGGAGCTGACTATTAATAGTCAGCTCCTTATAAAAACTGGTAATTTTAGCAACTTATTTAAGGCATAAATGGCCTTTCAAAAGTAATAGTTGGATAATCTAAAACAACTTCAGCCTTCTCTCCTACTGTTTTTGTAAGCAATGTAAAATCTACAAATACAAGTTTGCTTGGGTCTTTAGTATTCGGACCACTTCCTCCAAACTCTCTATCTGGTGTTCTGGTAAAAGAGCTATACTTAATGCTAAATGGTTGCCACCCCTTAAAATTTAAAGGTATAGAATATTCATAAGCATCATCCTGAGTATCAGCATACCCTTGAGGTAACCCATACGGGAGTCTTGAATCAGAGTCATGCTTCAACGATATCTTCAGAGTGGATGTATTGCTTCCAATTCCGTAAACAAATACATTTACATAAAAATCTTTAGTTGCTGAAGTAAGAAAATTCCTCGGTAAATTTCTCCTTACTGAACCAATAAAATAATCATTATTATCATCTACTCCCGACAATTTAAAGGCATAATTTCCCTCAATTACCGGAGTAGAAACTTTTTCCCCAGTAGTTTTAGGATAAGGACTGTAATACCAATCAAGATGATTATATTGAAATCCTTCAAAACCACTTCCCATCTCTTTTGCGCCTGGATAAACTCTGGCACTAGCGATTTTAAAATTCAGCTTTTGAGGATCTTTAACCCCCAGAATAGAAAGGGTTGCTTCAACTTCCTCTCCAGAGAGAAAGAACATTAGATCATCATGTGTACCTAACCACAGTGAATTACTTTCATCAACTCTATCGCTTAAGCCTGTAATAGTCTTTACAGCTTGAGAAGTCTGCCCTTTCAAGGTGATTGTCCATGTTACGCGTTCGCTAAACTGAGCATTGAAAGATTGCTGATCACCTGTTTCAAAATTTACGCTGCTCAGTTTAGGTGAAAAATTTGAAACAAGATCGAAATTGGCTCCTGCCACTTTATATTCAGGACCAATAAAATCCTTTTTCTCTTTTTGACAAGCACTGAAAAATACCATTAATGGAATTGCATAATAAAAAAAATTTTTCATAAGAGTAGTTTTTGTTTACTCTCTTAAGGTAAAAAAATATAATTAAATAACAAAATAATACCAAAAATCAAAAGAGCATATCCTTATCCATTCTCTTTTTATCCTTTCTCGCTTCTTCCACCCCACGCTCACTTTTGGGAATTTCAATAACGCTGCCTGATTTTTCATCAGCTTTCATTCTCTTTTTTTCAAATTTCACGTTCTCTTTAGCGTGTTGCTTATCAAGATTCTTCTCTGACTTGGATCTTTTCTTCAAAGCCTTCTGCTCGCTTTTAACACGATCTTCCGTATCATTTCCTGAGCTATTACTATTGCACCCCCAGGAAAAAGCCACTTGAATAACTACCCAATAAGCGAATATCCTTTTCATACCTACACCCATTTTAAATTCAACATGTGGCATCACAAAAGGTTAAATTTACTCCCTTACATTCCCTTAAATTATTCGGCGCTAATGAGCGATTTCAAGGTGAGTTAAATTCTTCTTTTTCAAAGAAAGATTAGGGAGAATACTTTATTAATCAAAAAAGCTCTTCGTCTGGGAAAACTAAGAGCTTTTGGTATTATCAGAAAATTTGAAAATTACTGAGCATCATATATAACTACTTTCTCAAAATACTGTCTGAACTCTTCAAGAAATGCCTTATGCACCGGATGTACCTGATAAACATCATGCCCCGCAAGGTCTTCAAATACAATTACCAATGAAAAGGTATAAGTTGTATCAACAACAGGTCTGCTTATAGGAGCTGGAGTTCCTACATACATAGACTTAATGGTTTCTACATTTATAAGTGAATCAAGTCCGGCTCTAAATGCCTTCTTTTGATCTTCGGTAGTATCGGCTTTCAGCCAGAATAAAACGTGATGGGTAAGCATTGAATGATTTTTTTAAGATATACCGCAAATATAAATTGACCGAATTAAAAAGCCAGAATTTTTAATTTGTTAAAATTTAAGAAGCAGCTTAGAGGACTATTTAATCAATTGGTTTTCAAACGAGACAACCAGTTTTATTAAATTCAATATTTTCAATAAATATGTGCTTGGATAATGTTCACTGTCATATAAACTATACAAAACTCACCAATGCTATGATAATTCCCTAAAGAATAATAAAATGATTCAAGTATTATAAATCCAATAAGAACCAATGACGTTGAGCCTGAAAGCTAACCTTTGACAAAATGAATTTGGTTTGTGGCAATTAAGCTTATATTAGAAGGAATTATATAAATAAAAAAGTCTGATAAGGTTCCGAAACTTAGAGGCTGAATTTATTACGAAAGGTTTAATATATCCTAATTGCATAACAGTACTTAAAAATTAATTTTCTTATACGAACTTGGATGATATAAAAAATTAGTTTTACCTTTGTATTAATAATCGCTGATATGATACTTATTCAAAACATATTCTTCTTCTGTTGTTCCCCTGATTTCATCAGGCCTGAGGAAGATTTGTATTGATGCAAAAATACAATTCACTACAAAAACCCGGGCTACTTAGTCCGGGTTTTTTATTTAATAAGCTTTGATAAAAATGACATTTACATATTCACATACATTCTGTTGCTTTATCATTCACTCTAGTGTCTGAGGATAGATTTACTATATTCTTTTGTAAGAATCCCTTAGACATCCTCTAAGGGATTTTTATTTTATACTGGGAGTCAAGCTAACTTAGTAGAAGCGGCTTGAAAAACCAGAGAAACCGGAGCATAACCGGAGGTTCGTACACAAGCAGGTATAACCAAGTGGTAAGGTGTCGGTCTGCAAAACCGAATACGCCGGTTCGATTCCGGCTACCTGCTCTTACATAATTTCTAAATGCATATGATAACCTATTTGAAAAATCTTTTTAAAAGAGAATCAAAAAATGAAACAATACCGATATATGCAGATGACTTTCTGCAAAGATGGATTGAAACTGCTACATGGCTTGAATTTGTTATTCCTCAGAATGGAAGTAAATTATTAAGAAGCCGAGAACTCGAGCCAGATAACATTCTCGTTGAAGCAACTCAAGAAGAACAGGGAAATATTATAATTAAAGTTCTTGAAACAAGAAGAAATATTCTTAAAGAAAAAAATATTCCTTTAATGAAGCTTGAAGATGTAGTTTCCAAAGGCCATCTTTTAATCACAGAATTTAACAATACAGTAACAGACGGAGCTTCAGAAGCAGAATCCAATTGCTTCATTGATATTTACGATATACCGCCTTGGGATACCTGGCTCTGGCTTGAATATGTTAGTAATGAAAAATTACTTTATACATGGGTTCCTCTATCACAAATAAATTATGTCCAAGGTGCAATTGATGTTAACTGTGTAGATATAATCCATTGGGCTTCGGAGATCAATACTCCAATTACTCATAATCTCAGGCAATTGAACTTGCTAAGACAACCAAATACATCAGATGTAACTTTAGATTATACTGATTATGATAAAAATTCGAAAACACTTGACGGTATGATCTATGCCATTTTAAACAAAAATAGAATAGAGGATTGCTAAATAACAATCCTCTTAAATCCAATTTTAATAAATTCTTTCACCGATGTACCTATCTCCGTAAAACCCAGCCGCCACAAGAATATCATTGAATATATTATTATTGAACTCTGTAAGACGTTCAGAAGGCACCCATAATTCTTCATAAATCTTCCCTCCCACATTTTGAACTTTGAAGTTAAGAAAATACGCCTCAGGAATTTCAAACTCCGTAACAAAGCCTGCGAACCCGGAGCCTTCATCTTCAGTGTTCCACTCCTTTGCTATTTGCGCTGCATATTCAAAGTTGAGGACAGGATAAAAAATTGGTTGCCATGAAAAACGAGGGGGATAAGCTTTCATTCCGGATTTTTTTATAAGTTCCAGCTCCTTCACTCCTACGGGTCTAAACAATTTCTTTAATTTCATAAAAATAAAATATTAGTCTAAGTTATTTAAATGGGAACTTCAATCCCATCTCTCTTAATTTTAACATAGCTTCTGCATTGCCTCTTGCATCATCTACAGGGTTATGCGTATGCCTTGTCATTCGGAATTTCTTCCACTCTGATCCTTTCATAATATCACCAATCATCCCTGAATAAAGATCTCCAATACGTCTTCCGCTGAATCCAAAAGGATTTCTGCCAAGATAATAATGAAAATAATAATTAATCCATTGCCAGTCAAATGCAAGGTTATCTGAAAGAAACACAGGTTTACCTTTTACATTTTCTTTCAGCCATAATTCAAAACTCGACATCACAACATGTGGCTCATCAAATAAGGAATGTTCCTCCCTTGAAAATCCGCTTACAGCAAGTGCTTCAGGTATCCATTCTCCAGAAACAGGTTTCACCTTGCCATAAAATGTCTTTGACAATGACGGTTCTACAACAATCGCCCCGAAACATACCATACTGTATTTTCCGGGAATTGGGCCGTCAGCCTCTACATCTACTATTATCAAACCCATAATTAATTTTCCTATACATTTACAATCTCGGATCTATGGCTTCGCTTTCAAGTGCCAATATTCCGAATACACATTCATGTACTTTCCTTAAAGGTTCTTTTCTCACAAACCTTTCTAAAGCCTCTGCTCCCAGAGCAAATTCACGCAATGCGAGTGCACGTTTTCCTCCCACACTGCGCTCTTTCAGCCTCCTTATATTTTCAGGAGCAGAATAAGTAGGCCCATATATAATCCTTAAATATTCCTTTCCTCTGCATTTGATGGCTGGCTGTATTAAGCCTTTCTGGCCAGTGCTGATAAAGTTCAATGGTTTTACTACCATACCTTCTCCTCCAGATTCTGTCAGGTCGTTCCACCAATTTGTGACTTCATTTACCTCTTCCTCATTCTTTAAATCAACTACTTTATAAGGCGTAACGGTAAAAAATCTCGCATCAGTCTCACAAATGGATTTAATGTTTTCCATGTGCCAGATATGGTCTTTGTCCATGTGCTCAGCACCTTCAGTTGCAAGTATATGGAATGGTGCAAGCTTATAATCATCCAGTGAATTTACAGGCCAGCAATACCTTCTGTATGAATCTACAAACTGACCAGACATTTCATTCTTAGAAACAAATTCTGACAATAAACTATCTGTTGCAATACCTCTGGTCTTAGCCATTTGAAGCGCATCTGTAACAAATGGCAATGCGGCAGAAGAAGCAGCTCCTACTGAAGCATATTGATCTTTAAGCAATGCCTGCGCCTTGACTGACCATGGCATTAACTCACAATCAAGACAAACCCACTCCGTATTGAACTTATCCCAGAATTCAGATGCATCCAATGCTTTATTGATCCTATATAGAAACTCTTTTTCCAGTTGTTCATCATTAAAGAATGCTCTCCCCATCCTGGTATAGCAAACTCCAATACCTTCATTTTCTACTCCAAATGTTTTTAGTACTGCATTTTCATTTTTACAGACAATGACAATGGCTCTTGATCCCATATGCTTTTCTTCACAGACCACAGTCTCAACCCCTTGAGAAGCATAATACTTTAATGCCTCTGCAGGATGTTCCAGATACCCTGCCCTTGGACTTGCTTCAGATGGAGACATAGTCGGGGGTAAATAGATTAACCACTTAGGGTTAATAGCGAACCTGCTCATTACTTCCAGGGCTGCTATGCTATTATCTTCTCTTATAGTTATATTACCTAACAAACGAGTTTCTACAATATGTTTACCACGCACATCATCGATGTCTAATAGATCATCATACTCTTGCTGAAATGAAAGACCCGTTAAAGGATTGTAATCAAGTGGCCTTGATGGCTCAAAATATGTAGACTCTGCATTTACAGAAATAACTTCTTTCTCTGGATAACGCATTGCAGTAAGCTTTCCACCGAATACACAACCGGTATCTATACAAATCGTTTTATTCAACCACTGAGGGTTTGGAACCGGTGTATGACCATAAACTACCGTTGCCTTTCCTTTATAATCAGATGCCCAGTTATACCTGACTGGTAGTCCGAATTCATCAGTCTCACCAGTTGTTTCTCCATACATGCAAAATGTGCGTACAGCACCGGAACCTCTTCCATGCATTTCCTCTTTCAGACCTGCATGGGCTACAACCAAATTACCTCCATCCAGCACATAGTGGCTGACCAGTCCATCAAGAAAGTCTATTACCTTTTTTATAAATTCAGGAGCCTCTAAAGACAATTGCTCCATAGACTCTGCAAGACCGTGTTTTAACTGAGCATTAGATCCTTTCAGCTTTTTCATAAGTTTGGCATCATGGTTTCCTGGCACACACAATGCAGATCCATCCTTAACCATGCTCATCACAAGCTTTAATACTTGTGGCGTCTTCGGACCTCTGTCAACAAGGTCTCCCAGAAATAGTGCTATTCTTCCTTCTGGGTGCCAGACCTTTACTCCAAAATTATCCAGATCATAATCTCTATTTTCGAAAGAATAATTCAGCTTTTGCAATAATTTTACAAGTTCTTCATAGCAGCCATGGACATCGCCAATGATATCAAAAGGACCAGACAAATGCTTCAGATCATTATATAAAGGATCCCTCTGTATACCTTGCACGGAAGCAACCTTCTCTTCAGAGCTAAGAATATGAATATGCCTGAATCCCTCCCGTCCCAGGTATTTCAAAGATCTCCTTAATTGAGACCTTTGCATAGGTATAACATGAGGACCAAAATTCCTATCTGTCCTATTTTTATTTCTATCCTGCAAAACCCTTTCAGGAAGATCCAGAACGATTGCCACGGGAAGACAATGGTATTCTTTGGCGAGACTTATAAAATCTCTTCTTGCTTCCGGCTGAACGTTTGTGGCATCTATAACTGTTAACAAGCCTCTCTTCAACCTGATACCAGCTATATATTTCAACACATTAAAAGCATCCTCTGTAGATGTCTGATCATTTTCATCATCGGATACCATGGCCCTACAGAAATCAGAAGTTAAGATTTCTGTATTCTTAAAGTGCTTCTTTGCAAAAGTAGATTTACCTGATCCGGATGCACCTATAAGCATTACCAATGCTAATTCCGGTATTTTTAATTCCATACAATTCTAATTCTTAATTTTAAATACACCCATCTGACTTGAAGCTCCGACCTCGTCGTCCCAATCACCTATTGGCTCAAACCTCACTTCATAACTATATTTTGCTGCTATTCCTGAAGCCCACTTTTCAAATTCGGCTCTTGTCCATTCGAAACGGTGGTCACTATGCCTGAATGCTCCCGCGCTTAATGATTCGTATTTTACATTGTATTCAGCATTAGGTGTAGTGATAACTACAGTCAGTGGTCTTGCTGATTCAAACAATACTCTTTCAAAGGAAGTCAGTCTTGCCAGATCAAGGTGTTCTATCACTTCAATAACCGCAGCGGCATCGAATCCCTTCAATCGCTTATCTCTATAAGTAAGAGAACCATGAATTAATCTTAGCTTTTCCCTTTGCTTTTGTGGCAGCCTTTCATAATTCAATCTGTCCTTTGCAATTTCAAGAGAACGATAAGAAACATCCATTCCAAGAATTCTGTCAAACTGCTTCTCCTTCAAAAGTAGCTTTAGAAGTTTTCCTTCTCCGCAGCCTAGATCGAGTACACTCTGAGCTCCGGAAAGTTTAAGTTCATCCAATGCTTTGTTGAGTCTCTGTTGATGGAGAGAAATACTCTTCTCTTTTTTAAGCTTATCATCAACGGATAAATCATCTTCAGTATCTTCCATGGCCTCTTCTTCAGAAAGCCTGGACATAGCTAACTTAGTATATGCTCCAAGATTTTTCAGATATTTTTTTATGATCTGTTCTTTTTCGGGATGTTGTTCCAACCAGCCACTGCCTTTTTCTTCAAGCTTCTGAACCTCGTGCTCGCTAATCCAATAATGTTTATCATTATCCAACACCGGAATCAAAACATAAAGATGAGCTAACAGATCTTTCATTCTTAAGTCATTTCTTAGAGTTACAGAAAAATATCTGCTCATGCCCCATTGAGGAAAACTGGAATCCAATTCATACCTCTTCAGCTCTACCTGATATCCCAACGGTTCAAATAGACTTCTTAAGAAAGCTTCTCCACCTCGTGATGGCAATACATGTATAGTCACTTCTAATGGAAGTACCCTATCAACCAGATAAGGTTTGTCTTTACATGTCCCACTCATAGCAGATCTGAAAGCCTTGCTTATCGCAACAGACATAAAAGAAGAAGCCACGTATGGTCTGTCATTTACATAATGTTCCAAAGCAAAACCTTCACCGGAAGGTCCTTTATGATTACGCACAAGAGCTATAGGATCAACATCAAGGAGCAAAGCTATGGTTGATCTTTCCTCTGAAGATTCAGGATAAAAGACATGCATCTTACCGAAAGAAGTATCAAAGCTTTGTAATTTATCTGGGTGCTTATGCATTATATATCCCAGATCTGTCGCAGGTTTATATGCTGTAGTAATAGTTAATAACATTTGTAAGTTAAAGCTTAAAGTTGAAAGCTTAAAGTTTAAAGTTGGTATAAAATAATAAAGCCCGGATTTAATGTCCGGGCTTTGTATAATATTAAAGAATATTACTTCTTTCAATAACAACAATCCCGGAAAAAGCACAGAGGGTTCCCTGACCTTTTCAGACTTTTGAAAATATTAAAGATTGATTGCTGTTTCATTGTTTTAAAAATTCGGATACAAAGATAATAAATAGATCTTCAATTTTCAAAATTCCTTTTTATGAGGAATATAAACTCTCACGCATAGCAATCAAAAGATTCTCTGCTCTATATTTATCAGGAGCATCAGGAAGATCACTTTTTTCATAAACAGAATAAATGTATTCAATCTTTTCTTCAGCCTGTTTTACAAGATCTTCATACATAAAATCACCCTTGCGTATACTTAATAAATGATCTCTATTTGGTCTTCTTACTATTATTTTTTTATACAATGCTATTTCTTCAGCCATATCAAGCAATCTGAATACATGCATCATATTTTTAGCATCATAGTTCTTTCCATGAGAAACAGTGTTTTCAAAACGCTCATTGTTTCTTTTTCCAACCCATTCCCAATATTCTTTATACTGTCTGCAATAAACAGAATAGCCATTTCTATTGAAAGATAAAATCCCTGCTGGTTCAATTCCTTTTGGAACCGAACTTAATGCAACTTCATTAGCAAACTCCTTATGAATAACACCTTTCAATTTTAAAGTATTGTCAAAATCATAATAAAGTCCATATATGTCATTCATATGTGCAATCTTAACAAGGCCGCATTTACTCTGATCATATCCTTTCTCTATAAGCCAATCATTCAGTGAAATTGCTCCCTGTTCTTTTACTACATAACAAAAATCAAGAACAGACTTTCGTTCTTTCTCCATCGGATTACTGATCTTTTTGTTCAATCCCTTTGCTTTTTTTATCTGAGTCATTGCATACTCTGCAAATGTGGTCTTGCATAATCTGGATAAAAACATTTCTGGCTTAATAAGATTCATAACAGGATCTTTAAATAAGATACAATCTTCCGGAGATGAAAGAAGGTCCAGTAGATTAGGATTGTTTTTAACCAGCAATTCAATAAATCTTTTTAACTCATAGAAGACAATATCATTGGTTTCATTATTTACCTGATCTGTATAAGTTAACCCGTAAAAATCTTTTTTCGAAAGAGCAAAAACACCTTTAATATCAGTATCGGAAGTTGGAAGGTCCAAACCATAAGCCTTACTACCACTGATGCATTCTAACAATATCCTGCTTTTGCTTCTTACACATTCAATATTCATCAGACCTCCTACTTAAAATTTTCAATTAACAATTCTCTGAAAATCGCATCCAGTACTTCTGTAGATCCTGTTGATTTTTCAAGAGTCATTGAATATAATTCACTCTCCCTAATCTCATTCTGAATAAAATGATTCAACAAACGAGAGGAAGGAATTGTATCACCTTCATAACTATCTTTCTTGAGATTCAACAATTGATCTATTAAGCCATTGATATTCCCCTCATCTTTAATTAAAGCCCTTAAAACACCAAACTCCATCGGAGGAACTGTTTGCTTATCCCTAATCCATCTGCAAGCCAGTGATGACCTCAATGCATATAAGCATTTTTTAATCTTTACAGTATCACCCTGCAATTCATTTTTAAAGGGATTTATTGTCATCCCCAAATAGTGATGCATACCAGTTCTAAGAGAAAAATAATCCTCAGAAAGTTTGAACAGCTTCTCTTTAAAGTTCGATACTTCCTTATAAACAACTGGTGACTGTAGCCATTCAAAGATGACAGCATTAGAAGATCTAAAAAGCTTTAATGCTTTTCGAATATCCCAACCACTTATATCTAAAAGATCATTAATAGGAAACTCCAATGTATCCTTGTGATCATCTATACTCAAATACCATTCCTTCGACCTTATATAAATGAATCTCACATCATAGTCACTATTTCTGGAAGGAAATCCCCACGCCCTGCTGCCAGATTCGCAAGCATAAAGTATCTTGATGTTTTCTCTCTTTTCTATTTCTAAAATTTCCTTCTTAATTACTTCCAGCATGGCAAATTCTTGTTTTCAAATCCAATATAAAACAACAGGACTAAAGTCGAAAAAAGTATTTTAATTCATTTACAGTGAAGTAACTCTTTTCTACGGCACCTGTTAAAAAGTGATAAGTTTTAAGTAATAAGTTTAAAGTTTTTTAAATTTGAACATTTATTAGGTTACTACTAAATTAAAGAAATGAGCAACAATTCGAAAAGAGTACAAGTTGCTCTACCACTGAGCTACAGAGAGATTAATATTATTATTCTCTTTGATGGGAATCGAACCCACGTCCTACCGGGTGAAAAGCCGAAGTAACTCTTTTCTACGGCACCATTTTTTTAAGCTTAAAGCAGAAAGTACAAAGCTCAAAGTATCTTATCTCTTGCATAATTCAACTATTGAATAATTCACTTTACCTTTAGTTTCTCTTCAATTAAGAATAAAGAATGGGTTATAATTCGAAAAGAGTACAAAGTTGCTCTACCACTGAGCTACAGAGTGAGTTAAATTCTTTGTCACTCTGGTGGGATTCGAACCCACGTCCTACCGGTTAAAAGCCGAAGTAACTCTTCTCTACGACACCATTCTTATACGCTTAAAGCAAATGGTACAAAGCTTAAATTATTTTGAATTCATTCATTTAAAATAGACAGGCGATAATTCAGGCAGAGAGATTTTTCATTGATCGTTCGAAGTATCTCTGTCTTACGGCACTGTTCATTATTAAGAGCAATATTCAATGGGAGTCAAATTCAGCATTGCTGCTGATGCAGGGTTCGAACCTGCTAAACCATAAAGTCAACCACGAAGTATCTCCCATTTACGACATCTTAATTCTTTAATTAAAAACCGAAAGCAAGAACGAATCAGGGTGGGGGTCGCTATTGAGGATTTGCACCTCTTCCTGACATTGCTGCCAGAACCCTACCCCAAAGTGAGCGAAGTATCCCGATTCTACGGCATTTCAATTTTTATCTTCCAATCTTAAAGCATTCTCATGAAAGAGAAGCTTGCATAAAAATCTTCTTACAAATCAATACTTATTACTTACAACATAAAGTAATCCTGGTGAGATTCGAACTCACATTCTCGTTTCCGAGCAGTAAGGCTGTAAATACGCTTCCCTAAGATATTTCATTTAAAATATTTCGGTGCACTGTAAACTCTACTCATTGCAACGCATAGTCGCAACCAGATCTATCCCTACACTCCGCGGTTAGTGATTTTTCCGCAGCTTTTCCTTTTAAGCTACAAGATCATAATATATATAAATATTTTAATTCTTTTAACAAATCCTTCCCCACCAGGAGAAGGATTTTCTTGACTATAATATTTATGCTTAATTCAAAAGCATTTTCAAATACAATAAATAGAATTAATAGCCAGCCACTTATAACTTTTAGCTTTAAGCTAAAAATCTATAACTCCACCTCTTTGATTTTGCTGATAGCAGACACCCCATTCTCTATCGCTTCGAGTACATCAAACACTTTGTCTGACCAACCTGCAATCAGGAAGACGTCATTATCTTCAATACGTAATGGAGCATTTCCATATCCAGCCAAATCAAAGAGATAAAGCTTCGCCTGAGGAGCTATTTTCTTATAGTCTTTCCAGGAGCGTGCTATAGATCCACTTCCACCAGAGCTATTCCAAAGTTGACAGTCTGTGAAAATCATTATTTTATCCATCACGATTTTTCTCAGATACAAATCATCAATAACAAGGTGTCCATTGGTTGAATATCCAACTTCTCCTTCTCTTCGGTAGAATTCTCCTACATTGGCAAGCACTCCTTTGTTTGGCATGTTGATTATCTTCCATTTATCCCCAAACATTCCGGAAATTACTCTTTTGGATTTTAACTGCATTAACATTGCTAACATCAAACCTATATCATAAAGTAATACTTTGCTTTTGGCAGAAACAGGCTTTTGCATTGAGCCGGAAACATCACAGGCTACTACTACCTTTGTCAATTCATCAAAACCTTTTATACTCTGAGCGCTAGCCACAACAGCATCTTCAAGGGCACTGAGGACCATAGCAACAAAATCAGACTTCAATTCTTTTACTTCTCTGTAAGCCGCAAGAAATCGGAACGGAAATTGTTTGGATTTTGCAATAGCATGGGTATTACTCAGCTTAGAACATACCTTTTGCATATATACATAGTCCACATCCGCTTGAATGATGTTACGAAGGTTTCGAAGCAATGCCATATATCCTAGCTTGTCACTATCAATCAGTTCTTCCCACTTAGCTTTGAAGGCTGAAGCTTTTTCCTTTTCGTCAGAAAACTTTGTTTGTCCCAAAGCAGATAGTTCTGTTTCCCATGTATATGGTACTTGAAGCGACTTGGAAGCTATCTTATTGAAAATATTCTGTTGCTCATCATCTTTAGCTTTTGGATGCACCAGAAACAAAGCATCTCGAAGCTTTACTTCTCCATCTCGATCATACTTGGCAAACTGATACTCATCAAAACTGTTAAATGCTCCAGACAAGCCCTTCTGCAATTGTTTTGATAGCTTATTCAGCTTTTTAGTTCCAGTTCTCCCATTTGACAATTGGTAATAAGCTAAAAGTTCCGTTATCTCATCCGCACGTTGTACTACTCCTTTTACAGTCTTACTTACAAGGTCCGTACCTGAGCAATACTTGGCAAGTTCAACCGCAAGTACCAATGGAACACTTCTCATATGCATAGAAGCTCGTGCATAAACAGCTAGCTTAGCGACAAACTCTGCATCATTGCTTCGCATGAGATTTTGAACTCTTTTCAAACGTTCATGTCCGCTTTCATAAAATGAATCGCTAAGTCCTGCAGTTACAACTGCTGAATAAAGCTCCATCTCTGGAGTTAATTCATATGCTTTAGCTCCTTCGTAGTTTGCCACTACATTTTTTCCTTTTAAAAAATTGAATCGCATCGTCTTATCGTTTTAATTATTCTATCGGTATTTCTTGTTATCCCCGATTGACAATTCAAAATTGACATTAAACTACGCAGTCATTTTGCGTACAAATATTTTTTTTGAAAAAAATATTAAATAATTATAATTATGAATTACGCAGAAAAACTGCGCTGACATTTTTTATGCAGTATGTTTACAGAAATCTATTATTAATCAGAGTATTTATATATACTTACAAACTTTTATTCCGAACATCATATGAATCAACTATACTATATAAAAAAAGAAAAGCTTGAATGGAGGGAAACAAAAGCTCCTGTTATTAACGCCAGCTTACAAGCTATTGTAAGGCCCTTTGCAGCGGCTAAATGTGATCTGGATGATGTCTACCTTTTTAACAATATGAGTACGAAACTTAATATCGGCTCAGTATTGGGAATAGTAGATAAGGATTTTCACAAGTTGTTTGGACAAAATTTTTTCAAAGGCCCGTTCCCATTCGGGCATGAGTGCATTGCAGAAGTAATAGAAACTGGAGACCACGTGACAACAATCAAGCCGGGAGATGTAGTCTCTGTTCCGTTTCAAATTTCTTGTGGCAGCTGCATCAACTGCAACAATGGAGTTACAGGATCATGCAATAACACTCCATCTGTATCCACATATGGCTTTGGTACCCATCTCCAATTTGGTGGAGCTATTTCTGATCTGATAAAAGTGCCTTATGCAGACGCAATGCTTTTAAAAATACCTGACCATATTGATCCTATTCATCTGGCCAGTCTTAGTGACAATATTCCCGATGCATATAGAAATGCAGGACCTGAGCTTGAAAAAAATCCAGATAAAAGTATTCTTGTCATCGGAGGAAAAGTAAAAAGCATTGGCCTGTATACAGTATTGATTGCTAAGGCCATGGGGGCATCAAGAATTGATTATATGGACTATAGTAATGAACGATTAGAGCTCGCTAAACGATGCGGAGCTGACAATATTTATGAATTCTCTTCCAACATCCCTGAACAATATGAAATAGTAGTAGAAGCAAATTCTGATAAACAGGGATTGTTTAAAGCGATAAAGTATGTCAGGCCAAATGGATTAATATCCAGTTCTGGCATATATTTAAAGAAAATGAAAATGCCTTTGATAGAAATGTATAGTAAAGGTGTTACATTCAGAACTGGTCTTGCAAATGCCAGACCCGATGCTGAAAAGGTTTTAAAATTAATAACAGAAAAAAAACTAAATCCTGAATTGGTAACGACAAAGGTTGACTCGTGGGACAATGCTATTGAAGCTTTTCTTACAAAAACAACTAAGGTCATTGTGAGCAGACCCAGACTCTACTCCTCAAATTAGTTTGGGTCTACACAGAAACTGCAGTTCTTTTTGATTTTTTTTCTTGCTTAGAATCTGCCTTCTTACCTTTTTTCCCGATCCATATTATTACTCCGGTAAGAGGCAGAGATGCCGCAATCAAGGCTGTGAGGAATGCTAGTATCTGACCAGGTAGGCCTATTATTTTCCCTACATGGATGTCATATATCATAAATCCAAATTTATCAGCATTGCTCCTAGTTTCGTAAGGACTGCTTTTTAATTCTTCCCCCGTATTCTTATCAAAAAAATACTGACTTCTTTTAACAAAATTATCTTTGTTGTGCATAGCCGTAATTACAATCGGAGCTTTTCTGGCTTCCGGAAAAGTCATATAAAAAAATTCTCCTTTTATATTCCTTTCTCTGATATTCTTTTCTATACTATCTACAATGTCTGGCGAAGTTGCCTTAGTGGTGTCTGAAAAAACTTTCTTCTCTTCAATCAAAGGCTTTCCTCCATTAGCAATCAATTTAACAGGTGGCCTGAACCATTCAAAAGCAAACCAGAGGCCTGTCAGAGATATTATTAAGGCAAGCGTCAATGAATAAAATCCAGGGATATTATGCAGGTCATAATTCTTCTGTTTCCATTTGGTAGTATTCTTCCATCTGAAATAAAGACGTTGCTTTAAAGCTGCTTTGTTCTTGGGCCACCAAAGTACTAAACCTGAGATCAACATCACAACAAAAATTACTGTACTCCATCCAACAATCTGATGACCTACTTTATTCAAAAGGAGGTCGTAATGAATTTGTATTACAACATTAAAAAACTCCCACTTTGTATCTTCCACAAACAAAACTTCTGCAGTATATGGATCTACAAATGCCATTTTATTATAGAGTACTTTACTTTTGTAAGTCAAAGCTTCTGCATCTGTCTTTGAAGCTCTGAAACGATATGCATAAGAGGTTTCCGGAATGTAGTGAAGAAAGGTAATTGGATATTCGTTACCAATTGCCTTTTGTGCACTTTCTTTAAGAACACTTATCGGCAATGGCTTAATGCCTTTACTTTTTACAAAATATCTGTCAGCATAAAACAGTTCCTTTAATTCTGACTGAAATGCATAAATACTGCCAGTAATTCCCAGTATAAACACCACTAGCCCGGACAATAATCCGAGCCAGAGATGTATTTGACCAATGATTTTTTTTATACTGATCTTAGAATTTATATGCGACACTTGCCAGGAAGTTAATTGGTTTCTGAGGAGTTCCGGTTGGATTCCAATAGTGTTCGTTTAACAGGTTATTCCCTTTAAGAGTAATTCTGTATTTCGGACGCTCATAAAATACTGATGCATTCAAAAGCGTATAAGATGGAAGTACAAAAGAGTTAGAGCTTTCGAACCATGATTCACCAACATAGTTACCCCCAAGACCCAAACCCACTCCTTCAAGAACACCATTAAAAATAGTATAGCTTACCCAAAGATTACCTACATGCTTAGGACTAGCTGTTACATACTTGTTTTCTATTGCAACAGAAGCTTTGGTATATTTGTTTTCGTTATTGGCATATCCTGCTATAATGTTTAAGCCTTTAACCGGATTAGCTATCAATTCAAGTTCGTAACCTTTACTTCTTTGAGTTCCATCCTGCACCGTAAAATTCTTGCCATTGATAACATCAATACGAGTTGAGTTTTTAACAGATATATCATATAAACTAATGCTACCTGCCAATTTATTTTTTATAGCATCAAATTTCACACCTGCCTCCAACTGATTAGCGTATTGAGGATTAAGAACCAATACTGTATTATCTGGCTGAGTAACTGGACCAAGGTTTACGAAACCATTCATGTAATTTGTGAATAAAGTAACTTTGTCCTGTACGAGCTGATATACCAGACCTAATTTCGGAGACAAAGAAACCTGCTCGTAAGTCCCCGAATATTTGCCTGTAGCCAGATCATAGTTTCCTTTTGTTGAATATTTATCTATACGCAGACTTAACATTACCATTAAGTTAGGTGTAAAGTTCAGAGCATCTGAAATGTATGCACCAAAGCTTTCAGACTTGAAAGTAGTAGCGCTGAACCCACGTTTGGAAGAAATTTCGTTGATCTTATCTGCGCTATAATCTTTAACAGGCTTATTGATATTTATTGTATCATAATTAGTCATTGCTGTCCTGTTAAGCGAGTTGTAGTTCTTATTATAATCAAATCCAATTACTACTCTATTTCTGAAAGGACCAATTTTAAAATCACCTACAAAATTTTGCTGAGCCTGAATATTACCGAAAGTCTCCGGAGTCTGATTTCTAAACTGTCTGATGACAGTTGAATCTGTTATATAAGACAAGGTAGTCCAGATAAAATCTTTGTAATACCCTTCAGAATATAAGAAGTTAGTCTGAGATTTCCATTTATCAGAGAACTTATATTCCATTCTTCCCTGCACGTTATTAACACCATTCTCGATATCAGCACTGTTATTTATCAATGAACGGTTATATGGTAGTTTAAAATCTTTGAAGTTTCTTACCTTTACATTCGTCATATTCCCAATGGCTGTGCTAAGGTTGGTATAATTTCCTCTTGTAAAATCAGCGTCAACTATAAACTCAAGTTTATCATTTACTTTATAAGTAAAGCTTGGTGCAATGGTATAAATCTTTGCAAACCCCTGATCTTGAAAAGATCCTTCTGATTGCCACGCAGTATTTAATCTGAACAATACATTCTTTTTCTCATTAAGAGGTGTATTTATATCAGCTGTAACTCTTGAAAGATTATAACTTCCTACTGTCATAGTTAACTCTCCACCTTGTGTTTCATAAGGCTTCTTCGTTACGTAATTATATACACCTCCGAAAGAAGTATTTCTGTTACTACCGAATAGCGTTCCCGAAGGCCCTCTTAAAACCTCTAAGCGCTCCAGAATTATCGGATTCAAAAGAAAGATTGCACTTGTAACCATGCCGTTTCTCAATCCATTGGTATTAGAAAAACCTCTGATGTTTAATCCCTGAGATCCACCTGCTGAAAAGTTTGGAACAGCTCCAGGAATATTTCTATACATATCAGATCTTTCCATTACCACCTGTTCCTTCATCAGTTCTTTTCCCACAACGTTATATACCTGCGGATTTTCCATGTTCTTTAGTGGCATTCTTGCTACCTGATCGCTTTCTGCTTTTGCAAATTTCTGCCTTCCAATGATGATTTCTACTTCATCCAGTTCATGTATATCTTCTGAAAGTACCAGATTAGTAATGACGTTTGTTTCACCTCCAACTATTTCAATTGATTTTTCAAGTGGTCTGAAACCGACCTTAAGGATCGCTAGCACAGCATTCCCGGAAGGTATACTATTTAAAGTAAAAGATCCTTTTGAATCGGTGATGGCAGAAAGGTTACTTCCTTTTACTGTGACTGCAGCATGCTCAAGCTTCTTTCCCGAAGAATCCTGAACAATACCAGAAATACTTCCGAAAGTAACCTGCCCTCGACTAGAAATTGAAAATAATACCCCTAAAACAATAATTACAATACTAAAAATAACTCTTTTTTGCACCGTTTTAAACAATAAACTCATAAACTATCTATTTAGACTAAATTCAAATAAAGGTGTAAGATTAGACATTATTTAGAATCTTTACAAATAAGCAGCGAAATTTGTGGATTATTAACTAAGGCAGATTTTAATCCATACTGAAATAGTTCATCGATGAAAAAAAAATCAAATCTTCAAGTAGCTATAATTCAGACATATAAAATTCAACAAATTATTTTTTTTTAATTTTCCCTAAAATATTTGTCCAAATAAACTTATCGAAATGAAAAAAAGAACTACATTTGTCTACTAGTTCTATATAGTATATATAATATATTTAAAATATTAAATCAAAAGACTTATAAAAAACTAAACTTCAAGACCTTCGAAACTTTCACATTTAAACTTGAACTTACAATGACTAAAACACTACAACTCTTTTTTGCCTTCCTCTTTATTGGAAGTTTTGCACTTGCGCAAAACGACCTTAAAGGAACTGTAAAAGATAATCAGGGCTTACCTTTACCTGGTGCTATAATCCTTATAAAAGGTACGAATGCAACTGCAGCCTCTGATGCAGATGGAAATTTTTCAATAGAAGCTCCTAAAACGCTACCTTACTTCCTGCAAATTTCTGCGACTGGCTTTAAAACTCAGGAACTTCAAATTACAGCGGAAACCCCTACTCCGCTGAATCTATCACTTGCTATAGATGAGCTCCTGGATGAAGTTGTTGTGACATCAAGGAGAAGAAAAGAGGTTGCTCAGGAAATACCAATTCCAATCTCTGTAGTAGGTGGATCTCAGGTTGAAAATTCTGGCTCTTTTAATGTTAACCGTGTAAAGGAACTTGTGCCAACTGTACAATTATATTCTTCTAACCCTAGAAATACCACTCTGAATATCCGAGGCCTTGGTTCTACATTCGGTCTTACAAATGACGGTATTGATCCGGGTGTTGGATTTTATGTAGACGGTGTATACTATGCTCGTCCGGCTGCCACCACACTTGATTTTATAGACATTGAGCAAATTGAAGTTTCACGTGGCCCCCAGGGAACACTATTCGGGAAAAATACAACTGCCGGTGCATTTAACATTACTACACGCGCTCCAAGATTCCAGCCAGGTGCTAACTTCGAAGTGAGCTACGGTAACTATGGTTATATTCAGGCAAAAGCATCTGTTACAGGTCCAATTACTAAAAAACTTGCTGCAAGAGCTTCTTTTTCTGGTACACAGCGTGACGGATTAATATACAATGTTAAAAGTCAGAAGTATATCAATGATTTAAATAACTTAGGAGGTAGAGTACAATTACTTTATAACCTAACAGATAATATCAGATTAACACTTGCTGGAGATGCTTCTAAACAAAACCCTGAAGGTTATGCTCAGGTTATAGCAGGTGTCGCTCCAACCAAACGTGCAGCATATCGTCAGTTCAATCAAATTATAGCTGATTTAAATTATACCCTTCCAAGTCAAAATCCATTTGACAGAAAAGTAGATCAGGATACTCCATGGCGTTCTGGCAATGAACTGGGAGGTGTATCTCTTAATGCGGATATTAAACTTGGAAATGGTACTTTAACTTCAACGACAGCATGGAGATATTGGAACTGGGATCCGTCTAATGACAGAGATTTTACAGGTCTTCCGGTATTAAGATTATCTCAGGCTACATCGAAGCACCAGCAATGGTCACAGGAGATTCGTTATGCAGGTAACTTCTCTTCTCGCTTGAGCGGTGTAATCGGAGTGTTTGCTCTTGGACAAAATTTAAAAACAGATCCATACCATATTGAAGAATCAGGATCAGCTCAGTGGAGATTCTCTCAAAATTCAACAAGTGATTTATGGAAGACTCCTGGCCTTTTAGACGGTTATGGAATTAAAACCAAATCATGGTTAAATACTTTCAGTGGTGCAGTATTCGGTCAGCTTGACTGGGCTATAACTAAAAACTTACACTTACTACCTGGTCTGCGTTATAACTATGACTTTAAAGAAGTTGACTTTAACCGTCAGACATATGGTGGATTGCAGACAACTGATCCTGCTTTAATTGCTCTTAAACGTGTAGTTTATACTGATCAGTATTATCATGCAAAAGCTGAGAACACTAACTTTTCAGGTCAGGTAACTCTTGCTTATAAACCAATAAAACAGATCAATACTTTCGCAACGTACTCTAATAGCTATAAGCCAGTGGGTGTAAATCTTGGAGGATTACCTACAGCTAATGGTGATGTTTTAACAGACCTTGCTAAAGTAAAACCTGAATATGTAACGCACGTTGAGTTTGGTATTAAAACCAATCCTACTTCTAATACAACTCTTAATTTAATTGCTTTCAATACTTCTATCAAAGATTACCAGACTCAGGTACAAACTGCAGAAGTTGGTGTAAACCGTGGATACCTTGCAAATGCTGAAAAAGTAAGAGTTCAGGGTATTGAGTTGGATGGTAGCATAAGAGTTTCTCAAAACCTTGCTTTCAATGCTGCTGTAGCTTATACTGATGGTAAATATGTATCATTCAAAAATGCTCCAGTACCTCTTGAAGAAACAGGTTCTACAAATGCATTCAAAGATGTTTCTGGTGGAAGACTTCCAGGGATCTCTAAATGGGCAGGTTCTGTTGGAGGTGAATTAAATACTAACGAAGGGAAATTCTTAGGTTCAAACGGTAAATTCTTCCTTGGTGTTGATGGTTACTTCCGTTCTGAGTATTCATCAAGCGCTTCTCCTTCAGCTTATTTGAATATAGATGGTTACTCTTTACTAAATGCAAGACTTGGATTCAAAGCAACCAGCGGATTAACGTTCTTTGTATGGGGACGTAACATACTGGATAAAGACTACTTTGAACAACTTTTACCAGCTGCTGGTAATGCCGGTCAATATGCAGGTGTTCTTGGAGACCCTAGAACTTACGGAGTTACATTAAGATACTCTCTAAACTAATATTTAAGGCAAGAGCAAGAAAGTTCTACTAGATCCTTTCTTGCTCTTGCCAATTTTTTATATGATTTGATTTTTTACTTCTATGATTTTTAATTCCTAATCAACATCTTAACAATATTTCTTTCACTTAAATCAAAAAATCATTTGAATTATGCAATATTTAGAATAGAACAGATACTTAATCTCCTTTTTTAGATCATGCAATTCTCATTTTTCGTCAACAATTTATTTTCAAAAAAAAATCAAAACGGCGTTCCCAATCTTTTCAGTCATCTTAAGTGTAAACTTTTATTTCATCTAAGGAAATTTTCTGATTTTTTATTTAATGGTTTTTACTGTCTTCAAATTTCCTTCAGGATGTTGCCCTACTTTCACTGCGAAATAAAGGGCCATTATTAATACCCTCTTTATTAAAACTTTACATCTATAATACTATTTTTCACATCTGCCAATTGATTTTTTTCTTTAAAAAAATCAGAATATTCCCCCTATTTACCGCATCATTTTAGGGGTAAATCTCCCTTTCTTCTAAGGAAATTTTCTTAATGGTTTTTACTGTCTTCAAATTTCCTTCAGGATGTTATCCTAATTTTTCAAAAAGAAAATAAAGATAAATTAACAATGAAGAGATTGCTCATACTTATTAGTATAAGTGCCTTGTTCTTTGCAAGCTGCGAATCACACAAAAAAGAAAAGGAAGAAGAAACCAAGTTTTTGGTTACCAGTCCATTGAAAAAGGACACCTTGATCACACGAGATTATGTATGCCAGATCCGGTCTATTCAACATATTGAATTAAGAGCTCTGGAGAAAGGTTATCTCCAGAATATTTTAGTTGATGAAGGCCAATTTGTTAAAAAAGGTCAACGGATGTTTCAGATCATGCCTACCCAATACCAGGCCGAACAGCAAAAAGCACAAGCTGAGGTTGAATTTGCAGAAATCGAATACCAAAATACCAAAAGACTTGCAGACAGCAATATTGTATCTCCAAATGAACTTGCTTTAGCAAAGGCAAAATTAGCAAAGGCAAAAGCTGAATTATCATTAGCAAACGTTCATCTGGGATTTACAGATATCAGGGCTCCTTTTGATGGCATAATGGACCACTTTTATGTAAGACAAGGTAGTCTCCTTGACGAGGGAGATATGCTTACTACAATTTCTGATAACACTCAAATGTGGATTTATTTTAATGTTCCTGAAGCGGAGTATCTGGATTATAAATCCAATACGACAACAGAAAACTTACTGAAAGTAAACTTATTAATGGCCAACAACAAGCTGTTCGAATATCCTGGAACAGTTAAAACGATTGAGGCTGATTTTAACAATGAAACAGGTACTATTCCTTTCAGAGCTACATTTCCTAACCCAAAAGCATTGCTAAGACACGGTGAAACAGGTAATATTCAAATGACTATTCCAATGAAAGACGCGATTTTGATCCCTCAAAAAGCAACATTTGAAGTCTTGGAAAAAAAATATGTATACGTTGTCGGAAAGGATAATATAGTAAAATCAAGAGAAATTGAAATAGCAGCAGAAATGCCGGATATATATGTCATTAAAGAAGGCTTAAATGAAAATGAAAGAATACTTCTTGAAGGGATAAGAAAGGTGAAAGATAATGACAAGATTCACTACAAATACGAGGATCCAAAATCAGTATTACCAAAATTAAAAGTATATGTTGAATAGATTTAAATATTGAAAAACATATATGGAGAATAAGTTAAATATTTAATAGGAAGAAGATGTTCAGTAAATTTATTCATAGACCTGCTCTCGCAATTGTAATATCACTTGTGATTATATTCCTGGGCATACTGTCTATCAAAACCTTGCCTACATCACAATTCCCAGAGGTTGCACCTCCGGTGGTGATGGTTAGTGCGTCTTATCCTGGCGCAAGCGCCAAATCGCTTGCTGAGTCGGTTATTATCCCATTAGAGCAGTCCATTAATGGTGCCTGGGGAATGAGGTACATGACTTCTGATGCTACCAGTGCGGGAGAAGCAAATATCCAGGTTGTATTTGAACCTGGAACTGATATCAATCAGGCTCTGGTGCAGGTATCGAATCGTGTTCAACAGGTAACTAACAGATTGCCTATACTGGTGCAACGGGAAGGGGTTGTAATTACTCCTGTAATTCCCAGTATGCTAATGTATGTCAACCTTTACAGTAAAGATAAGAATGCCAACATGAAATTCCTGTTCAACTATGCAGGGGTTAACATGGTACCGGAAATTCAACGTATAAAGGGTATTGGACAAGTTAGAATACTTGGTAGCAGGCAATATGCTATGCGTGTCTGGTTAAATCCAGACAGAATGCGTGCCTATAAAATTTCTCCGGACGAAGTAATGGAAGCTCTGAATGACCAGAGTGTTATAGGTAAGGCGGGTAGAATTGGTAGAGGAGATGCCAAGCGTGCGGAAGCACTTGAATATGTTTTGGCATACTCAGACAGATTCAATGACCCGAAACAATATGAAAACGTTATTATTAAGGCCAATCCTAATGGTGAGCTTCTTAGATTGAAAGATATAGCAACTGTTACATTGGGAAGTGAATATTATGATATCTATTCTAATCTGAATGGTTATCCTTCAGCAGCATTAGTACTTAAGCAAACTTATGGTAGCAATGCAAGCCAGGTAATTGATGAGGTGAAGGGCAAACTGGAAGAATTGAAAAAATCATTTCCTCCGGGAATGGAATATGAAATCAGTTATGACGTTTCCAATTTCCTTGACGCTTCCATAGAAAACGTTATACATACATTAAGGGACGCGTTCATCCTAGTTGCTCTGGTTGTGTTTATATTCCTTGGTGACTGGCGATCTACTCTTATCCCTACATTGGCCGTTCCAGTATCATTGATTGGAGCCTTTTTCTGCATGCAGCTTTTCGGGCTCACAATCAACATGGTTACATTGTTTGCCCTCGTATTGGCTATTGGTATTGTGGTCGATGATGCCATTGTGGTGGTGGAAGCCGTGCACGCCAAGATGCACGAAGAACATCTGTCTCCTTATCTCGCAGTAAAAAAGGTTATTGGTGAGATTAGCGGTGCCGTTATAGCCATTACCCTTTTAATGGTATCTGTGTTTGTTCCTGTGTCCTTTATGACTGGTCCAGTAGGTACCTTCTATAGACAGTTTTCCATTACCATGGCATCTTCTATAGTTCTTTCAGGTATTGTGGCACTTACAGTTACCCCGGTTCTTTGTGCAATGATATTGAAAAATGAGCACGGAAAGCCGAGAAAGAGGACATTAATGAACAGATTCCTCGACAGCTTTAATAGAGGATTTGATAAGGTTACGGACAAATACGTTGGACTGTTAAAATTAATTGCACACAGAAGATTAGTCACTGGAATATTACTCGCAGTATTTACCATTGGCATATATTTTATAGCCAACAACTTACCTTCAGGTTTTATACCAAGTGAAGATCAAGGAATGCTATATGCTATTATCCAAACACCTCCTGGCTCAACACTGGAAAGAACTAATGACTTATCTAACAAACTTGTGGAAGTTATTAATACAGTGGAAGGTGTAAAATCAGTCTCCTCCATAGCAGGTTATGAGGTACTTACTGAAGGTCGAGGATCTAATGCCGGAACCTGTTTGATTAACCTTAAACCTTGGTCAGAACGACACCATTCTGTAACTGAAATTATTGAGGAATTGGAAGAAAAAGCCAAGGAGATCCCTGGGGCAACAATTGAGTTTTTCGATCCTCCGGCTGTACCTGGATTCGGAGCTGCAGGTGGTTTTGCTTTACAATTATTGGATAAAACTAACAGTGGAGATTACAAGCAGCTTGAATCGGTAACAAATGAATTCATCGGTGAACTGAAAAAACGCAAAGAGTTAACAGGTTTATTTACCTTCTTTAGCGCAAACTATCCACAATATGAGATTGATTTCGATAATCAATTGGCGATGCAAAAAGGAGTTTCTATCGGAAACGCGATGAATACGCTATCGACCTTTGTAGGAAGTACATATGAACTAGGTTTTATTAAATACCAACGCTTTTTCAAGGTATTCGTGCAAGCAGCTCCTGAATATAGGAAGCTCCCTTCTGATATTATGAATCTGTACGTAAAAAATGACCAAGGTGAAATGGTTCCTTTCTCGGCTTTCATGAAAATTACAAAGAAGCAGGGAGCCAATGAAATCAATAGATACAATATGTACAACACTGCAGGTATCAGAGGTGGTGCCGCAAGAGGATATAGTAGTGGTGAAGCTATCGAAGCAGTAAAAGAAGTAGCTGCCAAAACTTTACCTCACGGCTTTGATATAGACTGGGCAGCACTTTCATATGATGAAACAAGACGTGGAAATGAAGCTGTATATATCTTCCTTATTGTATTAGTCTTTGTTTACTTCGTTCTTGTTGGGCAGTACGAAAGCTTTATCATACCCTTGGCAGTTATTTTCTCTCTGCCGGCCGGAGTTTTCGGATCATTCCTGATGATTAAAGGAATGGGGCTTGCAAATGATATTTATGCACAAGTAGGACTGGTAATGCTTGTCGGTCTTCTCGGAAAAAATGCCGTATTGATTGTTGAGTTTGCCGTTCAAAAACAACAACAGGGGGCAACAGTCCTTGATGCGGCCATAGAAGGTGCTAAAGTTCGTTTCAGACCGATTCTAATGACATCGTTTGCCTTTATCGCGGGATTGATTCCATTAGTGATTGCCCACGGTGCTGGAGCTATTGGTAACCAAACTATCGGTTCATCCGCACTAGGTGGTATGCTTTTCGGAACAATTTTCGGCGTAATTATCGTCCCTGGTTTGTATTACATATTCGGCACAATTGCTGGTGGTCGTAAGCTTATCAAAGATGAACATGAAACCCCTTTAACTGAAGAAATAGAACACGTTGAAATCGAACACAATGCGTAAATACAAAATTTTTAAGCACTTCAGGACAGTCGGTATTATTCTCTTGTGTACTGCATGTATACCATCCATTACACATAAAACAGAAAATAAGACTGTACCTGCAAAGTATAATAGTCCGGAAGATTCAACCAATACGGCAAAGGTAAACTGGAAGAATTTCTTTCATGACCCTTATCTGAATGTTCTTATAGATACTGCTCTTAAAAATAACCAGGAGCTGAATATAATCGCACAGGAGATCAACATTGCCAGAAATGAAATAAGAGCCAGAAAAGGTGACTACTTACCTAACGTTGGTATCGGTGTTGGTGCAGGACTAGACAAAATGGGAAGATATACAAGACTTGGAGCGGTTGATGAAAACTTGGAAATCGCCCCTGGAAAACCTTTTCCCGATCCTTTTACTGACCTTATAGTAGCTGCAAGAGCCTCATGGGAAGTGGATATCTGGAAAAGGTTGCGTAATGCAAAAAAATCGGCAATGCTCAGATATCTTGCATCTTCTGAAGGAAGAAATTTCATGGTAACTAAATTGATAGCAGAAATAGCCAATTCTTATTATGAGTTGCTGGCATTAGACAATCAGCTGGAAATTCTTAAGAAGAACATTGAGATCCAGCAGAACGCATTGCACATCGTAAGAATGGAGAAAGAGGCTGCTAAAGTTACCGAGTTACCTGTAAGGAAGTTTGAAGCAGAAGTTCTAAAAAACCAAAGCCGTCAATACGCTATTCTTCAAAGAATCACTGAAACTGAGAACTATATTAATTTTCTTGTGGGTAGATTCCCTCAACCTATAGCAAGAAATGCTCAGAATTTCACAGAATTAATTCCTGATTCAATACATGCTGGTATTCCATCTCAGTTGTTACAGAACAGGCCTGACATAAAGCAGGCTGAACACAACCTGGAAGCAGCAAAACTGGATGTAAAAGTGGCAAAAGCTAATTTCTATCCTTCCTTTAGAATTACAGGAAGCGTTGGTTACAATGCTTATAACCCGAATTTCTTAATAAAATCTCCGGAGTCTATTTTATATACTCTGGCAGGAGAACTGGTTCAGCCACTTGTTAACAGAAACGGAATCAAGGCTTATTATAGTTCTGCTAATGCAAAGCAAATTCAGTCTGTCTACGATTATGAACGTACTGTCTTAAGAGCTTACATGGAAGTTTCTAATCAGGTAGCCAATATCAGCAATATGAAAAATAGCTACAATCTGAAAGTAAAAGAAGTTGAAGCGCTTACCAGATCCATAGATATATCAACAGGTCTATTTAACTCTGCCCGTGCAGATTACATGGAAGTATTGATGACTCAACGTGATGCACTAGACTCCAGGTTTGATTTGATTGAAACCAAAAAAGCCCAGATGAATGCAATGGTCAATCTCTATCAGGCTTTAGGAGGTGGATGGTAGTTTAAGATTAATTTCATCAAAATGAAGAAAAATCCATTTTACTATATAGTAAAATGGCTTTTTCTTTTTTGTCTATCAGATCTTTAATTATGAAAACTGGACGTATATACCAGAAATAAATTTAATCTTCCTTACCAAACAGCAAACATTAACTCTACCTAGTTAAAGTTTTATGATCATTTATACTATTTTGTGCCCTATTGAGAAGTAGTGTAAAAACAACGTCATTTTTAACAGTCTAAAGAATTTGCTAATTTGACTTCCATTAAATTGAATATACTATTTCTCTAAAGTTCATTCGTAGTGAATAACACTAATAATCATATCTGGAATTTCTCCACAGTTGGAGGCATAAAGAGGGTAAATATCGAATCCGGCCAGGATCTGATACATCTAGGTTCGCTTGATCAAAAGTTATGGACAGCATTGAGCTGCCCTGTTAATGATCTTGAAATTGATCCAAAAACATTAGAACTTATTGATAAAGACAAGGATGGAAAAATTCGCGTGCCCGAAATCGTAGCAGCAGTGGATTGGGTTACATCTATCATCAAAAACCCGGATGATTTATTAAAGCAAGAAGCAAACTTTCCCATATCTGCCATTAATGATCAAACCGAGGCAGGACGCAAGCTTTTATCTTCTGCTAAAGTCATTCTAAAGAATATCAATAAAGAAGATTCTGAAATCCTTACCGTTGAAGAGACATCTGACATTGCCAAAATATTTGCTTTATCAAAGTTCAATGGAGACGGCATTATTACTGAAGATACAACAAAGGATCCAAAGCTTGTTCAGCTTCTCAACGAAGTGATATCCTGTATTGGCTCATCAACAGACAGAGGCGGAAAACAAGGTATTTCTCTTGAACACTTAACAAAGTTTCTGGAACAATGTAACTTATATGCAAACTGGCATCAGAAAGCTGATGCTTATACAGCCTCTATTTTTCCTTTCGGTGAACAGACAGAAGAAGCATATCAATATTATTCAGCGATTAAATCAAAAATTGAAGATTATTTCCTGCGTTGCAAACTGGCAGCATTTGACCCTCGCTCTACTGATGTTTTAAATTTACTTGTTGCCCGAGTAGAAGCAATCAGTCCCAAAGATCTTTCAACCTGCATAGAGGAAATTGCAAGTTATCCTTTAGCGAAAATTGAAGCTAAAAAAGATTTGCCGCTATATGCAGGTATTAATCCAGCATGGGAAGATACTATGAACTCCTTCAACAAGTTCATTGCAAATAAATTATTCCCTAACCAGAAAACACTGAGCGAAGCCGATTGGAAAATCATAACGGATATATTCACAGCATTTGTTCAATGGAAGGCAGAAGCATTAGGAACATCAGTTTCCAGCCTGGGCATTAGCCGGGTGCGAGAAATACTGAACAGTAATCATCCGGAAGAATTAAAATCTCTGATATCTGAAGATATAGCACTGGAGCATGAAGCCAATAATATTATCTTAGTTGACCAACTTGTTCGCTACTACCGTGATCTATATACCTTATTAAAGAATTTTGTCACGTTCTATGATTTTTATTCTCCAGATGCGAAAGCAATTTTTCAGGCAGGCACATTATATGTGGACCAACGTAGCTGTGACCTGTGTATAAAAGTAATCGATCTTCCTAAACACTATACAATGAGCACGTACAGCGGTATGTTTTTAATTTACTGTGAATGCGTATCCAAAACAACAAGTGAAAAAATGACGATAGCTGCTGCATTGACGAATGGAGATATCGATAACTTAGTAGTTGGAAGAAATGCCTTATTCTATGACAGAGATGGAAAAGACTGGGATGCAACCATCATTAAAATCGTTGACAATCCTATCAGTATTGCCCAGGCCTTCTGGTCACCGTATAAGAAGGTTTATAAATTTATAGAAACACAGATCAACAAAATTGCAGCCGAGCAAGAGGCGAACGTAGAAACAAAATCTACTAAAGGTCTTGAAGAAGCTTCAACAGAAATAACAACTTCAACAGCACCTAAATCTCCGGCACAACCTTTCGATGTTGGAAAGTTTGTAGGAATTTTTGCTGCAATTGGTTTAGCTCTTGGAGCAATAGGATCGGCAGCAGTTTCTATTGTTGCAGGATTTATGGGATTAGTATGGTGGAAAATGCCATTGGCATTCATAGGGCTTGTTTTAATTATTTCCGGCCCTCCTATGGTGATGGCATTTCTTAAACTGAGAAAGCGTAACCTTGCACCTCTTTTAGATGCTAATGGTTGGGCTATAAATGCTAGAGCAAATGTTAATATTCCTTTTGGAAACACCCTTACCAATCTTGCACATTTACCTAAAGGAGCTAAGGTTAACTTAAATGACCCATTTACTAAAAAGAAACGTCCCTTCTTATCAATAGTACTATTGCTATCCATCCTGATAGGCATCCTATTCTTTATATTGTGGAAGTATGGCTTTATACACCTTCCCAAATAGTTATAAGTTTTAAGTTTTAAGTTATAAGTTATAAGTTTTAAGTCTTAAGTGAAAAAAGCCTGAAGATTATATCCTCGGGCTTCTTTTATATTCCTCTGGCCTTCGGATTGAAGATTGACCACATTTGAAATTCAAGAAAGATTAGACTTCCCCTTTTCCCTCGTTTTTGTTAAAAATATCCACCTTACTTTTCCACCCTAAATTCAAAAATTTAGTCTCTTTAATTGACAACAGCTTCCTTAACTTTTTATTTTCTTAGGGAAAAAAGAATAACACCATGTTCTTTTTAAATAATTCAAAACTTAAGCTGCCTCATTGAGTTAAAATTTCTCCTTCTAGAGGGTAAACTATAATATTTTAATGTAATCGGTATGATGAAGCTATATCTCATAGTTTTTCTGTGCGCTATGATATTTTTAGGATGTGAGTCTAAAAAGGAAGAAAAGGAAAGTACCACGAAATTTTTGGTGACCAGTCCCTTGAAAAAAGACACAACCATTACAAGGCAATACGTCTGTCAGATCCATTCAATTCAACACATAGAAATAAAGGCACTGGAAAGTGGCTATCTCCAGAAAATATATGTTGATGAAGGGCAAAAAGTAAAGGAAGGACAACCTATGTTTCAAATTATGCCGGTATCTTATAAAGCCGAATACCAGAAGGCTCAGGCCGAAGTCAACTTTGCAGAAATTGAATACAAAAACACCAAGCTTCTGGCGGATAGCAATATCGTATCAAAGAATGAACTATCTATGGCCAAAGCCAAACTGGACAAAGCCAAAGCGCAAGCAGACCTAGCCAGAACCCATTTAAATTTTACTGAGATCAAAGCTCCTTTCAGCGGAATCATGGACCGCTTCCATGTCAGAAAAGGAAGCCTTATAGAAGAAGGAGATCTACTTACAATCCTCTCTGACAATAGTACAATGTGGGTTTACTTTAATGTCCCTGAAGCGGAATATCTTGATTATAAACCTATCTCGAAGGACACTTCCATAAAAGTAAATCTGGAAATGGCTAATCATAAAATTTTCGATTACCCAGGGAAAATTGAAACAATAGAAGCAGACTTTAACAATGAAACAGGAAATATCGCTTTCAGGGCAGCCTTCCCTAACCCTAATGGATTACTCAGGCATGGTGAGACAGGTAATATACTCATGACTGTCCCGATCAAAAATGCTTTGATCATTCCGCAAAAAGCAACCTATGAAGTACTAGACAAGAAATATGTCTTTGTAGTAGATCAAAACAACATTCTGAAATCAAGAAAAATCAACATACTAAATGAAATGCCTGATTTGTATGTTGTAGATGGCATTACGGAAAAAGATAAGATTCTGCTTGAAGGATTGCGCATTGTGAAAGAAGGAGATAAAATAAACTACAAATACCTTGCACCTGAGAAGGTAATACCCAATCTGAATTTACATTCTGAGTAATAAATAAAGTGTAGGAGGATAAGATGTTTAATATATTTATTCACAGACCTGTATTCGCAATTGTCATATCCCTGGTCATTGTATTTGTGGGCTTGCTCTCCATGTATTCATTGCCCAAATCACAATTCCCGGAAATAGCACCTCCGATGATTATGATTAATGCCTCTTATCCCGGCGCAAGCTCAACTGTATTGGTCAGTTCTGTACTCATTCCTGTGGAGCAAGCTATTAACGGAGTCCCAGGGATGAAGTACATGTTTTCTACTGCCGCAAGCTCAGGAGAAGCTAATATCCAGATAGTATTTGAGTTAGGTGAAGATCCCAATCAAGCTCTTGTAAATATCCAGAACAGAATTGAGCAAATGAAGATGAGGCTGCCACAATTGGTTCAGCTCGAAGGCATTGTAGTACAGAGAATGATGCCCAGCATGCTTATGTATATAAATCTGTATAGCAAGAGTGCTGATGCTGACATGAAATTCATTTTCAACTTTGCCTACATAAATATATTATCTGAACTTCAACGGATAAAAGGTGTAGGACAAGCAAGGATTCTTGGAAGCAGGCAATATGCCATGCGTATCTGGCTCAATCCGGATCGAATGAGAGCTTATACTATTGGGACAGATGAAGTGATGAAAGCGCTGGATGAACAAAGCATTATAGGTTCTCCAGGAAGGCTGGGAAGAGCTGACAGCAAGCGTTCTGAATCTATTGAATATGTATTGACCTATACAGGAAGATATAGCGATCCTGAACAATATCAGGATGTAATCATAAGAGCAAATCCAGATGGAGAAGTACTGCGCCTAAAAGATATTGCAACAGTAGAATTAGGAAGCGAATATTATGATATCTATTCCAACAAAGATCAATACCCATCCGCCGCTATATTGCTCAACCAGAGTTATGGAAGCAATGCTACCGCAGTTATTGATAAAGTAAAAGCTAAACTGGAGCAACTCAAAAAGACATTCCCTCCGGGAATGGAATATGAAATCAGTTATGATGTTTCAAGCTTTCTGAATGCTTCTATTGAAGAAGTTATTCATACATTAAGAGATGCATTTATTCTTGTTGCACTGGTTGTATTTTTATTCCTTGGTGATTGGCGCTCCACGCTGATCCCAACACTGGCTGTACCAGTATCTTTGATAGGAGCTTTTTTTGTAATACAGGCTTTCGGCCTTACCATTAATCTTATCACTTTGTTTGCCCTTGTACTTGCAATAGGCATAGTCGTGGATGATGCCATCGTTGTGGTAGAAGCTGTGCATGAAAAGATGGAGAAGGAACATCTCCCTCCTTATAAAGCGGTAAAAAAAGTTCTTGGAGAAATCAGTGGTGCCGTAATAGCCATCACACTTTTGATGACTGCTGTATTTGTTCCGGTGGCATTTATGACTGGTCCTGTAGGAATCTTTTACAGACAGTTTTCCATCACAATGGCTGCATCCATTGTTCTTTCCGGCATAGTTGCTTTAACCCTTACGCCTGTCCTTTGCGCCATGATTCTTAAACATCCGCATGGAAAGGATAAGAAACAATCTTTGATTGATAAATTCTTTAATGGTTTTAATAAAGGATTTGACAGACTTACAGGAAAGTATTCAGGCTTGTTAAAACTTATTGTAAACCGAAGGCTTATTACCTTTGGAATACTTCTGGTCTTCAGCATAGGTATTTTAGGGATCACAAGAAACATTCCATCAGGCTTTGTACCCTCAGAGGATCAGGGAATGATCTATGCCGTCATCCAGACTCCACCTGGTTCGACTTTAGAAAGAACTTATGATGTAAGCAGGCAGCTTCAGGATATTGCTAAAAAGATTGAGGGCATCGAATCTGTCTCATCACTGGCAGGTTTTGAAATCCTTACTCAGGGACGGGGCTCTAATTCCGGTACCTGTCTTATTAATCTCAAGCCATGGAATAAACGGGATCTGACCGTAAAGGAAATCATCGGAGAGTTGGAAGAAAAAGCAAAAACTATTCCCGGAGCGCAAATAGAATTCTTTGATCCGCCAGCAGTACCAGGTTATGGCGCGGCTGGTGGTCTCGCTGTACAACTTCTGGATAAAAACAATGATGTCGATTACAACAAACTTGGAGAGGTGACTGAAAAATTCATGGCTGCTTTGGAAAAAAGAAAAGAACTTACCTCATTATTTACTTTTTACAGAACAGATTATCCTCAATATGAAATAGAGATTGACAATCAGCAGGCCATGCAGAAAGGTGTTTCAATTGGCAAAGCAATGGACAACCTTTCTATTCTAATTGGTAGTTCATATGACATTGGTTTTATAAAGTTTGGCCGATTTTTCAAAGTGTTTGTTCAGGCTTCCCCTGAATTCAGAAGGTTGCCATCAGACCTTATGAAATTGTATGTTAAAAATGATCGTGATGAAATGGTGCCATATTCATCCTTCATGAAGATAAAAAAAACACAAGGGATATATGAAATCAACAGGTACAATATGTACACCACTGCATCTATCAGATGTGCTCCTGCCACCGGATACAGCAGTGGTGAAGCAATCAAAGCCATACAGGAAGTAGCGGTAAGAACATTGCCCAATGGTTATGATATAGATTGGGCCGGACTTCAGAAAGATGAAGTTGAACGTGGAAATGAAGCTATATACATTTTTTTAATTGTGCTTGCCTTTGTTTACCTGGTCCTTGCTGCTCAATATGAAAGCTTTATTTTACCTCTTGCTGTTTTGTTGTCCTTACCTGTCGGAATATTTGGTTCATTTCTCCTGCTTAAATTCATGGGGTTAGCCAATGATATTTACGCGCAAGTTGGATTGATTATGCTGGTTGGCTTGTTAGGAAAAAATGCTGTGCTAATAGTAGAATTTGCAGTGCAGAAGCAACGTGAAGGAGCATCTGTATACAGCGCAGCTATAGAAGGTGCAAGAGTACGTTTTCGTCCAATATTAATGACTTCATTTGCTTTTATTGCTGGTTTGATACCTCTTATATTAGCCCATGGTCCGGGAGCCATTGGCAATCGAACTATAGGATCTTCAGCCCTGGGGGGTATGCTTTTTGGAACAGTATTCGGGGTAATTATTGTACCCGGACTATATTACATATTTGGCAACCTGGCTGCAGGCAGGAAACTCATCCAGGATGAATATGACAATCCTTTAACAGAAGAAATTGAACCCTGAGAAAGTAATCAGATGAGCATAATGAAATTTAATAAATATACACTCGCTTTTTTCCATACTCTTTTTTTCACAGGCTGTATACCATCATTGGTCCACAAGTCTGAAAACAGAACCGTACCTTCAGCGTATAAAGACTCTCAGGACACAACTAATATTGCTAAAGTAAAATGGAAGGAGTATTTCAATGATCCTTATTTAAATCTCCTAATTGATACTGCGTTAAAAAATAACCAGGACCTTAATATAGTAATTCAGGAGATTAACATTTCACAAAATGAAATAAGGTCAAGGAAAGGTGACTATCTACCTTCCATAGATATTAAAGCCAGTGCTGGCCTTGACAAGATGGGGAGATACACCCGGTTAGGAAGTGTAGATGAAAATTTAGATATCGTTCCAGGAAAAAGGTTTCCGCAGCCTTTCTCTGATCTGCTAATCGCTGCAAGAGCTTCATGGGAAATTGACATCTGGAAAAAACTTCGCAATGCAAGAAAAGCAGCTATGCATAGGTACCTATCTTCTATGGAAGGACGAAATTTTATGGTTACTCAAATCATTGCGGAAATAGCAAACGCTTACTATGAATTGATGGCACTGGATAATCAATTGGAGACGCTTAAAAAGAATATTGAAATCCAACAGAATGCATTGAGAATAGTAAAACTGGAAAAAGAAGCTGCCAAGGTTACTGAGCTTGCGGTACGTAAGTTTGAAGCTGAAGTACTCAAAAACCAAAGTCGTCAGTTTGACATCATGCAAAAAATAACGGAGACTGAAAACAGAATTAATTTTCTTATTGGACGGTTCCCACAGCCAGTATTAAGGCATTCCGAAACCTTTATAGATCTAGAGCTTGATACAATTTATGCTGGTATCCCCTCTCAGCTTTTAGATAACCGACCTGACATAAAACAAGCTGAACAGGATCTACAAGCTGCAAAACTTGATATTAAGGCTGCCAAAGCAAATTTTTATCCTTCATTAAAAATTACAGGTGGTATAGGTTACAATGCATATAATGCACAATATTTCTTCAGTACTCCTGAATCTATACTATACTATCTTGCTGGAGACCTTGTGACTCCATTGATCAACAGGAATGCAATCAAAGCATACTACTATTCAGCCAGCGCGAGACAGATCCGGGCAGTGTATAATTATGAACGCACGCTACTGAAAGCCTATGTAGAAGTTGCAAATCAGCTTGCCAATATCAGCAACATGCAACAAAGCTTTAATCTCAAAACACAACAGGTGGAGGCACTTACCCGCTCAATTGACATCTCTACAACGCTCTTCAATTCTGCACGGGCTGATTATATGGAAGTACTGATGACACAACGTGATGCACTGGATTCAAAATTTGAACTTATAGAAACCAAAAAATCTCAGATGAACGCCAAAGTTAATATTTATCAGGCTTTGGGAGGTGGATGGAATTAAACCTCTTATAAAAAGATGACCTTATATAAATAAAAAAGAAACATTCTTTAATAAAGAAAATGGTTCTTTTTGTTGATCAATCTGAAAAGATTATAAAAAATAGCCTGTTAAAATCTTTATACTTTAAAAATCACAAAGGTCATTCCTGTCTGTTAATTGAGCCCATCTAGCAGATAATAGTTTTGCATAATCTACATAGAATAAACCATAGTTTCCTAAAGAAAATCCATCGTTTGCCTCTATCAATAAAAACTTATTGTCACTGGTTAATCCAAAGTCCAAAGCATAGCCAGCTGGAGCATCATCAAAATCAGAAATTGCGGCTTCTATAATTTCAGAATTAAAATGATTCTTCCAATTTCCTTTATACATCTTTACTCCTAAAACTTTGCCATACCTCACAAAAACTCTCCATTCAGTAATAAAACTTACAGGTTCAGAAACCCATACAGGAGTGTTCATACTTATATCGCCACAGCCTACTAAATCTCTAGTTGACTTAACCAGTCTGCCGGTAAATTTTTTCGCATACCCTTTAGGTTTCACAAATACATTCCACTTAGCCGGATCATTAGCAATTTCATCCATTGTTGATTCCCAGATGCTTCTGCCCAAATATTTTGACAAACTCTTTGGATAATCAAGTAGTTCCGGAATTGATTTATTTAATTTTTGCAGAGCTTTATGTATAAATTGTATACTACCCAGGAAAATATTATCATCATGTATATCAATATTTTCTATGTTCTTTACGTGTACTATTACAAAACCCATGTTGTAATAGGCCTCCAATGCGGTATAAAAACTTATGTTTGAAAATTCTCCCAGCTTTATTTCTTCAGTATATAGTTCCATTCAATGAATCATTCTAACATAAATAATAGGTTAATATTAATTAAAGTTTAATTGAAAAGGAGATGAGCTGCACCAACCAAATTCATTACTTCTATCTTCGGCTCCATTTCTAATCCGCTTTCGTCTCTTTGCTTCTGAAAAGATTTGAATGATGGAACATTCAACAATTCTTTCTGGATCGCTTCATTTCTATAGTGGGATAAATGCATAAATGTCTTTCTATCCTCGCTTTCATATACATTATAACGAAAGTCTTCACCATTTAACTGACTGAAATCCTCAAGAAACAAAGCAATATTTTCTCTATTCTTGTCTGCAAATTCTGGTTTTACAGCGTAAGTAACTTTAACAACAATCATAAACTAAGATTTATTTTCTAATTCCTTTGAGATCTTTTCCATCACCCTGTTCCAATGAACATCCATTTCACTTCGCTGGTCGCCATCCAGCAAGTGATCATGATGAAAACTTATTACTGTTTTACCATTATTGCTTATAATCCTGACTTGAAGTTGGGAAACATTATCCCATCCTTTTTTCTTCCACGTAAGTCTTATATGAGAATGTTCCTTTATAAGTCTGATCTCCCCTTCTGTACCTTCTTTGGTTTTATAATATTCCTTCTCTGCTAACTCATTCGCAAGTAAGCCAAGCCAAAGTTTAAGGCCATTAGCAGAAAACATAAAATCCCATACTTCCTCATAGGGTATATTAAATGTTTTCCTAAGACCAAACTGGAACCCTGCGTCTTTGGTCTCTCCAATGATTTTAGTTTTTGCCATAAGAGATTAAGTTCAGTTTTTCAAATCTGTTAAACAAAGATATCCTAAAGAAATAAATCTTAGGATATCTTCAATATTTTCTTACAAATTATCTTTCATAAAATGCTGGTGGCGCAATTCCCAATGATCTGAGATAAACATACCCTTGTCCTCTGTGATGAATCTCGTTGTCAATAAAATACAAAACAGTAGAATACAAAGCATCTTCATATAGCCCAAATGCGGCCTCCACAGTCTGAAATCTTTCAATGGGAATCAGAGGCCATAGCCTGTCAATTCTTTCTGTCAATTTATCCCAAAGATTAAGGAGCTCAGCTTTAGATTTAGGCTTTTCCTTCACTTCGTCTTTCCAATTCCCATCAATCAACCCTTGTACTCCCGGATAGCCCATTTCAATCATTTCCATTGCAAGAACAGAAAATGAGCGCATTCCTCCAATTGAATAGTTAAACAATTTGTCTTCAGGAAAGGCATCAATTACACGACGGGTTAATCTTCGATGGCCTTGCCACTGATCTAAAAGCTGGTTTGCACTGATTACAACTTCCTGATTTTTAACTACTGCATTTTCCATGTATTTCAAAGGTTTAGTTATTAATATTTTAAATGATGATACAAAGAAAAGGAGGGCATGTGACAGCATTATGTCAGTAGCTTTAAAAAATTTTCATTTTGAGAAATAAGATAAGGACTCTTCAAAAAAAAAGATATATGTGGAGATGAATTACTTACTAAATTAATGAATGCATTATAGTAAAATTTGGCCGACTAAGAATCAGATAACTTAACGGACAATTTATTTTCACAAAAAAATAGCCCCAAAAATCGGGGCTATCAAATCATTTTAAACTATAAAAAATAACATATTCTGAAGAAGAAGGAGTTTAATTCTTTAAGAAGTAAATGTAATTATTCAACAACAAGCTTCTCTGTAAAAACTTCAGTATCCGTTTTGATTTTAATATTGTAGATGCCTTTTTTCAGAGTACTCACATTTATTGTTCCTTCGCTAACAGTAAGTGGAATGATTTCTCCTATAAGTGATACCACTTCTGCAGAAACCACTGATAGGTTGTTATTCAATTTAACCTCATTACCTGATGATGGGTTAGGGTAAATTATAGCTTTGCCTGCTGATTCTTCATCCAGATCAAAATCATGAGCAGATCTGTATGGTGTATATTGATAAAATGGCATTCTGAAAGCAGCACCTTCATTGCCAATAGTCAATTGGTTGTCTGAATTTGAAGCACCCGCAAGAACATTGTCACCATCAATAGCAACAGCATAACCTAAAGCCCTAACAGTGAGATTTGCAGGAGTACCAACATTCAAAATTCCTTTGTATTTATAACCTCCCTCATCATTATAAAGATATACTTTACCTTGCTCAGGATTAGTGCCAGCGCTAGCTCCTCTTGGTGCACCTACTACCGCTCTGTTGTACTGAATAGCTACTGAATGTCCGAATTGATCACCTGCTCCTGTTCCTGATGTTGCCGGAGGAACCAAGGTACTTTTTAAACTCCACAAATTATTCTGAAAAACAAGTACTGCTGATTTTCTGGCAGATGGGTCACCAGCAATCACATGATTATCTGTGATGTCCACATCATAACCAAATCTGGTCTGATAAACAGGCAAGCCGGTAAACTGATCATAAATGGGAATTCCCCATGCTGCAGGATTTGGAGCATATCCTTGTTCAAGAGTCCAGGCATTATTCTGATACTTATAAATGTATATTGAATGATCACCAGGAGCACCTACAACAATTTTGTTGCCTCTGATTGCTACAGAGATACCAAAGTCTGCATGAACATTACCAGAACCATTGGCAATTACCGTCTTTCTAACCCAGTTATTGTTAACAAGATTCCAAATTTCTATATATCCTCCATGCTGAGAATTACTTACGTTAGGAGCGCCGATTACCATCCAGTTATCGTGGATATCCAAGGCACGGCCAAACTGGTCATGGTCTCCGGGATTCAATGCAGTAATGACTGTATTAAAATTATTCTGAGGGTTTCCGTTTAAATGTTTTGAAAGATAGACTGCACCTTGATTGACATTACCAGTCTGAGGGGCACCTGCGGCAATCCACGAACTGTTCATACCATGTGAATATCCGAATAAACCAGATCCCGGACCTTGAGTCTGAAACAACAGTTGATTGTTTTTAAATACATTCAATCCACTCCAGAATTCAGATCCGATAAGAGAATAACCATTGTACTCTGTAGCAGAAAATCCCCATTCTTTTATTCCAACAGGATTTGGAAACAGAAGTCTTGTAGCCTGGCCATGAGCCATGATGGAAGCGGAAACCATTAATACTGCCGCTAATCCTTTTTTGAAAACTTTTACCATGTGTCGTTATATTTTTCTACATATATAGAAAAATAAATCTTTCACACTCAAGGTATTTAATAATTGTAGGTCACGAATTGACGAACGTCGACTGGGTATTTACAAGAGGCATTTTCAGAGGTAATAAAATCCTTTATTTTAGAGTCAAAATTCGATTGTCCGAATACCCCGTTACAAAGTCTAATCTCCCCCTTTCCAGAAACAATTATAAGGTATATTTTTGAACTATATCATAAACATCTGATAAATAAAACCTCTTTAGTAAAGGAGTTAATTTTTAATCAATAGAACAATATGAAAATAGGAATAATCGGAGCAGGACAAATTGGAGGCACGTTGATTCGGCAATATTCAAAAGCGGGTCATAAAGTTAAAATGACCAATTCCAGTGGAGTAGAAAAGCTTAAAAGTTTAGCTTTGGAAACAGGAGCTACTGCTGTTCCATTGACGGAAGTCGTAAATGATGTTGATGTAATCGTAATAAGTATTCCTTTAATTGGCGTACCCGAATTACCAAAAAGTATTTTTAAAAACGTTTCTGCCAATACCGTCATTATTGACACCTGTAACTATTATCCTATCAGAGATGGTAAGATTCAAGTTATCGAAGATGGTATGCCTGAAAGTATTTGGGTATCGAACCACATTCAACAACCGGTTATAAAAGTTTACAATAGTATTTTATATGGTTCTCTTGTAAATTCCGGTCTTCCCAAAGGTACGGAGTCACGTATCGCACTGCCAATTTCCGGTGATGTTAAACAATTAAAAACATTGGTATCTACTCTTGTTAATGACAGCGGATTTGATTCATTGGATTGCGGAACTCTTCAGGATTCATGGAGACAACAGCCAGGAAGTCCTGCCTATTGTACTGATTTAACTTTAGCTCAATTGAAAAAGTCTATTGGAAAAGCAAGGAAAGAACTATTAGCAGAAAGACGGGAGCTCGGCTTGAAATACATTTTAACACACGATCCTGAGCTATGGAGGGATAACGTTGAATACAATAGAAAAATTTATGAAAGTGATCTAGACAGCTAGAACAAACTATACTATATTTTATACTTACTATAACTCAAAGGTAATCACTTCATTTTTCAAATTATAGTTTTCATCAATCACAGCTGCATTGATGAACTTTATCCCTGATGAAACAACTTCTCCGTATGCTTCATGAATATGTCCGCATATATGTACTTTCGGATTCACCTCGTATACTTTGTTTAGCAGGTCCTCACAACCTACATTTAGACCTCTGGTAGTTTGATCGAGTATACCAAATGCTGGCCCATGAGTAATTAATATATCTGTGTCAGATGGGATCAATTCCCAGTGCTTGATAATAGGATTTCCACGATGGCGATTAAAAGCCCAGTTATAAAACCAAGGCGTCACAGGAGAACCCCAAATTTTTATATTATTGATTGTTATTCCACTATCGCACAAGTATGTCACATCAGGAGGAACTATACTTAAAATATGCTTATCAGGATTTCTTTCAAAGAAAAAATCATGATTTCCTGCAATAAATATTTTATGCTTAAAATCGAGCTTACTGAACCAGCCCATAAAATCTATGATTTCATCCTCCTCTCCACGCCTGCTTATATCACCAGCATGTATGATCACATTTCCTTTTGGGAGTTCCAGTTTTCTATGTTGACCATGAGAATCGGATAAAACAACAAATTTCATATTTTATAAAATCTCATTCTTACTACTTCCTCAAAATCTTTTCCATGGCCTTTCCCTTTGCCAACTCATCAATCAGCTTATCTAAATAACGAATCTTCTGCATCAATTCGTCTTCGATCTCTTCCACGCGATAGCCACAAATTACACCAGTAATTTTTGAAACATTAGGATTCATTTGTGGAGCCTGGCTGAAGAAGGTTTCAAAATCAATTTTATTATCGATTATTCCTTGCAATGCTTGCTGATCATAACCTGTAAGCCAAAAAATAATTTCATCTACCTCTGCTTTTGTACGTCCCTTTTTCTCCGCCTTGGTTATGTAATGGGGATAAACACTAGCAAAAGACATTTTAAATATTCTAGTATTTTTCATCAGTCAGAATTTTAAATTTACTTTACTTCTTTTTTCAAACTCGATTTCTGTTCGTTTTCATGCTTTCAGAATTTGATCATTATTGTAATCATCAATATTCTTGAAATTGTGAAAATAAATCACCCTGAGGTTAATTATCAAATCGATTACCTCAAAATTAAATATTCTATTGAACTTCTAAAAACGCATGGCTAATTCCAAAGATTTTGTGACTCTGTAATTATAGGTAATCTCTGGAAATTAAGAACCAAAGACATTTATTTTTTAGATCAACAATCAATTTAAAAATTCATTTATTATATTGACAACAAATTAAAAATCTGAATTATATTAACAAGTATTAGTCAGATAATTTCAGGACTTTTTCAGCTCAACCAGAATGAGCATTTTTGAATCTTTATTTTTTTTAGCAAATAAACGGAACTACTGTCACAATGGCCAGCTGAATACAGAAACCTTCCCACCTGGAACATACACCATTAATGCTATTCCATATTCTGGAATCAATGCTACAGGTACTGCGGGGCTGCCAAAAACCTTACAACTGACAGTAATAAACAGTGCAGCTAGAATGGCTGATAGTTTTGAGCAACCTGTCATAGCCGACTGTTATCCGAATCCGACTTCAGATTTTGTTAACATCAAAATGAATGCTGTTCAAGGAGGTGAAGCCTTGTTTGAGATATACGATATGACAGGAATACTTCAGGAAAAAATTTACGAAGGTAATGCTGAAAGTGGACAGTCCCTTGAATTTTTATAGGATGCAAGCGAATCAACACCAGATGTGTATGTTTTAGGTGCCAGGATTGGAGATCAGAAGCAAGTGAGGAAGCTAGTAGTGAAATAACAATGATTAATAATTAATAAGCTAATTACCTTTCTCTTAAAAGGTAATATTTTATGTATAGTTCGGGAGTGACAATTAAACTAAGTCAGCTAATTTTTCCATAATAAATTCTCATAGAATGTATTCTCCATTAACAGCAGCTACAGGCTCAGGTATTTTTTTTTCACCCATCATCTCAAGAAGATTTATTTCAATTACTCTTGATATCTGATTTAATGGCATGCCGGAAGAAACCTCCTCGAAAGGCTCCATAAGCGCCATTCCGTTTTGATGTGATACATGAAATACAAATCCCATAATCCATCCAAGCAATACTGACCAGATGCCCATGGAATCTGCAAGAATGAAGGTTATAAAAATCACCAATACCCAAATGAAAAGTTTTGTAAAATATCTATAAGAGGTAGGAAACACCGTATTATTAATACGCTCTGATTTTCCCATATGATCAGTAAACAATGTAATAAATCCATTGAACTGAATAAATCGAAACTCGCTTATGCAATTATGCTTTGTCAGGTACTCCACATCCATCGCATTAAGAGAAAGGATCGCATTAGGTATATTACTTTCTTTGCTTATCAGTTCAAGTTCCTGATGAGTAAAGAACTGTTTATAGTAGCCATCTGCCTTTTTCCTTAATGATTCTTTAAGCGCATATACAAAGCCAATTTGACGAAGTATCATTTTTCTCTTGATAAGCTCCAGTTCTTCCGCTTTCAGATTTCCTGGGATAGCATACTGCAATATATTACGTGCCCAACTTCTGGAATCGTTTACCAAAGCTCCCCAGATAATGCGGGCTTCCCACCACCTGTCATAAGCTTGGTTGTTGTTAAAACCAACGAAGAAGGCAAGTGCTGTACCAAGCAAGGTAGGTAGCATAGGAGGAAATTGTATAGCTTTAGCTATTACATGTTCATGCACATAGTAAGTAGCAAAGCAGGTTGCAATGATCAAAAGATCTACCTTCCAGGTGTATCTTAATATCCTGAATAAACTTAAACTGGGTGTTAATACCATTTAGTAAAACAATTTGCCAATAAAAACATTTGCGACGAGTATAATAATAACCTGGATACCCTTGTGAAGTTTTATTCTTAATTTGAAGATATCATAGAGAGCTGGAATATTGTAATCTCAATTGAGTTATCTCAGAAAAAATATTTTCATTCCTTTTAGTTTAATTAAACATTTTTGAATAAAAAGAATTACATGTAATAAATCATTATACCCAAAACATAGAGGTCATATCTCTTAAATTAAATACAAACATGAAAAACAGATTACTATCAGCACTCATGATCGGACTTGGAATTACAATGATCAGTTGTAACGGAGATGAAAAGAGTTCTCATAGAAGTGTTAAGGACGATTCTACAGCCGTTGAAGTAACTCGAGAGAGAGAAATTAAGGAAGGAGATTCGGTAGAACAAAATAATAACACAGGACAAGGAAAAGGGTCTGGAGCTGTGGGACAAGACTCTACCTCCAAAAACCAGTAATCCTATTTTTGATTTCAGCTCAAACGCTTCATACATTGCATTAAAAGACGAAAATAAAAGTCCTTATAAGTTGATCTGCTGTACTACTTTTAATTTAATTGTAGAGAGTTTATACTTTTCTTATCAATCCTTCTCTGAATAATCATGTGAACTAAATTTTCACAGAAAACTAATACACCAAAGATATAAATTATTGATCAACTTTATTCATACAGATTGTTTTGGAATTCTCTACCAGAACATCTGCTGATTAAGCCTATTACCTAACACTTGCCGACTCATTAGCTATAATTTGATTAACTTTTATTTAGAACATTCACAAAAATAATCTGCTGGATACCGGTGCATTGTATGGTTTCTTTTTTATCAAAGATGTAAGAGGTATCCTTTGAAACAATCCTATACTCAGTTGATGGATATGCCTTAACAAGTTGATTGATTGAATCTTTAATTAATTTGTTGTCATCATAAGGATCGTAGCTTTGACAATATTCCTTTTCAAGAATTAAACTCCCATCAGAGATTAAATTTATTGTTACTTTTGAACACTCTGATCCATTGATACAATCGCAGCTGCATCAGTACAATACAATTACTTATATTTTTATTTCCATAAATAGTATTAGAGTATCCGGTATTACAAAAAATTAATCCAATAGCTTTGTAATTCGTTCTTCCCATTCGTATTCCTTGCTTTTAATTGTCCCGTGAAGTGTTTCACGATCAAATCGTTTCTGAGTCACAATAAGGCTATCATGGAGCTGATCCGCTTTTTCTATAAGTGATTCTGTCTGCCACGTCCAATATTTATTTAACTCATTAACCCTATGAGAAAAATATAAAGAAATACCGGAGTGAACCCGCTCATGTTTTAATAAACTTTCTGAGTATTTGCTTGTCCAGGACTTCTTAGTATCTATCACAGGAATACTTATAACCCTCGGATAATTATATACTTCATTCACTTTAAAACGGAATGTGCTATTTATCTGGGCATCTGCATAAGCAATATGTCCATCCAGATTCAATTCTTCCTTGATCGGACTGCCTTGAAAATCATTCCAGCCTATTTCAGACATATCAGTGTATGGCTTGCTGGTCTTTCCAACAAACAGTTTAAACAGATACGTATCGCTTACACAAAGAATTACTAAACTTAATGCAGCTACTGGTAAAAGTGTTTTATAAATCTGGTCTTTTAATTCAGAATCAGGAATATTTCTGTTCAGCAGCAAAATCATAGCAGACAAGCCTATCAAGAAAAAGTTTATACCAATGTTATAGAAGATGAAATGAATTTTTGTGCACCATATAAACATTAACATAAAAATTAAAAGATTAATCATTCCTAGAAAATACCTCCTTCGGAAAACACAGATAACAAACTGAACAAATTGATATACAGAAAAGACAAATGGAATAAAAATAGCAATAGCCACCTTCCCTGGCCAATTAATAATCCAGAGAATTAATTGCGTGAAGACAAAAGTAAGAAAGTAAATAATTATAAATTTGTAACCTCTCATTCCACTTATAAGATATTAAGTTCTTTAACGAACATTCGTCATTAAAGGCTCATCACTATTCCTTTTTGATCAAACAAAAACTTTAAAGAAGGATAAACTACTACCTTTCAAAGGAAAAAGATAAATGGACACTCTCAATTTTTTTTAGCACATACACTTTACTTATTTTAGCTCCGTTTCATGCTATGACAATTTAAAGAATAATATACTTCCATCTGGCACTTTACTTTCAGCTACAGCTTGTTCGATCTTACCATAAAACTCAACTATATCAATTGGTTTATTATTCATTATCCTACCATAAAAAATCTGTTCAACATTTATTCCATACTTTTTATCTGAGGAAATCAGACTCCAACCCACATCCTTTAATGAACTATTTTCTATATATACCCATTCCCATCCAAAATCTTGTCTGAGCTGTTCAGCGAAAACAATTGCAAGTCCGAAGGTAGCATGCCAGACACTGTTGTAATCTGCGATAGGAAATTCTGTAGTTCTATTTAAAGCATCGATAGCATCTTTCAAATTACTTAAGGTAATATCTTTTGTCAATGTATCTTCTTCCGATTTTGATAACCAAAACATCAATTCCATTCCAGCCTGGTATTCAAAATCTAAAGTTGCTATTTCCTCCTGATTGGGTTTTCTATAGTCAAGATCAGAGATTGGGATTTGTATAAAGTTGTTTATTTCTTGAGACATTAGATTAATTGAGATAAAAATATAAATAATAATTTCAGACGATACTTTTTATTTTATCGAGCGCTTCAGAATAAAGACAGCAGATTCAACATATGTATAGTCACCATCTGGACCATTTCACTTATTCCTTAATCCGAATTGTTTGAATGATAGAATCCGCTGTGCTGATATTCTTTTCTGACAAGCAATAGACTGTTACCCAGACATCCTTTGTCTTACCTAATAGAAAGACATCATATACATCATGATACATATGCATAAGCGGACGTATATGTACTTCATAAGCTTTTTGGGCATTGAACACTTTTGCATCCAGATCTTTGAACTTTACATCTTTATAATCACGAAAAGTCTTGTCTACGTAACATGAATCATAACGCCTTTTACAATCAGCCATATTATATCGAGGTTGTTCATATACAATCATTGTGATGCCATCAGACGTTTTCTTTTTCAAAGGTAATTCAACCCCATCCTTGCTAACATCTGGTACTCTTTCTAATACTTTCTCTAAAGTAAAGGATTTTTGCACTTCAACTCTTGTGCTATTCAGATCAATTGTCTTAGTTGTCGAGTCTACCCAATCTTTGGGACAGTACAACACAAAATCTTTTCTCTCAATTTTCTCCCAGCCATGTGGTGTCTTATTTGTACAGGAAGTTGCAAAAATTATAATAAGTAGGACTACAATTGTTAAGTGTGTTTTGATTCTGATATTCATAATGAAAAAAGTTATAAATTGATATTCTATCAGTCATGGGATAGGCTTTTGGACATAACTCAAAGTTCTATCTTATCAAATCTCCTGCCCATACTCATTGAGTACATACATGTCTCCATTCCAATCTATCAGTTTTATTTTATCTCCTCGTAATTCAATTGATACTCTGCCATCTTGCGTGACAAAAATGTCGCGTGCTCCAAAACTCCACTTCTCATTTCCTTCTTTGTCTATCCTTGTTATTTGAAGCTCACCGTGGACAACAAGGTCATCCATAAAATGATATACACCAAAACATGTCGAAAGATCTAGTCTCTTTCTCCAATTTATTCTAAGCTCTGGAATTGAAAGAGAGTAAATCATATCAGAACAACAGATTACTAATGAATTACCCTTTACTACAGCAGAATTATGATGAATTGTCGTAGCTCCTCCTATTTCACTTATAATTGCGCTGGTTAATTCTTTTCCATCCTTATATACTCTTACTCCATGCTTTGAACTTGGATGGACTCTGTCCTTAATAGCCATTCCCTCAAAATATTCAAAATCATACGAGCTTTTATTGTCGACAGACTTCAATGTATAAGAAGAGTCATCAACTATTTTAATAGTATAACCATTGTAACTAATTTCCATTTTTTAATAAGAGCCAAACAGAATAACAAAATCAGGAATCATCTTTTCAATGATAAGATTGCTTATATCTTTTAATTCCTCCTTTTTAAGTTCCGGAAGATGTTCCAGGCTGGTCTTCAATTTATTAATCCATTTATATAAACCTCAATTTATCTAAAAGGAAAAACAATTGCAAAATTATCAGCAAGAGTTCGAGTAAGTGCAAGGGAGCCTTCAATTTTATTGCTGTTGCCTCTACTCTTGCTGGCTGCAATAAACACATCTACCTGGTATAAAAAAATAAGACAACCACTATCAGGACTTTTTCTGATCTATTCTTCGCTCAACTATTGCAGACCCAACCATACTTATTATTAATATCCCGATTACCACAACCAATGCGATCTCTGTTGGTATTTTAAAAATATCTGTCAATATCATTTTTACACCTACAAAAATTAATATAGCTGCTAAACCATAATGCAGATAACGGAACTTTTGCATAAGCCCTGCAAATGCAAAATAAAGTGACCTCATTCCCAATATGGCAAACACATTGGATGTATAAACTATAAATTTATCTGTAGTAATGGCCAGAATAGCAGGAATAGAATCAACGGCGAAAATCAAATCGGTAGTTTCAATCATGACCAGACCAAAAAATAAAGGAGTCATGTGTCGTTTATGATCTACTTTTGTAAAAAATTTATCTCCATCATATTTTGAAGTTGCAGGCATAAATCTTTTAATCAGATTAATCACGAAATTTTTTTCAGGATCTACTTCCTTTTTTTTATGAACTGCCATTCTGATTCCGATGACAATCAGAAAAGCCCCAAATAAATAAACGAGCCAATGAAAACGCTCCAGTAATGCTATTCCCAGAAATATAAAAACAGCTCTCATCACCAGAGCACCAAGAATTCCCCAAAAAAGTACTCTGTGCTGATATTGATCGGGAACTTGCAGATATTTAAAAATTAACACTATCACAAAAATATTATCAATGCTGAGTGATTTTTCAATAAGGTATCCCGTAAGAAAGGAAAGGGCCTGATCAGGACCCTGCCATAAATAAATAATAAAATTAAAAATTAAAGAAAGAGTGATCCAGAATGCTGTCCAGAGGATTGACTCTTTAAACGAAATAACATGAGCATTTTTATGAAATACTCCTAAATCAAATGCAAGGATGATTAATACAAAAACGTTGAAAAATATCCAGTAAAAAACATTAGGCATATAGTTTAAATAAGAAACAGGTCAATAATCATTCCAAACTCTGACTGCTTTTGGTGACATATTTATCCCAGGATTTAAGCACATTAGGAAATAAATGGACATTTAATGATCAGAGAATTAGAACAACCTGTTTTTCATTTTAAAGTTTATTCAAAGCTTTGAAATTGAAATCAAATGGTCAATTCTATTGCTATTGCTCCCTACTCTTCCCTGTCTGGCATTGCGATAATGCTGTAATTTATTGTACTATCGAATCTTTCTATCTGATCAACAGAAAATATTGAACTAAAAGAGCTAACTTCCGCGAGAGTCTGAAATTTAATCCTATCTATAGAATACATCCTAAGAACATGAAATACCTTCTACTTTTAATAAGTTTATTAGCATCTTCACTTACATATGCCCAGGAGCGTTGCGGCACTATGCAGGTCCGTCAAAATAATATATCCAGAAATCCGGCATTGCTTGAAAAGATTGAAAAGCAAGAGCTACAAACACGAAAATTTACTCGCCAAAATCAAGGGTTAAGGACAACAGCTGTTGCACCTGTAATACCAGTTGTAGTTCACGTGCTCTACAACACGGGCGCTCAGAATATCACAGATGCAATGATTCAGTCTCAAATTGACGTTCTCAATCGTGACTATTCAGCCACTAATACTGATATATCCAATGTTTCTGCAGAGTTTCAACCTGTGATTGGAAATCCAAATATACAATTTGCTCTCGCCATAAGGGACCCAAAAGGCAAGGCTACAAACGGAATCGTAAGAAAACAAACAAATAAAACCAGTTTTTCTTATAGCCAGGAAGAGGCAAAATATAGCAGCAAGGGTGGCGATGACGCCTGGCCATCAGAAAGTTACTTAAATATTTGGGTAGTACCACAAATTGGAGGATCTGGCGGTACAATTCTAGGTTATGCAACTTTTCCAGGTACCGTATCTGCAGCAGAAGATGGTGTTGTAATTGCCTACGATCGATTCGGCCTTAATACAATTTCTGCTGAAAACAACCTTGGTCGGACGGCAACGCATGAAGTAGCTCATTGGTTGAACTTATACCATACTTTCCAGGATGGTTGCGCAGGGACAAACAGCTCAACTTGCGAGACCAGAGGTGACCTGGTATGTGACACTCCTCCATCAAAACAGGACAACTATGATTGTTCTATCAAAAATACTTGTACCGAAAGTTCTGATGAACATAATGATATGGTCATGAATTACATGAATTATGCTGATGATGCTTGTATTGTTATGTTTTCTGCTGGCCAGGCAACAAGAATGCAGGCTGCATTACACGGTCCAAGGGCATCTCTGCTTACATCAAAAGGATTAACACCTCCGATAGTCGCAGCTTTGAATGCTTCCATAGAAAACATATCTGGTGTTACCGGCAACTTCTGTACAAATGCCGTTTATCCTTCCCTAACTATCCGTAATGAAGGTACTACCAATACAATTACCAGCATCAGTTATACTTATAAAGTTGATAATGGAACAGCACAAACATTTTCATGGACAGGTAGCCTCGCAACAGGTGCTGCTACAACGATTAATCTTCCTGCTGTATCAGGCTTATCGAAAGGGAACCATACTTATGAAGTAAATATTACTAAGGTAAATGGGCAGTCAGATGGAAATCCTGAAGATAACCTTTTAACAAAGAGCTTTATTATTTTACAAGTTCAAGATCTTCCATTCTCTGAAAGTTTTGAGAATTCTGGTCTGCTTCCTGATGGCTGGACCATTAACAATCCGGACAAGAGTTCAACCTGGGAAACAACTAATGAAGCCTCATCAAACGGCAGTTACTCTATAAGAGTTAATAACTTTGACTATACAGGTGGAAACGGCCAGATTGATGATCTATTCTCTCCGCTTATTGCTGTTGGAGCAAACGCTATGTTAAAATTTGATTATGCATACAAGCTTTATACAGAAGTAACTGAAGATCCAAATTTCTCAGATACCTTAACTGTACTGGCCAGTTCGGATTGCGGAGTTACTTATGATATTCTTGATAAAAAATCAGGAAGGGATCTGACCACTGGTGATCCATATTTTACAACTGATGCATTTGTTCCAACTGAAAATGAATGGGCCACCCAACCGATCAGCTTAAGTAATTATGAGGGAAAAACCATCCAGATCATATTCAGAAATTCCAGCGACAATGAGAACATGCTTTATCTGGACAATGTCCGCTTTGAAGGCACACCTCTGGGAATAAATGACCCAACTACAGGTGCAGACCAAATAAAGCTATATCCAAATCCGACACAAGGTTCTTTTGTTATAAATGCTGCTAACAATATAGAGTTTATTGGCATTTATGATCTTCTTGGTGGAGAGATTCAAAGTATCAATCCTGACGGAGCAAATCAAATTATAGATTTGAGCGCTGAACCTGCAGGCATATATATTGTAAAAATAAGTACCGGAGGAAGAACGAAAGTCACAAAGGTTATTCTGGATTAAAAGCAAAAAGGCCGCTTATTAGAGCGGCCTTTTTGCTTCTTTTTAGAAAGACTTTATATCTTAGTAATAAATTAATATTCTAATTTCAGTGAATCAAATATATAGTTAGATGGAATTGCAAAAGCAATACCTTCAACACCATAGCCTACGAGTTTGGAAGTAACTACCCCAATGACGTTTCCTTTACTATCCAAAAATGCGCCACCGCTGTTTCCTGGATTAACTGCAATGTTTGTCTGAATGTAATTTATATTCTCATTAGGACTTCTTGTTCCGGAAACAATTCCCTTTGCAACACTTTGTCCTAACTCCACAGACTTTGGAGTACCAATAGTTGATACATCTGAACCTAACTCAAGATCTTTTAGTTTATAACTTTTAATTTGCATGTGAGGCAGTGACTTTGCATCGACTTTTAACAGAGCAAGATCGCATGATGGCGCTGTTCTTTCAATTGTTGCGTCATACTTCGCTCCATCGTTTAAGATAACTACCACCTTCTTTGCACCTACTCCTGCGACCACATGATAATTAGTAACAATGTATCCGTCTGAACTTATTATAAAACCACTACCATGAGAATCTTTTCCTGTCTTTATTGTTACAGAAGCCTGAATCAATTCATTAAGAGATTTTGAATTATACTTTTCATGTTTCAGTTTAATTTTTGAGAATGCAATTTTTTCAACAGGCTTCTCTATAAGTTTTTTGAATTTTTCCTTTGAAAGCAGCTCAACCATGCTTAGTTCAACGGAATTATTCAATGCTTTAACAATTCCGGAATTACCATTATCCTTTTTATCTTTTTCATTATTTTCATTTTCTTCATATAATTTAAAAATGTCAGATGTAACCGTAATTGTTATAGAATCAAGCTTCACTCTATAGTAATCTAATATGATCCATTTTATTTGTGTTTCAGCAAACAAGACTTCCCCGGAGCTATTTATAAAATGAGCCGCATATGCGTTTTTGGGTGCAATCGAATGAAATTTTACCTTTTCTATTGCAGACTCAATATAACTTGTATTGCCATAATTAGGAAAAATACTTTCTGTTGTATCAATGAAGTTATACTTTTTAAGAAATTTGGTTAGCGTATTATTATAGGATGTTTCTTCATACCTTATATCCTCATTAAAAAACTCTACATTATCGATTTTTTTAGCTTTAAAGCTTTTTTCATTTTTATATCTCACAAATAAAGTATCCATTTTTTTAATACTGATGGAAGCTCGATTTACTTGTAAATATTTTTGGTTAGCTGTTCTTTTGGATGGTTCAGGAGTCATCACAGGAATGACAATATTTTTATTGTATTGGAATTTTTTACCCGTACTATAATCAATACCGCTGCAAATATATGGTCCATATATAGTCGGAATCGAGATCAGATTTACAAATCTCAAAGGATTTTTTTTCTGAACATTAAAGGAATAATTTTTATCCAGATAGCCTTCTTTTTTAAGAATTAAATTCTGGGAAACTTCTTTCTTTTTAAACTTAGATGTGATATTTCCTTTACCTATTAAATTACCCTTACTATAGATAGATACATCAGGTGTGGGACAGCTAAGATTTACCTTAGAATATCTGGAAGAAAAGATTGCAACGCAGCTAGACAGACTAAAGGTTACAACTAAAACAATTGATAACTTTTTAAACATAAAATCAATAAATAACACTTAATTATTAAAATTAACTATTATTTATCTCACATATGTAAAATAAAACTTTCCATCATGTATGACAAAAAAACAAATTGATGCCCACATTATAAAACCTTTATGTTCCTTAGGGATATTATCTTTGTGTCAATATTTCCCATGAACTCAATGTATGTAAGTAAATCGTACAAAAGGTTAATTCAGCTCAAAATACAGGCAAAAATCTCCGATAAAGACACCCATTCTGAAAATATAAAAGATTTAGAAACCTTATTTATTACCCTCAAGTTTTTCAACACAAATGCCTTTCATCAGTTTATAAATTTCATCAGGGAGAAAGTATTTATTTTCAATACATAAAACCAGTAAGATAAAATTCTAAAATTCAACCTATAAAAATCATGCAAAAATATATCCTAGCCTTTAATGAAATTCATTTAAAAGATATTGCACAAGTAGGTGGAAAAAATTCTTCTCTGGGAGAAATGTTCAATATACTATCCTCCAAAGGGATCAACATACCTGACGGTTTTGCGACCACATCTTTTGCTTATCAGGAATTCATAAAAATCAATAAGCTCGGTAATGACCTTAAAAGTATCCTCAACAAATTAGACACTAAAACCTTTTCGAATCTTACAGAAGTAGGATCAGCCTGCAGAAATCTGATTTTAAAAGCCACTATACCTTCAGAGATAGAGGCCGTTATTAAGAAAGGCTATAGTGAATTATGTAAAAAATACGGTTCTCAGATACACGTTGCAGTTAGAAGCAGCGCAACAGCAGAAGATCTGCCTGATGCAAGCTTTGCAGGGCAACATGAATCCTATCTGAATATCTGTTGTGGAGAAGAAAACCTGCTAAAAGCCTGCTTGAATTGTTTAGCATCATTGTTTACGGATAGAGCTATCAAATACAGACATGATCATGGTTTCGATCATATGAAAGTCGCACTGTCTATAGGAATACAAAAAATGGTCAGATCCGACCTGGCATCTTCAGGAGTATGTTTCACATTGGATCCGGATTCCGGATTTGAAGATGTTATACTGATTACCGGAAGCTGGGGCTTGGGTGAAAATGTTGTTCAGGGCGCTGTTAACCCGGACGAATTTTATGTCTTTAAAAAATCTTTGCAAAAGAATAAAAAAGCCATATTGAATAAGAAAATCGGAAGTAAGGAGAAAACACTGATATATAACAACGATTCTTCATCAGAAAATACTACCATCAATATTGAAACACCTAAGGAAAAAAGGAATCAATTCATTCTAAATGATGAGGAAATAGATGTGCTCGCCAAGTGGTCATTAATCATTGAAGAGCATTACCAAAAACCGATGGATATTGAATGGGCAAAGGATGGCGAAGAGAATATAATGTATATAGTACAGGCAAGACCGGAAACTGTATATAGTAGAAAAAGAAATCAGGTTAAAATAACGGAGTATCGTCTTAAGGAAAAAGGTAATATTATTACAAGCGGCAAAGCTATTGGGAATCAAATTGCAACAGGAACTGTCCGCATCATTAACTCTCCGGAAGATTCATATTTATTGAAGGAAGGAGAAATATTAGTAACAGATATTACAAATCCGGATTGGGATCCCATTCTGAAAAAAGCATCCGCCATTATTACTAATAAAGGCGGAAGAACCAGCCATGCAGCTATTATAGCCAGAGAATTAGGAGCTGTGGCAATTGTAGGAACAGGGAATGCAACCTCCGTTATTAAAGACGGTGATACAGTGACGGTCTCCTGTGCAGAAGGAGAAACGGGAACGATATATGAAGGAAAGCTTTTATGGGATGTTATAGAAACTAATCTGGAAGCAATAGAGAAACCCAAAACAAAAGTTATGTTCATCCTTGGAAACCCCGACAGGGCCTTTCATCTGTCACGCATCCCCAATGATGGTGTCGGTTTAATGAGGTTGGAATTTATCATTAATAATTCTATCAAAGTTCATCCAATGGCTTTAATAAAATTTGATTCTCTTAAAGATCAAGATGCCAAATCTGAAATAAAAAACCTTACATCCAACTATTCCAGTAAAGAAGCATACTTTATTGAAAACCTTTCTAGATCAGTCGCAACAATCGCTGCAGCATTTTATCCGAATGACGTAATTGTCAGAATGACAGATTTCAAAACCAATGAATATGCCAATCTCGTTGGTGGAAAAGAATTTGAGCCCCTAGAAGCAAATCCAATGCTGGGATTCCGTGGAGCCTCAAGATATTATAATGATGCATATAAAGAGGGGTTCGGACTTGAATGTAAAGCGATGAAAGTAGTCAGGGACGAAATGGGTTTGACCAATGTAAAATTAATGATTCCGTTTTGCAGAACTGTTGAAGAAGGAAAAAAGGTCATAGCAATTATGAATTCATATGGACTGAGACAAGGAGAAAATGAACTGGAAATATACGTGATGGCGGAAATACCCAGTAATGTAATCCTGGCCGATGAATTTGCCGGTATATTTGATGGTTTCTCTATCGGCTCTAACGACCTTACGCAATTGACTTTGGGAATAGACAGGGACTCTTCCACTGTGAGTGATCTGTTCGATGAAAATAATGAAGCACCCAAAAAAATGATTCGGTTGATGATTAATTCTGCCAAACAAGCGGGGAAAAAAATAGGTCTTTGTGGCCAAGCGCCAAGCGACTTCCCCGAATTTGCTCAATTCCTAGTTGAGAATAAAATTGACAGTATATCTTTCAATCCTGATGCTATGATTAAGGGGATACAAAATATCAAAGAAGCAGAAGCTAAATTCAGGCATCAAAAAATAGAGCATTGATTAGATGTCTGCAAACCTCAAGGTACCTCCTTTTGAAAGTTTTAGGTTATCAGTAAGTAAAAAAATACAAAATCTTTTGGATTTAAATTAAGTTTCCCTACTTTTGGGACCCGTTTGCCCAGGTGGCGGAATTGGTAGACGCGCTGGTCTCAAACACCTGTGTCTTCACTGACATGCCGGTTCGACTCCGGCCCTGGGTACTGTTAAAAAAGCAAAGCTCTGTAATTGAAATAATTGCAGAGCTTTTGTATTTTTAGTCGTGTGATAAGTCGAGTTTTATTTCTTGATTATTACCGATTAAGATTTTATAGTGATTATAAATTCAGAAGCTCCATGCTTCAGGAATTTTCGTTTCGTTCAAAGAAAACTTGTTGTTGATCCAGTTCCATATTGAATCATTAGGATGATTTAAGTATTTCTTTGTGGGGACATGGGTTCTCTGTGGATAATCTCAATCACTAAACTCTTAAACCCAGCTCTCAGGAGTATTTCTGAATGAATTTGATATTTTATCATTGCCTTGTTAAATTAATTAACAACAAGCCTCTTTTGGCGTCTTTTCAGAACTTCTTATAGACTCTGTCATTAACGCGCTATATGTAAAGCTATATCAGGAAAAGACAATTAAAAAGCTCTAAGCGATTTCATCAACCAATTCGCTTTCCTCAACTTCTTTTAAACTTTCCGAAGCTGGTTCTGGCTCAGGAATTAAATTGTTACCAAGCTTTTTAAGTAATGATACATGAGATTTAAGCGCATCAAAGAAAGAAGGATAATCATTATAAGGCACTCTGTACTCTAAGGCTGTTTCTTTCACAATTTCGGAAATAGCAGGGTAATGGACGTGGCAAATTTTAGGAAACAAATGATGTTCAACCTGAAAGTTTAAGCCGCCTGTAAAAAAGCTGGTAATAAAACTTTTTCTTCCAAAATCGACAGTGGTACACAACTGATGCATAGCCCAATTATTTTCCATGAACCCTTTATCATCTGGCATTGAAAATTCTGCCTTTTCAACTACATGTGCTAACATAAAGATAATAGCTATAGCAAACCCTTCAAACAAATGCCCTAAAATGAATCCTCCGAAAACAGCATACCATGGCATGTCTATAATCATGATTGGCAAGGCAATGAAAAGAAAATAATAAAGAGCCTTAAAAAAGAATAAATTAAAATACTCAATTAATGGATGGTTTTTATTTTCATAATTACCAATGTTCTTTTGAAAGAATTTTTTATAATCTTTTCTAAAAACCCAAGAAAGAGTGCCGAATGGATATAAGAAGAAAATCCAGATATGCTGGTATCTTTGAATCGGTCTCCATTTTTGTGTTGGAGCTATTCTGGCAAAAGGCACCGATTCAATATCTTCATCTATACCATCAATATTAGTATAGTTATGATGTACAATGTTGTGTGTAATACCCCATAGATATGAATTTGCACCTAATAAATTAAAGGAATTGCTCATAAGTGCATTTATCCATCTTTTGGATGAATAAGCGCCGTGAATGGCATCATGTCCGCAATTTACAGCTAGAAAAACTGATGACAAACCTAATACAACCCATAGCAAATTATTAATCCATAAACTAAAGCCGCCAAATAGTAGACTAAAATAAGAGGAAAGAATTAAGCTTAAAAAAAATAAAGTCTTGAAGTACATAAAAGCATTTGCTTTTTCACTAATTCCCTCAGCCTTAAAATAATTTTCTACTCTCCCGACAAGTGTCTTATGAAATCCTTTACTATCTTTTTGAAATCTAATTTTTGAGTTCATATCACAAAAATTATTAATAAACTTGTTATTCGCAAAAATTTGTAATCCTTTTACTGAAGACCATATAAAGATACTCATTCTTTTGCTTTTCAGAAAGATAGGCATCTCAATAATTTAATCTTTTTGGTCTCTACTAGTTAATTCTAGGTACTTACTTTAACTGCTACCATCTACAAATATAATAAGTATTAAAAACCCTATTTCTTCTTTGAAGAATTAGGGTTCACGAAATTATTTATAAAATTAAAATCCTTTTAAGATCATGTACAATTTTATATTTTACGATTATCCCCTATCCTTTTAAAACCATTCATCTTGTTTTTCCTTCATGTCATTTGCATGCATTAGGATATCCTTTTAAAGACACCTATGGAAACAGGGTTTCCTGTAACAATTTTAAACTTATGCGTCCTTTTTATGAATGATTGCAGCCAAGGTCCCGCATTGATGGCTTAGGCTCCTGTATCATTAAACCTTTGTTGTTCTTTTAACCTTTATCTCAAAACTATGTATACACGGTATCTTTTATTTGCACTCTTTTTGTTCATTTCACTTTTAACCCACGCCAAGAAAGTATTAATCGGAGGCAGTGGTGGATATTTAAATTATTCAAATGCGACATCAACGCTTAGCCTGCTGCCTGGCGATACCATTGCAATTCAACCAGGAAAGTATTCTGGTTTTACTTTTGGCAATATCCGGGGAACAGCGTCAAAGAAGATCGCAATTATAAACAACAAAGGCTTGGTAGAGATTACAGGCTCAAATGCTTCGAATCTAAATACGTGCAGCAATGTTGTGTTCAGTGGGAACGGTGCAAATGGAATCAAGTACGGTTTTTATTTTCACGATATCAACGGAAGGGCCATGCAGCTGGATAATAAAGCCGATAGCATCACAATAAGTTATGCCAGATTTGAAAGGGTGAGTGATTATACCATTCGCATAAATGCAGATAAGAAATATGATGGTACAGAAGTTACTCTGATTGAAAACATCCGCTTTCTACATTTATCATTTAAAAAAACCGGAACACCTATAGATTGGGGTAATTTTGCCTACGGCTCAGACTTAATCGGTTGTGGCAGAAACGTGGAAGTGGCCTATTGCACCATCGACAGTCTGAATGGCGGGGATGGAGTAAGACTGAATAAAGTGTTTGACGTAAACATTCACCACAACAGGTTTACTAATACAGGTTTGCTCACATCTACACACCCGGGCACTTTCTACTTGCGCGGAGATGGGACGATTCATCATAACTTTTTCCAGAACATCTGGGGAAATGGAGTGCGAAGCGAAGGCATTGGTCTGAACGAAATGGGTGAATTAACTATTTCAAACAATATCTTCCTTGGCTCTCGCAAATACTCTGCTATAGAAGTGCAAACCCATCCCAGTGATGTGACCACGAGTGGAAGTCCCTCCACTAAATCTTGTCATTATAAAATATTCAATAACACAATGGGCAACCAGAGTGCCCGGGATTATTCAGCAGCAATGGTAGACGTTTATAGTTTACTCGACGGAAAATGTGAGATCCGCAACAATCTGGGATTTAATATTGAAAAGGATAAGGCCCATGTACCCACTAAGAATTATATCTATAACAGGCAATCCCCCATCGCAACAGATGTACCCGATACATCCAACAATCTTTATAGAAGATCTTTTGTACAACTTGGCCTTGTAGATACTTTAAATGTATATCTAAAACCGAACTCCATCGCTGTCGATAAGGGAATGACGTTGAACACGATCACGGACGATTTTGAAGGAATTGTAAGACCAAAGGGAATCAAATACGATATAGGAGCTAGGGAATTTGTACCGCCAATGCAGGTCGTGACATCACTGGAAGAAATCCACAACATATCAGGGCAAATTCTGATGTATCCAAACCCTTGTACATCGCATGTTACTCTTCGCTCTCAATCGCCATTAATCAGGGTAAGTTTCTCCAATGTGCATGGTCAGCTCATTTTTGAACAGCTTCTGATGGGAGACTTTGAAACACAACTGAATTTAGAACGCATAGAAAACGGGATTTACTTCATCAGGATGGAAACCGAGAATGGCAGCATTGTCAAATCACTTTTGAAACATTAAAAAAACATTTGACTATCTGGCTATTATGAACCTGTAAAATATTAAGAGATTTACTAGACACAACTTGTGTGTCGGGGCAAAAACATGAAAGTCACAGAGCGTTTTAGGTTAACGAGCTGTGGCTCTTTTGTTTAGGCGCTCTGCTAAATCCTAAATACCTTAGATTGTATTATTAGTCTGCTTCTGGAGAAGTGGTCTTTTTTATGCTTCCGGCATAAATTCCAGGTTTTTCCAGGTGCAAAAAAACAGTTCAGTTTTATGGACCGGCACTTGTTTTTCTGTTCCAAAGCTTTCTAAACTGGTAAAAAATATGGAGAGTTGAGTAAAATGAACTATATTAGAGTAGATTACGAAAACTTTTTAATATTTATGTCTTATTCCAGACAAAGCCCCAAGTCTTATATTCAGCACCACAAGGAAGCAGTAAAGATATTTACCGGTTATATATCAGAGGCCAGGCTAACCGGTGAAAGGGAAAACAGCCTGATTGATAATTTTCAATTATCTCAGCTGTTAAAGGAGTTCCATGGGGTTGTAAGTATTTTGGATTTTTCCACTCAGAGCTACATTTACATGAGTGAAAGTGTTAAAAGTATAACAGGATATTCACAAGATGAATTTTATGAGCATGGTATTCAGAAAACGATATCCCTCATCCCGGAGGAGCAGCTTAAAATTATTCATAATCAAATTTTCCCTATCATGTTCGATCATTTTGATCGCTGCACAAGTATTGAGGAAATCAAAGACCTGCGCGTTACTTTTAATTATAATGCATTTCGTAAAGACGGATCTCTTGCTAGTTTTCTGCAGCAAACGTCAGTTATTCATTGCGATGATTATAAAAAAGCTCGCATAGCATTAATGCTGGTTACAGATATCAGTGATTTTAAGACAGACGGAAATATAACTCTTGGCATTTCAAAGAAAAATGCAGAAGGAGTTTATCATCCAATCTTTACGAAAAACTACCTTTCAGATAATGAACAGCATATTCTTTCCATAAGAGAGCGTGAGATTCTGAACTTAATGAGACATGGCAAATCGAGCAATGAAATTAGCGACATGCTCTTTATAAGTGAGCATACTGTTTATAACCACCGGAAGAATATGCTGAAGAAGCTGGATGCAAAAAATACAGGAGAACTGCTTTCCAAGTCGATAGCTTATGGATTACTGTAATATCCTATTCACTATGCACTTCCCCGTTTTGCAATCCAGATGAGGACAAAGATTTGCAAGCATATCAAAAGTTCATTGTGGAAATAATTAGCCAGCTTATGTTATTAATTTGAATTTTAATTATCCTATTAAGAAACTCTTGTTATTAAGTGTATCAGAATCATACTTCTTTTCCCATGCACTTAATTGCATTGATGTTTCTTCCTTAACTTCATCAAATACTATCCAACTATTGCACAAGGCAGATAAAAATCTCAACTCATCAATATCCTTTTGTGTGATATAATCTTGACCATATTTTCTGGGGCCTGACATCACCGCATTCCATAGGACATATTCCAGATTATTCATCCAGCCAGCTGTATAGCATCGTTCTGAAATTTTACCCATAATACTCAAAAGTTGCTGCTGAACAGGTGTCAGGTCAGATATCATGTTATTTAAAAGAATTAGTTTCCCCGAGACTTTAAGGCAGTCGAACATAAAAAAACACTCCCTTCAAACAAGAGAGTGTTTTTTTAATATTGTTTAATACTTTTTTTACTTTCCATTCTTCTCTAACCACCTTCTCGCATTCACAAAAGCTTCCATCCATGGAGATACTTCATCGTGACGGCCTTTTGGATAATTAGCCCATTGCCATTGCAACAACGAACGTTCAATATGAGGCATCATTACAAGGTGACGACCTGTGTCATCACAAAGCATTGCTGTATTGAAGTCAGAACCGTTAGGACAATGTGGATATGTTTCGTAAGCATATTTCGCAACAATCTGATATTTATCTTCGGTATTCGGACAGCTGAAACGACCTTCTCCATGTGATACCCACACACCAAGAGTGCTACCAGCAAGAGAAGAAAGCATTACGGATTTGTTTTTGTTGATGGTTAAAGAGGTAAAGATACTCTCGTGTTTTCCACTCACGTTATGAAGCATTTTTGGCTTCTTGTCGTGATCCAGATTGATAAGCCCTAACTCAACGAAAAGCTGGCAACCATTGCAGATGCCTACAGATAAAGTGTCTTCACGTTTAAAGAAATTCTCAAGAGCTGTTTTTGCTTTCTCATTGTACATAAATGCTCCTGCCCATCCTTTTGCAGAACCTAGTACATCTGAATTAGAGAAGCCTCCTACAGCACCAATGAAACGTATATCTTCCAGAGTTTCTCTTCCTGAGATTAAATCAGTCATGTGAACATCTTTCACATCGAAACCTGCAAGGTACATAGCATTGGCCATCTCACGCTCAGAATTGCTTCCTTTCTCACGGATGATCGCAGCTTTTATTCTTGGTTTAGAATTGTCTATAACTGGCTTCTTACCGTCAAATCCTTCAGGGAATTTGTATTTCAGTTCGTGATATTTGTAGTTATTATAACGCTCTTTAGCACTTACAGGGCCACTTTGCTTTATGTCCAGCAGGTATGATGTTTTGTACCAGGTATCTCTTAGTTTTGCTATGTCAAAGTCAAATGAATCCGAGCCATTCTTTAACTGAATTTTTGCAGAAGAAGTACTGGTTCCTATTTTATAGAAAGGAACATTGTTCGCTTTTAATGTAGCCTCCACCTCAGCAGATGCCTGGAATACCACTCCTATGTTTTCTGCAAATAATACTTTAATGCTGTCAGCTTCACCAAGAGATGTTAAATCAATGTTTGCACCAAGTCTGTTGTCTGCAAAGCACATCTCAAGAAGAGTGGTGATCAAACCACCACTACCGATATCGTGACCAGCTTCTATTTTACCTTCTTTGATTAATTGCTGCAATGTATTGAATGCATTTTTAAACAGCGCAGCATCGGTAATATCAGGCGTTTCATTTCCTATTTTATTTACCACCTGAGCAAAGGAAGATCCACCTAATTTAAATTGATCGTTTGAAAGATTGATGTAGTAAATATTTCCTCCATCGCTTTGCAGCACAGGTTCCACAACTTTTCTCACATCACTGCAGTTACCTGCAGCAGAGATGATCACAGTCCCCGGGGCTATAACCTCTTCATCTTTATACTTCTGCTTCATTGACAGGGAGTCTTTTCCTGTAGGTATGTTAATACCAAGGGCAATAGCGAAGTCAGAACAAGCTTCAACAGCTTTATATAAACGAGCATCCTCTCCTTCGTTCTTACAAGCCCACATCCAGTTAGCAGAAAGAGAAACGCTTTTTAAATTATCTTTTAAAGGAGCCCAAACAATATTTGACAAAGCCTCAGCAATAGCATTACGGCTGCCGGCTGCGGGATCAATCAAAGCAGAAACGGGTGCATGACCAATAGAAGTTGCAATACCTTCTTTACCCTGAAAATCCAGAGCCATTACACCAACATTGTTCAGAGGCAATTGCAGAGGACCTGCACATTGCTGTTTAGCTACGCGGCCTCCAACGCAACGGTCAACTTTATTTGTAAGCCAATCCTTGCAGGCAACAGCTTCCAGCTGCAACAACTGCTCAAGGTAGGAATGAAGCTGGTTTTTATCATATGTTACAGGCTGATAAACCCTGTCAACCGCTTTATCTGTCATAACCATTTTCGGTGAACTTCCGAACATGTCCTTCAGCTCCAGATCCATCGGTTTCTCTTTGGTAGATGCAGACTCAAATGTAAATCGATTATCACCGGTAACATCTCCTACGGTATACATAGGAGCACGTTCACGGTCGGCTATCTTCTGAAGAGTAGCTATGTCTTGCTCTCCTATTACCAGACCCATACGCTCCTGTGATTCATTTCCAATAATTTCTTTTGCAGAAAGCGTAGGATCTCCCACCGGAAGTTTATCCAGATTTATTTTACCTCCTGTTTCTTCTACCAGTTCTGAAAGGCAGTTTAGGTGACCACCAGCTCCATGGTCATGTATAGAAACGATAAGGTTATTGTCACTCTCTACCATTGCGCGGATCGCATTGGCTGCTCTTTTTTGCATCTCAGGATTAGAACGCTGTATGGCATTTAATTCAATACCTGAACCATGCTGCCCGGTATCTGCTGAAGATACTGCTGCACCACCCATTCCGATACGGTAATTTTCACCACCAAGAATTACAATTTTATCTCCTGGTTTTGGATGCTTTTTTTGTGCTTGATTTGCTTTGCCATAACCAATACCACCGGCAAGCATAATTACTTTATCAAAGCCAAGTTTTCTTGGAGCCTTTAAGCTATCTGATTTTTCGTCGTGTTCAAATGTCAGAACAGAACCTGTAATCAGTGGCTGACCAAATTTATTTCCAAAATCAGTTGCCCCATTTGAAGCTTTGATCAGAATATCCATTGGAGTCTGATACAACCACTTTCTTTCCTGTGTTGCTTTTTCCCAAGGACGATCCTTTTCAAGACGAGAAAAAGCAGTCATATAAACAGCTGTTCCTGCAAGCGGAAGCGCACCTTGTCCGCCTGCCAACCTGTCTCTGATCTCACCCCCAGATCCTGTAGCAGCTCCGTTAAAAGGCTCTACTGTTGTAGGAAAGTTATGTGTTTCGGCTTTGAGAGAGATAACAGATTCAAATTCACTTAACTTATAATAGTCTGGCTCATCTGCACGCTTGGGCGCAAACTGTTGAACCACCGGACCTTTAATGAAAGCAACATTATCTTTATATGCAGAAACTATGTCGTTCGGATTAGCTTCAGATGTCTTGCGGATCAATTTGAATAATGAGGTTGATTTCTCTTCCCCATCTATCACAAACTTCCCGTTAAAAATTTTATGACGGCAGTGCTCCGAATTAACCTGTGAAAATCCAAATACTTCAGAATCTGTTAGCGACCTGCCTATTCTTTCAGCCAGTTTATTTAAATAATCAACTTCCTCATCGCTCAGAGAAAGACCTTCCTGTTTATTGTATGCAGCAATATCTGTGATTGGCTTAACAGGTTCTGGTTTAATTTTAATAGTATATATATCCTGATTCAGACCATTATACTTATGAGAAAGCATTGGGTCAAAATCCATAAAATCTTCTTTGACCTCTTTAAACTCTTCAATCCGGATAATTCCCTGAATGCCCATATTCAGAGTGATTTCTACGGCATTGGTACTCCATGGAGTAATCATGGCAGCACGTGGGCCAACAAAGTATCCACTTAAAGTACTTTCCTGGTTTAATTTGGCAGCTCCAAAAAGCCATTCAAGTTTGGAAATATCTGTTATACTCAGTTCGCGCTCGGTCTGTAAGGCGAAAACTTTGTCAGATTGACTGGAAAAGAAACGAATCATGATTATTTGAACAAGCTTCAAAGGTACGGTAATAATTTCAAAATCTGAAAAGATCTGATGTAGGTTCAGGAGATTTAAGAAGTTATTATGATGATAAATTTTTCACCTTTTCTTGACATCAAGGCTTTCTCCTCTTTTTAAAATAATACCTTTTTAACAATCAACACATTATAATAATAAAACATTCTTGGTTTAATCATTTCTGTCCTAATATTTATAAAGAAAACGTGGAGGTACCTTGAGCAAACTATTACTTTTTTTTACTTCAAAAAACTACAAAAAATTCTATATCTAAAATTTAGGTTACTTATCGCTTATCAAGATTTAAGATTTAAAATAATTATGCCAGAGCATACGTGGATTCGTTCTCCTGACAGTCGCGTCCTAAGCCTCTGAAAAATTGATCATTACAGGACTGTCAAATCCCATCCCTAACAATTCACTTGCATTACCCTGACTGATTGCGATTTCCATATATCCATTACTGTTAAAAAGTACCAGACAATCACCATGATCCATGGAATCATAGGAATCTGCAATAAAATCAACAGTTTCACGGGCAAAATGCACAGTAAAAGAGCGATTATTCTTTTGTCGGTAAAATAATTCCTCAGAAATATTGGTAACTAAATTTCCATACTGATCTACATGAACAACATGGCCACCGATCTGAGTTTTAGAAATTCTGACCTGTCGATTTAGCATGCTTCTAAGGGAACTAATCTGGGTTCCAATATTGTAGATATTAGTACCACTGGCAAGAGAAACTGCAGCTGCCGCCAAAGTAGTTTTCTCAGGGAAAATCCTGTTATAGGAGGAATCTTTGATTAACTCGACAATTGCAGTAGGGGCTTTGTCACTTAGTAATGAGAACAAACCATTATCAATTCCGACGAAGTAATGCTCTTCCAGTTTCACGGCTACAGCCCTTTCATCGGGGCCGGATGGTGCGTTTACAGACACGAGGTGCACAGTACCTTGCGGAAAATCTCTAAAGACTGATTTTAAAATATAGGCCCCGTGAGCAATATTGAAATTTTCAATGGAGTGGGTAATATCCACTACATTTATACTAGGGTTGATAGAAAAAATCTTCGCTTTTACGGCAGCCACGTAATGGTCTCTATGTCCGAAATCTGACATAAATGTGATAATAGCCATAAATTGCGCAGAAAATGATTAATTTTGTTTGTCTCTACTCGTTCCGAAAACATCCGGTTTTCTATTGGAGATTTTTTAGAACAAGTGGCGCAAAATTAAATATTTTTTCAGCCAAATAACTGAAAGTTTAAAGTAAATAATTAAAAATAATAAAGCTGTTGGTAGAAAAGTCAATACACCTTGAAAATGTATCTCTTATAGATTTCCTAGGAGTGGAAAACAGAATAATAAAAGAATTGGGTTCTGCGTTTCCTAAAAGTCGTATTGTTTCCAGAGGAAATGAAATAAAGATCATTGGTAACAATCTGGAAATAATCCAGATAGAACAGGTTATCAAAAGTCTGCTTGTTCATTATAATAAATATGGAAAAGTAGGTGAAAACGAAGTACAGTCATTGCTTCGCAAAGAAGAGATGGACGGCTGTGACGAAGACGATGTAATTCTTTTTGGTGATAAAGGGATGGTTATAAAACCCAAGACTGTAAATCAAAAGAAGCTCGTAGCCACTGCAAGAAAGAATGATCTCGTTTTTGCAGTCGGACCTGCCGGAACAGGGAAAACCTATATTTCCGTAGCCCTGGCTGTCAGAGCCTTAAAAAATAAAGAGGTTAAAAAGATCGTAATCACAAGACCTGCAGTAGAAGCAGGAGAAAATCTAGGTTTTCTTCCGGGAGATCTGAAAGAAAAAATCGATCCATATTTAAGACCTATTTATGATGCACTGGATGACATGATTCCTGCTGAAAAGCTAAAATATTATTACGAGAATCATATTATTGAAGTGGCTCCTCTTGCGTATATGAGAGGACGTACACTGAATAATGCATTCATACTTCTGGATGAAGCACAGAACACCACCCCTATGCAGACTAAGATGTTTCTGACTCGTATGGGACCTAGTTCCAAAATGATTATCACAGGAGACAAATCACAAATAGACTTGCCGGGCAATCAGAAATCAGGTCTTGTAGAGGCATTGACAATACTCAAAGACGTACAGGGAATTGGCTTTGTGGAACTGGACGGCAAAGATGTAATGAGACATAAACTCGTAGGCAAAATAATTGATGCCTATGCTAAAAAGGATAAATCATAAGAATAGACTAATATGAGATTTTTTTACGCATTGCTTTTTTTGGCATTTAGTATTTCTGAAACTTTTGCACAAAGGCAATGTGCATCTACCTCATATCAGGAAAATAACAGGCCTCTGCCTACTCAGGAGCAAATAGATCAGCAATTAAGAACAATTAGAAAACGGAGGGCTGCACTGGACAACGATACTATGGAATATGTGATTCCGGTTGTTGTCCATGTCATCCACAATACAAAGGGTAATCTTATTGGCGGAGTGAATAACAGAAATATTACCGACGAGCAGATTCACTCTCAGATTGCAGTTTTAAATGAAGACTATGGAAAGCTTCCGGGGACACGTGGATACAATACGGACCCGGTTGGAGCTGATACCCGCATTCATTTTTGCCTTGCCCAATTTGACCCTGAAGGCAGATCAACTACAGGAATTATAAGAGTATTTAGCGAAAAAGCGTCTTTCGATTACAACATGGATGATGCTCAGCTGAAAAAATTATCCTACTGGCCCAGTGATCAGTACCTGAATATCTGGGTAACCAATATTACGGATCCTATAATTGGTTATGCCCAGTTTCCAGGTGGTTATGGTCTTCCGGGGGCATCTTCAAGTGACGGGCCAGCTGCAACAGATGGCGTAGTTATTGACTATAAAACTTTCGGTACACTTGGAACTGCTAGAAAGCCATATCATCTTGGCAGGACAGCTACACATGAAATTGGACACTGGCTCGGACTGATACACATTTGGGGAGATCAATACTGCGGAGATGATTATGTGAGTGACACTCCTACTCAGGAAGACAAAGACGAAGACACTCTTTGTAATGAAAGGTTCTCCTATTGCAACAATCAGAAGACTCCAAGAATGTTTCAGAACTACCTTGACTATACAGGAGACAAGTGTATGAACATTTTTACTCAAGGACAAAAAGAAAGGATGCGTTCGTTCATCAACGCGTCTGATAATGCTCGCAGAAAGAGCCTTCTTCTAAGTGGAGGTTGCTGCAATCTGCCTAGTTATCCTTTTGCCCAGACTTTAGATTTTGAATCAGGAGCAATCCTTCCCGAAGGATGGTCTATCTCCAATCCTGATCACTCTAATACATGGACATTGAACTCACCTGGTGCTTATGAACAAAGCAGTGGGTGTATATCAATCCAGAATAAATATGGGGCATCCGAGCTACAAACTTATGATGCCATCGTCTCTCCCAGTCTCGACTTTTCTGGAAATGATCACCCATATATTTTCTTCGACCTTGCAGGATCAGCAAATACTTTAGACAAAACAGACAGCATTGTTGTTGAAATTTCTTTCGGTTGTCTGAATAAAAAATATCTGGTAAAAAAAATCTATGGGGCAGAGCTGAATACGGCCAGAAAAAATACTTCCATATTTATACCTGAGCCAGACGACTGGACTTCGTTTGATGTTCCATTAGAGGCTGCTGCCGGCCAAAAGAGAGTCAGGGTATACATTACAAGCTATGGAAAAGCAGGAACAACAATTTATCTTGATAACATCAAAATATACAAAGCATCCCCTGCACTTATAATTAACCCATACCCCAATCCTGCTACAGATGCCCTTTCTATCGAAGTGATTATGGAGGGTGAAAGCAACGTGCAATTCGAACTATACAATACACTTGGACAAAAGATCTTCTCAGGAACAAAATTTGAGAAGACAAGCTTTACTCACCAGCTTACTACCAGCTCATTGCAAAGTGGTATATATATCTTAGTCGTGAGCACTGCCAATCAGACGGCATCGAAAAAAATTATTATCACAAGATAGTTTTTACAATAATAGTTGATCTTTAATTTCTTTCTATACATTTTTGGTCTTTCAACCAAAAGCATATGGAACATTGGGTCAGCTATCCCTTTGTCCGGTTTCTGTTATTTTTCCTGAGTGGAATATTCTTTGCCATTTTTATTCCAGGAGAAAATCTAACCGGACTTTACATTGGATTAATTTCATGTGCAGCAATATATTTGCTGCTTCTGATTTTTTACAATCCACAATTATTCTATTCAAAAAACATTCTCTATTCTACACTTTGCTCTTTGACGCTTTTCTTTGCAGGAGCTATCATTACCAGACAACAGGATAAAGAACCCGAAGCACTTAAGCTGGAAACAGAACTCGGTTCATGTCGTTACTTTAAGGCTAAGATTATTGGAGAAACCGAACGAAAAGGGAACTTCTATAAAGTTATAGCCAGGGTAAATAAGATTAAAACAGCTAAATCCTGGAGGACCGTAGACATTGACATTATTTTGTGGATTAAAAAGGAGCTTGTCAACGATCCGTTTTATGGACAAACTTATATGTTTAACGGCAGACTGGCACGCATCTCAGGAGCCAATTATTATAAGTCTTTCGATCCGCAAAAGTATTACAGATATAAAAACATTTTTTATCAATCAACACCATTTAAGTTAATATCAATTGATACAAATCCTGATTCCTATACCATTTATCATGCTCTTGTATTAAAGGATTATTTCTCCAGACGATTTGCCCAATTCATAAAAGAGAAAGAAGCCCTTGGCATTACTGAAGGTATCATTCTTGGTAAAAGAGATGGAATCAGCAATGACGTGCGAGACATTTATTCTGGCACAGGGGCCATGCACCTATTGTCTGTATCAGGGCTTCATATCGGCTTACTCTATCAACTACTATTGTTTTTACTCAATCCACTTGTGCACCTCCCAAAAGGAAAGTTCATACGTTTTATTTCCATCTCATTACTGCTGATCGGATACGCCCTGCTTACCGGCCTTGTCCCACCTGTTCTGCGTTCAACAATCATGTTTCTTATTTTTCTGGTTGCTAAAACCATATCCAAAAAGCATAACCCTTACAATACACTATCGATATCAGCATTGATCATATTAATAAATGATCCCTTCACGATTGCAGACATAGGCTTTCAACTGACATATCTAGCGATGGGTGGTCTGATTTTTCTTCAACCTAAACTGTCCGGTTTTTATGAACCCAAACGCTGGTTAGACAAAGAAGTATGGACCATCACTACCGGAGGAATAGCTGCAACGCTCATCACCTTCCCTATTTCACTGTATTATTTTCATTCGTTTCCTCTTTATTTCTCATTAAGCAATCTCATCGTAGCGCCTCTATCATATGCCATATTGTGGCTTGGCATTTTCGGACTTATTTTTTCCAGAACAGATGTGGTTTTAAAACCACTATGCTACTGCCTTGAAAAGACTATATGGCTGATGAACGAAGGTTTAAGATATATTCTTAAAATACCAAAATCTGTTATCAGAGATATCTATATTGATAAGCATCATATGATGTTTATCTACATTCTGATGATACTACTTATCCTAATTTTTTCAGGAAAGAAAATAAAACTTGTTATGCCCTTACTTATGCTCAGCATTGTTTTTTCAGGTATAGCTGTTTATGAAAAAATAACCATTTGCAAACAAAGAGAAGTTATTGCATTTTTTGTAAAAGGGAAAAAGGTATTCGCAAGCATAAATGGAAGGGTAGCAGAAATATATGCAGACAGCACTTTCAATGAAGAAAAGTTGAAATTTGAAATATACCCCGCCCTTTTAAACAGAGGAGTCAAAACCATTAATTTTATTAAACCAAGAAATTTTCGCCAGTTAAAATCCTTTAATATCATTCGATGCGGGAATAAAAATATTTTAACGGTTAAGGATAAAACAATCTTAGACTCATTCTCTTATTTACCCGGTATAGACTTATTGGTTTACGAACCTTCTTCTAAAGGAAATTTCAGAGAATTCGATCTTAAAGCAGAAAGTGTCGTAATAAACAAAAAATATAAAAAGGTGACTGTAGATAAGAATTTGTCAAAAAATATAAATTTACATATCACTGAATCTAATGAATATTTTGCTTTAACAATTGAAGGAGATCATTAAATGGAATTTGTAAAATACACTACTGAAAACAAAATCTGTTGCATCACTATTAGTCGTGCTGAAAAAAGAAATGCATTGAATAGTCAGGTTGTAACTGAGCTAAAATCAGCCTTCAAAAAAGCGGAAGCAGATGATCAGGTAAAAGTAATTGTACTTACAGGAGAAGGTGATGTGTTCTGTGCCGGCGCTGATCTGGAATACCTGCAAACATTGCAGAAGAATACCTATGAGGAAAATCTTACAGACAGTAAAAACCTGATGGAGTTATATTACCAGATTTATACACTTAAAAAAGTGGTAGTCGCTCAGGTAAACGGACATGCTGTAGCAGGAGGCTGTGGACTTGTCTCTGTCTGTGATTTCGCCTATTCTGTTAGAGAAGCAAACTATGGATATACAGAGGTAAGAATAGGATTTATACCTGCTATAGTAAGTGTCTTTCTGGTAAAAAAAATAGGAGAAGCAAGATCCAGAGAGATGCTCCTTTCAGGAGAAATTTACTCAAGCAAAACAGCACACCATTTTGGGCTTATCAATCACGTTGTGGAAGATGAAGATCTTTCTACAGTAGTAAAAGAATTCTGTGAGAAGCTTATCACAAACAATTCTGCAAGCTCAATGGAACTAACTAAGAAAATGCTGGCTGATATTTTTGCAATGGATGTAAAAGAGGCATTGAACTATGCTGCTGAATCCAACGCCAAAGCCAGAAATACTGAAGACTGTAAAAAAGGTATTGCTGCCTTCCTAAAAAAAGAAAAGCCCATCTGGTAGCAATACCATCCGGCTTTCAACTTATTACTTTAAACTTTTATCTTTTAACTTTCAGCTTAAATTTTATACATCACAATACTGCTTTTCTTACCAAGCAATCCCTTTCTTCCAGCTATTGCGACCTTATCTTCAAACCACATTGTAAAATTTCTTAACATGGTGAGGCCTTCATCATTTGGCAATGCAAGTTCCTTTATCTTACTTCCTGTCAGTTCATCCCATTCTATGTAATTGATGCTGTTCAGAATTCCACTTGAATTGGAAGAAAATGCATAAGCCATTCTTATTTTTCCTTCATCTGAAATATGCATTGAATAAGATGAAGACAATAACCCTGCAGCCACGTCTCCTACCTGCGATTTGATGTGCACATTTTCCCATAAGAGTTCATCGTCTTTATTAAAGCTGAAAATCATAAATCCTTCCGCATTAACTTTGGCAGGTTTAGTAGCTTTCCACTTTTCAATATCGTTAATTTCGGATTGATTAAAATCATATGACATAGAAGTGATCTCTCTTTTTTCAAGAACCAGCACTACTTTTTCATATTCATTCAGGAAAAAATCAGTGATGTGGTAACCTCTCCAGGTTTCTTCTCCCACAAGGCTTTTATTACTCTGACGAAGCAGTTTCATAGTCTGCTTCATATTATCAGAGATCTCATGATAGTTAATTTTTTCTACAAGCCTGGTGCCAAAATCTAACTTTGAATACATGACCCCTGTTACCCTCCCCCCGTCTTTAGTGCAGGTATTAGCAACATAAATAACATCGTCATTTAAAAATTCAAGTCTTAGCCCTTCCCTTCTTGTAGATGTATATTGAATATCGAGCAGGTCACTGCTTTTGCTTTCCAGGTTGTATTTCACGACAACCATTCTGCCTAACCTATCAACATTCAGAATAAAGACATCCCCTTTATTGTTCGGATAAATTCCATAGTTAATAAAATTATTATCTACCGGAATTTTTGATTCCTGCAACTGATTGAGATTATTATCCCAAAGCTTTGCAGAGGCGACAAGAGTTTGTTGGCTGTAATCAAAAATATAGGTGAGGATTTTTTTTCTGTCTTTTGAAAATCTTATATCATACTGATATTGAAGAGGAGTAACAAAATTTTTAGTAATACTCGAACCAATGCAATTTTCAAAAGACTCTCGAACGGCTCCTTTGAACTTTAATGGTACCCAGTTATTTATTTTAAATTCCTGTAATGTTTTGTCCCACTTCTTAGCTCCAGTCTTTGCATCAAACCCATAAGCAAGGAGCTTACTGGTTTGCTTCATATTTTCATGGAGAATAGAGAATAGAATTATATCTGTTCCGTTGAAAAATAACTCTTTGTAATCTTCCTCTTCACCAGCTGTTAAAACTACTTTAAAAAGAGAATTCAGGTCCTTGTCATATTTTTCAAGTGTAAATTCTGCAGCGCCAGCCTCCCCACCTTTACTTTTTGACAAGGTAACAAATTCACTTTCTGACAATTTCAAAGCTTCCCTGCGTCCATCAGGCTCGGGATAGGAGGAAGAAAAGGAAAACGGTAAAGTTTTCACAACCACCTGAGCAAACAAACTACTGTGAATCAGGAAAATTAGAAAAAAGAGATTAAGATATTTCACTCTGATAACTGGTTTAAAATTTTCTTTAAAACGGGATTCAAAATACGTTTTTAGGAAATGATTGTAATCATATGGTACGCTATTTTTTTTCAAATGTTCCTTTCTGTTGATAAATACTCTAACAAGTCTATAATAGCTTTGTACACCTCGTCAAGCTGCTCATTTGTAATAACATAAGGAGGAATAACATACAATACATTCCCGAGAGGTCTTAGTAAGATATTTCTTTCCAGAAAGAAGTCATATAGCTGATTTCTTTTGGGATGCAAATATCCTTCTTCTTCCCCAAAATCAATGGCAAAAGATAATACTGTACCGACATGTGATATCCTTGAGATGAAAGGAAAAGCTCTCAAGACAGGAATAAACTTTTCATGCGCCAATGTTATCCGAGCAATGTTGCTCTGGCATTGATGTGACAGGAATATATCAAGGCTTGCATTGGCCGCGGCACAAGCTAAAGGATTGGCTGTAAAACTATGTCCATGATAGAATACATTATCTTTGATAGTATCCGCGATTTTAAGACTACAAGTAGTTGCCCCCAGTGCCATAGTTCCTCCTGTTATTCCTTTGGAGAGACACATGATATCCGGGTAAGTTTTAAGATTCAGAGATGCAAAATATCGTCCTGTCCTTCCGAAGCCTGTCATCACTTCATCTGCAATACAAATGACATCATAATCACCGGCAATCTTAAGAAGCTGTTCCAGAACATATGGTGAATAAGTCCGCATTCCTGCTGCCCCCTGCAAAAGCGGCTCATAGATAAAACAAGCCACATCTCCCTGTTTCACAATAGACTCAAATTGTTCAAGACAATCCATTTCCTTTTCTTCAGAAGGAAAATCTATGTACACCGTTTCAAACATCCATTCAGAAAACTCCTGATTAAAAATCCCTCGACCACTGACAGACATAGCTCCAAAAGTATCACCATGAAATGCGCCTTTTATTGCTACTGCCTTTTTTTTTGCTTCACCTTTACAGTGCCAGTACTGAAGTGACATTTTAATAGCAACTTCTACAGCTGTACTGCCATTGTCTGAATAAAACATTTTCTTCTGATTGGAAGGAAGAAGATCCAGAAGCCTTTCAGCAAGGCTGATAGCAGGATCATGAGTGAATCCGGAAAAGATCACATGTTCAAGCTTCAAGGCTTGTTCATAAATCTTATGAGCAATATATTCATTACTATGCCCATGCAAATTGACCCACCAGGAAGATACTGCATCAAGAATTTTCCTGCCATCAGGAGTATATAAATATACACCCTTTGCAGAATCCACTTTGATATAATTACTTCCGGATGTAACCGCACTGTATGGATACCAGATCGGTCCGGCATGATTAGTATTGTTCACATTTTTCATTACTATACTTCCCAGTTGTTAAACAACTCAATCGCATATTTATTTACTACAAACTGATCAACTTCTTTTTCCTGATCAATTTTCAGCAAGCACTTCAATCCGCTATGTTTTAAAATATAATCTTCTGTGGATTCATTTCTAGGGCCATTGAAGATAATGCCCTTTATACTTAGGCCTCTTCTTTTTATTTCGTTAATGGTAAGCAAGGTGTGATTAATACTTCCCAAATAATTATTTGAAACGAGAATGATTTCTGCATTGAATTTGGCAGCTAGATCAATTACAAAATGTGTATCATTCAATGGAACCAATACTCCTCCTGCTCCTTCTATCACAAGATTATTGTCTTTATTACCTGGAATCAGAATCTTATCAATATCAATTGTTACATTTTCTACTTCCGCTGCAAAATGTGGAGACGCAGGTGTTTGAAACCAATAACTTTCGTTAAATATTAAAGAGTGATTATTGTTAATTAGATCTTTGACTTTGTCTGCATCCCGCTCCAGCCCACTTTGTATGGGTTTCCAGTAATCTGCCTGTAAGGCCTGGGTGAGTATTGCACTTACCAGAGTTTTTCCGCTATCTGTGCTGATAGCTGTTACAAAGTAATTCATAAACTTTCAACTAATGTTTTTACCAGTCTTTCTATCTCTACATCAGAATTGAAAACATGCAAGCATATTCTCAATCGTTCTTCCCCTTCTTTTACAGTCGGAGACAATATCGCTCTTACATCAAAACCTTTACTCTGAACTGCAAGAGCAATTGCTTTTGCTTTTTCATTACCGGAAATTCTCAAAACCTGTATAGGGCTGTAGCTCTCTTGTATCATCACAGATAGGCTTTCAGTCCCCTCAATCAATGTTCTGAATAAATGTATTTTGGATCTTATTTTTTCCTGGAGAGATATTTCATTTTCTAAATATTCAAAACCTGCTTTTAATGTAACCAGGCTATGCAATGGCAATGAAGTCGTATATATAAAAGGTCTCGCAAAGTTTATAAGAAAATCAATAAGAATCTCAGAACCAGCTATACATGCACCATGAGCTCCCATGCCTTTCCCAAAAGTATATACTCTTGCAAAAATTTTATCTTCTATTCCAAGGTAGCAGCACATTCCATTTCCTTTCTCTCCCCAAACTCCTGTGCTATGTGCCTCATCCACTATCAAATGAGCATGATACTTGGTTGTCAGTTCGAGGATTTCTAATAACGGAGCAAAGTCTCCATCCATAGAATAGACAGATTCCACAGCAATGTAAACTTCACCTTTGGCTCTTTGAATTTTTGCTTCAAGATCTTTAAGATCATTATGTTTAAAGGAAAATCTTTGAGCAAAACTCAGACGTGCTCCATCTTTCAGACTCGCGTGAATCAGTTCATCATATATGATAGTGTCCTCCTTTTGGGGTATTGCTGATAAGATGGAGAGATTGGCATTATAACCAGAATTAAAGAGTAAGGCTTTAGGGCTTTTAAAAAGCTTAGCAAAAAAAAGTTCCAGTTCTTCTACATAGGCCGAATTTCCAGATAACAGTCTTGATCCTGTTGCACCGTTAACATTCCCAGCCTGTGTGCTTAATTCATTTTCTATTAAACAATAAAGTTCTCTGTTCCTTGCTAATCCTAAATAATCGTTGGAGAAAAAATCAATCAGGTCTGGTCTAAGAGTAAGTTTTCTCAAACTCCCCTCGTCCTGCCTATGCGCTAATTTGTCCGCTAGTTTTTTCATCGGAACAAATTTAACCTGTATTTTTCAATCGCCATAGCAATTGAAAAATTTAGGCTCTATGGATAATTATTAATTAGCCTATAGACAAAGCCCTGCCGGTATGCGGAAATTGTCGTGGTCATATAATTCTGCAATTTCCTTGTCGATTCCAAATACTCTAGCGAGTTCCATTTCAAATCCAGGCTGAGTAGGGCCATCCTTATACAGTGGGCATTTAGAAATCCAATCAGAATCAATTCGTTTAACCTCCACGATCTCCTCTTCCTTTCTGAGTGTAACCAGTCCTACAGGAAGAATAAAATGAGGCTGACGTTTTGAGACTTTGAGATCAGTGCTCGTTTTGCCGAGTATATAGCGGATTTTGCCTGTTTTTAAATCCACTATTAAATCATCTATCTTGCCTATCGTTTTTCCATTAGCATCAGTGACATCCCAATCCTTTATACTTTTATAATCGATAGAACTTAATTTATTCTTTGCAACCTCATAACGTTCAAGCACCTGCATAACTTCCTCCTCTCCTAATAATCTACCTGCTATTTTGAATTATTTCCCAACTACACAAACGTCCAGAAATTATTTGTCTCTCTTTAAAACAAAAAATCCGGAAGTTACCTCCCGGATTTACAATTCTTTTTGAAGATCAATTATCCTCTCATTGGTATTTGTTCAAAATGCACGTGAGGTTCTTGTCCGTCTTTATATGCTTTTCTTGGTTTTAGATTCAAGACCTGGAACAATTCTTTATCAGCATCTACCTCCGGATTTGGAGTTGTCAGTAACTTGTCACCAGCAAATATTGAATTTGCTCCTGCCATAAAACATAGAGCCTGTTCTTCCTGATTCATTCTTACTCTTCCCGCAGATAATCTTACCATTGCCTTTGGCATGATGATTCTTGCTGTTGCAATCATTCTGATCATTTCCCAAACAGAAACTCTAGGCTGATCCTCAAGGGGTGTACCTTCAACCGGTACCAGAGCATTAACCGGAACTGACTCAGGGTGCTCAGGCAAAGTCGATAAAGTCAATAGCATTCCTATTCTGTCATTATGGGATTCTCCCATACCTATAATACCTCCTGAACAAACAGATATTTTGGACTTTCTCACATTTTCCAGAGTATCCAATCTGTCATCATATGTTCTGGTTGAAATGATTTTATCATAATGCTCTTCACTGGTGTCAAGATTATGGTTGTATGCATACAGGCCTGCATCTTTAAGTTTCATAGCCTGTTCTTCTGTAAGCATTCCAAGCGTGCAGCAAACTTCAAGGCCCATTTGGCTTACGCCTTTTACCATGTCAAGAACACGATCAAAATCTTTATTATCTCTCACTTCTCTCCAAGCCGCACCCATGCAAAATCTTGTACTTCCGGACTCTTTTGCATTTTTTGCAGCAAGGATAACTTCCTGAGTTTCCATTAATTTCTGTACCTTAACATCTGTGTGGTACCTTGCAGCCTGAGGACAGTAAGCACAATCTTCCGGGCATCCGCCGGTTTTAACTGAAAGGAGGGTACAAACCTGAACTTCCTGTGCATCGTGGTTCGCTCTGTGGACTGTAGCTGCACGATAAATTAGGTCAAGAATCGGACTGTTATAAATTTCAGTGATTTCTTCTCTCGTCCAGTTGTTTCTGATCTCGGTCATTTTAATGAATTGGATAGTAAATTATTTTATCTGAATCTCATAAGGCAATCTCGCCTGAATGCCTTCATAAGATTTTACTTCTTTTAACTTTTTCAAATAAGGATAAAGGGAACCAAATTCGCTTTTCAATAAAGCTGATTCATCTTCATCTCCCATCTGCAAAAGTACTTCTTTTAATAATGCTGTCTTAATTTCAGGTAAATAAACTACTTTATAATCTTTTCCTAGCTTCGCTTTTTTAGATGCAATATCAACGGCATCATCCAAGCCCCCGAACATATCAACCAGTTTTATTTCTTTAGCCTGAGTACCAGACCATACCCTACCTTTCGCTACTTCTTTTAACTGATCTACAGAGATTTTTCTTCCTTTTGCAGCCTTCTGAGTAAATGATTCATAAATCCTATCTACTTCAGATTGAATAATTTGCCTTTCGGAACCGCTTACCGGTCTGGTAAAAGAACCGATATCTGAATATTCTCCTGTTTTTACTCTGTCTGAAGTAATACCGATTTTCTCATTCAAGAATTTCTGTCCTTGAAAAAATAATCCGAATACACCTATTGAACCAGTTATTGTGCTTGGCTCTGCAAGAATTGTATCACAAGCCATTGAAATATAATAACCTCCCGAAGCTGCCATATCTCCCATAGAAGCTATGATTGGCTTTTTGCATAATTGAACTTCATTCCAGATAATATCAGAAGCAAGTGCACTTCCGCCCGGAGAATTTACTCTTAATACTATAGCTTTCACATCGTCATCTTCTCTGGCTTTGCGGATCTCTTTCGCTAGACTTTCACCCCCTATTGTATTGTCCGTTCCCTGTCCATCTTCTATAGAACCATTTGCATAAATCACTGCTACCTTATTAGAACTAGTATTCTCCTCCTCTTCCTCACTAAAAACAGACAGATAGTGGTTGTAACCTACATAGTTAATTTTTTCCTTAGATTGAATCAGTAGTTTCTTTCTGATAAAATCTTCAGCATCAGAAAAATAACCTACGTCTGTGATAAGCTTATACTGCAATGCATCCTGAGCTTTTCTAACCTTCATGGAATCTGAAATCTCTTTAAGCTTAGCTTCTTCTATTTTTCTCGATTTAGCTACATTGCTGATATATACTTTATAAAATGAATCAAGAAGTTCAGTAAGCTGTTTTCTATTCTCATCGCTCATATTCTCTCTTATAAAAGGCTCACTTGCGCTTTTATACTCTCCCACTTTAAATAACTCAGGCTGAATTTCAAGCTTGTCAAGGAGTTTCTTAAAGAACATGATTTCAACATCAAGGCCGTTTAGTTCTAAACCACCTTCTTCCGGAAGATAAATTTTGTCTGCAACTGAAGCAAGAAAATAGGCTCCTTCACTATATGAATCACCATAAGCAATGACAAACTTACCGGTTGATTTAAAATCCAAAAGGGCTTTACGAATTTCTTCAAGACTGGCATATCCGGCTTCAACACTACTTGTTTTTATAACAATACCCTTTATGTTTGAATCGGATTTTGCATTTTTGATTGCCTTTTTAAGTTCCAGAAGTCCTATAGAACCTTCTGCATTACCAAAAGGCAGATTAAGCTGAGAAAAAAAATTATCTGTCTCTCGTTCAACAATTCTCTTGTTTAACTCAAGTTTTAAAACTGAATTTTCTTTAAGTTCTTCCTTCTTTCCGGAAGCCAACAAAATAAGTCCAAAGCAAATAATAAGAAATAAAAAAATTCCTATTACTGTGCCAAAAACAATCTTAAAAAACTGCTTCATACCTGCTTATGATTTTTAAACAATTATACAAATTTAACTTAAAATGTAACAGCTTAATGATAATTTTGCCAATATTTTGAATAGCTTGGAATCCATCATTTTATTATTCGGAAGCAATATCGGAGACAAAACAGCCAATTTAACCAGAGCTGTAGAGTTATGTTCAGAACATATAGGCCCCATAAACAAAGCTTCGTCTCTTTACTCAACTGAACCCTGGGGTAAGACAGATCAGGATATCTTTATTAATCAGGTCGTAAGCTTCAACACGAATTTATCAGTTGATATCGCATTAACTGAAACTCAGAAGATAGAAATGCAATTAGGTAGGGTTAGAAAAGAAAAATGGGGTAGCAGGACAATTGATATAGATATCCTATACTTCGGAAATCTGATCAAAAGAAGTAAAACTCTTTACATACCTCACCCAGAAATCGGAAACAGAAGATTTACTCTTATTCCACTTATTGAGATAGCTCCAGATTTTAAACATCCTGTATTGAATATTACAAATGAGGAAATGCTTAAGCGATGCCAGGATGAGCTTGGAGTTGTAAAGCTTGAAAAAAGCTGAAAGCTTAAGGGGAAAAGCTAAAAGTTATTTCAATTTTAACTTTCAGCTTTTCGCATTTCGCTTTCAGCTTTTTAAATGCTCATCACTTCAGAAGCACTGTTAATCTTCTTAACAAGTCCCTGTAGTACTTTACCAGGACCACACTCAACAAATTCTGTTGCTCCATCAGTAACCATGTTCTGAACAGACTGGGTCCATCTTACTGGTGCTGTTAGCTGAGCTATAAGATTTTCTTTTATAATATTGATATCAGTTGCGGGCAAAGCATTTACATTCTGATATACTGGGCAAAGTGGTTTGCTGAAGTTTGTGCTTTTTATTGCTTCTGCAAGTTCTTCTCTGGCAGGCTCCATCAGTGGAGAATGGAAAGCTCCCCCAACAGGAAGAGGCAGCGCTCTTTTTGCTCCGGCTTCTTTCATTTTCTGGCAAGCAATTTCAATACCTTTCATACTGCCGGAAATGACAAGTTGTCCAGGACAATTGTAATTAGCAGCTACCACAATCTCGTCTGAAATACTCTTACAGATTTCTTCTACTTTGGTGTCATCAAGACCAAGAATTGCAGCCATGGTACTTGGGTTTATCTCACAAGCTCTTTGCATCGCCAAAGCTCTTTTAGATACGAGCTTCAATCCATCTTCAAAAGAAAGTGTACCGTTAGCAACAAGTGCAGAAAACTCACCAAGCGAATGCCCTGCAACCATATCAGGATTGAAGTTTTCACTGATTTTTGCTAATACTACCGAATGTATAAAAATAGCAGGCTGAGTAACCTTTGTTTGCTTAAGCTCTTCATCAGTTCCTGTGAACATAACAGTCGTGATGTCGAAACCAAGAATTTCGTTTGCTTTTTCAAATAATGACTTTGCCTTTTCTGAACGATCGTACAAATCTTTTCCCATTCCTGAGAATTGAGAACCCTGACCAGGAAATACGTAAGCTTTCATCTTTTTTTAGTTTTTTCGGCTTGCAATTTAAAGCTTAACAGAAACTTAACAAAAGTTTAAATCAACTCTCTTCCTTTGCCAAAGGTAATTTCCTGTATTTCAACATTGATCAAAAAAAATTCTTGCTTATCTTAATATCTGTAGCCAGCTTTTAAAATTCTGCAATTCGTCCTTCTTCCTCAATCGTCTAACATACTTTACTTCAGCCACATAATAGTATATTCCATCTTTATTCGTTCCTCCATTCCAATGGATAAAAATATCATCGTCCTGAGTATGAACAAGTGCGCCCCATCGGTTGTAAACACTGAATTTTACTTTTTCTACATACCTAGGAGTTTTAAATGGCACAACCTCTTCGTTATAATCATCATTATTCGGAGTAATAAGGTTGGGTAATTCATAGTAAACACAATTATCCACACAGACTCTGTTACTTTGCAGGCCCTCAACACCAAATATATTGACAGCAGATACAGTATAGCAACCCGATAATGAAATAGTATCAAAATCAATATAGGTTGTATCCGGTACTGATTTGAAGAACCCTAATTCATCATCTTCATACTGCGCATAATAGATATTGTAATGATCAATATTATTACAGAATGGATCCCCTACTCTTGTCCAGTTTAAAATATTTCTGTTTAGTAATTCCTTATTTTTACAATCCTGAGTTGTTATAGTTAAGAATGGTGGCGGCGGCACCTGGTCGTCCATTGGAATTTCGCATTTAGTTTCCGATGTGCTAATGAGTGGCTTTGGATATAACGCATTGCAATAACTTCCATACGACTCCATATAATAACAGAAGGTATCACAGTTGACAAGATTCTCATCTGTAAAAGTTCCGGAAACACTTCCTGGCATTGTCTTATAAAACGAAAACAGAGTTTCTCCATTTGCTTTTCTATACAGCTTCAGTGAATCTACATTCCAAGGAACATTCATTGTCCATGTTACGGTAACTTTTCTGTCACCAGGAATAGTCTGCAAGAACAAGGTGCTGGCAGGATCACTAGGAATCGTATCCGAAAACAGCAAATCTACCCTATAATTATAAGAAGTATCTGCAGTATTAAGGGGTTGATCAACAAATACAGTATCAGAATCAAATGTTTGGCCTATTTCTATAAAATTTGTCCCATTAATACCAGTTGCTCTGAAGATTTTAAATGAATATGGACCCACGGGAGCATTTAAAGGCTTAAACCACTTAATGGTATTTACCCCAAGCAATGTATCAGTAACATCTACATCAACAGATGCTATGACTGCAGCATTGTCGTCCAGGCTTCCACAGACTTCATCCGAACCTTTACTTAAACCGCCCTGAGGTAGTTGAAAGGTTGCTACAATAACATAGCAATAAAAATTCCCCCTGACTATTTTATCATTATCTAAATAAGTGGTCTGAGTTGCAGGAACCTCAGCTAAAAAAGTATATCCAGGAAAACCTTCTGCTCCAACCTGACAAGGATCCTGCTTATAATCAGTAAGATCACAGCTTTTTCTATAAATTTGGATTTTGGAAGCTGTAGAGCAATCATATTTCTCCCATGTTAATCGTAATCCTTTTCCTTCAGGCTCCACAGATTGTAATGTGGGTGGTTTTGCAACTACTTTAATTCTCAAAGTTTGATAATCTGCAAGTTGTAAAGTTGTATCAGCGGGATAATCAACAGCCCTAAACTCCACCTGATGAGGCTGATTTCTTGCATGCTCGCATTTAGTTTCCCATCTAAAGATGCCTTTCGGATTTTTACCAAAGGGTGGAGGATTTGTAAACGTCGCGCCCAACTGGTACACCCCTGTAGGAGCAGTAGAAGTAATCCTTACATCATGATTATTAGGATCTGTGGCTTCTATCTCAAAAATTAAAGTATCTCCAGCTACAATACATGTATCAAGACCTTTGCTTAATTCAGGAGGATCATTTTTGGCTGGCAAGACTTCTATCTGCATATCTCTGGTTACATAGCCAATTCTGACGCCGTTTCTCCATTCTTCAACATAAAAAGCCACATTAAACAATCCTTCTTCCTGAGGAACATTCCAAACCAAATCTCCCGTAACACTGTTTAAAGTCATATTGTCTGGTGTAAAATATCCTGAGACATCTACACCGGCAGCCTGTTTAGGGGTTACAAGTCTGTATGAAATGCTGTCACCCTCTATATCGTAAGCTCCTGGATTATATACATAAAGTTTTCCCTTTTGTGCCTTATCCAAAGGGGGGATTGCCATTGTAGGAGAATAGTTTACTACCGATACCCCGGAAACAACTGATACTAAAGACTCTATATAAAAAGGAGTATTTATAGAATTTCCAATATTCTTAATACTTCCATTTCTATTCGATTCTGTGTATCCAACCCTATAAGATCCCGTACCAGGATAAGTATGTTCAAAATAATATATGTTTTCGTATGTGTCGTTCCGAATAAGTCTTTTAGAATCTCTTGGTTGTTCTAATGAAGTTCCATCTCCAAAGTTTAATGTTGCAGTAGGATCATCTACACCGCCATCAACAGCTGTTCGGTTGGTATAAACAATAAGTATAAATCTGTATCTAAGATCAGACAATCTTTGAGTAAGGATATTACCCGCCCTGATGTGGGTAGCATGAGTTCGTTGTGCCAGACAGAGCATAACGATTATTAAAAAATTTATATAACATGTTTTCAAAACCTTCATTGCAATCTCGCTGGGATTATGTTATACACGCGAATAATTATTACAACGGAAATCGAATAATGTTTGAAATATGACAAAAAATGCAAAAAATTGCATTGCATACTAAAATTCCCGAATGTAACTTTGGGCAAGTTAATATTAATTTAAAACTAAAAAAACACTATTAAATTATGGGCTGGTTAAGTAAGGCTTTGTCCGGAAACCTTGGTCAAAAACTGATAATGTCTTTAACAGGTCTTTTTCTGATCTCGTTCCTGTTAGAACATCTTCTCAGTAATCTGCTACTCCTGAAAAGTGATGGAGCTGATTTTAACGCCTACGCGGAATTCATGAAAACCAATCCCGTGATACAGGCAGCAGAGTATATCCTTTTCGGAGGCTTCATTGTACACATTATCTATGCGGCAATTATTACTGCAAAGAACAAAAAGGCCCGTCCTCAGGGATATGCTTACAACAATGCTTCTGCAAACAGCAGCTGGTTTTCAAGAAACATGGGATTGTCAGGATCAATGGTTTTGATCTTTCTTATCGTACACCTGAAGTCATTTTTTGTGCCTCACAAAATAACCCATTCTGCAACTACAACCATTTATGATGATGCAATCATTACATTTGGCAATGTTCCTTATACGCTATTTTATGTTGCAGCAATGGTTCTTCTTGCTTTTCACCTTAACCACGGTTTCCAAAGTGCATTCCAGACTTTGGGACTGAGACATCCTAAATATACTCCGTTCATCAAAAAATTGGGAACAGCTTTCGCAATACTTGTTCCTGCAGGATTTGCAGCTATACCACTTTATATTTGTTTCATCAGATAGTCCACATAATTGATATGACGAAATTAGATTCTAAAATTCCTGAAGGACCTGTAGCAGAGAAATGGACCAAGCATAAATTCAATCTGAAGCTTGTAAACCCTGCTAATAAAAGAAAATATGATATTATAGTGGTCGGAACCGGTTTGGCCGGAGCTTCTGCCGCAGCTACTCTTGCGGAACTTGGTTATAATGTAAAAGCATTCTGTTTTCAGGATAGTCCAAGAAGAGCACACAGTATTGCAGCACAAGGTGGTATCAATGCTGCAAAAAACTATCAAAATGATGGTGATAGCATATTCAGATTATTCTATGATACTGTAAAAGGAGGAGATTATAGAGCAAGAGAAGGAAACGTTTACAGACTTGCAGAAGTCAGTGTAAATATAATTGACCAATGCGTTGCTCAGGGAGTGCCTTTTGCAAGAGAATATGGAGGGTTGTTAGATAACAGATCGTTCGGAGGAGCTCAGGTTTCAAGAACATTTTATGCTAGAGGGCAAACTGGTCAGCAATTACTTCTTGGAGCATACAGCGCATTATCAAGACAAATCGGTCTGGGTAAAGTTAAAATGTACTCCAGAACAGAAATGCTGGATTTAGTAATGATTGATGGAGCTGCAAAAGGTATAGTTACAAGAGATCTTGTTACCGGAGAAATCACATCACATGCAGGCCATGCGGTACTTCTGTGTACTGGTGGATATGGAAACGTATTCTACCTTTCGACAAATGCACAAGGTTCTAATGTAACGGCAGCATGGAGAGCTCATAAACAAGGAGCATTCTTTGCTAACCCTTGCTTTACACAGATTCACCCTACATGTATTCCAGTTTCTGGAGATCATCAGTCAAAACTGACTTTGATGAGTGAAAGCTTAAGAAATGACGGAAGAGTTTGGGTTCCTAAAAAAGTAGGAGACAAAAGAAATCCTTCGGAAATACCTGAAGATGAAAGAGATTACTTCCTTGAAAGAAAATACCCATCTTTCGGAAACCTGGTTCCAAGGGATGTGGCTTCAAGAAATGCAAAAGAGCAGTGTGACGCTGACAAAGGCGTAGGTTCAAGTGGCCTTGCTGTTTATCTTGATTTTGCCGACGCTATAAAGAGACTTGGAGAAAATTCAGTACGTGCTAAATATGGTAACCTGTTTGACATGTATGCTCAGATTACCGGAGAAAATCCGTACAAATCTCCAATGCGTATTTATCCTGCTGTTCACTATACCATGGGTGGACTTTGGGTTGATTACAATCTTATGACAACCATTCCTGGACTTTATGCCCTTGGAGAAGCTAACTTCTCAGATCACGGTGCGAACAGACTGGGAGCCAGTGCACTGATGCAGGGACTTGCAGATGGTTACTTCGTAATTCCTTATACTGTGGGAGATTACCTTGCTGGTTTAGGTACTAAACCAGTTGATAAAAATCACCCGGCTTTTAAAGAAGCTGAAGATAAAGTTAAAGCATTAACGAAAAAATTCCTTTCCATAAAAGGAACTAAAAGCGTAACGCATTACCACAGAGAACTTGGTAAAATCATGTGGGATTACTGCGGAATGGCTAGAAATGCTGAAGGTCTTACAAAAGCTAAAGGATTAATAAAGGAATTAAAAGAAGATTTCTGGAAAAACGTTAAAGTTCTTGGGGAAGGTGAAGAACTAAATCAAAGCCTTGAGAAAGCAGGAAGAGTTGCTGACTTTATAGAACTTGGAGCATTGATGGTGGAAGATGCCCTGAATAGAAATGAATCATGCGGAGGACACTTCAGAGAAGAATATCAGACTGAAGAAAACGAAGCGAGAAGAGATGATGAAAACTATGCCTATGTTGCAGCCTGGGAGTTTAAAGGAGAGGATAAGGCAGAAGAGCTTCACAAAGAAAACCTAAAGTTTGAAACTGTTAAATTAACCCAGAGAAGTTACAAATAATGAGCGGAACAATGAACTTAACTGTAAAAGTCTGGCGTCAGAAAAATTCTAAATCTGAAGGCAAGATGGTCTCTTACAATGTAAAAGACGTATCTCCAGACATGTCTTTCCTTGAAATGTTCGACGTTCTGAACGAGGACCTTATAAGCAAAGGAGATGAGCCTATCGCTTTTGACCATGACTGCCGCGAAGGTATCTGTGGTATGTGCAGTATGTATATTAATGGAAGGGCGCACGGACCAAAAACGGGTATCACTACCTGTCAGCTCCATATGCGTAGCTTCAAAGATGGGGATACGATCGTCGTAGAACCATGGAGAGCTTCTGCATTCCCGGTTGTAAAGGACCTTGTAGTAGACAGAGGTGCATTTGACAGAATTATCAATGCGGGTGGATTCGTTTCTGTAAACACTGGAGGTGTTCCTGACGCCAATGCGATTCCAATTTCTAAAGTAGATGCAGATGCCGCTTTTGATGCTGCTACTTGTATAGGTTGCGGAGCATGCGTAGCATCCTGTAAAAATGCATCAGCTTCACTTTTCGTTGCTGCGAAAATCACTCAGTTAGCCCTATTGCCTCAAGGACAAGTAGAAAGAGCAGCAAGAGTTGAAAAAATGGTAGCTCAAATGGAAGCGGAAGGATTTGGTGCTTGCACTAATACCGGAGCTTGTTCTGTAGAATGCCCGAAAGAAATTTCTCAAGATACAATTGCAACAATGAACAGAGAGTACTATGCTGCTAAAGCAAGCTCTAAGAATGTTTAATATTATACATTAAAATAATAAAAAGGCGGCTCTTATTAAGAGCCGCCTTTTTTTATAATTTGTAATAAATACAAGCTTAGCTTCTAAAGGCGAATTTTTCTTTTCTCCACAACAACATTACTATTGCTTCCTCCATCATCCCTTTTAGAATTTGAGTTAGGAATTGGAGTTTCTTTAGGAATAACTTCCTCTTCCACTTCAACCCCGTCTTGATTTAAGGAATCTGTCGCCCCCCCTTCTCCCTCAGGTACTGCAAAGCAAACAATATTTTCATTATCTACCCAGGCGCAACTTATAGAGACATCTTCTTCCTGCTCCTTCGCCGCTTCTCCCTGACCATATGAAAATACTGAAATACCCAAGAAAGCAATTAATCCAAACAACCATTTCATAATATCTTCCCTTTCCAAATTATCTAAAAGTTTAACCTGATTACGGAAGGGAAGGTTTAAATTTCACTCAGCTACACCCTTTATTATTTGATTTTCAATGGAATTAATTTTACCCTCCAAAAAACTATTATATTCCTTTACTGAATTCAGATAATTTTTCAAAATCTTGATTTCTTCCTCTTTTTGAGTTACTATTTCAGAAAGACGAAGCTGTTCCTCCATAAGCGCAGTATTATCAGCCATCAGTTCACGGATTGTTTCCTGAGAATAAATTTCTCCATCTTCTCCTTTTTCAGCCCCGAATCGCTTCCCGAGAATAAGATGATCCAATGAAACATTAAAAAATTCTGCAATTTTTATTAAGGATTCTATCGAAGGAAGGCGCTTTCCTCTTTCGTAATTGGCGATGTTACTCCTATCTATATGTAGAAGATTGGAAATATCTTCCTGAGTAAGGTTTTCTTCCAACCTCAACTCTTTTAACACTTTATAAAAATTTACGCCATCCATAGTTACTATTTAAACAATTTGTACCACAAAAACAACCAAATTGTTTCTTAAAGCAACATATTAAAAAAATATAATGCCAATAAATCCTTTTCATGAATAACTCGTACAATCTTTAATAAATTCCCACTAATACTTGTTTCAAAAAGAAACAAGTATTAGTTTAATGTTTAAATTCAAAAACCTAAGCAATACCTAATTTCAAGTATGCACCTGTCTATAGAGGAAATTATAAGAGGATGTAAGAAAAACGACTCTATTGCACAGGAAGCACTTTTTAAGCTATATTCAAAAAAACTTATGACTGTTTGCCTCAGGTACTCTTCCTGCAGAGAAGATGCAGAAGACCTGTTTCAGGAGTCGATGATTAAAATATTTCAAAGCCTTCACTCATTTGAAGAAAAAGGCTCCATAGAAGGTTGGATGCGTCGCATTATTACCAATAATGCCATCAAAGAATTTCGCAAAAGAAAATACTTATCTTCTCTATCAGAACCTGAATCATTTAATTTGCCTGTGTTCACTGATGATGATGTTATTGAGAAAATGTCAGGAGAAGAATTGATGACTGTAATCCACCAGCTGCCAGAGGGGTCCAGAATGGTATTTAATCTTTTTGTGATAGAAGGATATTCTCACAAAGAAATCAGTGAATTGATGCAAATTTCAGAAGGGACTTCCAAATCTCAGTTTTTTAATGCTAAAAAAATCCTTAAAACTCTATTAGGGAAAGGTGAAAAAGTAGATCAATTACAGCAAATTTAATCAAGGCTGGATTTTTCTTCTTTCGATTTCTTTCCGAATAAGTGAAAGCTCGCGTCCAGACTGGCCTTTAATGGATTTATTTTCTTCCGCCCGTCTGAGTAAATAAGGCATCACAGCCTCTAATGGCCCAAATGGCAAGTACTTTCCAACATTGAAACTTTTCCTTGACAAATTAAAGGAAATATGATCACCCATGCCATAAAGCTGGGCAAAATAGACTCTGTCATCATTATTATTTAATTTCATCGAAGACATAATTTTCGTTTGAAGTAAATTACTATGCTCATTGTGACTTCCTGAAACAATTGATATATAATTGAGATTATTAAGGCAAAACTCAAGCGCTTCATTAAATGCCTGATCTGTTTCCTCCTTAGTGGGAAAAATTGGAGAAGGATACCCTAAATCCGAAGCCCTTTTGCGCTCCTTTTCCATATAAGCCCCTCGCACAAGTTTTATCCCTAGTTTATAACCACTTTCCTTTGACGATTTTAAAGCATCTCTTAAAAGATAAGGCATATCAACCCTGTACATCTGAAAGGTCCTATAAATTAAAGCATTATTTTTGTTGTAATGGTTCATTAATTTCAATGTAACGGCATCAATAGTATCCTGAATCCAGCTTTCCTCTGCGTCAACCATAATTCTGACTCCTGCATCAGAGGCATAAGCTGCAATTTTTTCTACCATTTGATTGAAATGTGAGAATTCCTCCTTTTCAGTAAAATTTAATTCAATCCCACTTTGAGTTTTTTCTAATATGGAGAGACGGCATAGTGCTGTCATTTTAAATACAACAAACGGGATATTCTTATCTGAAGCCGCTAAATCTATAGACCTTCGAAGCACGTCCATTGTATGATCATAAGCAGCCATTGAGCTTTCACCTTCCACTGCATAGTCCAGAATTGTTTTAATTCCGGAAAAACTCAGCTTATCGATTGCATTTTTGCATTCGTCCAGATTTTCCCCTCCACAGAAATGATTAAAAAGAGTAGTTTTTATTACTTTTTTAACAGGAAGTTTCCATTTTAATGCACTTTTTACAAAATAACTGCCTATCTTTGTTAACTTACCCATCCCCATAATTGTGAATAAGAAATTCATTTTTTTTAGCTCACGATCAGGACGGGAAGAAAAAGCTGCCGAAGTGTCGTCAAAAGATACAAGGTTGTGATTGTCCATACGTTAGATAAGAACGACAATGGACAATGAATTGTTGGTCTAATTTATTCTTAGAAAAAAATTATGGAAGTTAACTTACAAGTAAATCCCTTAGAGAAGTGGGCAAAAGTAAAGGGCAAACCACTTGTCATTGCAGGGCCTTGCAGTGCTGAAACACCTGAACAGTTAATGGCAACTGCGAAACTGTTAAAAGACCTTGGAAAAGTAGATGTACTTAGGGCAGGTATCTGGAAACCCAGAACAAGACCTAACAGCTTCGAAGGTGCAGGTGCAGAAGGTTTGAAATGGCTTGCCGACGTAAAAAAAGAACTTGGCATACCAGTAGGAACTGAAGTAGCAAATACCCAACATGTTGAAGAAGCTCTGAAATACGGAATTGACGTGCTTTGGATCGGTGCCAGAACAACTGTAAGTCCATTCTCTGTACAGGAGATGGCTGATGCACTTCAAGGTGTGAAGAATGTTGCGGTTTTGGTTAAAAACCCAACTCACCCTGAACTTCCATTGTGGATCGGAGCATTCGAAAGACTATATAGAGCGGGTATAAGAGACCTTGCAGCTATCCATAGAGGATTTGCAACATCTGATAAATCAAAATTCAGAAATATTCCAATGTGGCAGATTCCTATCGAACTAAGAAGAATAGCTCCACAGATTCCTATTATCTGTGATCCTAGCCACATCGGAGGAAAAAGAGATCTTATATTTGAAATTTCTCAGAAGGCTCTTGACCTTAACTTTGATGGTTTGATGATCGAAACTCACATCACACCTGAGAAAGCATGGAGTGATGCAGATCAGCAAGTAACTCCTGCCAGACTTGAGGAAATTCTTTCTGAATTGAAAGTTAGAAAAGACTCTTCTTCTGACAAGGATTTCAACGATCATCTTGATGATTTAAGAAAGAAAATAGACAATCTTGACAGAGAACTTATAGAAGTACTTGCTGCGAGAATGGCTATAGTTGAGAAAATCGGCGAATACAAGAGAGAAAATAATGTGACTACCTATCAGGTTAAGAGATGGGATGACATCATGAAGAACAGAGCTGATCTTGCTACCAAGATGAGTCTGAATCCTGAATACATTATAGAAATCTATAAAATCATTCACGAAGAAAGCATCAGAAAGCAGACAGAGATCATGAAAGCTGTCGCTTCAAAAGCTTAATTCTAGTTTTTTACTTGAGGCATTGTTTTCAACTTCAATGCCTTTGTGAAAAAAAATCTTTAAACCCGCAAGGTTATTAACTTTGCGGGTTTATTTTTGTACTTGTGTTAAGGTGCACCTGAGTAAGAATCCGAATTTTTCTTTAGAACATACCTCTGCCTCCCCTATAAAATCAAGCTAAGCAGAGCTTTTCAAAAGATTTTGGATCGAATCTTTTAGTCAGAGAAACCTTAACTCATAAGTTTAAAATTCATGAGCAACCAATTAGTAGTCATCACAACAAGCATCAGAGAAGAACTGAACAAGTTTTTAAGAGAAAGAAAATTTTCTAGAATTGTATTGCTTGCAGATGAAAATACATACAAATATTGTTTTCCTCTCTTAGGCCTGAACCTGCCGGAAGAACAAATAATTGTAATAAAAAGCGGTGAAGAGCAAAAGAATTTGCGCACTTGTGAGTACATTTGGGATAAGCTCACAGACCTTAGACTCGACAGAAAAGCATTGCTTATCAACCTTGGCGGGGGCGTCATTGGGGATATGGGCGGATTTTGTGCTGCTACATACAAAAGAGGAATATCATTTGTGCAAGTGCCTACCACCCTTCTGGCACAAGTGGATGCAAGTGTAGGAGGCAAATTAGGTATTGATTTTCATCTGTTCAAAAATCATATAGGAGTCTTTCGTATTCCTGATGCAGTGCTTATCGATACTATTTTTCTAAAGACTTTACCAAACAATGAACTACGTTCCGGGTTTGCAGAAATAATAAAACATACACTCATAGCTGACAAGAGCAAGTGGGAAGAGATAAGACAAAAGAGTCTTGCTCAGCAAGAGTGGCAAAACCTTGTAGAACATTCAGTGCTGATAAAGAAAAAAGTTACAGAAGAAGATCCGGAGGAAAAAGGACTGAGAAAAATTCTGAACTTTGGCCACACAATCGGCCATGCGATAGAAAGCTACTTTCTGAATATACCTCACAAAAAATTGCTGCATGGCGAGGCAATTGCAATAGGAATGATTTGCGAGGCTTATATATCAATGAAAAAAGGCTTTATTTCGCAACAGGAACTGAATGAAATAAAAAATTATATCATTGCAATTTTTGGAAAAACAGAAATTTTTGAATACGATTCGGAAAAAATTCTACCTTTAACTTTGCAGGACAAAAAAAATGAGCAAGATGAAATACTAGGTTCCTTATTAAACCCGATAGGGCATTCAACCTATAATCATCCTCTCACATTTAAAGACATAATGGATTCAATTCGTTTTTATTCTTTATAAAAATGGCAAAAAAGAAACTGAAAGCTAAAACAATGGCCAAGAAAGCAGCCGTAAAAAAAGCAGCGGGCAAGAAAGCTACCGCGAAGAAAGCAGCTGCGAAAAAGGCTACAGCTAAGAAAGCTGTAAGCAAAAAGACCACCGCTAAAAAAACAGTGGCTAAGAAAGCTGCTGCTAAAAAAGCTACCGGCAAAAAAGCTGCCACCAAAAAGGTTGCATCTAAAAAAACTACTGCTAAAAAATCAGTTGCTAAGAAAGCAGCAGGTAAAAAAGCAGTAGCTAAAAAAGTGACCGGTAAAAAAGCAGCTGTAAAAAAAGCAGTAGCTAAAAAAGCTACAGCAAAAAAAGCAGTTGGCAAAAAGGTGGCTGGCAAAAAAGCTGTTGCTAAGAAAGCAGTTTCCAAAAAGGCCGTTAGCAAAAAAGCTGTTGCTAAAAAAACTACAGCTAAAAAAGCTGTTGTTGCTAAAAAGGCGGTAGCTAAGAAAACTGTAGCTAAAAAAGCAGTAGTCGCTAAAAAGGCTGTTGCTAAGAAGACAGTCGCTAAAAAGACTGTTGCTAAAAAAGCTGTTGCTAAAAAGACAGTCGCTAAAAAGCCTGCAACTAAAAAAGTAACTACTGAAGTAATTTCTCAAGTTCAGCCTGAAATTACGCAGACAGAACAAATCTCTCCTTCTGCTCAGGAAAATGTTCTAAGCATCAACAAACTATCTCAAACTATTGAAGTTGCAATCAACCCTCCTGCTTCGAAGAGCGAAAGTAACCGTGTATTGGTTATTAATGCACTTGCAGGTGGTTCTGCAAAACTCGAAAACCTTTCAAATGCCAGAGATACGCAAACGTTAATTAACCTTCTTAAATCAGAAGATGATGTGTTTGACGTGCTTGATGCCGGCACTACTATGAGATTCCTTACTGCATATAGCGCAGTAACCGGAAAAGAAGTAGTACTTACAGGTACAAAAAGAATGAAGGAAAGACCTATTGGAATTCTGGTAGACGCACTAAGACAACTTGGTGCTGAAATTGAGTATGAAGGAAAAGAAGGTTTCCCTCCTATTAAAATTGCAGGTTTCGATAAAGAAAAGGCTGAAAATAACAGAATTCAGATCAGAGGCGATGTTAGCAGCCAGTATATTTCTGCTCTTCTGATGATCGCTCCTCTGCTTCCAAACGGTCTGGTTCTTGAACTTACAGGAAAAGTAAGCTCTAAACCATACATCGAAATGACTCTAGATCTTCTTTTCCATTTTGGAATAGAAAGCGAATGGGAAGGCAATTACATTACAATCAAAAATCAGGAATTTATCCCTGCTGATTATACAGTGGAATCTGACTGGTCTGCTGCGAGCTACTGGTATGCTATAGCTGCTTTAGCACCTGATGCTAAAATTGAGCTAAGCGGCTACAAATATGGTTCAATCCAGGGCGACAGCAAAATTGCTGATTTTATGGATCTTTTAGGAGTAAAAACAACATACCTTGAAGAAGGTATCTCTCTTGAAAGCCAGGAAGTAAAAGGCGTTGAATCACTAGACTTCTCTGACAATCCTGATCTTGCTCAAACTATCGCTGTAATTGCTGCAGCTAAAGGTATTGAGCTTACATTGACAGGTCTTGAAAGCCTTAGAATAAAAGAAACTGACAGAATCACCGCTCTTCAGAACGAACTTAAAAAATTCGGAAGCGACCTGGTTGAAGTAGAAGAAAACTCTGTATACAAAATTGTAAAAGGAGACTTCGAAGTAAACGGTCAGGAAGTTGAAACTTATGAAGATCACCGTATGGCTCTAGCTTTTGCTCCTCTGGCTGTATTGGGACCAATTAAGATTGAAAACCCTGGAGTAGTAGAAAAATCTTATCCTCACTTCTGGGATGATCTGGAAAAAGCAGGATTTAGTTTCTAATCCTCAATAAATATCTGATCAATTGCAATTTGCTTTGATCAACTCTGAAGCCTGTGAAGATCCTAACTCAATTGACTTGGTTAGATCTTTACAGGCTTCTTCTTTTTCATTCAGATTAAGCTTTGCTACTCCTCTTAAATAATGCGCTTGAGCACTTGAAGATCTTATTTCTATCAGAGTGTTAAGATCGTTTACTGCTTCTCTGAATTTGCCTCTCCCAATATTTGCTTCAGCACGTTTTTGATATAGTGAAAAATTTCCCGGATTGAGTTCAAGATATTTAGTGTAATCGGATTCTGCTTTATCAAAATTATTCAACTTCATATATAGATTACCTCTGTTTAAATAAACATCCATTTTATCAGGCATTAGTTTAGAACTTTGGTCATAATCTTCTATTGCTGCCTGCAAATTTCCAAGATTTGTTCTGATTGAAGCTCTGAAAAAGTAAAAATCAAATTCATCTTTCTTGATCATAATTGCTTTATCCAATGCTGCGAGTGCATTTGTAAAATCTCTCAGATACTGATATGTCATTCCGAGAATGAAATATACCTCTGCATCTTCAGGGGAAAGTTTCATTGCAATCTTCACATCTGCCATAGCCTGATTATAATTCCCAAGCCTGTTATTAGCCTTTGCACGATAGATGAAATAGTTCTTATTTTGACTATCGAAGGTGATCGATTTGGTAAAATAATTAACGGCATCCGAATCTCTTCCCAACCTATAGCTAAGTACTCCTAGTGTATATAATATCTCTGCTGTAGGCTTTATTTCGCTGCATTTTTTAAAATCAATAAAAGCCTCTTCATACATCCCCATAAGATTATACAAAATTCCTCTTTCATATAATGCAGAAAAATGCTTTGGATCAATCATGATGAGCTGGGAGTAATCCAACAAAGCTTCATCATCCAGACCGATCTTAGATTTCAGTTTTGCTTTTCGGAAAAAATAATCTGCGTTTTTGGGGTTTAGCTTGGTTAGCTTGTCAAGATCTTCCATGGATTGGAAGTTGTTACCCAGTTTATCATTTGCCTCTGTTCTTCCAAGCAAAGCTTCCTGATAATCCGGTTGAATTGCTATTGCTGCAGTAAAATCATCAACCGATTCCTGAAATTTCCCTTCTTTTAGCTTCTGGTTTCCACTTTCATACAAAGTCTTAGCCTTTGGATCTATAACCTGACTAAAACTGAGTCTGGAGAGCATTAACAGTAAAAAAACAAATGTAATTCTTTTCATTGTCAGGACTTAAACAAAGATTTGAAATAATCTGATGCTAATCTCATTCTGCTTCCATACCAGGAAAAAATCTCCCCGTTAATGAGTTTAACGGTCTGTCCGGAGCAGAGTTGTTCTATCTCCACCTTGTCTTTTTCCTTAAAAAAATAAGGTTCTGAAGATAACAGAATTACATCCGGCGAAAGAGCCATAATTTCATCTAAATCTGTTATGGGATATCTAGTCCTGTCTTTAAATACATTTTCAAAACCGGCCTTTTCCATCATAGAATTGATAAAAGTATCTCCTCCTACTGTCATAAATGGTTTTTTCCAGATAAGGTAACATGCCCGAAGATTTGTTGAGGATTTGAATGCAGAGATGGAATCTTTAATTCCTGTTATCAAATTTGTCGCGTTATTAACTTTTCCTGTTAATACCCCTAAATTATTCATCATTACAAATGCGTCATCAATAGTCTTTACTTCACCAACCCATACCGGATATCTTTTCTGTAATTCATCTATTGCTGGCTTTTCATTTTCTTCTTTATTCGCAATGATCAGATCCGGAGCAAGGGAATCTATCTTATCAATGTCAACATTTTTTGTCCCTCCAACTTTCAGTTTATCAGAAACCGCATCAGGATATTTGCAGAATCTGGTCACTCCGACCACTTCATTTCCCAAACCTATATCGAATAAAAATTCTGTAACTGAAGGAACAAGACTCACAATCCTTTTTACAGGTTTGTTAAGAACAATCTTCTGTCCAAGCATATCCTCGTAAACTTCCATCATATTAATATTCATAGAGTAATTCAATCAGAGAAATATAATCTCCGCATTTAAATTCCCGTTAATCTTCTTAAGTCAAAAATATATAAATTGCTACTTTAATCCTGACAATGAAAAAGATAATTCCTTCTAAAGGAAAGTTTGCCAAACAGCTGCTGCTACTTCCCTTGATTGCAGCAGTTGTTTCAATGTATTTTTCATATCAGTCAGACTGGATGATTTATCCCACAATGAAGGTCTCTTCTTATAGTGACAAGCCTAATGATCACGGTAATTCGGAGCTTCATTTCCTTGATACCACAGATCATAAACTTCTATTTGAATACACCTTAAATAATGGAGCTCCTTATCCATACCTTGGTGTTTCTATTTTCCCGGAATCAGGATTTGTGGACCTTTCAGGTTTTGATTACCTGGAAATCGAAATAGAAGCTGATAACTCTAAAAGGATTCCTATTCACATTCTTGTAAATGTACCCGGATTTTCCACTTCTAAAGACGCAGTGAGCTATCGTCAAATGGAACAGGAAATTGATTATTCTTCTGATCAAAAAATTTACAAACTATACATTAGCAAGTTTAAGACGCCAAGCTGGTGGTTTACCAAGTGGCAGGTGAATGAAGACAAAGTTGGTCAGCCGGATTATTCCCAGGTTCCTTCTTTTTCCATACAAAATTGCCAATTATTGAAAACGGGAGTAAGGGAAAGAATTAAAGTGTCTTATGTAAAAGCAGGAAAGGACAACCGGTTGCCTATTACTATTATAGCTTCCTTTACTTTTCTATTTTATGGCATGGTTTTCCTTTATAAAAAATTGAAGCAGAAGACCCCTTCCGTCAATCAATTTCCTTATCAAAAACTTGATGTAGCTAACATCGCTGATGAGGAGGCACAAAAACTAATTCAGTATATGGCTGAGAACTATCATCGGGAAGAGCTTAATTCTGAAGTAATACAAAAAGAATTAGGGATGACAGAAAATAAAATCACCTCCCTTTTTAAAACAACTTTGAATACCACCGCAAAAAAATACCTTAATACAATCCGACTTCAGGAGGCTTGCAGATTATTGACTGAAACAGACAGACAGGTAAGCGATATTGCCTACAAAGTGGGTTATGCTAATATTCCTCATTTTAACAGAGTGTTTAAAGAAAATCTCGGGTGTTCGCCAAATGAATACCGGAAAAACCTGTTAAAAACCTCCTGATTCGTTCATAAATCCCTTTTGTGAAGGATTCTGTGGCAAAATGCAAAGTCATTTTAAGGCCCTTTTCAGTATTTGGTGTAAAAAAAGAAACACTAAAATGATACAAAAGAACGTATTGATTTTAATCCTGTCCATTTGTTTCCTTTATAATAAATCAACCGCACAATCTAAGGGTTACAAACTCGATTTTAACAGCAATGACTGGAAACCTTCCTATAGCCATCCGGACTTCGCCGTAAAAAATACGGATGGTATTCTGAACATCGATGCTCAAGCTGTGGGATCAAATTATGAAAATTTTGTAGGCTATTTTCCTAAAACAGATTTAAGCTTTAATCCTTTTGTATATGTAAAAGTCAAAACTCAATATCCTGTAAAGTTTGAACTTAGGTTACTTGATAAGGCGAATAAAGAAACGAACGACAATAGCCCAAAAATTTCCGTTTCTCCAAGTGAAGAATATCAATGGATCACATTTGATTATACTAATAAATTCAAACAAAGCTGGCCGACAAATGATACTGTCAACAGTAGAGAGATTGTAAAATTAGCCATCATACTCAATGGAGGCGGCCCCGATTATACAGGATGGGTTTACATTGACGAAATCATTTTCGGAGATTCTAATTCAGTGAAGCTTCCTTATGATCCTGTTGTTTATCAGCCTAAAGTAAATCAGTTAGGCTATCTTATCAAATCACCGAAAGTTGCTATCATTCCTTCCAATAAAAGACTTAATTTTCAAATTATAGAAAAGGCAACAGGAGTTCCTGTTTTCAAGAACACTACATCTGCACCTTCAAAATGGCAATATTCTGAGGAATCAGTTGTAAAAGCTGACTTTTCCGAACTTGAACAGGAAGGGCATTATTATCTTTTAGCCGAAGGATTAAAAGCTTCCTTTGACTTTGCAATAAGTGACACTGTTTTAAATAATCTGCAAACTGCTGCCATAAAGGCTTTTTATTTTAACAGAGCTTCTATTGACATAACAGAGCCATATGGAGGAAAATGGAGCCGTGCGAAAGGGCATCCTGATGATAAGGTACTCATTCATTCCTCAGCTGCTTCTGATGAAAGACCGGAAGGCACGATTATCTCTTCTCCTAAAGGCTGGTATGATGCCGGAGACTATAATAAGTATGTTGTTCCCGCGGGAATATCAGTATGGCAGCTGCTTTCATCATGGGAATACTTCAGGTCTGAGACTAATACTTTGAATTTAGCGATTCCCGAAAGCATTAATAATCTTCCCGATATACTTGATGAAGCGCTCTGGGAAATAGAATGGATACAGTCTATGCAGGACCCTGTTGATGGTGGTGTGTATCATAAGCTTACGAATGCCGAATTTGATCCCATGGTAATGCCAACAGATGCAACTACTCCGAGATATGTTGTAAAAAAAACCACTGCCGCTGCCCTGAACTTTGCTTCTATGCTGACAAAAGCCAGCAGGGTATACGGGCAATTTCCCGAATATAAAACAGACATTGCGAATTCCTGGCTTGCCCAGGCTGAAAAGGCATGGGAATGGGCTCTTGCTCATCCTGACGAACAATATGATCAGGATTTGATCAACCAGAACTATGATCCTGATGTACATACAGGTGACTATGGTTTGCAAAGTTATAATATTGACTGGGCGGATGAGTGGTTCTGGGCTTCGGTAGAATTATACATTGCAACAGGAAAACAGAAGTATTTAAATAAAATAAATTTTCCTGACAAGCCTGTTGAAGTGCCTAAATGGTCGAACACGGAGTTTATGGGAATTATTTCATTGTTAAAAAATAAAGACAAATTTTCTTCCTATGATGCCGAACATGCAGAAAGCCGTTTGATATCATTTGCTATTGTTCTAAATGAATATGCCAAAAAATCTTCATATGGTACCTCTATTGGAGCTATGGCCTGGGACTTTGGCTGGAACAGCAATGCCAATGCAGCAAACCATTCTATGATTTTGCTTCATGCTTATGAGCTTACAGAGAATAAGGAGTATTTCAACACAGCATTATCAAATATAGATTACCTGCTCGGAAGGAACCCATTGAACTATTGCTTTGTAACAGGCTTTGGAACTCAATCACCTCAACATCCTCATCATCGCATTTCCTTTGCAGATGGAGTGAGTGAGCCCGTACCTGGTTTAATTGTTAATGGTCCCCATAATGATGATCTCAGCTTTTGCACCTATCTTACTACTATACCAGCCTTCACCTACCTCGATGATGAATGCAGCGCTCCGACTAACGAGGTGGCTATTAATATCAACTCTGCGCTTGTGTATTCATTGAATGCTTTAAAAAGTATTTATGATGAAAAGATTCTTAGTCCTGTAAAAAAAAAGGCTTCAGAAGAAAAAATAGACTTGTATCCCAATCCAAATGACGGCACTTTTGAAGTTGCAGTTCCTGAAATATTTAAAAATGGTCAGTGGAAACTAATGAATACAAATGGAAATCAGATTGCACAAGGAGTGCTTGATTCAGAGGCAAAGCAGGAGTTTTCATTTCAGAATATACCTGCCGGATTATATTTGCTAATTTTTGATAAAGATGAAAACCAAGTAAGAATGAAGGTGAATGTTTATTAAGGATAAATTAAATAGTCCTTTAAATCTGAGGGGAAGCAAAAGCTTTCCTTCTTTTATTTTCAGGGGCTCTGCGATTGGAGTTTGATTCTTTTAAAGACAAGATCAAAGCATTTACCCCAAAAATTGAGTCTTATTGCCCGAAAATTGAGTCTATTTGCCCGAAAATTCAGGGGTGCCCCCTGAATTTTCGCTCTTTTAGAGTGAATTTTCGTGCTAAAAGAATCAATTTTCCGGTAGAAAGAGTCAATGTTTGGGTGAAAAGATTCAAAGGAGCAAAAAGAGTCAATGATGAAGATAAAAGAGTCAATGCAGACATTTAAATATCGCCATTTAAGATTTCAATTTCCAACTATATAAAGTACCTCATGCGCCTCCACTGCCGAAGGCACTTCCAGCTTCATTATCATCCTCTGTACTACATTTAAAGGCACAGAATATTCCCTGTTTTCATTTTGCTTCACAAGAACTTTATAAGGAACTTCAATATAAATGATCTTCACTCTGCCTCCATAAGAAGTAAACAGATCAATTAACTGTTCCCTCATGGAACTAGTGATATTAGTGGCATTCCACACAAAAGATTTCCTTGCTCTCATATAAACTTTCGCCGCTTCTTTTGCTGCCTGAATGACCGTTCCGTTTCCTTTAGAATCTGTTGGAGCAATCTTTAGTCTGCGTCTTATGTCATCCAGCGAAACCACAGGCAGATCAGAGAAATGCTTTTTCACATAAGTATCCTTTCCTGCACCGGGAATACCAGCCATTATGATTACTTCAAATTTCGTATCATCAAAAGGTACAAAGTCTGCTCCGCTTTCTTTTCTGCTTAAATAATAAAACTTAGAGAGATTATCATGAAACTGCTTTGCTTTACCAAAGCAGTCATGCTCTCTGCATAATTCTCTGAACAAGTCGATCTTATAAAGCAATTCATCTTTGTCAGGGCATTCTCTTCCTAGCACGTCTGCCTGAGCCAGGAGAGCCAGGTGTTCTGTATTCACTTCAAGGCTCGCACTGATCGCAGCTTTCACTGGATCTTCCTTTTCAAATATCCAAAGTGGCAAACCATGATGTCGTACAAGTTTGGCTATTGCTTCTCTGATGAAAAACGGAGTCTCTATCTCCGTATACAAAATGTTCCTGGCTGTAATCTCACCTTTTTTAGCATGCCCTTTCGAAGTGATCCTTCCATCATCTTCAATGACTGTAGTAGATCTTTTTTCGACATCATGTAACAATGCTGAAGCAAAAAGAATATGCTGATTCTGTTCATCAAGGGATTTGAATTCATCAAGACTGGTCAATGCTTCGGCAACCATTCTTGTATGGACTTCAACATCCCCTTCACCATGAAAAATGGGATCCTGAGGGACACCCTGCATGTCCCTGATCCATTCAAATTCTGATTTTAATTTATCCCAATCGTATGTACTAAAGATCTTCCACATACCGGTCTCCTTTCTCTCTTAATAAGGGCGCACGTTTCCAGTTTCTCGTCCAATGTTCGTCTGTCTTTACGTGTCCTTTTCTTACATATTTGAATACATTATTCTTAAAGGCGTCAACAGTATAGCCTTCTGCATTGCGCGTTACCAGACCCTCCATCGTACATGCCGATTTTGTATGAACATCTTCTGATCCGAATACACTTTGCTGACATACGATTGAAAGGACTTCTTTTCTAAACTCCTCTTCGTTTGAAGGGTTCACTGTTTTAATTTCAGGTACGGTACTAAAATCAAGCATTGCTGCATAGAACTTAGTCTCTTCCCAGGATAGCCATTGATCATGTTCTCTTACTCCAAACACAAAGAAGTGTTCAGGAAGGTTTACATATTTTATAGAATGAATGGCATAAAGATTTTCACCAAAAATCTCCAGATCTCCCAGATCGTTCTTGATCAATTCCCATTTCTGTTGCAGATGCCTTGCCCATGGATGCACCGTAGGGGCAGCATGTGAGCGTGCAAACACACCATATTTATTCAGGCAGGAGTTTTCACCATCCAGTTTTTCTGTATGGACCACCTGTTTTATAACGGACATATCATTCCAATAATGATGGCTTATCCTGTCGTCGCTGGATGTACCAGGAGAAAAGGGATAATGATATGTCCTTCCGTATTTATTAGAAAGACTCATAAAAGTAAAATTAAAGTAAAGGGCGATTGCGCTTTTCAGTTTGCTGCAAATCCCGTAAAATCAATTGTTTGGATAATAGAATTCTGCACTGCTATTTTTTAGCAGCGAGTGTTTAAAGAGGAGGAATAAAAGAAATTACATGACTTCAATTATTTAAAAAATTGTCTTTTATGATAATGCAAAGATAGAGTATCTTTTCTGAAAGAAAAAACGAAGTACAGTAAGCAAGTGATTCTCAATAAAGCGAGTCAAATATTATAGATAAAAAAATTTCGAGAAGGAATGATTCTTTAAAACCACTCCTTTTCCTGCTCTTCAGTCAGATTGCCTCCGCAAAGGATCACACCGACATTCTTGTTCTTAAACTTATTTTTATATTCCATAACTGCAGCAATACCTACAGCAGAAGATGGCTCCACCTTCAGACCTGTATGCTTGTAGATCAGTTTAACAGCTTCTATGATACTCTTCTCTTTCACTAAAAATCCTTCATCAATTAATCCATTCATGTCTTGAAGAGCCTGAGGAATTGGTACACGCACAGCAATACCATCAGCAACAGTATTTAATTTTCTGTGATGAATAACTATCTCTCCTTTCTTCCATGAGTCAATCATTGCAGAAGCTTCTTCAGCCTGAATGGCAACCATTTTTGTTTGAGGACTAATGCTTTTAAATACACTTGCTACACCATTAAATAAAGACCCATTGCCTAATGCAATCAACAGATAATCTAATTTCTCCGGCAAAGCAGCAAGTTCAACTCCTATAGTACCGGCACCTTCAACAGTGTCTATATCAAGGCTGTCTTCTATAACTCTGACACCCGATCTTTTAGCAAAATATCTTGATCCTTCTTTAGCACCTTCAAAATCATCACCAAATAAAATAACGTTAGCCCCAAGCTTTCTCATAAGGTTAACTTTAGCTGTGCTGGCATTAAAACTTGCAAATACAGTAAGGTCTATTCCTTTCTTCTGACAGGAATAAGCCATTGCCTGGCCAAAGTTTCCTGCACTTGCACAGATAAGTTCTGTTTCATCTTTCAGGTTTGCTACCAGCAATTCGGCACCTCTGCCTTTAAATGAACCAACAGGGTTCTGGATCTCAACCTTTAAATAAATATTAGTTTCAAGAACTTCTGACAATGATTCACATAAGTATTGAGGAGAATTTAGGAATACAGGATCAATGACTGTTGATGCGTTATTTATTCTTTCCTGAGATATTCTACTTTCCAGGGTTTTCATGAAGAGGGCTATTATTATTCAGCTAATATCTTACTAAGAAATCTGATTATCAAATTCATTGTTGAATCTCTATTGGCTTATTTGACATTAACTCATATGATGTAAGACTTTTCAACCTGATAATGAAATAATTCTATCGTTTTACATTTTTTCCTTTAATAAAATAAATTTAAAAACATGTAGAAAGTTTCTACAATCATCAGCAAATAAAGGACTAAGCAAGCAATAATAACGACTAAAGTATCATTTTGACAAAACAATTTTGTAATATTGCTACATTAATTAGTCATACAGAATAATGGATCAGATATTTGTAATTGATGATGATTCCATAAGTAACTTTCTTGTAGAAAAGCTGCTTTTAAAATTGAAGTTCTGTAAAGAAGTAAAAATCTTTACCAATGGCCTTGAAGCGTACAGACATTTACTTGTATCAGAGAAACTTCCTTCATTAATTTTTCTTGATATTGATATGCCGGTGATGGATGGATATGAATTTATAAATCAACTGAAAAAATCCGGACTGGATAAAAAAATACCTGTTCTTGTTTTTACTAATTTTAACAGAGAAGAAGAAAAGCTAAGCCTGCTCGGCGATTTCAAAGTGGTTCAAAAGCCTTTAACACTTGAAAAAATGCAGCTGCTCTTTCCTGCAACTGCATTCTAAATCAATGGTCTATTTCTTATAAATTTCTATTTCAATCTCCATCAAATCACCACCTTCACTAGAATCTCCCATTTCAACTACATATCCTCCATCTTTAGAAGTCCACAACTCATCGTTCTTGTCATTGGTAACGAATTTACCATAGCGTTCATTAAAATACTTTTGAAAATCATCAATCAAAGACTCTTCAAATGTTAAGTTTATATTTTCGATGAATGCTATACCAAAGCCCTTCACTTTTTGCTGTTCATCGAGATAATAGATAATTTCAGCATATTCATTCTTATCTATCTCTTTCTTAAAGATCATAAAGTTCTTACCATCTGCAACGAACTGAGCGTCTTCTGTCTTTCTTACAGTTTCAGCAGAAACGCCGAAATCATATCCTCTTATGACTCCTTTTTCATTTTTTATAACTGCCTGAACTTCTTTTCCGTGGCCTTGGAGGTAGTCCTTTGTCTGAGCATTTGCAATGCAAATGACAAACATTGAAACTAACAGTAGTAATGTGTGTTTCATAGTAAAGTTAATTAGGGGTTTTCCCTACAAATATAACAGTAACTCTAGGGGAAAACAAGCATCCTTTTGTAAGTGAAAAACTTATACTCTCCTTTTATCTGGCCAATCTTATTCCTTCTTGTTCCAGTACAATTAGTCTTTTCTTATATAATAGCCCTACAGCTTTTTTGAAAGACTTCTTGCTCATCTGCAATCTGACCATGATCTCACCAGCATCGCTGTCATCATTCAGATCAAGATATCCATCATTTGCTTTAAGTTTTTGCAGGATGAATTCAGCGGTAGGATCTATATTTTTAACTCCTTGTTGCTGAAGGCTTACATCTATTTTGTTATCTTCACGAATTGCTTTGATATAACCTTTAGTCTTATCGCCCGGATAAATGTTCTTAAAGATTTCATTGTGATAAATCAATCCTTTATAACGGTTATTGATGATCACGTTTACACCGATTTCAGAAGAATCACCAATGAGTATATCGACCTCTTCTTCTTCTTCCAGTTCCATATTTTCTTTTTCCAAATATGGATCTATCTTGCTCGTAGCAACAAGACGATTGCTCACCTCATCAAGAAATAAATAAACAAGATAGCTTTCGCCGCGCTTCATATTCTTTTTCTGTTCGCCAAAGGGGACCATAAGATCCTTTTCCAGTCCCCAGTCAAGAAATGCTCCGGCACTGTTTATATCTTTCACCTCAAGGCAGGCAAACTGATTAAGCTGAACCTTAGGTATCTGAGTCGTAGCGATAATCCTATCTTCAGAATCTAGGTATATGAAAACATCTACTTCCCCATCCACAACCAGATCTGCAGGAATATATCTGTGAGGCAGCAAAACAACCTCTTCTTCTCCGTCTTTTCCCAAAAACATTCCCGGGGGAGTCAGCCTCAAAGCCCTTAATTTGTTAAATTTTCCTATCTCAAACATGCTGTAAAGGTATTTCTAATTTCTTAATAAATTCTTTATGGATAAAACCATTGGGGCATCAATAACCTTTAAGGTCAAGATCATTGGTTTCTATAACGGGGACCTGCTTCTTCATCTTTTTTTGAATGACACCAAAATGATGATTATCTTCTTCACATAATAAAGTAATGGCTTCCCCCGGAGATTCTGCTCTTCCCGTCCTCCCTATTCGATGAACGTAATCTATTGGTGACCTCGGGAGCTCGTAATTGATTACAAAAGGAAGAAACTGAATGTCGATACCTCTGGCAGCAAGGTCTGTAGCAACCAGCACTCTTAGCTTTCCTGTCTTAAATTTCTTCAATGCATCCATACGTCCTCCCTGACTTTTATCTCCATGAAAAGCTGCTGCTTCAATGCCATTTTTATTTAGCTTGACAGCAACATTATCTGCTCGTTTTTTGGAAGAAACGAAAACCAGAACCTGTTGCATATTGTGGTTTTTTATAAGATATCTTAACAACACTCCTTTCCTATCCGGATGAACATGATAGGCCGATTGCTTTATAAGCTCTACGGATTGTTCATCTTTTTTAATTTCAATACTAACAGGGTCCTTAAGCAGATTTTCCTTGATAGAATTAACAGCCTCTCCTAATGTTGCTGAAAAAAGTATTGTCTGACGCTGCTTTGGAAGAAGTTTAAATACTTTATCCATTTCTTGTTCAAAGCCCAGGTTCAGCATTTTATCAGCTTCATCAAGAATCAATATTCTGACATCGGATAGAAATACAGCATTGTTATCAATGAGCTCAAGCAAACGACCAGGAGTTGCAACAAGAATATCTGTGCCACTCATAGCCATCATCTGAGGATTTATAGAAACTCCGCCGTAAACAGCCAAGGTCTTTATTTTCTCAGGAAGACCTGAACTGAACTGCTGAAATACTTCTGCAACCTGCACTGCAAGTTCTCTTGTTGGCACCAGAGTCAGCACTTTAATATACCTATTTCTTGAAGGAATTTTCTTTTGCAAAAGATCTAAAACAGGCAATACAAAACTTGCTGTTTTACCTGAGCCTGTCTGTGCTATTCCCAAAACATCCTTTCCTTGTAAAATTATGGGGATAGCTTGTTGTTGAATAGGATAGGCCGTTTTGTACTGTTGTTCAATGGCTTTTACTAAAGACAGAGATAAACCAAGAGAATTGAAAGACATTATAGATAATTTTCGAACTTTAAATATACGACTATTTAAGCTGGCATTGGATACAATTACCAGGAAGATGAGGACTTAATACAAGAAGATCATTAAAGACCAAATTGGATTGGGAATATATCAGCTACTGGCAAGGCGTGACCGCATACCTTTAATAAAAGCCTCTTTATCTTTTTGAATCATTGCAGCCACCTTTTGATTTTCTTCTGAAACATGGTCATTCAGGTGCTTATTGCTCCATAACATTACTTCTACCAGAATGGGCAGGAAATCTATTCCTTTTTCAGTAAGCTTATAGATATTGGTCTTTTTATTATCGGGCAGTTTCCCCTTGGTTATCAGTCCCGTTTGTTCCAATGTTTGCAGTCGGTCGGTAAGTATGTTAGTGGCAATTTTTTCTGTTGAAGAGGAAAATTCTCCAAATGTTTTCTTCCCCGCAAACATCAAATCTCTGAGAATCAACAACGACCATTTATCACCAATTATGTCCAAAACTGAACTGATCGGACAGTTGGATCTGAATTTATAATCCATATTTCCAGTATTTCACTTGCATTTTAAAAGTAATTTAATTTTACTTGCAAAACGAAAGTAAAACCAAATTCTATATTAAAGAAATGAAGAAATCACTAACATTCAAAGATCTTTATGGTGACTGGGCTTTAATTACCGGAGGCAGTTCCGGTATCGGAAAGTCAATTGCATTCGAAGTTGCAAGAAAAGGATTGAATCTCATTTTGGTAGCCAGAGGCGCAGAAGCATTAACCCAAACTGCAAATGAGATTAAAAAATCCACAGGAGTTCATATTAAAACAATAGTTGCGGACCTAAGGAAACATGAAGATATTATAGCCATTGAAAATCAAACCAAAGCGTTTGAAATTGGTCTTTTGGTGCATTCAGCCGGGCTTGAAAACAATGGATTTTTTCCTAAAAATGATTTTCAGAAGGAGCTCAGCCTATTGCAGCTGAATGTAATTTCAACCATGACACTTTCTCATATTTTCAGCCAAAGAATGGTTAACATAGGACGAGGAGGTATTTTACTGATATCCAGCGTAATAGGACATATGCCAAGTCCATATTTTGCCAATTACGCAGCATCCAAATCGTATATTTTAAATTTTGGTTTATCCTTGCATGCGGAATTAAAAGCAAGAGGTATAACTGTTTCAGTCCTCTCTCCTGGTGTTACCCAAACTCCAATGTCTGATAAAACTGGAATTGACTGGACCAAATCAAAGGTGAAAATCATGAGTTCAGATGAAGTAGCAATGGAGGCAATTGAAAAATTCGGCAAACAGCTTTCTATTGTTCCTGGAAAAGAAAACAGAATGCTTGCCTTTTTTGCAAAACACATTTTTTCCTTCTCCAAAAGTGCAATGATGAATGAAAAATTTATCAGGAGGACGATCAATCAAACGAAATTGTAAAAAGATATCCTTAACAGGTTTTTGGCTTAACACACACAAAAACCTGTTTATCAAACATTAAACAACCATCAATTGGCATCCAATCCTGAAAGTTTTCAAAAATGAAAACAATATGCAGTACTTATAAATTAATTCTATATTAATTCTATAGAGTTTACATATTTCATCAAAACTTTTGCTATATTTGTAATATGGAATACTCCTCAAAAGGGAATTTCAAGAGTGACAAAATTAGAACCACCAAAAAAAACAATAAACCCATGGAAACAAATTCGACATTCTTGCCTGCAGAAGATGCTGATAAAGATAAAACACAAGATCAAGAGCTGAATAAAATCGAAACCGAAATTGAGCAGCTCGAGAACGCCGGAGCTGACCTTGAGGTGAATGAACAACTCATTGATAAAATCAATGAATTTAACGCAAAGAGTCCTAAAATACGCTGGATTGTAGGTGGTACGCTTGCATTTGTGGTAGTGGCCTTCCTTATTTCATACAATATAATAGTCTCTCAGCCAGAATTGCTTCAACCAATAACACTGTTCATTGAGAGCATTTTTAACGTCAATCTGATAGATTTCATACTTGTAGGTTTGGCAGCTCAGATGGTTGACGGTGCTTTAGGTATGGCTTATGGGGCAACCTGCAGCTCTTTTCTTCTAAGCCTTGGCGTACCTCCTTCTGTAGCAAGTGCTAGTGTGCACGTAGCCGAAATTTTTACAACTGGTGCTTCAGGAGTTTCACACTTAAAATTCGGAAACGTAAATAAAAAATTATTCAAATACCTTCTAATACCAGGAATGCTTGGTGCTGTTCTTGGAGCTTACCTGTTATCTGATGTCATCAATGGTGATATTATAAAACCATTCATCTCTGTTTATCTTCTAATACTGGGTGTTATTATTTTGAGAAAGGCATTTCGTAAAACACAGGTTAAAAAGAAAACTAAAAACCTCGGCTGGTTGGCTGGATTTGGAGGATTTATGGATGCCGTTGGTGGCGGTGGCTGGGGACCGATAGTTACTTCAACACTTTTAAGCAGAGGAAGAACCGCTAACTATACAATCGGATCTGTAAACCTTGCTGAGTTCTTTATTGCTCTTGCAGGTGCCGGTACATTCCTGATCTTTGCAGGTATATCAGGATGGCAAACAATTATAGGACTTGTGATCGGTGGTATCATCGCTTCTCCTTTTGCAGCATTCCTTGTATCGAGAGTAAAACGTAAGCCGATCATGATTACAGTTTCATTGCTGATCATTGGACTTAGCATAAGAACTTTCGTTAATACTAACTATACAAAACTTTGGGATAATATCCTGGGCTTGTTCTAAAAATACCTTGTTTCCAATTCTTTATCTGAAGGAAAACGAGAAACAACAAAAAGAGTCTGCTTCCTATCTGGGGCAGACTCTTTTTGTTTTATTCGAAGGAAAAAGCCTCTAATTATACTCAAGAGCATAATATTTCAGATTTATATAATGTCATTTGATTCTATTATCTTAGATGTATAAATAAAAATATATTCTATTTTTTTGAGCCCAAAAATTAAACAGTAATTCATCATGAACTTTTTAAAGTCTATTTCATTTTTAACTGCTTTCATAGTATTAGCTGCCTGCACTTCAGACAAGCTTGAGGAAAAAGGATTCAGAGTAGCTTCACAGGAGTCCACTACAACAGAAGAAACTAATAATATTGATGGATTTTCGAAAGACTCTCTTCTCTTTGAAACCAGACCAAGCAACGTGCTTTTAACGGGAATTCCTAAATACCGGATCTCAACAATTTACAAGGTAAACTATAGAGAAGATCAGACAAGTTTCATTGGAGAAAATGAATTATATGGCAATGACAAGGAAATCGGCAGAACAAACGGTAACCAATGGAATTACAATTTTATGCCCGGATTACAAGCTGTGCATGGATATAATCTGGTTAACATATCTCATTACAACACAGAAACCCAAACTCAAAAAAACTTCTTTGAGAAGCCTGTATTGATAAAAACTTTTTATTACCCTTCTTTTTCTAAAGACACATTAAATCATAAACCGGTAAACAGAAACTATTATTTGGTTTCTGTTTACAACGAAGATACCAATAAAGACGGATCGATTAACATGAAGGATCTGAGACGTCTCTATTACTTCGACATCGATGCACAGAATAAAAAGCCATTGATTCCTGTTAATTACTCTGTTGTGAAGTCGGAATATGATCCCGCAAATGACTATATGTATGTCTTTGCCAAACTAGATGCAAATAAAAACGGTACTAGTGATGATAAAGAGGCTGTCCATATTTTCTGGATTGACTTAAAGGCACCTGAGAGAAATGGGAGGCAGTATTAGTGAGCTTTAGGAGCTAAGCATTTCTATAATTTCTGGAGAACAAAACATAAGGTTTAAATGACACTAGATAACAACATCCTGAAAATTGCGAATCGGGCAAATCTCAAAATAATCGTTGCTTCGGATATGGTTTTTATAGGGCAGAAATTGAGTCTAAAAGACAAATCACTTTGGGGAGTGGTAATTTTTCTACTCGGCGGATTATTTCTTCTCCTGATTTCTTTCACCACGATCTCAGATACTACATCCAGAGTTCTGTGCTCGATAATTGGAACAGCTTTCCTGATTTTATCAATTCTGACAATAATCAGGCAGGCTAATGACCGTGTTAAAATAATAGATGGTAAAATTATCTTTCGCTATAATCTCAGAAACTCCACTGTAACTGTTGACCCTAACATGAAAATCACGATGCGCAATGATAGAATAAGAATCAGCAGAGCAACCGCTCCGACATCTTCAACTTATATAAGTATAACCCATTATTTAATAATGACAGATAAAGAAATGCCCATCTTAAATTTTCAAATGAATAATTCCGACTCTAATGAAGCGCTTTTACTGGGTAACAAAATAACCCAACTTTTAAATAAACAGATAAGATAAAAGAATAAAACTATCTATTAATACTATGATGAAATAATCAAGGAAATCAGATAAACAGCTTTACGCTATGCGCATAAACCCCTTAGTTTAAACAAACCATTATTCTATGCTCCAAGATCTCGACACCTTCTATTTAAAGCAGGATGAGCCAAACAAAAGTTGTCTGCTTGCCTTGCGAAGTATTATTCTCGAACAGGATAAAGAGGTCGCTGAAACCAGGAAGTATGGAATGCCCTGCTTTACCTATAAGAAGAAGATGTTCTGTTACCTTTGGACAGATAAAAAGACGAACGAGCCATATATTCTGATGGTTGAAGGAAAACATCTTGACCACCCTGAATTAGAAGCTGGCAATAGATCGAGAATGAAGATCTTTAGAGTCAACCCAAAGAAAAATTTACCCATAAAAAAAATTCAACTTATTCTGAAACAAGCGCTGGACTTGTATAGGAATGGGGTAATAAAAGTTAAATAAAAGAAATTGTTTTTTTTGTTATCTTCCTTTTCCTACACCATACTAGCATATATCCAATTGCAATCAATATTACTTCTCAATAGCTTTACTCTTCAATACTAACATCACAATTCCTGACAATAGAAGAACAAAGCTAATTGCAATAATCTCTTTTGAATTATCTACATAACCACCAAAACAACTGTAATGACCAGTTACTCTTCTGAATAAATAAACGACACCTACGATAATAAATGTCCTTCCTAAGGTTTTAGACTTTAACATATGTTCGCAAATTCACCAGGAGAAATCAAACTTAATTTAAGTCACTACCATTAGAATTCGGCATCTGGACCTTCAATATATCCTTCATATTTTACAACTCCATTTTCTAATCTTAAATCAATAAAGTAGCGATGGGAATGATATCCATTTGTTTGCCAATGCCATAATTCGCCCACTATATTTCCATCATAAATCACTTGGAGAATCTGCTTACCATATTCATATGGAATTTCGCTCACTTGCATTCCATTTACATAAATTACCTTATTAATTGGCTTGTAACTTAATCGAAACCTTGAGCGATAATATTCATTTGGCCGTCTCTCCTTCAATAGTTGATACTCATCTTTGAAAACAATCATTACCTCTTTAATATTTAAAGACGGGCTCACTGTCACTTTTAAAACATCTCCCCATACAAGATGATGGTAATAAGATAAAAGTCTGTTTTTCCCGTTAAAATAAGGATGCAACAGTGTCAATAAAACTAAAATAAACACTCCAAGAATAACGAATAAAGTGATTCTGATCCTTCTCACCTGATGTCTTTATAATAAATCATGAATACCAATTTATATACTGAGGCAATAATATTAAATTTTGTTGTTTAAACGGTATCTATTTCCCCTCAACCTTCGAACTAATTCAGCTGTTAGAAAGTAAAACTCATAAATCCTAGAATATATGATTCAAAAAAATCTACCTTTTTCGCATATAATCATCAATAAAACCAAAAACACAAATCGATTAGTTATTATTGCTCATCTATCTTATAGTAAAATTGAGCGAAGCCTCTTAAAAATACTCATTGGCGGGTATTTCCAGTTTTTTCTTTTATCCCTAATTTCATAGTAATAATTAACTATAGAGGCATTTAAATACTCCATCAAACCTATCCATTTTACTTAAAGTCAAAACTTTACAACATTTTTAAATGAAAAAATTTTACTTACACTTTATTCTCATCGTTTTAGTTTTTGCGCAATGCAACAAAAAAGACGGGAAAGTTGAACCTGGAACAAATATCAATACTACCGAAACAAAGGTTAAAGAAATCAAACTGGATTCCACTGTTGCCCTTATATATTCTAATGCTGAAAAACTTCTGATGGCACCTGGTGAATCTGCAGATATAAATACCAAAAGCATTTCAGGCACTGAAACTACAGATATTGTTTATTCAAGCTCCGATCCTTCTGTTGCAATTGTTTCAGATGGGAAAATTTCTGCTGTCGCAAATGGAAGCTGCATTATTACCGGTAGCAACAATAAAGGACCTGATGTTACAATCGAAGTAAATATCCAAAGTGAAAACCTTCCTGATTTAAATCAACCTTATCTGGTTAGCTTCTCCAAGCCAATATTAATTTTTAATCTAGATGAAAATATCATCTTTACTCCATCCTTATTAAATCGCCTTGGAAAAGCAGTGACTGGTAACTTTAAAGTGATATTCTCTAATCAGAACAAGGATTATGAATGGGAACCCGGCACTTCGATAAAACTGGATGAAGGATTTTACAGGGCTACAGCTATATCAAATGATCAGCTGTTATTTGGATCTGCAACCATTCTATTCTATAAAAACATATCCGCATTACCATTCTCTGATGTATCTCCCAAACAGAGAACTTCAGTAGAAGAACCAAGAGTTATGCATATCTCTCTGGATTGGGGAAGCTACCCGGAATATTTTACTTTACCTGGAGCAGTATCCAGGCCACTAACAGGTTTAAAGTTTATCGGAGTAAGAACACTTCAGTCAGACGGGAAGTATGTAGTAAACCTGCTTACTTCTTTTGAAGATGCAGTACAGGTAGAAACAGAACCAGGAGGTGTAATAAGCGGCTCTTCAAATATCACTGCAGTAAGTCCGGGAAGAGGCCGATTCAGACCTATTGACAATAACTATGTCGGATCATGGTATGGCTGCTATGTTTTTTATAATTTCTCAGGAGACTGGAAATGTGAAAGCAATGGCAGAGGTGAAAAAATAAACATGACGATTCCGGAAACACCAAGCGATGTGATCTATTCGAAAACTCATTATTCCGACATTGCTAGAAACTATTCTTCAGGAAGGTCTGCCGGATATATTTATCAGGACAAGCTGGGAAGCGCTAATTTCATAGATGCTACTACAAAAGCAAACAAATATACCCTGAAGGTTGAAATCGGACCTTCTGTAATGAGCAAACTTTCATGGGCTTCAACAATGGTTCATAGTTCTACCTACTCACATATTGGACTAATAGGTTATAGAGGCATGCCTGGTTACGGAGACCTTCATATTGCGGAGCAAAATAAAATAAGAGTAAGCGATAATGAAGGGCATACATACTTTTTCACGAAAGGAAAAGGTGAGGATGCATTATTCGGTCAGATCGATTCAATCCTCTATCAGGAGCGCTATTACAAAACCGTTAAGATAGGTAGCAAAACATGGTTTGCTGAAAATCTGGCATCAACTAAATATAATAATGGGAGCCCAATCCGATCAGGCCTTTCAGGTACTGATTGGCTTGCAGACAAAACCGGAGCCTATACCTACCCGGATAAAGATGCTGCCAACAAAAATATTTATGGACTATTCTACAATTGGTATGCTGTAAATAATTCAAATGGCCTTTGCCCCAGCGGATGGCACGTTCCAAAGTCAGAAGAATGGTTTTCATTAAGATCTATTGTTGAAAATAATTTAGGCACTTCAGGCGGTGCAATGAAATCATTATTATACTGGAAGGAGCCTAATGAGGGAGCCACAAACCTGAGTGGTTTTTCTGCCCTTCCTGCAGGTGAAGTAAATGATGCCAGTTCTACAGAATTGTTTTACCGAGCCTTTGGAACAGCAGCCTTTTTCTGGAGCTCATCAGAATATGACAGCGATGCTGCTTACTATTTTATACTCTGGGGTTCTTCATCTGATTTGGATGATGGAGTAAGGAGAAAATTTGATGGCAAAAGCTGCAGGTGTATAAAAGACTAAAAGTCCTGCTATAAATTCTTAAAGGATATAAGAAAAAATATTAAAGAGAGGCGAGTGCCTCTCTTTTTTTTGCCACTTCTTTATATTGTAAACTTATCCTCTTAAAACTGATTTCATTTATCCTTACTCCGTTCCTCCTAACCCTTAAGTTCGGTTCATCCGAAAATACATCCAGATCATTCCAGCATACTCAATCGTCTTAGGGGCTTAAGCATGGGACTTCGGAGCTTAAGCGCGAGACATAGAAACTTAAGCATGGAGTTTCCGTGCTTACTCCTCAAACTTCTGTGCTTAAGCCCGGGAGTTCCGGAAGTGTTCCCGAGACCTCCTGAAGCCCTCCCGGGACTCCCGGAAATGCTTCCCCAACTTCCGTGGGGCTTCCCAATGTTCCGTGAGTAAGCGTCCAACTATTGTGCTTACTCTCCGAAGCTCCGTGCTTACTCACGGAGCTTCGGGGAGTAAGCGCGGATGAACGGGGAGCACTCCCGGAGCATCAGGAAGTGCCTCCGGAAGGAGAAAAACTAGCCTAAAACACATCAAACAACTAAAATTCAACATCTTAATAAACTTAAAATATTTTTAAGGGAAGTCATAGATAGTCAGATTTTAGGGAAAGAGATTTCTTTTTTTGGAGTCTGGGGAAGGTTTAATTTCCAACCAGAATGGATTTTGGGGCTCGTAGAGACGCCATGTCTGGCGTCTCCTTGGCAATTACAACAACCCTATTCATTTCAATAGGCACATTAATTGAAATGCAAAAATGCATTCACACAATCGTTAATGTTTGTTAAACTGGAAAGGTACATTGGTATTGGTATTGAACGCTTGGAGACGCCAGCATGGCGTCTCTACAACAAAATCACCTCTCTGCAGTAATTTTAAAAATAACAACAAACTACTGACATACTGCTGTCACACGCGTCAATTAATTTTGATACATCATCAATTTAAGAGCAGGAATAAAATGAAAAACACACACATACTTAGAGGTTTAGCAACAATTAGTTTTTACGCAGCAGACCATGAAGCTGCCAAGAAATGGTATAGTGACTTTTTAGGAATAGAGCCTTATTTCAATGTTCCCGGGTATGCAGAGTTTCGTCTAGGAGACTACCAGCATGAATTGGGCATCATTGATAGTAAATATGCTCCCGCTGGTGCAACAGAAAAACCAGCTGGCGCAATTGCATACTGGCATGTCGATAATCTACAGGAGACTCTTGACAGATTGATCTCCCTGGGATCAACGCCTTATCAACCAATTACAGATCATAGTCAGGGTGCTGGAAGATTTGTGACAGCTTCTGTTACCGATCCATTTGGAAACATCCTTGGCATTATGACTAATATGCACTATCTGGAAATACTTGAAAAGTCAAATAAGTAAGACTATGGAGTTTAAAGACGGCAAACCGGCTATATATGCTAAAACAAGAGAAGACTGGCGAGACTGGCTGGAGCAAAACAGCCAGACAGAAAAATCTGTCTGGCTTATCCTTTACCATAAAAAAAGCAAAGTCCCTTCTGTGAATATTATTGAAGCAACCGAAGAAGCACTCTGCTTTGGGTGGATTGACAGCCTGGCAAAAAAAAGAGATGATGAAAGTTATTACCTCACTTTTACGCCGCGCAATCCCAAAAGAAGCAAATGGAGTAAACCCAACATAGAAAGAGCTGAAAAACTTATTAAAGAAGGTCGTATGACAGCATATGGGCAACGATTGATCAATATCGCAAAAGAGTCTGGCCAATGGGAGCTATAGAAATCAGGAAGGTTTCCAATAATGTAATCGGAATAATGTAAATTGTGCTTTATTAAATACTGATAATTTATCATCTTAAAAAATATACATATGAAGATTGAATCTCAGACGATAAATGATATACAATTGGCTGAAGTTTTATCTGAGTCAATCCTTATTACCAACCCACAGGATGCGTTGGATCAGCTTGCCGATCTTTATTACTAAGGGTTTGATGGTATCATGCTTTATGAGAAAAATATTACCTCAACATTTTTTGATCTGAGTTCAGGGTTGGCCGGAGAGATATTGCAGAAGTTTTCAAACTATAGAATCAAACTGGCTATCATAGGAGATTTTACAGCGTACCCAAGTAAAAGTCTGAAAGACTTCATGTATGAAAGCAATAAACTGGGCAACATTAATTTCGTCAATTCAAGAGAAGACGCTCAAATAAAACTATCTGGGAAGTAGTTTTTATCCATCAAAATATTCCGCTGATGTACAAGACTATAATCCCCTTATGGAAATTATTTTTCAAAATTTTTTAATATTTTCCTCAAACTTGTCCAATCCGGGTAAGGTCAATTGTCATATAGTTGAAACCAACATTCAACTTCATCTTAAAAATTAAAAACATGGAACAATACGCATTGATTATGAGACATGAGGATGGCAAAAAAGTTGCTTCCCCAGAGCAAATTCAGATATGGATGCAGCAAACAATGGACTGGATCGGGAGCATTTCAGCTCAAAACAAATTTGTAAGCGGTACCGGTCTGCCATTTGACAATGCACGTGTGATAACTGCAAGCGATAAAGGAAAGGTCGTTACCAATGGCCCGTTTGGAGATATCAAAGAAACAATCGGAGGTATCATAGTAATTAAAGCTGCTTCAATTGAAGAAGCTGTTGAATTCGCAAAGGGCAGTCCGGTATTGCAGGGAGAAGGCAATAGCATTGAGGTCCGCAAAATTGCCAAAGATGATGGAACACATTAAGTAAACAGGGTTCTGATTATTACTTAAATACATTCTTAAGAATGAAGCAAAATGAATTGATACCACATCTTTTCAGGACGGAGTTTAGTAAAATATGCTCCGTTCTTACAAGACTTATGGGCATTGAACATTGCGATACCGCAGAAGACATAGCGAGCGAAACATTTTTATCAGCTCTGGAAACCTGGACATACAAAGGAATTCCGGAAAACCCTGTAGCCTGGCTTTATACGGTAGCCAAAAACAAAGCCAGAAATCATTTCACAAGAACACAAGTCTTTTCCGACAAAATCATTCCTCTGCTATCAGGTAATTCAGCAACAACATTTGAATTAGACCTCTCTGAAAAAAATATTACAGATAGTCAATTGCAAATGCTTTTTGCTATCTGCCATCCCACCATCCCTAAGGAAGCACAGATAGCGCTTGCACTGCGCATTCTCTGTGGATTTGGAATAGAAGAAATTGCCAATGCATTTTTAACCAACAAAGAAACTATCAACAAAAGACTATACAGAGCAAAAGAAAAATTAAAAACAGAAAAAGTAAAAATCGAATTTCCTTCGGAATCAGAAATCAATTCAAGGCTCGATCCTGTGCTGACAACATTATATCTGCTATTCAACGAAGGATATTATTCCGAAAGTAATGACAGTGTGATTCGTGAAGATCTTTGTCAGGAAGCGATGCGCCTTACGTTACTGCTCATTGAGAATAAAACAACAGATCTTCCTTCTGTAAATGCGCTTTATGCACTTATGTGTTTTTATGCTTCCAGATTTCCTGCAAGAAAAAATAATTCAGATGAAATTATTTTATATCATGAACAGAATGAAGCCTTGTGGAATTATGAGCTCATAGCAGAAGGAGCATACTATCTCAACAGAGCATCTCATGGAGTTCACATTTCACGCTATCATCTTGAAGCTGGCATTGCCTATTGGCATACTCAAAAAAATGACACAAAGGAAAAATGGGAAAACATTTTAAACCTTTATAACAAATTATTACTAATAGAATACTCTCCAGTCATTGCACTTAACAGAATATATGCACTTTCCAAAGCAAACAGCAATACTGAGGCTATCAAAGAAGCTGAAGAGCTGCAACTAACCGAAAATCATTTTTATTATATTCTTCTTGGTGACCTTTATAAAAAAGAAAATAAGGAGAAAGCTAAGACTTACTTACAAAAGGCTCTTGAGCTAGCAAAAACGAAGTCAGACAAGTTGTCCATAACTAGGTTGATCGATAGTCTAAAGTAAAAATTTTATCCAATACAGGATATTTTCAAGTTAAAATATCATACTTCTACCAAATTTTAAGATCCGCTTCAATTTCTTTTTAATTCACTTTTAGTTATCCTCTAAACTTCTAACTTGGATCACAAGCAGTACATATATACTAACCACCTAAACTAGTAAGATTATGAATGCAATTTTTCACACCGACCAAATCTGGTCAATCGAGAATTTCCTAACTAAGTCCGAGTGCAATGATCTGATAGCATTAAGTGAAAACATCGGATACAAAGAAGCGGAGGTCAGTCTGCCTACGGGTGCCAAAATGATCAAGAGCTTAAGGAACAATGAAAGAGTAATTCATTCTGACATTGGCCTTGCATCTACCCTTTGGGACAGACTAATAGGCTTCTGTCCCAAAGAAATTGATAACACCTATCCGATAGGATTAAATGAACAATTCAGGTTTTATAAGTATGAACTTGATCAGAGATTTAAAAGACATATAGATGGTAGGTTCAGAAGAAATGATACAGAAGAAAGCCGGATCACTTTTATGATCTATTTAAATGAGGAGTATGATGGTGGAGAAACAGCATTTGATGAGGTTACAGTAATTCCTAGAACGGGCATGGCATTATGCTTTATTCATGAATTGAAGCATGAAGGATGTCCGGTAAAGAACGGCATTAAATATGCACTACGTTCAGATGTAATGTATAAACAAATTGTTGAATCCTATTAAGAATAAAAGTTAAATCCTTTCAATAATGAAAATAGCCTCGAAATTCGGGGCCATTTTCATTATAATTGACAAACGTTTTTTATTCAATAAAATATATACAAAAAAAGAAAGGCTTGCCTGATTGGCATTTTGAAGCGCCATGCATGGCCTTCTACAAATCAAAAACCTTTTCAATCTTCATCTCCTGATCAAACTCATAAATCCTAGGCACACCCGTAGCTAAAGTAACATTTGGGATCTCTTCAGGGCTAATCTCTTCAAGAAACATCATTAACGCTCTGAGGCTGTTTCCATGAGCCGATATAAGAATATTTTTACCAGCTTTTAGTTTGGGTTCTATTTCCTTCTGATAATAAGGCACCACACGATTTCTTGTATCTTTCAGACTTTCTCCGTGGGGCGGAGCAACTTCATAACTCCTTCTCCATAGTTGAAACTGTTGCTCTCCGTATTTTATCTCTGTTTGTTTTTTATTCAAGCCCTGAAGATCTCCATAATGACGTTCATTTAATGCAGGAGAACCAAAGACAGGTATTCTTGTCTTATCACATTCCCTCAGAATAATATTTAAAGTTTCTATAGCCCTTCTAAGCACTGAAGTATAGGCTATTTCAAAATTATAGGGCTTTAACAAGACACCAGCCTGCTTTGCTTCTTCCCTTCCCAGAGGTGTAAGGTCAACATCGGTAATTCCGGTAAACCTGTTTTCAAGATTCCAAACAGATTGTCCGTGTCGAACGATAATCAATTGTGCCATAAAGAATAAATAAGATATAAACTATTAACCGTTTTGTCTGAGATAAGTCAGACTTTTATCCATATCATTGACATGGGTTAATACATGCTTAAATATATCTCCTTTTTCTTTAATCCTCTTAAATATCGTTTTAATATTAAACTCCATTGGATTCAAACCTTTTTTGACCTCACTCCACTCAAGCGGTGTACTGACAGTGGCTCCTGGCTTAGGCCTCAGACAATAAGGTGCTGCAAGGGTTTGTCCCATCCTGTTCTGGAGGTAATCAAGATAGACCTTGTTCGGCCTGTTTTTAGGCATACGTTCAAGGCTTGTAAGCTGAGGCACCAGGTTATGTGTAAGCATAGCAATCAAATAGGCAAAGTCCTTTCCCTGGTCATAAGTATACTGAGCCCCTAATGGTATATATATATGAATTCCTTTCGAACCTGATGTTTTACAAAATCCCTCTATCTTTCCTCTGTCTAAAACATGTTTCACCGCCTGAGCGACTTCTATTACTACATCAAATGTGACACCCACCGGATCAAGATCTATCACAATATAATCCGGTTGTTCCGGCGATTGTATTCTGCTGCTCCATGGATTGATTTCAATGCATCCCAGATTGGCCATGTAAAGTAAAGTCGCTTTATCCTGACACAACATATAGTTCAATTCCTTTTCGTTAGAATCTGAATATATCTTTACAGTTTCAACCCATTGAGGAATAGAATCAGGCATATCCTTTTGAAAAAAACTTGGTTTGTCATAACCATTAGGATTACGTCTCAGGCTTTCAGGCCTGTCTTTCAGATAAGGTAAAATAATCGAAGCAATATGATCATAATATTCAATCAGATCTTGTTTCACATAGCCTTCTTCAGGCCAGAAGACCTTTTTAAGATTTGTAAACTTCAATGACTGTCCACCGATTTCAACTAAAGCATCCTGTTTCTTTTTATCCATCGTCTCTTCACTGATCACGCTTTCATATGCTTCTTCAGGAAGTGTAGTAACTGTTTTTGACTTCTTCTTCGTTTTTCCTTCCAGAGCTTTTTTACGCGGCACTGCCTCACGTTGTCTTTCCTTTGAAGGCTTTTCTTTTGGCGCATTAATAATTACTTCAGCCTCTTTCTTATCAGCTTCTATCTCTTTCACAACTTCTTCAGGAGACTTATCTTCTCTAAGCCCCATGAAGATGGGTATCCGCATCAATCCCTCTGAGGTCCATTCCTGAAATTTTATCTCACATACAAGCTCCGGTTTTACCCAGTGGATGATGCCAGGAAGCTTGGGAAAATTTTTAAAAGGAGCTTTTTTAATTTCAAGGCTTACAAGTCTTTCATAAATATCGTTAAGGGCGGTATCATCGAACCCTCCTCCTGAATGGCCTATGTAAACAAACTTACCGTTTTCATATGCTCCAAGAATCAGTGATCCCAGATGTTTGCGTGACCCTCTCGGTTCAGTAAAACCGGCAATAACAGCTTCCTGTCTTTGCGCTGTTTTAATCTTTACCCAATCACGACTTCTTTTATTCCGGAGATAAACACTGTCTGCCTTCTTTCCGATAATACCTTCAACACCTTGCTGCACGGCCTTCTCAAAGAATGGAACACCAGCTTCTTTTATATGATCGTTATATCTGATCACATTATTCTTAGGAAGGATCTGTTTTAATAACTCTTTCCTTTTTACTAATGGTAAAGAAGTAAGATCATATCCATTGAGGTAAAGAAGATCAAACACATAGTAAACAAGATTACCTTCCCCTGTTCTCTTGTAATTCTGAATTAATCCAAAGTCAGCAATATTATTATTGTTGAGCACTACGATTTCCCCGTCAAAAACAGCCTGTAGTCCCATTTTTTTCAACTCAACAAGGACTGGTTTAAATAGCTGGTTAAATGAATTATTATTTCTGGAGTAAAGCTGAACATCTGTATGATTGACTTCAGCCACTGCACGATAACCGTCCCACTTTATTTCAAAGATCCAGTTTTTATTATTAAAAGGTTCCTCCAGTAGTGTTGCCATCATGGGCTGGATCTGATGCGGCATAGGCTGTTCAACAGCATCACTCAGATCAAGAGGAACTTCTTTTGAACCCGAAATCCATACATCTCCCTCTTTTTCGGACTGTCTGGCTATTTCCTCCATTGACCTTCCCGAAAGTATTGACCTGTCCTGTTCTTTCACATCTGCGTCAGTTGCGTATGCATCATTCTTTTTGATGAGCAGCCATTCATTACCTTTTCCTCCTGGCTTATAGGTCTTTACAAGAGCAAACTCTCCATTAAGCTTTTCTCCATTAAGAATAAACTTCAGGTTTCCGGCATGAAGACCGGCTCTCAAGGCCTTTTCATTTTCCTCTCTATTATCAGGATCAATGTTCGGAGCATAAAATACTCCACGATCCCAGAGCATCACCGTTCCTCCACCATAATTTCCTTTTGGAATGATACCTTCAAAACCACCATATTCAATAGGATGATCTTCCACCATCATTGCAAGACGCTTGTCCTTATTATTAAGCGAAGGACCTTTTGGAACAGCCCAACTTTTTAACACACCATCTATTTCAAGTCTGAAGTCGTAATGCAGATGAGAGGCATCATGTTTCTGCACAACAAAAGTGAGCCTGCCTTCTCCCTCCTTTTCTTCGCCCTGTGGTTCGGGGGTTTCCTCAAAAGTTCTTTTTTTCCTGTATTCCTGAAGTCCCATAATCCCTTATTCCTTTTTAGCTTTCCTCTTTGCAGCAGGTTTCTTTTCCGCTACTTTTTTCTTTTCCGGCTCTCTGTTTTCAGGGACTCTTTCTTTCGAGGCAGACAAACTGGCTTTTAAGGTTTCCATCAAATCTCTTACCTCAGTTGGCTCTGGGGCCTTTTCAGTTACTTCAATTTTTAAACCTTTAGCTTTAGCCTCAATGATACTTTTCAGTTCATCGATATAAGTATCTTTAAACTGCTCTGGTTGAAACTTCTCTGTCAACTGGTCTATCAACTTAAGCGCCATGGACTTCTCTCCTTTACCTATAATATCAGCCGCAGGAAGCTTTAATTCATTGTAATCTCTCAAATCCGCATAATACCTCAGCTGATTCAGAATAATCACATCTCCTACAGCTTTTAAAGCACAGATATGTTCTCTGTTACGAAGAACAAAACTTCCTATGCCTACTTTCTTTGACTCTCTCAGCGCTTCCCTTAAGAGGGCATATGGCTTTTCAGCAAATCTATCAGGCTCCAGAAAATAGGGTTTTTCATAATAAAGCGGATCTATTTCCTCTTCACTAACAAATTCCTTTATCTCAATTGCCTTTGTTTTGCGGGCATTAGCCTGTTCAAAATCTTTATCTTCCAGAACAACATATTTACCCTTGTCGATTTCATATCCTTTGACAATCTCTTTAAAATCAACTTCTTCACCTGTAATGGTATTAATTTTTGCATATCGTATAGGTGCAAGATTTTTTTTTGCCAGCATATCCAGATCCAGGCTACTCTCTCCTGAAGCGCTGTACAATTTGATTGGAATGTTTACCAAACCAAAACTGATTGCACCTGACCACATTGATCTCATTTTTCTTCCTCCATTTCCCTTAAGAAATTAACTTAACATGAAAATATTTTGTTGAAAAGGGAAGTTTCTTCGTTAATACTCAGGCCAAATAAACTAATCGGGATTAAGCATTAAAAAAATTGTAAATGTTAAACAATTCCACTACCGGGTAAATTCGAGCTATGGATTATAATGAATAACAGGATTTTTCAATAGCTATATTAATTGGGTTTAAGAAAACAGTATTTTTGCCTAATATTGAAGTGCGTGAAAAAAGATTTTAAAAGAATACTCATTATTCAGACTGCCTTTCTGGGCGACGTAATTCTGGCAACTCCACTTGTAGAAAAATTGCATAGACATTACCCTAATGCCCAAATTGATTTTCTGGTTAAAAAAGGCAATGAAAGTCTACTGAATAACAATCCTATCCTGAATGAGGTATTGGTTTTTGAAAAAAAAGACAAGCTCAAGAACCTGACTAAAATCATATCAAAGATTCGCTCTAACAAATATGATCTGCTTATTAATCTTCATCGTTTCGGTTCCTCTGGCGTTATAAGTTTTTTATCAGGAGCAAAATATAAAATCGGTTTTGATAAAAATCCATTTGCATTCTGCTATAACAAAAGGATCACGCATCAAATCGTTGACAACACGCATGAAGTAAGTCGTAACCTCAGTCTTATTGAAGACCTCACTGATAGCAAGCCTGAAAAACCAAGACTTTATTTCAGCAAAGAAGATGAGCAAAAGGTACAACCCCTTAAAGACAATCCATACCTCTGCATGGCACCTGCATCTGTCTGGTTTACCAAGCAGTTTCCGGAAGACCAGTGGGTGGAGCTCATGAACGGAATAGATTCAAAATACAAAATATATTTACTCGGAGGCCCTGGTGATTCAGGCCTTTGTAATTCTATTATAAACAAGTCCGAAAATAAAAACATTGAAAGCCTGGCGGGGAAGCTTTCTCTCCTCCAGTCATGCACACTAATGAAAGATGCTGTCCTTAACTATGTTAATGATTCAGGACCTCTTCACCTTGCCAGCAGTGTAAATGCCAATGTCTGTGCGATATTCTGTTCGACAGTGCCATCATTTGGTTTCGGACCGCTAAGTGATTTTTCGAGAATAGTTCAGATGGAAAGCGAACTGCAATGTCGCCCTTGTAACCTGCATGGATACAAAGCTTGTCCGCAAGGACATTTTAAATGTGCGAAGGATATAAGAGTTGAACAGCTATTGAAAGTGCTTTCGGAAGTTGAATCTAGTTATAAGTTTTAAGTGGTAAGTTTTAAGAAAAATCCTAATATCTTATTTCCTCTCTTATAATATCTTCATTTATCTCAGGTAACCTCTGCGGCCTTGATCCTATTCCAGAAGTATCAGTTAGTGATTCAAGAAAAGAAACAATAGCTTTCTTTTCATAAGCGTTGAGGTCAAGTGAATCAAAGGGCAATGTTTGATTTTCAATAGGAATTCCCAAACCTGCTCCTCCTCCTTTGTGATAAAAGTCAACCACTTCCTCCAGAGTATTGTAAATTCCATTATGCATATAAGGAGCTGTTAAAGCGCTATTCCTTACTGTAGGTGTTTTAAAGGCATACATAAATTCCTTTACACCGGTGACATTAAATCTTCCTTTATCAGGATCAATCTCTTTAGCTCCGGCAGAGGCAGGTACTCCAAGCACTTCAAATTCGGAATCATTATAAAATGGAGGTACAGCGCCATTGAAAACGGGAAAAAAGTGACAACTTCCACAAAGTGCTTTTCCTGCAAATAAATTATACCCATCAACAGCTTCTTTACTAAGACTGGTAAGATCTCCTTGTATGTATTTATCAAATGCACTATTGAAGGTAACTAGAGTTTTTTCGTATTCAGATATGGCTTTCTGAATATTATATGCGGTGATACCAGACTTATCTTCGAATGCTTTGTCAAAGAGCATTCTGTACTCCACACTTTTATTGAGTTTGCTTATTGCTTCATCCAAAGTACTATGCATTTCATTTTTATTATGAACAACATCAAACACCTGTTGTTCTAACTGATAAGCCCTTCCATCAAAGAAGAAAGCTTTTTGAAAAGCCACATCAAGCAGAGACGGTGTATTCCTGATATTATCTTTAATCAATCCTGTCGTCACTGTTAAATTTCTACCGTCTGTAAATCCTTTATCCGGATTGTGACATGTTGCACATGACATGTTATTTCCTCCTGAAAGCCTTGGATCAAAAAACAATAACTTCCCTAATGCAGCCTGCTTTTCATTAAACAAAGTATCATCGTAATAAATAGAAAAATGCTGCAGATTAAAATTTTTCCTGCTGAACAAAGTACTGCTATTTAAGTTTAAAGCCTGCTTTCTTCCTGACCAGGAAAGATGAGCAGTATTGTGTAACTTAACTATATTCTCATTAATAGGATTAATATAATTAACTATAAAATTTAGTCTGTCAAATGAATTAAAATCTGTATTCGCAACCAGATGCTTATGTGCAGATTTAAACAAACTTACACTTCGCTGATATGGCTGCAACACTAAAGGATCTCTTTCTGCGTAAATATTAAAAAAAGTAAATGCCTTGTTCACACCTTCCAGACTCCATTCTGACTCTTTAATACCATCAAGAGAAATGGTAGCATCATAACCATTGAAGCTCATTGTAGCTAATCTAAAAAGTTGCAACTGCATCATTTCAAGGAGCTGACCATCTCTCAATTCAACATCTTTATAATAATCCCGAAGTTTACTTAACTGATCTTTCAAATCGCTAACCTGACCTTTAAGCAATTGAAACTGCCTAACGTCTCCATCATAAATAATCTCTTCGATCTTCTGAAATCCTTGAGGATAAAAAACCTCACTTCCCATGTCTGCATCATACTTTGGCACTAAGGGACCATTTATATAGTATTTTGCTTCTTTCGGCGAAATATATTCGATGATAAACTCAATATGTTTATAATGCTTTCTAGCACTTACGTAATGCTTCTTTAATTTGCTTTGGTTAAAGGATTTTTCATTTAAAATACCGATGAGTTGTTCATTGCATTTTGCCATCTCTTCCAGTAAATAAGGTCTGTATTGTTCGGAGGCTTCATTTGGGGATGTTTTATAAAGGCTCACTCCTGTAGAAGCCATAAAACATATTATTGAGAGAATAAATATCCAGAATCTCATGCCAGGCGATCGTATAATGAAAAAAGGGATTATCTTTTAATAGCAATACGCAAAATTAAACCCTCAAAATGAATATACCTGATTTCAAATTTAATGTTTTCTCTTTGCTGGACCTTTAGCATAGGTTGAATTCTTTAAGTAATTAGCAAACAATCTTATTCTTTTGTAGAACAAGACATCATACTATGCATTTTGAATGCTTAAAATTATAACATAAAAAAACACCTTAAATATTATCAGTTGGTTATAAAGAAGTTAAAAATCTGTTAAGCGCCTTTTAATTGCATTCATGTCTTATTCTGAAATATAATTGATACGGACAATTTTACTTTTGCTTTCGTTTCCTATTCTAAGAATGTAAATCCCTGTTGGGATGGCTGATGCTTTTGCATTTAAAGTAAAAGAATAATCACCGGGATTCATCGATTTTGAGATAACAGGATTTTTCACTAATGTTCCGTTAAGATTGAATAACTCTATTTTCGTTGGCTCAGGACCATTATAGGATACCGTTATTTCCTCATTAAAAGGATTAGGAAAGACCTTAATCTCTTCTTCAAAAGAAGGAGCGGAAACATCTGTAATTAATTCTATAGTTGCTTCCACCTTTATATTAAATGTATCAGCAATGCATTGAAACTGATCTGTCACAACAACCACCTGGTCTTCTTCAGGATAGAAACTGACATTTCGTTCTTTACTATTATCATGAGACCAAACATAATCACCTTTCCAGGATGCACTAAGTGAAATAGAATCTCCAAGACTGACTTTTATATTCTTTATTTTTCCGGCATCTTTTATAATTGTAAACTTATCCCTTACCATGCCGTCTGCATTGAGCCATCTGGCATCTAATCGAGATCCTTCTATTTCCAGTATTAAAGATCCTCCGTTGGTTATATCATTAAACCCCTCCATTGCATTATGTGGATAGGCTACATGTGGATTTCCCCCAACACATCCTGATGCACCCGAAACCACATATACAGTTCCACCTGCTTTATGGAGAGAGTCTTTCAGATAGGTACATGAATTGGGTGAGCCATCATATCTTCCGCTTGAATGGCTTACATTATGGACATTCGCATCAAAAGTCGATTCCATACCATAATGGCCTTTGATAAGCTTGCTGCGTTCATAAGAATGGCTATGACCGCACATAATAAGGTCTACACCATATCGCTCAAGTATCCTTATAAAGTTACTTCTGATTAAAGCGAGCTCTGTTTCTGTATCAGAATTGTGATGTCCCATAGTGTATGGAGCATGATGCCAGTATGCAATAATCCACTTGCTTTTGTTAGCTTCAAGATCTCTTTTCACCCATTCTACCTGGGCACCTAAAGTATCATACAACCTGGTGGCATTATCCTCCTTACCATAGGAATCAAGGGAAATAAAATGAATATTCCCATAATCAAAAGAATAAAAAGCTTCTGTCCCAGAAGGTACTCCGCCAGATTCACCATTTGCTGGGGTATCAAATATATCATAATAAGCAATTTTATGATCCCCTTGACGATCAATGTTCATAGCATAATCATGGTTTCCAGGAGCTGGATATAAAGGAATGTTTTTCAACGCATTCCTTTCATATATCGAAAAAAAACTGGTTTTGTATTCATCATCATTACCACTCCAATAGGCATTATCCCCAAGCAAAAGCATTCCATTCGTAAGATTATTTCCTCTATGTCTATAAAACTGATCCCTTACCTTTATTTGATTTGTTGAATTATTTCCACAATCTCCTACCACCCAAAAGGAGTACTTCCCTTGAGAATCTTTAACAGGAGGTGTCAGAAAATAATTTTGCTCATCCCCTTGTAAGACACTGTCCCCAAACCCAATGGAATAATAGTATTTTGTATATGGGTTAAGATCAGAGAGCAACACTGTATGTTCTGTATTTTCACTAAAATTAACAGAGCTTTGGGATAGATCAGTGGGAGATAATCCGTACTTAACTATACTGTTCACTTTATTATTAGTCCTCCAGCGAAGTATAATGGACGTTGGAGTAGCCTTTTGGAGGTAAGGCCCTCTTACTAAAAATGTTTTATCCCCATTGATAATTTCTATCGCATTTTTATTCATTTCAGTGCCATTTGCATATCCTGAAATATTGAAGGCACTAAGCAGAACTACCAGTATCAAAGTTAAAAAAGCAGGCTTGCACCGCTTCTTCCCGAAGTTCACAATAAAAGACTCTAACCGATTTAACCGTAAATAACTCATGTAGAAGTTGTACTTTTTTTTGTAAAAACGTCAGTGAATACGTTCTATAAAAGCAAACGGGAAAATTATCGATATAGTTACTAAAACCTCTGTAGCCCTTATCAACAGAGGAAATCAATATCCATTGATTATTTCAAAAAATAATTACAAAAAACTTTAAAAACTATTTATCAAAAAGAATCGTATAACGAAACTTCTAAAAAAAATCATTCACAAAACATCCTCATATCCCTTAAATTTTTCAAATACTGACTTTGTGAAAGGACATAAAGGAATAATTTTAATATGCTTTTCTCTTGCAAATGCCACTGCATGATCAACCAGTTGTTTCCCTATACCTTTTCCTTTAAGTTTATCTGATACCTCTGTATGTTCTATAATAATTCTATCCTCCCCTCTCCATCTATAATACATCGTTGCCAATCTTTCATTTTCTTCTTCTATGAAAAATGTGCCTTCACCCTCTGTTTCTGCATTTTGAATATTCATAACCTAAAATATTTAAGCCTTACAATTTGTGCTTTTAACCTTCTGCTAAAGCAGAATATTCTCTTTCGTTTTATCAATCTCGAATTTTACCGTCCTCTTAATTTCATCATTAATATTCAAATGAAACATATTTACCTGCTCTTTAAAACTCTCCATCATAATGAAATTATAAACTTGAATTGAAGTAATTTTAGATATGTCTACTTTTTCTGTTTCATAATAAATAACAATGCCCATCTGATTCTTTTGTTCCGTTTTCAAATATTTAAGTTTTGTAAACGACTTATTAATCATTATTGAAAAGTTCTTTTGAAAGAATTCATTAACAAATTTCTGAGTAACCTGATTTTTCTGATTAATATAAACATCACCTCCTGTATAGCGATAAGTATCATGAAGTGTTTTTTCAAAATCATCCTGAAAGACTCTATGAGTGATTTCAAAGACCTTCTTCACTTCATCATACTTTACAGAAGTATAAGCCATTTTCAGGGGATGTGCAGAGGACATGCATGGCATGAGACATAAAACAATCAGATATGAAAGGATTTTTTTCATTTAAAAAGATTGTCTATTATCATCATCAAAGAAAGTCCGGCCCCGGCGCCTGAGAAGAACACCGTCCACTCTCTGTGCAATACATTAAACACCCTTGTAGAAATATATAAAAGAGCAAGAAACATTATTACAATTGTTACCTGGCCAAGTTCAAGACCTGAATTAAATGCAAAGAGTTGCTTAATAATACTTGAATCCTCTCCCATCATGAATTTAAAATTATTAGCAAAACCCAAACCATGTATCAACCCGAAGGATAATGCGATAAAGTAATTTACCACAACAAGTTTGTCAAACGTTTTTCCTTCAGACTCTTTTTTCTTTCTGACAATATTTGTCATTGCTGTAAAAAAGATTGTCATGGGAATTAAAACTTCCACCCAGTCCGGAGGTAGCAATATATAATCAAGCGTCGAGAGTGCCAATGTCAGGGAATGGCCGATAGTAAAAGCTGTAATGATCACTAATATCTTCCTCCACTCATTGAAGGTAAACAAGGCACATAAAGTCATAACGAATAAGAGATGATCATAGGCTTTAATATCTATGATATGATCCCAGCCAAGTTTTACGTAGTCATAAAACTCCGCATCAAATATAGGATGAAGAATATGCAGGTACATCAGTCAATCATTGGAACGTCCATCAATAAAATCTGAAGATCTTCTGAAGCTTCTATAGAGATCTTGTCTGCATTCCAGATACCAAGCCCGTCTCTTGCAGCCAGGTCTATTCCATTTATCTTTGCTTTGCCTTTAATTATGAAGGCATATACACCATTCCCTTTAAAAGCTAATGGATAAGCAACCTTATGGTTCTTTTTAAATTTCCCAACCGAGAACACTGCATTCTGATAAAGAAAAAGAGCAGTGGTATCATTAGGAGAAACTACTTTTACCAAAGTATTTATGGGCTGATTTTTTAATACACCATTTTTCTGCTGATACCTTGGTTGAACATTTTGCTGATTAGGAAACACCCAGATCTGAAGGAGTCTTAATGTGTCTGATTTAGAGTAGTTATATTCTGAATGTGTAATACCTGTCCCGGCTGACATTATCTGTACATCACCTGCATTAATCAGACCTCTGTTTTTCATATTGTCTTTATGTTCAACCGTCCCCTCTAAAGGAATTGTGATGATTTCCATATTATTATGAGGATGTGTACCAAAGCCTTTTCCACCGTCTATCCTGTCATCGTTCAGGACTCTGAGAGTGCCAAAATTCATTCTGTCAGGATCGTAGTAATCACTGAATGAAAATGTATGGTAACTAAGCAACCAGGCTATTTCAGAAGTTCCTCTTGTATTGGCCTTATGAAGAACATACTTAAACTGACCTTCTGGTTTTGTCTGGGCATTGGCACTTAAAACCAGTGCAGATAGCATGCATAAAATCAGATGTTTCATATCAATGTTAATTAATCTGTAAACGATATAAAATTAGAAATTTATATACGGAAACAGATTGACCTGTATCAAGAAAAGAGAGGAGAAATATATAAAATAAAAAATACTCTAAAATCTATTATGGCAGGGTTATAAAAATTGATTTTCTCCTGATTGGAGTAAGATTTCTGGTTCTATGCCCTTTTCCCTCTGTGTCTTCCATTAAAAGGATATCTCCTCCCTTAAAACTTCTTTTTACTCCCAAAGAAGTTTCTATTTCAATTTCCCCATCAAGTAATATAATATATTGCTTTTGAGGAGCAGTATGAAAATCAAAATCATAAGAAGGCTCCACTTCTCTGAATATCACACCTTTGGTCGGTTGGGTTTCAGAGAGCCTTCCAATGGTACCCGCTTCTTTCAAATCAATGGAGACATCTTCAAAATGACTGTCTCCATTAACATCGCTGTATACTTTTGTTATACTAAACATTTTGATTACTATTTAAAACCCACTTATTCGCCCAATCTATCTCTTCCTGAATAATGGTGTGTCCCATATCTTTATAGACAATCTCTTTTACATTCGCATTCATCTTTGTCAGTAAAGAGGTGCTATCCTTTACCCTTTGAACAGGAACGTGAAAATCAGGATCACTTGTACCTATAAAGATTGGAGTACCTGCAAAATCCCCCTTATATTTTTCGGCATATAATTTATCACCGATCAATCCGCCGGTAAATGCGATGGCTCCTCCCCATCTGGTTGCGTTTCTCGCAACAAACTCCAAAGTAAGACAAGCCCCCTGAGAAAAGCCTAGGATATATATATTCTCCTTTGCTATCCCCTTTGAGACAAGATCATTTACAATACCATTCAATAAATCAATCGCTGACGACAGAAATGGTTCATTCCGCGAAGGCTCAGCCAGAAAAGAATAAGGATACCATGTATGATTAGTTGCCTGCGGAGCGATAATTGCAAAATCATCATTCATCTTGAAATAAGAAGACAGGGAAAGGATGTCTTCAGCCGACGCCCCTCTCCCGTGTAACATTATAAGCACCTTCCCTGCCTCTTCAAGTTTTTTACCTCTATATACAATATTAATCTGATGCATAATTTTTAATATTAAGCTTCTACAAGTTTAGGCAAAACTTTTTCTATCTGACTTCTCTTTGACTCATATTGAGCCGGCAGCTTCAAGTTTTTACCTAATTCATTCACATCCTCATCCACTGCAAATCCAGGATTATCAGTTGCTATTTCAAAGAGTACTCCACCTGGCTCCCTGAAGTATAAGGAATAGAAATAATTCCTGTCAATCTTCGGAGTAATATTAAAACCTTTACCGACTACGACATCCCTGTATTTCATCAATACCTCCTCATCTTTTACCCTGAATGCAACATGGTGAACAGTGCCACCGGCAACATGTCCACGACCTTCTCCTGCAGCCTCTACGAGATCTACTATGTTGGCATTTTCTACTGCATCAGTTTTAAACCTGAAACGATTTACATTTTCAGCATCAAGTTTAAATCCGAAAATATCAGTTAATACTGCAGCAGTATCTTTAATAGAGCTTAAAGTCAGAGTAACATTGTGAAACCCTCTTGTTGCCGCATCTGCAGCTACATCTCCGGATACGTAAGGAGTACGGCTATCAGTTGTTTCATACAACTCTAACTTTAATCCATCAGGATCAAGAAAGGTCAGATACTTTTCTCCAAATCTATCTGAGGGTTTATTATAAGTAACATTAAGTTTATCAAATCTTTTAACCCAGAAATCCAGACTTCCTTTCGGAACAGCATACCCTATCTCTGTAGCCATTCCTGTACCTCTTCTTCCCGGAGTAATTCCTTCCCAGGGAAAGAAAGTCAGGATAGAACCCGGAGTACCAACCTGATCACCAAAATAGAAATGATAAGTGCCAGGATCATCAAAGTTCACTGTCTTTTTAATAAGTTTCAGACCTAATACTTTTGTATAAAAGTCAAGATTGCGCTGTGCAGAACCTGCTATTGCAGTTATATGGTGTAAACCTGATATGACGTCTTTCATAACTTTAGTGTTAATAGTATAAGTATAACCTTCTTCAATTGTTTCTCAGAACCAGAACCTTATTCTGCTCTGAACTAATAACACAAAGATACACTGCCTCATTCCTAATCTTCCTTGATCCAGATTAAGAAAGAATCTTGATAAAGATCAATAAAAAAACAGGAAGGCATATTACTAAACCTTAATCAAGAGAGAATTCACCAACAGGCATGAAAGTAGTAAAAAGCTTTTTTAGATTGGTTAAAGTCCTTCTCCTTCAGCGCAGTCAACTTAGAGAAAAAGACTAAAAAATAAGTTTTCTTGCTGTATAAGACAGAAGTAGTAAAAGAAGAATAGAGCAACAGTTTGAGCAACAGCAACATAATACTGCATTAATGTTCTTACTGTTGCTCGAGCTGTTGCTGTTTTCTATAATGCGGCCTTATTGGCCGCCTGAACATCTCTGGTATTTTTCTGAACGGTGATAGCTCCGAAAATAGCTAACAGGAATGCAAAAGCGTAAAAGCCTTTTTCACTGGGCAATAACACCGCATTCCAAAGTCCTATTGCAAGAAGTACTATGGACAATAGAGTTGCAAACCAACTTAAGCCATAATACAGATCCGTTACAGGTACCCCTTCAAGCTTGTCTCTCACGCTCTTCTGTACCGATATTACTGAAAACAGACCGAACATCAGTACTGTAAAATAATATCCTTTTTCATTAAGAAGCATTTCTGCCCTCCACAGACCAATTAAATAGCCGCATATTCCAGCGCCCAAAGCTATCCATGAAGCGGCAATAAATGCATTTGATGGTTTTTGATTCATATTAATTCCTTAGTTAGGTAAATAAAAATTGAAGTGATTTCATTAAAAGCTTAAAGTTTGATCAACAATATTCCCCGATGTGGAAAATCCTGACTGTCAATAATTACATAAAATCTATTCATCCTTTTATAGTTTTAAACCATTGTCATTCAAAGATTGAACCACTTTTCTGATCCTCCTTAAATCTCCCTTTTATTCAGTCGACTATAAATATGGACAAAAAGATTAGTGTTTTTTAATGACATTTTAATGTCCTTTTAACCACATTTTAACTCCTTTGCAGGTCAGGTAAGAGTTTTAAAATCAATACAATTGTCTTTTTCCTTAAGACAATTGAACCACTAGGATTATTAAAATTATTACAATTCCAAGTTAATCATGTAAGAAAAATCCACTTGACATTTACAAAACATTGAAATATATTTATTCAGCTTCTAATATTTCCTCAAGAGGCAAAAAACAAAATTGTCTTATTCTAATAGAGGAGAATTTGCCAATATTGAACAATTCTAATATTTAATTTTAATTTTTAACAATGAGACTACGAGTAAAACTACTCCTTTATGGAGGATTATTCTTGCTTTACAGGCTGGGTTATAGCCAGAAAAGCATATCCCCGGATTCTGCTATTCAGATAGCATTGATTAATCACCCACAAATAAAAGTCTCAAACCTTCAGGTAGAGCAACAACAACTTTTAAAAGGAAGTAGTCTCCAGATTTATAATACAGAATTGCTGTTTGAAGCGCCACAGGGTAATGAACTTAGACCAGGCATACTTCAATCTATTGATTTCCCTACTGTTTACATGCAGCAGTACAAAACACAACAGGCTAATATCAATCTGATGAAAGCTGATAGGGCTGTTAATACAAACCTCATAAAGTTCAATGTCCGAAATACTTATATCAGTTACCAATACTGGAGAGAAAGATTTCAAATACTGAAAAATCAAGACTCCATATTGCGAGGCCTATTGAAGATCAATGAGGTAAGATATAATGTAGGCCAAATAAGTATTCTTGAAAAAATAAGCGGAGAAGCAAAGTACAAAGGCATTGAACTGCAGCTATTGCAGGCATCTGCTGAATTCAGAAATTCCAGAAAGCAATTTTTGCTTGCCATTGGCACACCTGAAGATACATCTTATATACCTGATAGAAGTATAGAAAAATTTCCACCACTGATTATTAACAGCTCCACAACAGAGCATTTAACCAACAACCCTGTATACCACTACTACCAAAGACAACAGGATCTCAGCAAAAGGCTTTTAAAACTCGAGAGGGCAAGGAGAATGCCAGGATTAATTGTTGGCTATTTAAATCAAGGCGATGAACATACTGCTTTTAAATACAGGCTAAGAATGGGTGTTACCTTACCAATCTTTTACTGGGCCTATCATTCAAGAATAAAGGCCGCTGACAAAGGTATTGAAATAGCAGAGAATCAGTTAATACTAGGCAAATACAAACTCAATGGAGAGTATATACATGCAGTAAGCAGATACAGGCAGTTTACTCAGGAGCTAAACTATTATGAATCTGCCGGCCTGCTGGAAGCTGCGCAAACATTGAAATCTGCTTCTGAAAGCTACAGACTCGGAAGCATTACATATTATGTCTACTTATTAAATATAGAGCAGGCATTTTCAATAGAGCTCAATTACCTTGAAGCACTGAAAAACTACAACCAGTCCATTATTCACCTTAATTATCTTTTAGGAGACATTTAATCATGATTGAAAAGATTATAAGCTTCAGCGTACGCAATTACATTGTTGTTCTGGTTTTAACATTGATATTGATTTTATGGGGAAGTTACTCATTGTCTGAACTCCCAGTGGATGCAGTACCTGATGTAACAAGCAATCAGGTAGATGTGATTACCAACAGTCCGAGCCTTGCATCTCTTGAGATTGAAAAATTCATTACTGCTCCGATAGAAATGTCAATGTCTAATATTCCGGGCCTTATTGAAATGAGGTCAACATCAAAGTTTGGACTAAGCGTTGTGAAACTGGTCTTTACAGACAATACAGATGTGTACTGGGCCAGACAACAGGTATTCGAAAGGATTCAGGCTGTGCAGGCAGAGATCCCGGAAGAACTTGGAAAGCCTTATATGGGACCAGTTTCCACAGGACTTGGTGAAGTATTTCAATATGTAGTAAGACCTGAAAATCCAAAGGATAAAAGCTTTTCCTTAATGGAAATAAGAACCCTGCAGGATTGGAACATAAGAAAACAATTGCTGGGCATACCAGGAATCGCTGAGGTAAGCGGCTTCGGAGGATATAAAAAAGAATATCAGGCTAAAATAAAACCAGACAGAATGAAAGCGCTGGGAGTTTCTATTGATGAACTGTTTGATGCCCTTAGCCGTGGAAACAGCAATACAGGAGGAGCTTATATAGAAAAAAACAACAAAGCTTTTACCATCAGAGGAATTGGTCTGGCAACAACGCTTGAAGAAATCGGAAAATCAGTTGTTAAAAACAACGTGGGAGCACCTGTATTAATAAGAGATGTAGCTGAAGTTGACTATGGTAATAGTATTCGATACGGAGCCATGACCATGAACGGAAATGGTGAGGTAGTCGGAGGGATTATCATGATGATGAAAGGTGAAAATGGAAGTGATGTAATCGCAAGGATAAAATCGAGAATGAAAGAAATTGAAGCCTCTCTTCCCGAAGGCTTGATTATTGAACCTTTCATTGACAGAGAGAAACTTGTTTCCAAAGCTATAAAGACTGTTTATACCAATTTAATTGAAGGCGCAATAATAGTAGTGCTGGTAATTCTATTCTTCCTTGGCAACTGGAGAGCCAGCTTGCTTGCAGCATCTGTTATTCCACTATCCATGCTCTTTGCTTTTGGTCTGATGAAGGAATTTGGTGTGGTTGGAAACCTGATGAGTCTAGGTGCTATAGACTTCGGATTACTTGTAGATCCAGCCATCATCGTTGTAGAAGCTGCAGTTTTACATCTTTCTCTGAAAATGGCAGGAAGAACAAATCAGAAAATGCGATATGGAGAGAGACAAGAAATTGTTATCAATGCTGCATCTGATGTAAAAAAATCTGTAGTATTCGGAGGACTGATTATTCTGATCGTTTATTTTCCTATACTCACTCTTACTGGTATAGAAGGTAAGATGTTTACACCGATGGCCAAAACAGTAAGCTTTGCGATCATAGGAGCTTTGCTTTTATCCATAACTTACGTACCCATGATGTCTGCTTTGATTATAAAGCCCTCTTCACACGAAGATCATGGAATTTCTCAAAAGCTCATCGATGCTGTATATAATTTCCTCAGAAAAATCCTTGTGTGGGGCATGGAAAAGAAAGCTGCTATCATAGGTTTTGCGCTTGCTGTCCTCGGTGCAGGGATATTCGGGTTTGCCATTATCGGAGGAGAATTTATTCCAAAACTTCAGGAAGGAGATCTGGTAATAGAAGTAAACCTTCCTGTTGGAACTTCACTTTCTGAATCTTTAAAACTTAGCGATAAGATCCAGACTGAACTCATCAGGGAGTTTCCTAATGAGATTGAACGTATTGTTTCGAAAATAGGAACATCTGAAGTACCAGTAGATCCAATGCCTCTGGAAGCTCAGGAAATTGTAGTGGTGCTGAAAGATAAGGATCACTGGAAAAAAGCAAAGACTCAGGAGGATCTGGCAGACCTTGTATCTGAGGTAATGCAAAAATTCCCTGGAATTGTGGTTTCAATTCAGCAGCCTATAGAAAACAGAGTAAATGAATTGATGAGTGGAGCAAGAACGGATGTTGTAGTTAAGGTATTCGGACCTGACCTTGATACGCTGGTGAGCAAAAGCAATCAGATCATCGGAATTATAAAGGAAGTGGAAGGAGCTACCGATGTTCAGGAAAACAAAATCTATGGATTACCTCAGATCAACATTAAGTATAACAGAGACCATATGGCTTATTACGGTGTAACTGTTTCCCAAATCAACAGAGCTATTCAGACGGCATTCGCAGGAGGTATCGCAGGGATTATCTACGAAAACAACAAACGTTTTGATCTTAGTGTCAGATTATCCAGTGATGAAAGAAGTAAAACTGAAAACATCAATAATCTTCTCATCAGTGATAAAGATGGAAATCCGCTTCCATTGCACCACCTTGCTGAAATCAGCGAAGATGTAGGGCCATCAGAAATAGGTCATGAAAATTTACAGAGGAAATCCAACATAGGCTTTAATGTAAGGGGCAGAGATCTTGCGTCTGTCGTAACTGACGTTCGTACCAGAATAAATAATGAAATATTTATACCTCAAGGTTATACTGTGCAATATGGTGGTGAATTCGAAAATTTTGAACGAGCAAAAAACAGGTTATCAATAGTTGTGCCCATTGCACTTCTAATTATCTTTATTCTACTGTTTATTTCATTCGGTACTTTCAGAGACAGCTTCTTAATATTTTCAGTTGTTCCCCTTTCTGCAGTGGGAGGTGTGTTCTCATTATTGATTAGAGATATGAACTTCAGTATCTCTGCTGGTGTAGGATTCATTGCGTTATTCGGTGTAGCTGTGCTGAATGGAATTTTGCTTGTTAGTAAATTTAACGATTTGCTTCAAGAAGGAATTATAGACCCTAAACAACGTGTGTTAATAGGACTTAAAGACAGATTAAGACCTGTATTAATGACCAGCTTTGTTGCTGCCTTAGGTTTCCTTCCTATGGCTATGTCTTCCAGCGCAGGAGCCGAAGTACAAAAACCGCTTGCAACAGTGGTGATCGGAGGTTTGTTTACAGCCACGTTCCTCACACTAATTGTACTACCTGTTTTTTATACAATATTTAAAAAGGATCAATCAGAAAGCTGGTATAAAAAATACCTGCCGGAAAATAATTAAAACACTCCTAAACATACTTTATCATGATAAATTCAATTTCGCATAAATTAATATCAAGCTATCTATGTTGCATGCTCATTATTATATTGCAAGCATGTCACAAAGATAATAAAAGTGCTTCAGCACCAGTCATTGATGAGAACTCCATTGAACTAACCGAGGACCAATTGAGAAGACTTGAAATAAGTCTTGTTGCCCCTGAGAAAAAGGCTTTGGAGTCATACATACATTTTAATGGAAAAATTGTAGCCTTACCCAATTATCGTGCAGAGGTAAGCTCCAATGTACAGGGAAAAATAGAAAAAGTATTTGTTCATGAAGGTGATTATGTGGAGAAAGGAAAACCTCTTATTGAATTAAGCAGCATGAGACTTGTAGAACTACAAGAAGAATATTTTGCGGCAAAAAATGAAACGGATTTTTTAACTATTGAACTGACCAGACAAGAAGAACTCAGAAAAAACAATGTAGGAGCGCTTGTGGATCTTCAAACTGTACAAACCAAACATAGAGCTTCCTTAAACAGACAAGCATCTCTGAAAGCTAAACTAGCTTTATTAGGCATTGACATGGAAGGTAATGGATCTGATGCAATAAGAACGAAATTATCCATTAAAGCTCCTATCTCCGGATATATCCATTCTTTGCCGGTGAGTGTTGGTATGATTGCTTCATCAGAAACTATCCTTGCTGAATTGATAGATGTGAGCCAGCTTCTTGCTGAAATTTATGTTTATGAGAAAGATATAGACCTTATTAAGTCCGGTCAACCTGTAACCCTTGACTTTATCAACCATTCATTCGGAGAAGTGCAGGGGACTGTATTTAATATTGATAAAGTAATTGATGAAAGCACTAAAGCCATCAATGTCTTTGTTAAATTCTCTGCTCCTGACAAAAGCATCATACTTCCAGATATGAACATCATGGCGACATTAGAGAATAAGAGTAATAATACTCCTGCTCCTACAGTGCCACGTTCCAGCATACTGCAGGAAGATGACCTTTACTATATTTTCTTAACCGATAAGAAAGTAAAAGATGGTAAGATTAAGCTCAGCAAACATAAAGTAGATCTTGGAGACAAAAATGAAAAGCTTGCAGAAGTTATTTTCCCAAATCCAGTAGAAAATGAAATATTCGTAGCCGTCAACAATGTGATGGCTATAGAAATGGAAAGGAAGAAGAAGATAGGTGGTGTTTTTGCTGATTAAGGCAAATTTCACTTAATATAAAAAGAAAGCCCTTTGATCCATATGAATCAAAGGGCTTTCTTTTTATATCTCATCTATTATTGAAGAACTATTTTTCTGGTTTCTTTTATGTTATTTCCACCATCCAAAACCTGAACAAGATATATTCCAGGTCCCCCCCATGAAGATAAGTCAACAATCGCCTCTTCCTGATTCACTTGTCCGGAATACACTATCAATGTATCCATCAAGAGGAGTAGTATAGTATTGAGTTAATCCATCCACTGAAGAAGTACTTACTAATTCTCCATCGACCCATACGTTCATTTTATCATTTCTTGAGACCAAGATATGATACCATCTTGCGAGTGAAGGTAAGGCTGTATTTTTAGTACTTATCCACGTAAAATTCGTACTTCCACTTGTATATACCCTACCTTGAGAAGTAAGATAATTATTATTTAACGAAACATTAATTCCATATTTAGGCTGAGCCGGAACACTTCCGAATTCAAGCATCGCGCCAGCCGACTCATTTGATGGATAAGATGCTACCTTTACCCAAAAGCTATAAGTATAGGTAGGATTCCTCAACTCTTCTGCTCCGCTGATTTTTATGTAATCATTAACTCCATCAAAATAATATGCAGAATTCGGATTTCCGAATCTATCTTCAACAAGAACTGCACCATTGACAACGCCATTATTTGCGCCACCAGATAAATCATTGGCATTACCATTAAAAGGGAAATAACCAACAAGTCCATTCGTTGGGACCTGAGCAAAAACTTTTAAATTAAACTGAAAAATTAAAAGTAAGATGAAAAGATTTCTATGTTCATAAAATAAATGCTTTCTATATAGTAATTAAATTTTCACTTTTTACCAGAAATCTGTACGCCCCCCCAAAACAAAAGTTTTCCAACAAAAGAATAAGCAATTAAAAATCAATAAAATAAAACACAAACTAATTTATTAAAATTCCGCTCTAAGGGATCTTCCAAATAACACCTAATAAAAATGAATATCCATAAAATGAAAACCTTCTGCCACCATGCCAGTAATATATCCTTTTAAAGATATTTCCATCAATGCCTTGTTGAGTTCCCTAACTTTTATAGAGTTAACATCACCCATAAATTTTAATATAACTTGAAAGCCTGAGATGCAAAAACAATTCCATTGGAATAAATCATGAAGATGATAGATTACCTATTCTTAATACCACTATATTGCCGACTTAATCAATCAGCATTACTTTATAGATATATTTTGAGATTAACAGACTTTATCTTAAAAACTCAACCATATTTTGTAAGTATAACAACTAAAGATGCTGCTATAGATACAACAATGATTAATTCAACATTCACTTTATAAAATACCAATTACCCATAACATTAAACTCTTTATCGCCGAAACAGCGAGCATTTACGATGTATTTTAATTTCCTAAAACACAAACATTTAAAGGCTTCTACCCCTTTACTGCATTTTTAATAACAAAAGCAAAAAAAGTATTTCAAAAATTTTTAGATATTTTTTTATTATATACTTTTGATCCGGGTTATGGTCATAAACACTAGCTACGTTTCTGACAAGGTCCTTCTATAACCCTTATGTATCTAAGAAGAAAAGCGCGCTTCATTCTTAAACCACCAACCTATTGTGTCTTTCAAGGCATAATAAACCAGTACCGTTTTGGCTTCATCAGTATCACCATCCAGGTAATATAAATCTGGGCCAGGCGCACTATATCATTTATAATATTCAGGAAAAAATTTATTAAAAAAGACATTTATGAAAACAGAAAAAATTGCTATCGGCTGTAATATACACGGCGTTGACGTAAACAACATTTCAGATGCTGAAATCAGTACATTGCAAAATGAGCTTTACAAAAACAGAATCATCATTCTGAAGAATCAGAATATTTCTGATGAAGCTTATTGCAACTTTGCTACTAGGTTTGGTACTCCAATACCCTATCTGCAGGAGAACTATCATCACCCAAAATTCCCACTGATATTCGTATCATCAAATGTAAAGAAAGATGGAAAACAGATAGGAGTACCTCGTACCGGTGGCTATTGGCACTCTGATACTTCATTTGAAAAGGATCCGAAAGTACTTACTATGTTACTTCCTAAGGTACTTCCATCAACTGTTAAAAGAACAACTAAGTTCATTGACATGAACGCAGTATACAAATCACTTCCAAAGAATCTTCTTAATGAAATAGAAGGTGAAGAATTTATCCATAGCGGCAGATGGAAATATAAAATCCGCCCTGAAGATGCAGGTATCGATATCTCTGAAATGCTGGAAATGATTGACTTCTATGCCCCACCAGTTAATCATCCTGCCATACTTGAACATCCATATACTAAAGAAAAAATTGTATATGCTACAAGAGGCTTTACTGTAGGAATTAAAAACAAGTCTTTGGATGATTCTCAAAGGATACTAAACGAAATATTTGATTTTGCTGAAACAGATCAGTTTATCAGAGAAGTTACCTGGTCTCTCGGTGATCTTATTATATGGGATAATCGCTTTCTTGCTCACTGTTCAGGACGAAAAAAAGCCATCACTGAAAACATTCACGAAGATGTGAAGAAAGAAGAAGAAACTATGATGTACAGAATTACTTTAAAGGATGCATTTCCTTTGTGTGCCTCTCAACTCCATGAAGATGTAACAACATTACAAAACTGATACTACTATGACAACTGCCCTAAATAACACTTATAAAAGCGAAACTCCGACAATAGAAATTTCACCCGATTTTCTTGATCTTATATTAAAGCCTTATAGAAATCATGCTAAATATCTGCATGAAGCTGAGATCACTCATTTCCTGGAAAAGCTGGAGCCTAATTCTACCTCCAGCTTAATCACTGCCAGAGGAAAATTCTCAATCCCTGAAAGCTGTTACATTGATGATACAGGACATTTCAATGCAGTCGAGTTCAATATTTGTTTTAATCAGCTAGCATATGTAATGTTTGGAAAATGCCTTCAGAAAGGGATCTTTCAAAGGCTCATACCAATCTGGGAAAGTAAAATAAAACTTGACTATGACATCTTCCTTAAACAGCAGCTTTCCTCAATGCTCATAGTAAAGATCGAAGGAAAATTCCTAAAACAGCTTGACAGCGATGGCTTTTATGGAGAGATATCAATTGATAAGGTCATTTCCTCTAATGATGCTCACTTCGCTTACACGACTGTCTCCTTCTCAGATGAAGATGGTGTTAAATGCAAAGGTTCTGTCGTACTTGCCTTCAATCCGATTCATGAATAAACAAAAAAACAATGCAATCCGCTCTGCGGAAACCGTGGCTGCACTCAGAGCAGCCACGGCTAAAGAAGAGGATATTCTAATCCAGTGCGAAGATTACCTTGCAAAATTTTTCATTGGATTTAAGTACCGTCTTATTACAAGCATAAAACCTCAATGGCTTCTCCAAAAGATAATTGAAGCGATGTCTCCCGGGAGTTATTGTTTCGCTATCATCAGAACTAAGTTCTTTGACGAAATCCTTCTCAAGGAAATTTCCGGAGATATAGAACAAGTAGTGATACTAGGTGCAGGATATGATACAAGAGGAATAAGATTTAAAATACATCTCAAGAAAATAAAAGTATTTGAAGTTGACTTTCCCGGAACTCAGAGGAATAAAAGAAAGAAGTTGGTTCACCTTCCTGAAGAAATTCCTTCTAATATTCATTTTATTCCATTAGACTTTAATGAAAGGCCTTTTCATGAAGCTTTAATGGAAGCTGGATTCTCCAAAAATAAACGTACTCTTTTTTTGTGGGAAGGAGTTTCTTATTATCTGCCTGAAAAGGTCGTTGTACAAGTTCTCAGCTTTATATCTCAATGCGCGATCGGAAGTTCTATCGTGTTCGACTATGCTACAAAAGACTTCGTAAATGGTGACCACAGTACCCATGGAGGAAAAGAAATCGCTAAATGGCTGAAAAAAATTAAAGAACCATTTTTATTTGGCCTGAATGCGGATGAAATAAGTTCATTCTTATCCAAAATAAACTTGTCTGTAATAACTGATTGCGGACCAGAGGAGCAAGAGAATATGTATCTGAGAAACAGGAAAGGAAAGATTATAGGCCAGACACTTGGACATGTAAGAATGGTCCATGCTAGAATTTCTTATAAATAAATTGACCTTGTATGAAAAAACATAATTGCGAAGAGTCTGATATACTTAGATTCCCTCATCCTGTACTAAAATCTTCTTCATTAAAGAAAAAGATAAAAGAGGTAACAGTGAATGGAAAAAAATATGTACTCTATAGAGACAACAATGGTAAACCTGTTGCATTTCCCATAGCATGTCCACACCGGGGAGCTCTATTATCTAAAGGCAAAATAAATAAAGAAGGAGAACTTGTATGTGCCTATCATGCCTGGAGGATCAATGCATCAGGACAAGCTCAGAGTCCTTCCGTACCAAACAAAACCTGCGAAGTACATAGCTTAAAGACCTGGGATAAATATGGCTTTATCTGGATTGCTAACCAGAACACACCTGATGACACATTTCCTGAGTTTATGCAACCTGGATATGAATTTATAGATAAATTTTCTTCTCACTTTAATGCTCCTGTAAAAGTTGCACTTGATAACTTTGGTGAAATTGAGCATGCGTTTAAAGTACATACTTTTATTGGTCCCAGTTCTAATGATCTTAATACAGTAGACTTCAAGGTTAAAATTGAAGAAGAACAGACCTATGGTTTTCTCGACTGTAAATACAGAAACTTGCCCATGTTTCTAAGTTCATTTTTCGGGATAAAAAAAGGCGATCACTATCACAATGATTGGATATTCAAGTTCAGGCCGTTGCATGGATCATACAAAAACTATTGGACTGATAAACACAAAACAACTGAACGGGCTGTTTCCTTTATTATAACCAGCTTTCTTGTCCCTGTTAATGCTAATGAGACAAAAATTCAAGTCTTTGTGCAAATGGCCATTAAAAACAAATGGTTAAAACTCCTGAAGCCCGTTTTAAAATTATCCACGATACTTATAACCAGATATGAAATTTGGGCTGATGCAGGTATTGCCAAATTTGCTGCTGAAGATCCTGAAGACGGAACCAATTGGAAACTCACCTATCTTGACAAACAAATTATGCCTAATAGAAAATTAATGGAGAAATTATATTTCCAAAAAGAGTATAAAAAAGTATTAACAGAAGAAGAAATTGAACATTAAAAAAATCAAGAGTATTATTGATAATACTCTTGATTTCATTCTAGAAGCTTCTATAATATGGCCTGGATATAAAAGGAGAAAAGGGCCATGGTACAGCAAGAAAGATGATGAATATCACAATTCCAAAATAGATCAATACATATTTCCTTTTCAGCTCATATGTCTGAGATCTTTTAATAATAGAAGATCCTATTGTTAATACAAATACAGCGATGGTCATCATTGATACGTGATACAAACCAAAAAAAGCCATTTCAGGAATGGCCAGACCTTCTTTTATATTAGCCCTGAAATATTTCACCATTGGGCTTTCAAAATAAAGATAGTAACCTAAAATAAGCTGAAGATGAGCAAAAGAGACAGTTGCTGATTTAAATATATCACCGAGCTTAAAAGCAGCCTTACCATTATTTCTATTACTTGCAAAAAGTATGGTAGTTCCTATAAGTCCCAGAACCAATAACCATCTTATTATTGAATGAAATGAAAATATTATCGGGTACATAACTTAAGCTATAATTCTTCAATATTATACTTTAACGAATTTTTATCAAGAAACAACTTAAGCTCTTCAAGACCTTCCCAAACTTCCCGTTTAACACTTTTACACACATAAATTCCGGATTCTTCAACCTCGATTACATCTCCCCAATTTTCATCGTCAGATTCAAAGTCCACCATTTGTCTTAGCTTTTCTTTGTTGTCTTCGGAGAGTTCTACATGAATAAAATACTCAAATCCCATATATTTAATTTAACTACCAATTAATAAAATTTTTAAAATATTTTTTCTAAAGTAAAGATGCACTCAACTTATTATATATCCGAATAATTATCCAAAATCCATTTATGACCGAATTAACTTTTGCTTATAAAGATTTATCCATGCCTCTGGAGTCATTTTAGAAACAAGCTCCCCTATTAGCTTAAAGGGTATCTGCTCTATCTTTTTAAACCTGACACAGCTTTTACCCATATCCAGCTTTGTTTTGTTTACTTTTGCATATTCATCAATAAACCATTTCAACAAAGTATCATCTGCATAAATACCCATATGATAGAGAGCTATAAAGTTTTTCTGGGAAGCTATACTGATAAAAGGTAGTGGTAATTTAGGATCACAATGGTATCCCTGTGGAAATAAAGAATGCGGAACTACGTAACCTGGCATCCCATAACTTATTACTTCTTCAAAACCTTTGGGTAGATTATTGACTATAACATCCCTAAGTTCTGTCATTGCTACCTTTCGATCTTCTGGCAATGAATTGAAATAAATTTGTACTCCTTGATCTTTTATCATATGCTTAAGGTGCCGAAAACTATATAGTTCTATGATTTTCTGTTGTTTATTGCAAGATATACTTTTTTCATATCCTGTAGAAACCATCATTAAAATCTGCCAATCTAATATTTGAATGTAATAAGGTCATAACCTCTTTTCTTATCTTAATCACCTTCTCCTATTTGGCTTCAGGGTTGTGGAATTTACAAATGGTTCAAGAGCAATTTATTCAATACTCCTTTGACGATTTAAAGATAAGTTTAAAAGACAATTTATTTCTTATAAATATTAAACACCTGCTTTACCCTCTTTTGCAAATTCTCTGTTTATACCAGTCAGTAAATCTTTAGACATTATTTTATTTGAGCTTCTTGAGACAGCCTTGAGACAGCAATGGCGCAATACATTTGTTACAGATCCTCCGCAAATTTTATAACGTTCTGCAAGATTATTCAGGTCTACACCTTCATCATAAACAAACCCCTCTGGTTTTGTTTTTTCCCACAACAGCAACCGTTCTGAATAGTCAGGCAAGGAAAAGCTCACAATTGATTGAAGTCTTCTATAAAATGCCTGATCAATATTTTTTTTGTAATTGCTGGCTAGTATAACAAGTCCATCATATTGCTCCACACGTTGAAGTAAGTATGCTACCTCTTGATTCGCATATCTGTCATGAGCATCTTTCGTTTCTGATCTTTTACCAAATAATGCATCAGCTTCATCAAAAAAAAGGATCCAATTTTGTCCTTGTGCTCTGCTAAAAATTTTTGAAAGATTTTTTTCTGTCTCTCCTACATACTTTGATACGATCATAGATAGATCTATCTTATAAGTTTCCCTTCCTGTAACTTTTCCGATTAAGGAAGCTGTTAGAGTTTTTCCTGTTCCGGGAGGCCCTGCAAATAATGCCCTATAACCAGGCATTGTCTTTCGGGCATAGTCTTTATTACTTAACAACTGTTTTTCAAAACGAACCCAATCAAGAATATCTTCAACCTGATCCTGTGTTTCCTTATTTAACACCAGATCATTCCATTCCAGTGAAGTTGATATTTTTTCAGCAGGAAAATCAGGTGAATAGTGAGGTTCCAGTGCCTTCCCATTAATCAGACAATCTATGATTTCCTTTGAAGGATTTAGTAACTGGCTTGTGAAAGGCTCATCAGTCTGGGCTGCATAAAGAGAAATAAGGTGAAATGCGCTCAATTTCTCTTCCGGATTAAACAAATACAACCAATCAAGTGCATTTCCCTGTCTACCAGCAAGCAGATAAAGTGCAGTTTGTATTGTAGGTATAAAGCCTCTGTAAGCCTTGCCAAGAGTACCACCTATTTCTGATGGTATCATTTCCAGCTGATTTTTTACGGAAAGAAATCTATTGCTTAATTCCGGCTTTAAAAATGGACTAAGACTCAATACAAGTATCAGCCTTTCTGCCGGTGAAAGATTACATTTTTCAATAATGGAACTATAGATATCTCCTACCAACACTTCGGGAGCCGGGACTAGAGAGAGCAAATCCCCTTCAAAAACCTGGAATGAAATTCTCAGATCAAGAACAGATTCCAGCCAGGAGATATCCATATTTAAAGCTGCATAATTCCGCCGGATAACCTCAGTTTGCGTTGTCATTTTACTGGTATTATTAAGTTCAAGGGAAAGAGTGGGAGACTCTTTTAATGGAATTGATTAAGGTAAAAATAAAACTTATTTAATTATTTCAAACTATCTTAAAAAAGTTTCTGTTTAAAAAACATAGCTCAAAGTTTTTTAAAAATCATTTATAATCAAGATCCTACGGAATCATTTCCGACTTTACATTTTAAGTTTTTGCTCAAAAACTATAAAAAGTCAAAGGAAATTTTCTTCATACTAAAAATTAAAAAAGAACGGTAAGTATATTTGAATTTAGATTTACAAAAAATGAAAATTCTGATCATTGAAGATGAAGTAAATGTCGCTTCTTTTATTATGAGAGGCTTTCAGGAAGAAGGACATTCCGCAAGCATAGCTATGGACGGAGCTACCGGTCTTCAGATGATGACTGATCACGCATTTGACCTGGTTATACTTGATCTTATGCTTCCCGGTATCAATGGGATGGAGGTTTGCAGACGAATAAGAGAGGACAATACCGATGTACCTATCATAATGCTAACAGCACTTGGAACTACTGAAAACGTAGTATCCGGCCTTAATGCAGGCGCTGATGACTATATGATAAAACCATTTAAATTTTCCGAGCTGTTGGCACGAATAGAAGCGATTAAAAGGAGAACCCAGAAAAACAATCCCAAAAACTTCATATTAAAGTTTTCCAATTTGGAAATAAACACCTCCAATAAAACTGTCAAAAGAGGAGATGAAAAAATAACACTCACAGCCACAGAATTTAAACTTCTGGAATATCTCATGATAAACCAGGGAAGAGTATTATCAAGGGTAAGCATACTTGAAAATGTTTGGGATATTAATTTTGACATGAATACTAATGTGGTGGATGTTTACATTAACTATTTAAGAAAAAAAATAGACAAAGGGTTCGAAGAAAAATTGATACACACTGTAGTTGGTATGGGCTATGTTATGAGAAAAGACGACTAAAATGACCATACGTAATAAAGTTATTATTCTTTATATTTCTCTGACAGCAGCAACTTTGCTGTTGTTAAGTATTTTTATATTTTTATTTACATCTCATTTCGCGACCAGAAATTTTTATACAAGACTTAAGGCTAGAGCCTCCATAGCAGCGCACAAGCATATGGAGGAAGATTTAAATGCAAAACCTGTATATGAAGAAGTCCGCAAAAAACACCTTGTACCTTTGACAGGTGAAAAAGAATATTTAATTCGGACAGATACCATTTATTCCAAGGCAAAAAGAAACGTTTTAAGTGCTTTGCCTTCAACCTTTCTGGATGATATTATTAAAACAGGATATGCTGAATATAAAGACGGAGATGACTTTTTTGTTGGAGTTTATTATAAAGACCAATATCCTCATTATGCTGTAATACTTACTGCTATTGACCAGGAAGGAAATGAACTTCTTTCATCTCTGAGAAATTTACTTATTATAGGTTTCATAGCATGTTGTGTAATTATACTCATAGCAGCAATACTATTTTCAAATCAAATATTAAACCCTATAGCCCGAATTGTAAAAGAGGTTGATCAGATCCGTGCATCTAATCTGCACCTTCGCCTTGAGCCAGGAAATGGAAAGGACGAATTGTCTCACCTTGCAAATATCTTTAACAACATGCTTGACAGACTGGAAGCTTCTTTTGAAATGCAGAGCCATTTTGTAAGCAACGCTTCTCATGAATTAAGAACTCCACTTACAACAATATTAGGTGAGTCTGAGATCATCCTGAAAAGGCCCAGAAGTACTGAAGAATATATCCAATCTTTGAATACAATTGCATTGGAAGCAAGTAAACTGGACCAACTCATAACGAGCTTGTTAAAAATGTCTCAACTGGGCTTTGATGGTAAAAAGCTGATCACAGAAAAAGTTCAGATGGACGAGCTTTTACTTGCAGTAAAAGCAGATCTCACAAGAAGAATACCTGACAATCAGGTTAGCCTTGAATTTTCTGAAATGCCTGAAAACATTGAATGGATATCCCTTTCAGTAAATAGAATGTGGATGAAACTCGCAATCATCAACATTATTCACAATGCCATCAAATACTCTGAAAACCAAAAGGTAATTGTAAAACTTTTTGCTAACGAAAAGCTTCTTGAAATAAGCGTTACAGACTCTGGTATCGGAATACCAGCTGAAGATATCACCCATGTATTTGAGCCATTTTATAGGGGAAGCAATACAACAAATTTCGTAGGACATGGCATTGGCCTTCCCCTTTCCCTCAAGATTATCCGTCTGCATCATGGAAAAATTTCTATCAATTCAGAAAAGGATAAAGGAACAACTATTAGTATTTACTTTAATCGAGAAGAACTAAGTGAATAATAATTCAACATTAAACCCATCTAATATTTTTCTAATTTCATTCTAATCTTAACTCCTGTCATTAATAAAAATGTCAGTATATATGGGGAATTGACAGATGATGTGTTAATTTTTTTCCAAAAATTATAATCATATTTTTATAACCGTCTCAGCTCATTTTAATTTCCGCATTCTAATTTTGTAAGGAAACAGAACAGATATGCTAACATTTCTGATTCCAACGGATTTCTCGGAAGAAACATTTATTACAATTAAGAACCTTAAAGCATTGGTTAACTCCAGTTCTTTAAAGATTATTCTATTGTATTCTGTACCACTTCCGAATTCCATCATTGAAACATTATTTCTGCCTAAATACAAAAACTATCCAGGCAGTGACTTTCAAGAGGAATTAGATAAAATCAAGGCAGAAGCAACTGATACAGATATACATATTCACATGCACTGCCAATATGGAATATCTGAAGCTATACTTGAGCATATCATCAGTGAATATGGAATACAATTTTCTGTGATATCGGACAGACAATGCAAGAAGGAACAGGAAGAATTGTTTGATATAATAAAAAAAAGTAATGCTCCGGTACTCCATATTCCACAAGGCTGTAAAATCAATACTAATCCTTCTGTCGGAATTATCATTCCAAAAGGTTATAAAACAATACCAACAGACCTTCAGAACTTATTACCATCACAGCGGCTTTGCATAATTAATGAGTCAGATAGTTTGGTAAACATTAATGATAAATCAATTTCTGTTTCCAAAGCGGTATCAGTGTTAAAAGAAATGCAGATTAATTTATTGATAGAGATGAATGCTAAAAGAAAAAATTCAATGCTCAAAAATAGAACGTCTGCACATTCCAAATTCGAAATAGGTATTCCTCTATTAAGAGTTAATTATAATTAAATGCATGATTAAGATAAACCTATGCTTCTAAAGAAAAATATTCCTATAAAATATGTATTGGGCAAGATCAAATATGAACTTGTCTTTATTGTTATCTACGCAACGATAATTGGTTACCTCGATTCATCATTGCACCTGGAAAACATTTCTGTATCTACCGGTGTACCTACAATTTTAGGTACCATTATTTCTTTACTCCTCGCCTTCCGATCAAACCAGGCATATGACAGATGGTGGGAAGCCAGAGTTATCTGGGGGGCGATCGTTAATGATTCAAGAACGCTTTCCAGACTGATATCTTCTTTTATAAACGATCCTGAGTTTTCAGTTGAAAAACATTCATTCAAAGAAAAGTTTATCAAGCGTCAGATTGCGTGGTGTTACTGCCTTGGAGACTCTTTGCGCAACCAGACAAATCTTAACCGGATAAAACCTTTCCTTTCTGAAAAGGAACTTGAATATGTTTCCAAACATGATAACAAGCCAAATGCACTGCTGTATCTTCATAGTCAGGATGTAAATCGTGCATTGGAAAAAGGTTGGGTCAATGCTTATCAACAGGTAAAAATAGAGCATATTATTACCAATTTATGTGACTCTATGGGTAAATGCGAAAGAATAAAGAATACCATCTTTCCTACTACTTATAGTATGTATATCAACTTTACCCTTTGGATATTCATTATACTGTTTCCATTTGCACTTACCAGCTACTTCGGCTTATTTGAGATTCCTCTAATGATCGCTATTACCGCAGCATTACTTCTTGTGGAAAAAATGGCAATCCACTTACAGGATCCTTTTGAAAACAGACCAACAGATATACCGGTAACAGCTTTGGCTAACACTATTGAAAAAAATCTTATGCAAATACTAAGTGATGATTCTACTACAGCAAAAGCTCATGTAGAATCTTTCTATGTATTATAATCTTGTAAGTGTGGTTATTTCTACTCCGGACTTCAGAGGATCCGAAGCTCCGGAGTAAAATAGCTTTATTGGGGTGTTTAAAATAAAAAAGGGGAATTCTATTCCCCTTTTTTTATAATGATTTTATCGTCTAAATGGCTTTCCAAATCTTCCGAATGTCTTTTTTGTCATTGCCCAAAAGAATGGAAACTGGCCAAAAATAAATCCATATGTTAGTAGAAATACATAGTAAAATGGGAAGATTACAAATAACCAAAGAAGGAATTTTACATAAAAAGGAGTATCACCTACTACTCCCATCAATGGGAATAAAATCTTTCTGATTTCAACTGCAGACATTCCTGTTATTGCAAAAACAATAAAAATAATTGTCATCTGCCAATTGCTTCTTATCCCCCACTTATCTTTCAATCTTAACCAAAAACTCATTCTTTATAAAATTTTTATTAAACCGAAAATTAATTACCAATTATGAACACATTCTGAAGTTATTCAAACATTTTGAACTTTCCCCAAGCTCCCGAACCCGGCAAATCTGCAATTAGTTCAATCGGCTCCTTTTTTACAGGGTGAATAAATTTCAATCTCCTTGCATGAAGGCAAATACTATGATCACCATTCTTTTCAGAAAATCCATACTTCACATCTCCTTTAATCGGACATCCCATAGATGACAGCTGTGACCTTATCTGATGGTGTCTCCCAGTATGAGGATTTACTTCAAGCAAGTACAGCTCACCGGACTTTCCTACCATTTGATAGTCCAGTTCAGCTCGCAGACTATCCTTTATCTGATTGTCATAAGTTCTGGATACGTTAACTTTTCCATCTTTTTTCATCCAGTGAACCAGCTTGCCAGAAAGTTCTGGTGGCTTATTCCCAACAATTGCCCAGTATACTTTTTCAACCTTTCTTTCTCTGAAGATCTCATTCATTCTTTCCAGAGCTTTGGAAGTTTTGGCAATCACAACGAGTCCGCTTACAGGTCTGTCAAGCCTATGAACAACACCGGCAAAAATATTTCCCGGCTTATTGTATTTAACCCTTAAATAATCTTTGATATAATCCGGTAATGCTTTATCTCCTGTCTCATCTCCCTGCACGAGTATGCCGCTTCTTTTATTTACTATGACGAGATGGTTGTCTTCGAAAACAACTTCAAATTTATCTGAGAAATCCACTTTGGTAAGCACTTAAAATCAGGCCGACTTGAATGGCCTGACTGATGGTAAATTTTAATAATATTCTTCTTGTCCGGGAAAGTCTACAGACTTAACATCTTTAATATACTCTTCAACAGCATTGGTAATGATATTATCAAGCTCTGCATATCTTCTCAAAAATCTTGGTTTAAACTCTTTCGTAATACCAAGCATATCATGAGTAACAAGTACTTGTCCGTCAACAAATGGGCCGGCACCTATACCGATTACTGGAATGGTAAGCTCATCGGCAACCGTTTTTGCTAATTCGGCAGGAATCTTTTCTAATACAATAGCAAAGCACCCACAGTCTTCTAAAAGCCTGGCATCTTCAATAAGTTTCTTTGCTTCTGCCTCTTCCCTTGCCCTTACTGTATATGTTCCAAATTTATAAATACTTTGAGGAGTAAGTCCTAGATGTCCCATAACCGGTACACCAGCACTTAATATTCTCAGAATACTTTCTCTTATTTCTATCCCTCCTTCAATCTTCACAGAATGAGCTCCGGATTCTTTCATGATCCTGATGGCCGATCTTAAAGCTTCGGAAGAGTTTCCCTGATAAGACCCAAAAGGAAGATCCACAACAACTAATGCCCTGCTTACCGCTCTTATTACAGAACTCGCATGATAAATCATCTGATCAAGGGTGATTGGCAAGGTAGTTTCGTGACCTGCTATCACATTCGAGGCAGAGTCTCCTACAAGCAGAACATCAACACCTGCTGTGTCCAGAATTTTTGCCATTGAATAATCGTAAGCAGTAAGCATGGAAATCTTCTCTTTACGATTCTTCATTTCCTGTAACTGGTGGGTAGTTACTTTTCTAATTTCTGATTTATGGACAGACATCTTAATTTATAATGTTCTGTAAAAAACGGTTATTTAAAATGATAATTTCCTTAAAGGTATGTAATTAATCCAAATAGGCCAATTTTATTCCCTCCCCTATTATTGAAATCTGTGAGTAACAGGGAGTATTACAGCCTAAATAACTATTCATTTTTAGCCCGGGTTGTATTGATATATGTAAAAAACATGCTAAAAACTATATCAATATTATTAATTCTTTTTTCAATCAACATAATGGATGATGAAGTGGACATTGAAAAAAGAGGTGCTACAAAACGCAAGGAGATTACAGGAGCATTAGCTAGTGCCCTAAAGATGAACAATTTTGATATGCTCACTTCTTATATTCCGGAAGAAAATGAAATTTTATACTTAAAAAATCATGCTTCCCAAAAAGATAAATACATCTATGACCAAATAGATGTAGAAACCTTTAAAAATCAAACAAAAGAAAACTTTGCAACTGTTGAGGAAGCTGGCATAAGTCATCAGCTAAACTGGTCAGAGACAGAACTTGTAGACCAACAGGAGATGAAAAAAAATGAGAATAACTATACTGTATTTATGGCAGTGCAGGACATGAATGGGAAAACAATGAAACTATCCTATGATGCTATTAAAATAAAAGAAAAATGGTTTCTGTTTCAAGGCATTAGAGTAGAACAATGCCTTACAGTAAGGAAAGACTGCCCCAAGTAATATTTTGGGACAGTCTTAAAGTTATATGATTAATATGCTCTGGCAAATACTACCCTCTTCGAACTGGGCTTACCTGTATAAATACATTTACCAACTTCATCTTTAGCATCAAGAGGAATGCACCTGATAGTTGCTTTTGTTTCTTCTTTGATTTTTTCCTCAGTCTCGGAAGTACCATCCCAGTGAGCCAAAATGAAACCGCCTTTTGTATCCAACACTTTTACAAATTCATCAAAAGAATCAACCTTAGTAGTATTCTCTTCCCTGAATTTTAATGCTTTATTAAAAATATTTTGCTGAATATCTGCCAATAAAGACTCTACCTGAGACACGGCTTCCTCTATTTTAAACGATTTTTTCTCTTTTGTGTCTCGACGTGCAATTTCAATCGTTCCATTTTCTAGGTCTCTTGCACCTAGTGCCAAACGAACAGGTACCCCTTTAAGCTCATATTCTGCAAATTTGAAGCCCGGAGTCTGAGTATCTCTGTCATCAAACTTCACAGAAATTCCTTTTGCAAGAAGTTGTTTTCTTATGACCTCAGCTTTTTCTCTTATCAGTTCAAGTTGTTCTTTTCCTTTGAAAATTGGTACAATTACCACTTGAATAGGCGCCAGAGCTGGAGGTAAAACAAGGCCTTCATCATCCGAGTGAGCCATAATAAGCGCTCCCATCAATCGGGTACTCACTCCCCATGAGGTTCCCCAGACAAACTCCAATTGGCCTGCCTGATTTGCAAATTTTACATCAAATGCTTTGGCAAAATTTTGTCCCAGAAAATGGGAAGTTCCCGCCTGTAAAGCTTTTCCGTCCTGCATTAAAGCTTCAATGCAATAAGTATCCTCAGCGCCAGCAAAGCGTTCGTTTGCAGTCTTTTTACCTTTTATAACAGGCATTGCCATAAATTGCTCTGCAAAATGTGCATATACTTCAAGCATTTGCTCAGTCTCTCTGATGGCTTCCTGAGATGTAGAATGGGCAGTGTGACCTTCCTGCCATAAAAACTCTGCTGTACGAAGGAACAAACGAGTTCTCATTTCCCAACGAACCACATTAGCCCACTGATTTACAAGCAGTGGCAGATCTCTATATGACTGAATCCAATTCTTATATGTACTCCAGATTACTGTTTCAGAAGTAGGCCTTACAATAAGTTCTTCTTCAAGCTTTGCTTCCGGATCTACAATTACACCTTTTCCATCTGGAGAATTTTTTAATCTGTAATGCGTTACTACAGCACATTCTTTTGCAAACCCTTCAACATGACTTGCTTCTTTGCTTAAATATGATTTTGGGATAAAAAGAGGGAAATAGGCGTTGGAGTGTCCTGTATCTTTAAACATTTTATCTAAAACCGACTGCATTTTTTCCCAAATGGAAAAACCATAGGGTTTAATAACCATACAACCTCTAACCGCCGAATTTTCAGCCAGATCTGCTCTTTTGACCAGTTCATTATACCATGCTGAATAATCTTCACTTCTTTTTGGCAATCCTTTGCTCATTATTTTTATAGATTTTGGTATACCTTTTGATCTTTAATTTTTGAAGTGGCAAATATACTATAAGACTAGAAAATTGTTTTTAAAAGTTGAATAAAACGGTTTTTCATAGTCCTTTAGCTAAAAATAAATTAATTTGCTTAAAGATAATGGACTAAAGGTTCGTTTCGTTAGTTATTAATACAGATAAATAGTATTACTATGAAATCATTTGGACTCAAAAATTTACTGGTATTGACGGTGTTAGGAATGATGGGAGCTTGTACCAGTAATCAGTTCACATCATCTTCTCCTGAAAATGATGACCTTTATTTTTCTTCCAAGGATAAAAAGAAGGTACAACCTGTTGCCACCAATAACCAGACGTATTCAGGAAATGATATGCCTCAGAATTACAATTCTGAGAATAATCAAAACTATTCAAATAATAATAACCAGTCTTCGACCAACGAATACAGTTATTCTTCAAGTGATAAACCTGTAGACTATTCGAGGTATACTTACAAAAGCAGCACCTCGTCTTCTACAAGTTCTGGAGGTGATACTTATATCACGAACAATAATTATTATGACAACGATGATTACATCTATAACAGTAATTCTTCCAGGAGATATAATTGGGGAATGGGTTATACAACTGGATGGAACCCATATGCTTCCTTTGGGCCTACTTCAAGAGTTACAGTAAGTTTCGGATATAACACAGGTTGGGGCTGGAACAGTTATTATGGCTATAATTCATTTTATCCTGGATATGGTTATGGGTGTGCGAGTCCATATTATTCATATGGAGGCTGGGGCTCCCCTTATTACTATGACTATTATTCGCCTTGGTATTCTTACAATAGTTGGTACTCTCCATACTGGGCTACTACGTGGGGAGGCTATCCTTACTGGGGAGGATATGGTGGATACTATGGCTATCCATATAGCAGTTTTGACAGAGGATATAACTATGGATACACGCAGGGATATAATAATGCAAATGTAAAATCAAGACCTGTTAATAATGGCCCAAGACAGGACAGAACGGCAGGAAGAGTTAATACTCCTCAAAACAATAATGACCCAAGAAATCAAAGGTATTCCAACGGAAATACTCAGGATTCTTATAACAACAGTCAAGGTAGAGTAATCAAAGAAGATGCTAATGGGAGAAAACAAATCTATTATCCCGGAAATAATTCCGGCAGTAATAGCCAGCAATCTACATCGTCTTCGCCTACTACCACTCCTGACAATCGTGCGAACTATCAATCTAACGATCAATATTCTTCACCTTCAAATAATTCCGGAAACTCAGGAGGAGGAAATAATAGTAATAGAAGACAGATTTACAATAATCAGAGGAGCTCTTCCTACGATAATAGCAATAGCAATAATAATCACAATTATAATAATAGCAATAATAGTAATAATCATAACAACTACAGTTCGCCCTCTCCAAGAGGTGGCGGTGGTGGCGGAGGAGGTTCAGCTCCATCCCATAACAGCTCTCCTGCTGGCAGAAGAAGGTTTTAGTATAATACTATGAAAATATCAAAATACATTTTTACAACAGGCTTTTTAAGCCTGTTTTCTATTTCTGCTTTTTCTCAAGGTCCATTTGGTTACTATAACGATGCCGTGAGATTCTCTCAAACCACATTTGGGGGTACTGCACGTTTCCAAGGTATTGCAGGAGCTACAACAGCTCTTGGTGCCGATATGGGAACGCTTAATAGCAACCCTGCAGGTCTGGGATTTTATAGAAAGTCTGATGTTAGCATTTCCCCTGGACTAAACTTTGCAGGAACTCGAACCAACATGCTCAATACCGAAACAAGAGATAATAAAGTTAGCTTTAATATCGCCAATATCGGAATTGTCTTTTCTGGCGCGAAAGATGATATAGTACCAGGAAAATACAGAGGAGGTTCATTTGGTATCAGCATGACCAGAACCAACAACTTTCAAAATCAATTCAGCTATAGTGGTTTTAATAAAGCTAATTCATTCGGCCAATATGTAGCTGAATCAGCCAGAGGATATTCAGTTGGGGAAGTTGCCGATCAAGATCTCAATGCTCTCACAGATATCGTTGGTCTAGCCTACAATGCTTACCTGATTGATCCTATAAATTGTGGAGAAGATGCAGATAAAAATCCAATTCAATGCCCAGGAAATCCATGGCATTCGAATATGAGTGATAACATAGTAAAGCAAAAAGAAATAGTTGCTACCAAAGGAAATCAAAGTCAATGGGACATCGCTTATGGTGGAAATATTGATGATAAAATTTACCTCGGTGCCTCTCTTGGGATTGCTACTATAAAATATGAGTCTAGTAAAGTATTTACAGAAACCAATACCCAGACTAGTGATACTATTGACAGCTATTCTCTACATGATAATTTAACATTAAGGGGTACCGGTATTAATTTCAAAGTAGGAGCAATTATTAAACCTGCTGATTGGATAAGGATAGGACTTACCGGTCAGACTCCGACATATTATTCAATCAGGACTACTTACGAATACAAAATCAAGATGAATCTAAATGCAGATTTTGTTAACGAATTTGGTATTGATGACTCATTTCAATCCTTCTCTACGCTACCAGGGACATATAATTATAATCTGACAACCCCTGCAAGAGCAAAAGCAGGAATTGCCTTATTTGCAGGGAAAGCTGGATTTATTTCCGGAGATGTTGAAGTTGTAGGCTATAGCGGAGCAAGATTAAAAGGAACAGACCCTGCAGAACTGGATGCGGATAATGATGTAATAAAGAACCTTTACAAAACTACATTTAATTTTAACCTTGGCGCAGAAGCCAGACTCGGTGACTACAGGTTAAGAGCCGGATATGCAAGATTAGGTGATCCATATAGACATGGTGTTGTCGATGATCTTGATAGAACCATTAATACCTTTACCTTCGGTGCTGGTTTGAAATCTGAGGGCTTTTATGCTGATATTGCTTTTGTCAATACATTTTACAAAAGTAATTATTACTCTTATCACTTAAACAGTGGCAAAGAGCCGATGGCAATCGTCAACAACAGAAATACTAGTCTTGTAATTACAATAGGCACTAGCTTTTAATTTTATAATATAAAATAAATATCAAGATGAAGAGCAAATGGCTTAAAGCAATCGTTTTATTGGCAATTTTCTCTTCATCTTTCTGTTTTTCTTCCGCCCAACCCAAAGTAGGACAAAAAGCACCCGATTTTGAAATTGAAGATCCTAACGGAAAAACAATTCGTCTGTCAGATCTTTCTGGCAAAGTCGTATTGCTTGACTTTTGGGCATCTTGGTGTATGCCCTGCCGCGAAGCCAATCCAGAAGTAGTTGCTATTTATCAGAAATACCAGGATAAAGGATTTGAAATTTTCAGCGTTTCTCTTGATACAAAAAGAGAAGCATGGCTTAATGCTATAAAAAAAGATCAACTCACATGGCCCAACCATGGAAGTGATTTAAAAGGTTGGGAAAATGAAGTAGCTGAACTTTACGAAGTTTCAGGAATTCCCGCTACATTTTTAATAGATGAAAAGGGCATTGTCATTGGAACTGATCTTGACGAATACGATCTCGACAAAAAACTTAATTTTTTATTCAACGAACAAGTTCAGTTTTATCCTCAGACTGCAGCTGGCAAACTTTTTTTCACTACAAAGGCTAAATATCAAATTGAAGATTTAAAAGGAAATATCTTACTGAAAGGCAAAAGTGAAGAAGTTGATATTACCGGTTTGGCAGCCTCTGAGTATGTTGTCAGATATGAAGATAAATCATCTCGCTTCCTCAAAAAAGTAAGCGATCAGTCACTTGTTACTTTTTATCCGCAAAGGGTAGACGACAAAATCACTTTATCCAAAAACGCTAATTTCGAGATATACAATCAAAGAGGTAAACTGATTAAAAAAGGTTCTGGTGTATATATTATGGTCCAGGATCTGACTCCAGGCAATTATTATCTCAGCCTGGAAGGTACTGTTAATACTTTCTTCAAAAAATAACTTTCTTTTCTTTTAATAATTTTACTACTTCTTCAGGTGAAGTTACTTCGCTTATTTCTAAGTTCGCTTTTTGATAAAAACCTGTTCTCTCTGCACACTTTTGAATCAAAAATGTCAACATATCTTCTCTATTTTTGCCCTTTACCATTGGTCTGCTCTGATCGTTTACTGCATACAATCTTTCAGTAATTATTTCCGGAGAGACGTTTAGATATATACTGAAGCCTATGGATAATATTAAATTCATATTATCATAAAAACATGGCAAGCCTCCTCCAGTTGAAATGACAATATTATCGAGATTAATAAGCTGCTTAAGGGTTGCTTCTTCTAGTTTTCTAAAATGGTCTTCTCCGAACTGATGAAATATTTTATTGATCGTCATTCCTTCTGTTTTGACGATTAATTCATCCGTATCTAAAAATTCAAAATTAAGTAGTTCCGCAAGCTTAACGCCAAGGGTAGATTTCCCCGAACCGGGAAGTCCAATTAAAAAAAGCTTCATGCAGTAAAATTAATGCAATCTCACTCTTGGGTCAATGGCTGCATATAAAATATCTACACAAATATTGATAACTATGAAAACAAGTGCTACAAACAATGTTGTACCCATTACAACTGGAAAATCTAGCTTATAAACTGCATCAATGGTAACGGATCCTATTCCCTTCCAGTTAAATATGTATTCTATAAAGAATGCACCAGCCATTAAAGAAGCCAACCATCCGGAAACCGCAGTAATAACCGGATTCAAAGCATTTTTCAATGCATGCTTAAGTATTATTTTATAATATCTTAGTCCTTTTGCCCTGGCGGTTCTTATATAATCTTGAGATAATACATCCAGCATACTGCTTCTTGTAAGCTGAATAATAATAGCTAATGGTCTAAGTCCTAAAGTAAATGCAGGTAAAATAAGATTTTTCAATACCAGTTTTCTTCCAGTCAGATCATCCTCCCATAACTGGCCAGATGTATTTAAACCTGTGTAATCAGAAAGATAATATCCAAAAACCATTGCAATTAAAGCCCCCATTACAAACGGTGGTGCTGAAATTCCCAAAACGGAAAGAGATATTGTCGAATGATCAAGAAGGCTGTTGGGTTTTACAGAAGCCATCATTCCAAATAGTATTCCGAAAACTGTAGCGAATAACATTGCAGCAAACGCAAGCCAGAAGGTCCCTTCGAGGTTTTCGAAAATAATTTCACTAACTTTTTTATTGGTTTGAAATGATCTGCGCAGATATGGGTATTTAACCACAACTACTTTATCATTAACTGTAAAAAGTTTTTTATACTCATAATTTTTCTCATTCGCCTCAGTATTCTTGTGAATAGAAACAGGAGAAAGGTCATTCAAATAATAGCCCAACTGAACAGGAAGTGGCTGGTCAAGGCCAAGCTCTCTTGTAATTGCTTCTCTGGTAGAAACATCCGTTCTCTGACCTGCCATCATAGCTACAGGATCACCTGGCAATACGTTAAAAAGAAAAAATACAACTATCAAAGCACCGAACAGTACCAGTAAGCCATATAAAAACCTAGTTGATATAAATTTTATCATTTATCTACTTCTGCAGCATTTTTAAATCATCACTATTAGGAATGTCATTATAGTGCCACTTCCCTATCACAGTTCCATCTTTTAATACCATTATTCCAGGGTTTGACCTCACCATCATTTTCAAAATGACATCGTCCATGAAATAATATGGTACCGGAAGCTGTAATTCATGTCTGAATGCCTCCATAGCATCTGCTGAACCTGTTTCAGTTAAAATGACCGGTGAAAATCCCATTTTTTCAGATTGAGCAATCAATGTCTTTAATTTCTCCACACAACTACCTTCACAATTCTTAAAAGCCCTCTCCACATCAGGTATTGTAATAAGCAATCTTTTGCCTTTCAGGATTTCATTTGTTTTATCCCCTTCGTCACTGTCCACATTAAATCCGATAATTTTGGGAACAAGTTTGGTTGTGTCTTTATTCAAAAGTTCATACCTGACAAACTTATACGAGGTATCACTAGGATAGTTTTCCTGCAAAAACTCAAATTCCTTACCTCCTTTTGATAGAATAAATTTGTACTTCGGAGCCTCTTCCGCTTTCATTAATTGAGGTATATTGTTTCCTATCTTAAAATTCAGAAGATCAAAATATGGTAAATGATTGGCTGCATGATATCCAATATAAAAAGTCACAAACGAAACTATAAGCATTAATAAATCTCCTTTGAAAGAATTTAAAACTGAAACTTGATTTCTTCCCAGGAAAAATATTATCAGTATAAAAAATAAAAGAATAAGATCTTTGAAAAACGACTGCTTAGGAGTTAAAACGATCAAGGTTCCGAAGCAGCCACACTCTTTAACCTTATCAAAATAAAAGGAATAAAATGTTAAAAATGTAAAAAACAGTATTAGAAGCAAAAGAATCCAGGTTGTCTGCTTCATTCTGTAATTAAGCAAAACAGCTATGCCCAGAATTACTTCCAATCCGACTATTGCGATAGACAAGAAAAGAGAATACGGAATAAAAATTTCAAAAAAAGATCCAAAATCTGCGCTAAATACGTGAAAGTACTCCTCAAGCTTAAAAGCAGTTCCATACGGATCGTTCAGTTTTACCAAACCTGAAAAAATAAACAAGCAGCCAACAAGAATTCTGCTCATTGTATTAATGATTTTACCCATCTATAAAGTTGGATTTAATTAAAGAAAACACACTATAATTAAGCATATCCTGATAATTGGCATTTACCCCTTCTGAAACCAGGGTCCTACCGCTATTATCCTCTATCTGCTTGACCCTCAACAACTTCATAAGAATAATATCTGTAATTGAACTTACTCGCATATCTCTCCATGCTTCCCCATAATCATGATTTTTATTAGTAAGAAGCTCAAGGGTTTCTTCAGAATATTTATCGTACAATTCAGCTACTTTTTCTGCAGGTAGTTCCATTGGATCAGTATCCTTAAGTCCTAGTTGCATCATTGCGATAAGGCAATAATTTATAATTCCAATAAATTCCGAATTGATGTCTTCAGCTACTTTCTGAGTTCCTTTATCCTGAATTGATCTAATTCTTTGAGCTTTGATAAATATTTGATCAGTTATTGAAGGCAAACGCAAAATTCTCCATGCTGTTCCATAATCCTGCGTTTTTTTGATAAACAAGTCTTTACACTTCTTTATTACCTGTCTGTACTCATTTTCTGTCCTGTTTGCCAATTTTAATTTCTATTTAGTAGTTTTGTTTAGGTCAAATTTACAATACTAGAATTTGAAACATAGAATTTTTGAGACAAAAAAAACACTGCTGGTCAGAGGGAAATTAATTGATTTATCTATCCGTCCACTGATAATGGGGATCTTAAATGTAACCCCTGATTCATTTTATGACGGAGGAAAATACCTTACGCCTGATGATATAGTCAGAAGAGCCGCATCAATGCTGGAAAATGGAGCTGATATTATTGATATTGGTGGTTACTCATCCAGGCCTGGAGCAGAAAATATACCCGTTGAAGAAGAAACTGCCCGCGTATCAAGGGCATTAAAAATCATAAAAAAGGAGTTCCCTGAAAGCATTGTTTCTGTGGATACATTCAGATCAGAAGTTGCGAGAATCGCAGCAGCTGACGGAGCGGAAATAATCAATGACATCTCTGGAGGCGAATTAGATGAGAAAATGTTTGAAACCATAGCAGAGCTAAAACTCCCATATATTTTAATGCACATGAAAGGTTCTCCTGCAACAATGTCAAAACTTAACCAATACGACAACTTGATTGGAGATATGCTGCAATATTTCCAGGAGAAATTAAATCGTTTGAATGAATTGGGTGTCTGGGATATAATTATAGATCCGGGAATAGGCTTTTCTAAAAATAGTTTACAAAACTTTCATTTGATTAGACAGTTAGATATCTTCAGTGCCTTAAATCTACCTGTCCTTTTAGGAGTTTCCAGGAAATCCTTCATATACAAAACTTTAAATGTTTCTCAGGAAGAAGCTTTAAACGGCACTACTATTGTTAATGCTATTGGCCTCTCAAAAAATATTAGTATAATCAGAGTTCATGATGTCCGAGAGGCTCAACAAATTATATCTCTATTACAAAAAATATAGAATTGACATTATTATATAAAATAGGATTTTTAGAAATAAGCTGGATTGATATACTTGATATCCTGCTCGTTAGTTTTTTGCTTTATCAGTTATACAAATTATTAAAGGGAAGTATAGCAGTAAAAATCTTTCTTGGTTTTCTCTCTATATATCTTATTTATCTTGTAGTAAAAGCTGCCAAAATGGAATTGTTAACTGCCATATTAGGTCAGTTTATTGGAGTGGGTGTCATTGCAGCATTAATCTTATTTCAGCAAGAAATCAGAAAGTTTTTAATCATTATAGGCAAAACCACTGCATTTAATAAATCATTCTTGAAGGGACTTCTGTGGAAAAAGAGTTCTCAACCCAATTCCGATGGTCTCAACTTGAATCCGGTAATTGAAAGCGCTAAAATACTCGGAGGAACTAATACTGGTGCTTTAATCGTATTCGCCAAAAGTTCAGAACTGAAATTTTATGCAGAATCTGGAGATCTAATGGATGCCCTGATTTCCAAAAGGTTATTAATAGCTATATTCCAAAAAAATAGTCCTCTTCATGATGGAGCAGTCATTATTGCCAATAATCGAATAAAGGCTGCCAGATGTATTCTTCCGGTAAGCGAGAACACTGATTTACCCGCTCATTTAGGCCTTAGACATAGAGCTGCAATTGGTCTTACAGAAGTTACAGATAGTATTGTTTTAATTGTTTCTGAAGAAACCGGTCAAATATCTTTGGCGATAAATGGTAAAATACATACCAATCTTTCCAAATCAGAATTGAAACAAAAGCTTCACTACTATCTATTTGAGGATGAAGAAAAAATAAAAGAAGGAGAAAAAGAGGAAATAGAAAATTAATAACTATTCCTTCTTTTTCATAAAGGGCAGTGCTACCTTTTTAATAGTAGTTTCTTCAGTTTTTTTTTCCGGCACTTCCTGAAGTAAAAAACGCCTCCGAATATCATTAATTAAAAACTTCTTTTGTTCTGTAAAGCTATTCGGATGAACTTGCTCAAAGATATTTTTTAATTCTTGCCATTTTAAAGGATCATTTTCCTTAAATGCCTTTGAATCAATTTTTTTACTAATACAATATTCCTCCCAAGTCATTTGACAAAAGTACAAGAAAGAAACGATAGATTTCTCATATAAATTAAAAACCCTCAAACACATTAACGTTCTGCTGGGCTTCAATATATTTTTTCAAATACTTTAATGGATAATTGAATTTATACCTTCCAAAAGAAAGCACTCGAAGTAAAATCGAAAGGCCAACAATAAAGACAAATAGAGCAACAAACGAAATTAGCGAGAGGAAAAATGAGTAGGTAATTTTAGTTTCTTTCATTTTTATCCTTGGTTAGTTTACAAGTATTTACAAGTTTAATTCGTTTTTGTTTAAAATATATAATTATTTCAATAAAAAACAAAACAAAAACAACAGGAACTAAATTATTAGCTCACCAAACCATCTATCTCTTTTTATTTAAATTATTAAAATTTATCTTTGTTAAATCCACAAACAGGTTCTAAGATGAAAAAAGTCGTATTCTCATTTGTTCTTTCATTGCTGATGATCAGCAATTTGATAGCTCAGAATCAGCTTCCAATAGATGCTGAAACTAAAAAAATAACTTATACAGAGGTAGTCCAGGTAGATGGAGCAAAAAAAGATGATCTATATCTTAAGGCTAAAAATTGGGCACTTGCAAACGGCTTTAAGCAAGTAACTGATTCTAAGGCAGAAGGCAAATTTGTTGCTAAAGGACATTTTGGAGTTCAATATCCTAGTCCAATGAGAGGCATGAACCATTCAGGTACAGTCAACTATCTCTTTTCTATATCTGTGAAAGACGGTAAGTATAAATATGAGCTGGTAGACTTTGTACACGAATCTCCGAAAGGGAATGGCGGTAAACTTGAAAATGAAACACCACAGTGTGGAAAATATACTTTAGTTCCTGCAGGTTGGAGTACTATAAAAACTAAATCGGCAGAATCCGCTCAGGCAACAGTCAATAGCCTTAAACAAGAACTTGCAGGAGCTCCTGCAGCTGTAGAAAAGAAATCAGAAGATTGGTAATAATCATTAAGAGTAAATGGGGAATTACCCCATTTGCTCTTATCTAAAATTATTTGAGTAGTTTCTTCTGCCTTTATTAGGACCTTTCCCACTCCTTTTAATTTTTACAACAGTGTTATTTTTATATCTTTTCTTTCTTTTAAAAAGATTCTTCTTCTTCATTTTTTTGGGACCTTTTAATGGGTAAACCTCACTCACATCTTCTTTTAAAAATGCAAAAGATTGAGTTGCTCCTCCCAAGCCTAATGAAAGAGCAATCAGTAATCCAATAACTATATTATTTTTCATAATTCTCATCCCTTCATTTCTCCTTCCAAAAAGAACTTCAGAAAATCACGAAAGTTTTTTTAGAACAATTTGCCATCAATTATTATTTCCCCAAATTTTCCCTCTAATAGAAAATAAAATGGCTTACAAGGAAATTATTTCGGATAAAAATAAAAAGGAAATAATCCTCTTAAGCACAATCAGCTAAAGGACAACTATACAGGCCTTTATAACTTTCTTGTAGAATATTGAGTTATTTTTTAAAAAAGGAAACGGAGGAGGGCATTATGCACCACTATTATGATAGAGATTATTTGTCTGAAAGATTGTTCTCAAAACTATGCATAAATAATAAAGGAGAATTATGTGAAATGATCGCCTTTGAAGGGGAAACAGTAGAAATAAAATTTAATTGTCTTCGTGAACATCTGATTTACGGAATTTGCTTTGCCTTTAATCCTAAGTTTGAGACGAAAAGGAAAAAATGACACCTTCTTTTCTATGGCATTGTTTATAGAGAAAAGGGTGACTATGGAGAAAGATAAGAAGAGAGAATTGTCTGATATCGTTGTTAATTATAAAGGACAATTGTGCGAAATCCTTGAATTAGGTGAGACAATCTTCGTACATCTGTTTAATTCTCTGCGGGAAGATTATTACGCAGGTGTTTGCTTTAGCTTTAATCCTTCGTACGTTACGAAAGATAAAAATTGGTAAAAAAAAAGAGGCTGATGATATTTCAAATCAGCCTCTTTTTTTAGAGAACTAAATCTACTCTCCGATTACAATGAACTCAACCCTCCTGTTTACCAGGTTTTCTTTTTTATCATTACTTTGCACGACGCCCTTTTTCTCTCCTAAACTTTCAATTGTAAGCCTATCCTTTTCAATACCCTCTTTAACCATAAAATTGAGGATTGTCTGAGCTCTTTTTTCAGATAGTTGCTGATTGTAGGTAGCACTCCCAATAGGATCAGCATAAGCACGAATCTTAATTTTCATTTTAGGATATTCTTTCATCAGCTTCACTACTTCCATTACTTTTTGGGTAGAATATTCAGTGAGCGCCTGGTAGGAGTTGTACGTAAAATGAACTTTGGGTTTCAAAACACTACCTACTGCTGGAGAATTTTTAGATTGAACTTCAGCAGGCTTCACCTCTGTTGCAGATGGCTTGTTTTCTGGCGCCTGGTTCTGAACTGCATAACTTATTTGGATATCTTGATATCGATTTAAAACAACCATATTATTATCAAGAATCTTCATTTCAGTTCTTCTATTCAACTGACGTCCCCTTTCATTTTCATTGGTGCTTACAGGCATATTAGAACCATAGCCTTTAGCAACCATTCTTTTTTTACCGATTCCTTTTGCAGCAAGATACTTTAACACTGCAGTTGCCCTTTTATCAGACAGCTTTTTATTATACTTTGCCTTTCCGACATTATCGGTATGTCCTGATAATTCTATTTTCAACTCAGGGTGTTCTTTTAAGAAAGTGACTAATCTTTCTAATTCTGACTTCGACTCTTTTTTCAGCTCTGATTTATTAAAGTCAAAGAACATGTTGTTTAGTACTATAGAATTTCCAGCTTTGAGTGATTCCAACCTTACGTTTTTGGTAGCCTCAAAAAACGGATTTTTAGTATCAATATTAATATTTTCAGAATGGAACATATATCCATTTGCCTCTACCGCTATTCCATAGTTAGTTCCGTGAGGAAGAGCAAGAGTATATTGTCCAGTAAGTGAGTTCGAATTATAAAATCCTATTTTCTCCTGAGTAATATTATTAACAACAGATATAGTTGCAGAAACTGGTTTCCCTGTTTCTTTATCTAACACTGTTCCTTTTACCAAAGTAAGATTAGAGGTAGGATGAGGTCTATTGATGACATAAATATCAGATTCACCATAACTATCAGGTCTCGATGAAGAGAAATATCCTTTGGTTCCGTCTGCAGACCAGATAAAATTTTCTTCATCGTCCGCTGTATTTATTGGGTAGCCAGCATTTTCAGGTGTTGACCACTCTTTATTTACATCATCATAAACAGAGGTAAGAATATCAAACCCACCCATTGATTTATGTCCATTTGATGAGAAAAAGAGTGTTTTATTATCAATGCTTAAAAATGTTGGTTTTTCATCATACTCAGAGTTAATTTTCCTTCCAAGATTATACGGTTGTCCCCATTTACCTGTAGGATCTACTCTTACACCATAAATGTCGCTACCGCCAAACCCTCCAAGTTGGTTACTGCTGAAGAAAATTGTTTTTTCATCAGCAGCAATTGCAATAGTTGCACCTGGCTCCCAGGTAATATTGTTAAAACTCTCGTCTAAAAGTATTGGCTCAGACCAATGATTTCCTTCAAGAATACTCACCATTATACTACCACTTCTGACTTTACCTATATGGGATCTGTAAAGAAATAATTTATGTCCGTCTGGTGATATTCCAATACAGGCATCATGCAATTCTGTATTTAGTGATACAAGATCTTTTGGGGTCTTCCACCTACCTAACGAATCTTTATTGCTTATATAAATATCTTCATAATAATGATTATCCTGAAGATCAATTTTCCCACCTGTAGTGCTAGCTCTTCTCGAAGTGAATACAAGAGTAGAACCATCAGCTGATGTCAATGGAACTATATCCGGATAAGAACTATTAATTCCTGGTCCCATATTTTTAACTATCAGAGACAAAGTGTCTTTTACAAGCTCCTTACCGATTTGACACATTTCAATATATTCTTCTACCGGAAGTCTATCTTTAATCTTAGTTTTCGCAGTAAGTGTATCACTTAAAGCTGTCTGATAAGTTTTGTAAAAATTTATAGCTTCGTCAAACTGATGATTTAAATGAGAAATTCTTCCCAAATAATAATTTAAATCTAAAAATGAATAACCTTGGCTTTGAGCTTTCTTGAAATAAGGTAACGACTCCCTTCTATGCTGAAGATTAAACATGCAAACTCCTATTCGGAATGGAATTTCGGCATCTCCGGATTTTAAACTGTCCAATCTTTCGTACAATACCAAAGCTTTTTGGAATTGCTCCGTCTGGTAGTAACTAATTGCCTCTTGCTCTAGTTTTTTCACTGCACGACTTTGAGCATTCGCTTTTGTAAAAGATGCGAAAAACACAATAATACAGATCAGACTGTAGATGTTCCTTTTCATAGTAAGATTAATCGTTAAAAATTTTTAATTGGTAGATATAAATTTAAAGGCCATCAAAAATGGACAAAATCTTCCAATCAATAGCGAAATTAACTCACTTTGAAGAATTAAAAAAGGAAATCCAGCTCAAAGAATTGTACTATTAAAATAAAAAATTAAATATTATTACAAAATTTAATAGAATTCCTCAGGATCTTCAACTTCCATTAAAGAATCGGATACTATACTATCTGCTAATGCCGGTTCCGGTCTAGGAGGGCAATTGATGTTTATTGACAATTTTTTAGGTCGCTTGAAATAGCCTTTAGGGATATTCAAACTATCATCCGCATAAACTTTTTCCATATAAAGACCGAAAATTGGCAATGCAATTTTTGATCCTTCTCCCAATTGAGAAGTTCTAAAGTGAATGCTTCTATCTTCTCCTCCTACCCATACACCTGAAACCAGATTTTTAGTAATACCCATATACCATCCATCAGAGTGATTGGAGGTTGTTCCTGTTTTTCCCCCAACCTCATTTCCTCTGAAAATATTGTATTTAAATAAAGCCTGGGAGGTTCCTCCTCTTTCTTCAACTCCACCTTTCAGCATGTGTACCATAACATAAGCAACATCTTCAGACAGTGCATCACGCGTTTTGGGAATTACTTCATGAAGAATATTTCCATTACGGTCTTCTATTCTTGAAATAAAATATGGCTCTACCCAGACTCCACTATTTACAAAGGCACTGTATGCACCCACCATTTCATAGACGCTAACGTCACTGGAACCTAGACATATAGATGGTACAGGTTCAAGCTTACTTGTTATTCCCAATTTTTTAGCTTCATTAATAACTGCATCAATACCAATTAATTTAAGTACCTGTGCCGCTACAGAATTAATAGACCGACCTATAGCCTGTCTCAAAGTCATGCTGTCACCGGTAAACACCCAATCAGCGTTTTTGGGTGACCAGGTTTTCATTTCACCATTTTCTTCATATCTAAAGGTAATTGGGGCATCAGGTAAGAGATAACAAGGAGTGTATCCCTTTTCAATAGCAGCAGCATATACAAAAGGTTTAAATGAACTACCGGCTTGCCTTTTTCCCTGTTTTACATGGTCATATTTAAAATACTTATAATTAATTCCTCCAACCCACGCTTTAATCTCTCCACTTGATGGATCCATTGACATAAAGCCGGAATGAAGAAAATGCTTGTAGTACTTTAAGGAATCTATAGGGCTCATTAATGTATCCTTCTCCCCTTCCCAACTGAATACGGTCATCTTTACAGGCGTATTCATCACAATATTTATTGAATCATGACCTTCACCAAATTTCTTTACTAACATTTTATAAGTCAATGTCTTTTTGGAAGCATCCTCAATAAAATTGGTTATTTCTTTCTTGTTTTCGTACCTCCATGGATTTTGCCCTTTCCAATGGTCAAAAAATTTCTTTTGAACAACTGTCATATGCTCAGCAACTGCATCTTCGGCATGTTTCTGCATTCTTGAATCAAGAGTAGTATATATTTTTAATCCATCTCCATACAAGTCTTTTCCATTCTCTTTACACCACTTTAATAAATATTTATTTAAAACTCCTCTAAAATAAGTAGCTATACCATCTGTGGAATTTTCTACTTTGAAATCCACCTTAAGTGGAATTTTCCTAATGGAGTCATAATCCTTTGGATTAAGAACAGTATTCTGAACCATCAAATCAAGCACAACATTCCTCCTCTCCAAGGAATTTTCAGGTCTGTACACAGGATTATAAAGAGTGGTTGCTTTTAATGCTCCTACCAAAGTGGCAGATTGTTCTATTGTAAGGCTATCTGGTGAGGTATTGAAAAATGTCCTTGCAGCGACTTTAATTCCAAAGGCATTGCTTCCGAAATCAACAGTATTCAGATACATGTTAATAATTTCTTCCTTCGTATAATTCCGCTCTAATTTTATTGCTAACATCCACTCTTTAGCTTTATACAACAGTACATTAACTATCGGTACATATCCCAGTATCCCCTGAAATTCATCATTCCTTGTTTTAAAAAGATTTTTGGCCAACTGTTGACTCAATGTACTTGACCCTCGCTGATCCCCCTTAACCATATACCAGAATATTGCAAAAAATCCTTTCGCATCTATTCCAGAATGTTCATAGAATCTGACATCTTCCGTTGATATCAGCGCATTGATAACATTAGGCGAAATTTGAGTTAAATCAACCGGACTCCTGTTCTCTCTGAAGTATTTTCCTAGTAAAATATTATCTGCTGAATAAATTTCAGAAGCTTGATCTGAAGACGGATTTTCAAGATCCTCAACACCAGGCATTTGCCCAAATAACCACAAAAAATTAATTTGTAACAGTATTACAAATCCAATAATATAATAAAGCATTCCACCAGCTATAATCCAAACGTATTTGGCTATCTGTTGAAAATTGAACTTCCTGTTATTCTCCATGACCCCGCAGCTAACTTCTAATCTTAATGACTGTTATTGGTTGAAATTTACTCTTCATCTACGATGATAAAAACGTCCTCGTTCTTCTTTTTCATTAAATAATTTTCACGAGCAAACCTTTCCAATTCTTTAGGATTATTTAAAAATGCTTCCCGTTCTTTCTTCACTTCCTCTATCTTCTCTTCATAAAAGGTTTTCTGACTTTCCAAATCTTTAATCTTTCTACTAGCTCTGAATTGATTAATAAAATCATTTGAATCAAAAAATATCATCCATATTAAAAAAATGATACTTGAAATAAAAAAGAAGTTTTTTGTGAATGGCGGAAGTTTTGATAACATGATCTTTGCAGGAGATATTTTGCTAAAAATAGAAAATGAGAGGGTAAAAAAAAAGTCCCTTTTAAAAGGGACTTTCTAATATTAAATTTTTCTGAAGTTTTTTCCTGGATAATAGGCAATCTCTCCAAGCTCTTCTTCAATTCTAAGAAGTTGATTGTATTTTGCCATACGATCAGAACGAGAAGATGAACCGGTTTTAATTTGACCAGTATTCAATGCTACAGCTAAATCCGCAATAGTATTATCTTCAGTTTCTCCAGATCTGTGTGACATGATGCTAGAATAAGCGTTTCTCTTAGCTAAAGTTACAGCATCAATAGTTTCAGAAAGTGACCCAATTTGGTTTACTTTAATAAGAATTGAATTAGCTACACCTTTATCTATACCTTCTTGTAAACGTTTCACATTTGTTACAAAAAGGTCATCACCTACTAACTGTGTTTTCTTACCAGCAAGGTCAGTTAATTGCTTCCAGCCAGCCCAGTCATCTTCAGCCATACCATCTTCAATAGAAACGATTGGATATTTATTAACCCAGTCATTCCAGAAATTAGCCATATCAGAAGATGATAATTTATCTCCTGTAGACTTTTTGAAATGATACATTTTGGTTTCTGCATCATAAAATTCAGAAGCTGCAGCATCTAAAGCAATAAACACATCTTCTCCTGGTCTATAACCAGCAGTCTCAATAGCCTGAAGAATGATCTTTAGAGCCTCTTCATTTGAAGGAATATTTGGAGCAAAACCGCCTTCGTCCCCTACGTTTGTTGACATTTTTTTAGATTTCAACACCTTTGCAAGGTTGTGAAAAATTTCAGATCCCATTCTCATTGCCTCAGAGAATGAAGCCGCTCCAGAAGGAACAATCATGAACTCCTGAAAATCAATTGAATTGTCAGCATGACTACCACCATTCAAGATGTTCATCATTGGAACTGGTAAAGTTACTGCGTTTACACCACCAACGTACCTATAAAGTGGCATGCTTGCTTCCTGAGCAGCAGCTTTAGCTACAGCAAGAGAAACACCAAGTATTGCATTAGCACCTAACTTTGCTTTGTTCGGAGTTCCATCCATTTCGATCATTATCTGATCAATTAGTTTTTGCTCAAAAACTGAAGCACCAACTAATTCTGCAGCAATCTTATCATTTACATTTGCAACAGCCTTCAAGACTCCTTTGCCCATGTATTTTGATTTATCACCATCTCTCAATTCTACAGCTTCATGACTTCCTGTTGAAGCTCCTGAAGGAACGGCAGCACGTCCAAGAAACCCATTTTCTGTAATTACATCTACTTCTACAGTAGGGTTACCTCTTGAGTCAAATATCTGACGGGCAACGATTTGTTCTATTAAGCTCATTTTTTGTTAAAAATTTAATTAAAAATTTATTTTCTAAGTAATGAAATAAATTCGTCAAATAAATAATGGGAATCATGTGGTCCCGGAGATGACTCAGGATGATACTGAACTGAAAACGCTTTCTTATCTTTAATCCTAATCCCTTCGACAGTGTTATCATTAAGGTTAATATGAGTAACCTCAACTGTTGCACTGCTTTTAACAGCATCTGCATCTACACTAAATCCGTGATTTTGTGAAGTAATTTCACTTTTCCCTGTCAACAGATTCTTAACCGGATGATTTAATCCTCTGTGACCATGATGCATTTTATAGGTTGGAATTCCATTGGCCTCTGCCAAAATCTGATGCCCAAGACAAATACCAAATAATGGTAAGTCTAAATTCAAAATCTTCTTAACGGTTTCAATTGCGTACTTAGTGGCAGCTGGATCGCCAGGGCCATTAGAAATAAAATAACCATCAGGTCCCCATTCCTGCATTTCTTCAAAAGGAGTAGTTGCAGGGAATACTTTACAAAATACATCTCTACTTGTGAAATTATTCAAAATACTTCTCTTAATCCCTAAGTCAAGCACTGCCACTTTTAAAGAAGCGTTTTCATTACCTGCAAAATATGGATTTTGAGTACTTACAATACTTGATAATTCCAAGCCATTCATAGAAGGAATATTTTTCACTTCCTCTAATAATTTATTTGCATCAAGTATTTCGGAGGATATAATTGCATTCATTCCACCTTTACTTCTAATGTGTCTTACCAATTCTCTGGTATCAATCTCACTGATACCCACAATATTCTGTTTTTCAAAATACTCCTGAAGAGTACCTTCCCCATTTTTTCGAGAATATATGTCTGAAAAAGTTTTGCAAACAAGACCGCTAAATTTAACGGAATCCGACTCCTGCTCATCATCAACAACACCATAATTCCCTATGTGAGCAGTAGTGTTAACTATAATCTGACCATAATAAGATGGATCAGTATAAATCTCCTGGTACCCAGTCATTCCTGTGTTAAAACAGATTTCGCCACGGGTAGTACCTATTTTGCCCACGGCCAGGCCTTTGTAGAGAGTGCCATCTTCTAGAACAAGGAGAGCCTCCCTGCGAGTGTTGTATTTCATTGAGGAATATATTTGCGCAAAATAAAAAAAGGATTTGACAAAAGTCAAATCCTTTTTTTATTTATACTATTTTAAAATAGCTATTTTATTCGCTGTCTTTAGCTTCTGTATTTTCACCTGATTTTACTTCAGAAGATTTTTCAGTTTTACCCTTTGATTTTGCTTCAACAGCAACTTCACCAGGTTTAGAAGTTTTTCTACTTCTTCTAGTCTTAGCTTTACCAGCCTCTTTTGCAGAAGATTTAGTATAAAGTTCATTGAAGTCAACTAACTCGATAATACACATTTCTGCATTATCTCCCAATCTGTTTCCTGTACGAAGAATTCTTGTATATCCTCCAGGACGATTAGAAATTTTCTCTATTACATCAGAGAATAAAGTGCTTACAGAGTCTTTATTCTGAAGATAAGAAAACACAATTCTTCTTGAATGTGTAGTGTCATCTTTAGCTTTTGTAATAAGTGGTTCAACATACTTTCTCAAAGCTTTAGCTTTTGCAACAGTAGTTGAAATTCTTTTATTAATGATCAGAGAAGAGGCCATATTTGAAAGTAAAGCCTTTCTATGACTATGGGTTCTCCCCAAATGGTTATCTTTTTTACCGTGTCGCATTGTAATTAATCTTCATCAAGTTTATACTTAGCCAAATCCATCCCAAATGTTAGGTTTTTATCGGCAATTAAAGCTTCTAATTCAGCTAATGATTTTTTTCCGAAATTTCTAAATTTCATCATGTCTGAAATATCCAAAGCGGCTAAATCTCCAAGAGATTTAATATCCGCGGCTTTAAGACAATTATAAGCCCTTACTGACAGATCTAACTCAGAAATTGGAGTCTTTAACAATTTCCTCATGTGTAATAGTTCCTCATCAACTGTTTCTTCTTCGTCTGGCTTCGCAGTCTCAAAAGTCATAGTTTGATCAGAGAACAACATGAAGTGCTTAATAAGTATGTTAGCAGCTCCTTTTAAGGCATCTTCAGGGTGAATTGAACCATCTGTCTCAATATCAAGAATCAACTTCTCATAGTCAGTCTTTTGCTCAACCCTTGTATTTTCTACGCTATATTTAACATTTTTTATAGGCGTAAAAATTGCATCAATTGGAATAAAACCAAATACTTGTTCCGCTGGCTTATTTTCTTCTGCCGGAACGTATCCCCTACCCTTTTCAAGAGTGAGCTCAACATCCATACTAACAGAATTATCAAGATGGCATATTACATGCTCAGGATTTAAAATCTGAAATGATGAAGTAAATTTACCTATATCTCCAGCTTTAAAAACTTCTTGCTTTTTTAGGGAAACTACAATTTTACTTTCATTTGTATCAGCTACTTTTTTAAACCTTACCATTTTAAGATTTAATATAATTTCTGATACATCTTCCATTACACCTTCTATTGTAGAAAACTCATGAAGAACTCCTGGAATTTTAATTCCTGTTACAGCGTAACCCTCCAAAGAAGAAAGCAAGATTCTTCTAAGTGCGTTACCTATCGTTACTCCATAGCCCTTTTCGAGAGGTTTAAATTCAAACAGACCATGAAAATCGTCTGCTTTTTCCATTACAACCTTCTCAGGCATTTGAAATGCTAATATTGACATATTCCGTTATTTCTTTTGGATCCGATAAAAAGAAAATATAAAACAATATATTATTTGGAATAAAGCTCGACGATAAGCTGTTCCTGAATATTTTCAGGTATTTCCTCTCTCTGAGGATAGTTAATATACTTACCAGTCATTGTATTGCTATCCCACTCAAACCATGCAAACTTCTTTCCGCCTTTTGCAGATAAACTTGCAGTTATGACTTCCAATGATTTTGACTTTTCTCTAACAGCTACTATATCACCAGGTTTCATAGAGTAACTAGGAATATTAACAACCTCCCCATTAACAACTATATGATGATGTAATACAAGCTGTCTAGCTGCCCTTCTTGACGGTGCTATCCCTAATCTATAGATAACATTGTCAAGTCTTGATTCAAGAAGTTTAAGCAAGTTTTCACCAGTAACACCACCCATTCTAGCAGCTTTATCAAATGTATTAGAGAATTGTCTCTCTAAAACACCATAAGTATACTTTGCTTTTTGTTTTGCTGCAAGCTGAACCGCATACTCAGACTGCTTTTTTCTTCTTCCTCTACCGTGCATTCCAGGAGGATAGCTCTTCTTTTGTAGAGCCTTACTTGCTCCTAAGATTGGTTCACCGAACTTTCTTGAAATTTTTGTTTTCGGGCCTGTATATCTTGCCATTTCTGAACAATTATTTTATTTAAATTCTTAAAAGTAAAAGGACTTAACCTTTAAACTGTAATTAAACTCTTCTTTTCTTTGGAGGTCTGCATCCATTATGAGGCAGAGGAGTTACATCTTTTATAATCGATACTTCGATACCAGCATTTTGAATAGTTCTGATTGCAGATTCTCTTCCAGAGCCAGGTCCTTTAACAAAAACCTCAACCTTTCTTAATCCTAAATCAAATGCAACCTGGGCACAATTCTGAGCAGCTACCTGAGCAGCATAAGGAGTATTCTTCTTAGAACCTTTAAAACCCATTTTTCCTGCAGATGCCCAAGAAATTACTTGGCCTGCATTATTAGTAATGGAAATAATGATATTATTAAAGCTAGCCTTAATATGAGCCTGACCTGTAGATTCTACAACTACTACTCTCTTTTTGGCTTTATCCTTTCTTTTGCCTGCTTGTTGTTGTTGAGCCATATATTTATCTATCTAGATATTTATTTATTATTTAGTAGCTTTCTTCTTGTTAGCTACTGTTTTACGTTTACCTTTACGAGTACGGCAGTTATTTTTAGTTCTTTGCCCTCTTACTGGAAGTCCTTTACGATGTCTAAGACCTCTGTAACATCCAATATCCAATAAACGCTTAATGCTTAGTTGAACTTCTGATTTAAGAACTCCTTCAACTTTAAACTCAGCACCAATAATATTCCTAATTGCAGTTGATTCCTCTTCGGTCCACTCACTAGCTTTTTTATCCCAATTAACGCCTGCTTTTGATAAAATAAATTGAGCAGATTTTCTACCTATACCGTAAATATAAGTTAATGAAACTTCCCCGCGTTTGTTATCCGGAATATCTACACCTGAAATTCTAGCCATAGTAATAATTATTAACCTTGTCTTTGTTTAAATCTTGGGTTCTTTTTATTGATCACGTAAAGTTTACCTTTTCTTCTGATTACTTTACAATCAGCACTTCTTTTCTTAATAGATGCTTTAACTTTCATTTTTTGATAAATTTAAGTAGCTATTCGCTAAAACCTATTTATATCTGTATACAATTCTTCCTTTTGAAAGGTCGTAAGGAGACATCTCCAAACGTATTTTATCGCCAGGTAAAATTTTTATGTAATTCATTCTCATTTTACCAGAAATATGCGCGATAACTTGATGTCCGTTTTCCAACTCTACTTTAAACATAGCATTAGACAATGCTTCTACTATTGTTCCATCTTGCTCTATAGAGGACTGTTTTGCCATTATATTACTTCTTCTATGTATTTAAATGTTGTTAGTACTTCAGCTTTTCCTTTTCTAATGGCAACGGTATGTTCAAAATGTGCAGAGGGTTTTCTATCTTTAGTTCTTATTGTCCAACCATCCTCCTCCTGAATAATTTCCTTTTTCCCTAAATTAATCATTGGTTCAATGGCGATCACCATTCCTTCCTCTAATTTTACCCCCTTACCTCTTTTCCCATAATTCGGCACTTCAGGACTTTCATGCAATTTTTTACCTACACCATGACCCACTAATTCTCTTACAACCGAATATCCCTTAGACTCAACAAAATTCTGTATTGAAAAACCAATATCACCAGTCCTCTTGCCAACAATAGCTTCTTCAATACCTAAATACAAAGATTGCTTAGTAAATTCTAATAATTGTTTTACTTCTTCAGCAACATTTCCAACACCATACGTATATGCACTATCACTATGGTATCCATTCAAATTTACTCCGCAATCAACAGAAATTACATCCCCATCCTTTAAAATATATTTACTTGGAAATCCATGAACAACTTGTTCATTGATAGAGATACATAAAGTATAGGGAAATCCATTGTATCCTTTAAATGAAGGAATTCCACCATTTTTTATAATAAAATTGTATGCAATTTCATCCAATTCCTGAGTAGATATTCCAACCTTTACAGCCTTGGCAATTTCTCCATGCACCTGCCCTAAAAGTTCACCACTCTTTCTGATTAGATCAATCTCTTCTTCCGTTTTATAAAATATCATTAGTTAGAAGAAGAAATCGCAACATTTTCTGACCTTCCTTTAATTCTTCCCGATTGCATCATTCCTTCGTAATGCCTCATTAGGAGATAACTCTCTATTTGTTGTAGAGTATCTAAAACTACTCCTACCATAATCAAGAGTGAAGTACCTCCAAAGAAGTAGGAAAACTCTCTTGTAACTCCAGCAACATGTGCAATTGCTGGCAATATAGCTAGAGTAGCTAAAAATATGGCACCAGGCAAAGTTATTCTTGATAAAACATCATCAATATAATCTGAAGTTTGTTTTCCTGGTTTAACCCCAGGTATAAAACCACCATTTCTTTTCATATCATCTGCTATCTGATTAGGATTAACAGATAATGCTGTATAGAAAAATGTAAATAGTATAATTAATATAGCAAAGGTTAAATTATATTGCCAACTTGTAAAATCTGAGAATGTTGCTCCAATTGATCCAGCAAAATCACTGCTATCCGAAAACATTGAGGCTATCATTGCCGGCAAAAACATTATTGACTGAGCGAAGATAATTGGCATTACACCAGCAGCTATTACTTTTAACGGAATATATTGTCTCTGTCCCCCATAAACTTTATTCCCAATTACTTGCTTTGCATATTGTACTGGAATTTTTCTAGTTGCTTGAGTCAACATTACAACTCCCATAATAATAAAGAACAATACTCCTAACTCAATTATGAATGGTAAAGCTCCTTTCATTCCTTTTGCTGCACCTTCAATGACAATGGCTTGTGGAAATCTTGAAATTATTCCAACCATAATTAGCATAGATATTCCATTTCCAATTCCTTTATCTGTGATTTTCTCACCTAGCCACATACAAAACATTGTACCAGCAGTAAGGATTAACATTGCACTAATTGTAAAGAATGCTCTATCAACTCCAGGGAATAACATCTCCTGATTTACTGTAGCTGCAAGATATCCAACGGATTGAGCTAAAGTTATAAATATAGTAAGAACCCTAGTTATCTGATTAATTTTCTTTCTACCAGATTCTCCTTCTTTTTGAAGCTTTTGAAAATAAGGAACAGCAAAAGTTAATAGTTGCAAAACTATACTAGCTGAAATGTATGGCATGATACCCAAACCAAAAATAGAAACATTGCTGAATGCACCTCCAACTAGGGTATCCAACAATCCTAATATATTGTCTTTATTAGATCCCCTTTCAATAGAAGCAGGATCGACACCAGGAAGGACAACATAAGATCCTAGACGAAAAATCAAAAGAAAACCTATAGTATTCAGTATTCTGATTCTTAGGTCTTCTATTGAAAATATATTCTTAATGGTTTGGATAAACTTTTTCATTATGCAATTTTTATTGCTTTACCACCTGCATTTTCAATTGCTTTTACAGCTGATTCAGAAAAAGAATGAGCTTTAACTTCCAATTTAGCTTTTAGCTCCCCTCTTCCTAAAACTTTGATTTTATCAGATTTAGATACTAATCCATTTTCTAAAAGAACTTTGTCGTCAACTAACGACAATTTCTTTTCAGTTGCAAGATTATTGATTATATCAAGATTTATAGGTTTGAATACTATCTTGTCTGGATTGTTAAATCCAAACTTAGGTATTCTTCTTTGAAGTGGCATTTGACCTCCTTCAAAACCTGATTTCTTAGAATATCCTGATCTTGATTTAGCTCCTTTGTGACCTCTAGTAGAGGTTCCACCACGTCCAGATCCAGTACCTCTACCTATTCTTTTTCTATTTTTAACAGACCCTTTTGCAGGAGTCAAATTACTTAAGTTCATAATTAGATTTTGCTAACAGTTACCAAGTGATTTACTTTTTTAACCATTCCTTGAATTTGAGGAGTAGATTCCACCTCAACACTCTTATTTATTTTACCAAGTCCTAAAGCTTTAATAGTAAGCTTTTGATCGATTGGACGATCTATAGTACTTCTAACTTGAGTTATTTTAATCTTAGCCATTTTACTTACCGGTAAATACTTTCGCCAATGTAACACCTCTTTGTTGAGCTACGACATGCGGAGCTCTCATTCTTAGTAAAGCATCAAAAGTTGCCTTTACCACATTGTGAGGATTTGAAGATCCTTTTGATTTAGCTAATACGTCCTTAACGCCAGCACTTTCAAGAACAGCTCTCATTGCACCACCAGCAATTACTCCAGTACCAGGAGCAGCAGGTTTTAAAAATACAAAACCTCCACTATATTTTCCATGTATCGGATGAGGAACAGTACCTTTTAATACTGGAACCTTAATAAGGTTCTTCTTGGCATCATCAATACCTTTAGTGATAGCGTCTGTAACTTCGTTAGCTTTACCTAAGCCATAACCAACAACACCATGACCATCTCCAACTACAACAATTGCAGAGAAACTAAATCTACGTCCTCCTTTTACAACTTTTGCAACTCTTTGAATAGCTACTACCTTTTCTTTAAGGTCAATTTCGCTAGCTTTTACTGATCTAATATTTACCTGAGACATATCGATTAAAATTTAAGGCCTCCCTCTCTAGCACCTTCAGCTAAAGCTTTGACTCTACCATGATAAAGATATCCACCTCTATCAAATACTACTTCTGAAATACCATTACTTTTTGCTTTCTCAGCAATCTTTAAACCAACACTTTTTGAAAGTTCTGATTTAGTTCCTTTTTGGGATTTTAGCTCTACAGAGGATGCACTGATAATTGTTTTTCCTGCTATATCATCTATAATTTGAGCGTATATACCTGTATTGCTTCTAAAAACTGAGAGTCTTGGCTTAACCCCTGTACCAGAAATTTTCTTTCTGATACTTCTCTTTATCCTCAGTCTTCTTAAATCTTTTTTAGTAGCCATCTTAAAACAATTTATTATTTAGCAGCAGTTTTACCAGCTTTACGTCTAACAACTTCGTTAACAAATCTGATACCTTTACCTTTGTATGGTTCAACTTTTCTCAGTGAACGAATTTTTGCAGCCACTTGTCCTATCAATTGTTTATCAATTGATTCCAAGGTTACTATTGGATTTTTACCTTTTTCAGTTAATGTTTTTACAGCAACTTCTTTAGGTAACGCGACAAATATATTGTGGGAATATCCTAAGCTTAATTCTAAAACTGAACCTGTAGACGTAGCTTTATAACCTACCCCAACCAATTCTAGATCAATTTTGTAACCTTCACTTACTCCAAGTACCATGTTACTAAGCAATGATCTATACAAGCCATGTAAAGCTTTATGTCTCTTTTGATCTGTAGGTCTTTCAACATTTAAATTGGATCCTTCTACAGATACTTTAATATCTAAGTCAACAGCTTGAACTAAAGTCCCTTTCGGACCTTTAATTTCTACCAAATTTCCAGAACCAACTTTTACTTCAACCTTAGCAGGTATTGCAATTGGTTTTTTTCCAATCCTTGACATATTATTTTTTTATAATATTAATAAATATAACAAAGTACTTCACCACCAATATTTAATTCTCTAGCTTCCTTATCGGTAATTACACCTCTAGAGGTAGATAAAATTGCAATACCTAAGCCATTTAAAACTCTTGGCAAAGTTGCTGATTTAGAATACTTTCTTAATCCTGGAGAACTTATTCTCTCTATTTTAACAATTGCAGATTGTTTAGTTAGAGGGTTATATTTTAAAGCAATTTTTATTTTTCCTTGCTTATCATCGTCCTCAAATTTATAATTCTGGATATAACCTTTGTCAAAGAGTACTTTGGTTATCTCTTTCTTTATATTTGAAGCAGGAACCTCAACTATCCTATGATTCGCCTTAATAGCGTTTCTCAATCTTGTTAAATAATCTGCGATAGGATCCATTTTAAACTTTTCTTTATATATTAAAATTAAAAGCCCCGAATCAGGGCTGCAAATTTAAGAAGATTTTTTGAAAAAGAAAATCTTTATTAAAAAATTACCAGCTTGCTTTAGTTACTCCTGGAATTTTACCGGCAGAAGCCATTTCCCTAAATGTAACCCTTGAGATACCAAACTTTCTCATATAGCCTCTTGGTCTTCCAGTTAATTTACATCTATTGTGTAATCTTACCTTTGAAGAATTTCTAGGTAACTTATCTAGACCTAAAAAATCACCGTTAGCTTTAAGTTCTTCTCTTTTTTTAGCGTATTTAGCTACGAGTTTGATTCTCTTTCTTTCTCTAGCTTTTACTGATTCTTTTGCCATTTCAATTATTTTTTCTGTCCTGCGAAAGGTAGACCGAATGATTTTAATAACTCCAGACTTTCTTCGTCTGTATTTGCTGTAGTAACAAAAGTAATATCCATACCAGAAATTTTACTTACTTTGTCAATACTAATCTCAGGGAATATAATTTGTTCTTTAACTCCTAATGTATAGTTCCCTTTGCCATCAAATCCTTTATCACTAATTCCTCTAAAGTCACGAACCCTTGGTAAAGCAATCGACATAAGTCTATCCATGAATTCATACATTCTATCTCCACGTAGAGTAACTTTTGCTCCAATTGGCATATTTTCTCTTAGTTTAAAATTAGAGATAGCTTTTTTAGATTTTGTAGCTAGAGCTTTCTGACCAGTAATTGTTGTTAACTCTTCAACTCCAACATCAACAATTTTCTTATCTGAAACAGCAGCTCCCATTCCTTTATTAACAACAATCTTTGTCAATTTTGGAACCTGCATCTGAGATTTATACTGAAATTTGCTTCTTAATTGAGCAACAATCTCTTTGTTGTATTTATCCTTTAGTCTTGGAATAGCCATATCCTTACTTTATTATGTCTCCAGTTTTCTTTGAATATCTCTGAAGCTTACCTTTTGAATCTAACTTTCTGCCTATTCTTGAAGCTGTTCCTTTAGAATCTACAACCATTAGGTTACTTACATGAATAGGAGCCTCTTTTTTTACAATTCCTCCATTGGGATTCGTAGCAGTTGGCTTTGTGTGCTTTGTCACCATATTAAGGCCTTCAACGATAGCCTTATTTCCAGCAACATCAACTCCTTTAACTGTTCCTGTTTTACCTCGAAAATCGCCAGCAATAACTTTTACAGTATCACCTGCTTTTATATGTAATTTTTTATTTGTAGTTGCCATAATATTATAATACTTCAGGAGCAAGTGATACAATCTTCATAAACTGTTTCTCTCTAAGTTCTCTTGCGACAGGCCCGAAGATACGAGTTCCTCTAGGCTCGTCATTGTTGTTTAATAAAACAACTGCATTATCTGAGAATCTTATGTAAGAACCATCCACTCTTCTCACTTCTTTCTTTGTTCTAACTATAACAGCTTTAGAAACTGTTCCTTTTTTTAAGTTGCTAGACGAAAGTGCATGCTTCACAGTTACTACTACTTTATCGCCAATGGAAGCATATTTTTTCTTTGTTCCACCTAAAACTCTAATAACTAAAACCTCTTTAGCTCCGCTATTATCAGCTACATTTAATCTTGATTCCTGCTGTATCATGGTTATTTCGCCTTTTCAATAATTTCAACTAATCTCCATCTTTTCAATTTGCTCAGCGGACGAGTTTCCATGATCTTTACGGTATCACCGATACCGCACTCATTTTTTTCGTCATGAGCCATAAATTTGGTAGTCTTATTAAGAAACTTACCATATTTAGCATGCTTAACTTTTCTTTCTACAGCTACTGTAATTGATTTTGTCATTTTATTACTAACGACTTTACCAACTCTCTCTTTTCTAAAATTTCTTTGCTCCATAATAATCTAAAGATTAGGATTTGGATTTAACCTTTTCACTCAAAGCTGTCTGAAGACGAGCTATTACTTTTTTTGCTTCCCTAATCTTCATAGGATTTTCAATTGGAGAAATAGCGTGTGCAAATTTTAATTTTGCAAGAGCCTCTTGCTCTGCAGAGATTCTACTCTTTAAATCAGCAGCGTTTAGAGATTTTATATCAGAAGTTTTCATTGAATTAACCTTCGTAATCTGGACGAACAACAAATTTAGTTTTTACTGGTAATTTTTGTGCAGCAAGTCTTAGAGACTCCATAGCAGTTTCTTTCGAAATACCTGTTGATTCAAAAAGAATCGTTCCCGGCTTAATCACAGCCACCCAATATTCAGGAGCTCCTTTACCTTTACCCATACGAACCTCAGCAGGCTTCTTAGTTATTGGCTTATCTGGAAAAATTCTAATCCAAACTTGTCCTTCTCTTTTCATTGCTCTAGTCATAGCAATACGAGCAGCCTCTAACTGACGGCTGGTTATCATACCAGGCTCCAGAGCCTTGATAGCGAAAGATCCAAATTCTATACTAAAACCTCTTGTCGCAATCCCTCTGTTTCTACCCTTTTGTTGCTTCCTAAATTTTGTTCTTTTTGGCTGTAACATTCTTTTAAACTTTTACAGTTGCCTAACCAACTCTTTACTATTGCAGTAAAAACCTCTTGTTATTTTCTTTTTCTTTTTGGTCCACCTTCGGACTTTTTCTTTCCACCTCTATTTTGTGGAGCTCCACCTTCAGCAGGGGCATTTGCAGATGTACTTGCAAGACCTACATTAGGAGACAAATCCCTTTTTCCAAAAACTTCACCTTTGAAGATCCATACTTTAATACCAATCTTACCATATACTGTCAACGCTTCAGAGACAGCATAATCAATATCAGCTCTTAATGTATGAAGAGGGATTCTACCTTCTTTATATTGTTCATTACGGGCCATTTCGGCACCGCCTAAACGTCCACCTAATTTTATCTTAATACCTTGTGCACCAACTCTCATAGTTGAAGCTATCGCTTGTTTCATAGCTCTTCTATAAGAAATTCTAGCTTGCAATTGCTGAGCTATTGATTCTCCCACAAGTTTAGCATCAAGTTCTGGTCTTTTGATTTCAAAAATATTGATCTGAACATCTTTACCAGTAACTTTTTTCAACTCTTCTTTAATTTTGTCAACTTCAGCACCACCTTTACCTATGACAACACCTGGACGAGCTGTATTTATTGTTAGAGTAATTCTTTTAAGAGTTCTTTCGATGATAATTTTAGCAATACCACCTTTTGGAATTCTGGCAAAAACATATTTTCTGATTTTTTCGTCTTCAACCAATTTATCAGAGAAGGTTTTTCCTCCATACCAATTAGAATCCCATCCTTTTACGATTCCTAATCTAAAGCCAGTAGGGTTAACTTTTTGTCCCATTGTTTATTACTTTTCGGATTTTTTGGTAGCTTTTTTAACTTCTGTTTTTGCCGTACTTTTAGCTTTCGGAGATTTTGCCTTCGCCTCTTTCTTCCCTCCTTCAACAGATTTAGACTTAGTCTCTTCTTTTTTAACTTCTGATAATGGAGCAGAAACTCCATTAAGGCTAGCTAATACTAGTGTTATGTGGTTAGATCTTTTTCTAACTCTGTGAGCTCTTCCTTGTGGTGCGGGACGTAATCTTTTAAGTATTCTTCCACCATCAACAAATATATCCTTTATTACAAGATCAGCGTCTTCAAGTCTTTCATTAGGATATTTGATTTGCCAGTCAGAAATAGCTGATAATAATAATTTCTCTATTTTCTTAGCACCAGACTGAGGCTGATATTTTAGCATTGCTAAAGCTGCGTTTGCTTTAATACCCCTAACTAAGTCAGCAACTAATCTCATCTTTCTTGGAGATGTTGGAACATTGCGTAGTTTCGCAACTACAGATCCATCAAAAGAAGCTTTTAAAGCTGCTTCTTTCTTTTTCTTTTTAACTACAGATCTTCTTTGTTTAACAGCTGCTTCCATAATTATTTTTTACCTTTGTCTTTTTTCGCTGTGTGACCTCTAAAGTTACGAGTAGGTGCAAATTCACCCAGCTTGTGTCCTACCATATTTTCTGTTACATACACAGGAATAAATTTATTACCGTTATGAACTGCAAATGTATGGCCTACAAAATCAGGAGAAATCATTGATCTACGAGACCAAGTTTTGATTACTGATTTTTTACCTGATTCATTCATAGTCTGAACTTTCTTATCCAGACGAAAATCAATATATGGCCCTTTTTTTAGAGAACGTCCCATCGTTTAGCCTTTATTTTCTCCTTGAAACAATTAGATCCTTGGAATATTTATTATTATTTCTAGTCTTTTTGCCTTTAGCTAAAAGTCCTTTTCTTGATCTTGGATGACCTCCTGAAGCTCTACCTTCACCACCTCCCATAGGGTGATCAACAGGGTTCATTGCAACACCTCTAGTTCTAGGTCTAACCCCCAACCATCTTGATCTACCTGCTTTACCAGCTGTAAGATTCATGTGATCCTGATTAGAAACTGAGCCTACAGTTGCTACGCAATCAGCAAGAACTAGTCTCATTTCGCCAGATGGAAGTTTTACAGTTGCATATTTTCCATCTCTAGCAACTAATTGAGCATAAGTACCTGCACTTCTCGCTAAAGCTCCACCTTTACCTTTTTTTAGCTCTACATTATGTATTATAGTACCTAACGGAATATCTGAAAGAGCTAAACTATTTCCTATCTCTGGTGCGATTCCTTTTCCAGAAACTACCTTTGTTCCAACTTTTAATCCATCTGGAGCAAGAATGTATCTTTTCTCTCCGTCAGCATAATAAAGTAGAGCAATTCTTGCACTTCTGTTTGGATCGTATTCAATAGACTTTACAGTTGCTGGAATATTATTTTTATCCCTTTTAAAATCAATAATACGATATTGCTTTTTATGACCACCTCCAATGTATCTCATGGTCATCTTTCCGGAGTTATTTCTACCTCCACTTCTTTTAACCGAAGTTAAAAGTGACTTTTCAGGAACATCTGATGTAATCTCATCGAAAGTAGAACCGACTTTGAATCTAGTTCCTGGAGTTATGGGTCTGAATTTTTTAACAGCCATCTTGATTAAATTCTATAGTCCTCCGTAAAAATCAATAATTTCACCTTCGGCAACTTTAATAATTGCCTTTTTATAAGAAGAAGTTTTACCTGCCATTATTCCAGCTTTGGTATATCTAGTTTTCTTCTTTCCAGGTGCGATTAATGTTTTAACTTCTTCAACATTCACACCGTACTGTTTCTCAACAGCCTGCTTAATCTGGATCTTATTAGCAGATTTATCTACAACAAACCCGTATTTTCCTTTTTCATTAAGGACTGTAACCTTTTCAGTTACAAGGGGTTTAATTAAAATATTTTTCATATTAACCCAGTAATTCTTCTAATTTTGCAACTGAACCCTCTGCAAGTACAACCTTATCAGCCTTAAGAACATCAAATGTTTTCAGTTGATCAAAAGTTATAACTTTAGCATTTTTCAAATTTCTGCTTGACAAAAATACATTCTTGTTTGTATCACCAAGAACTAAAAGCGTTTTCTTGTCGCTTAAGCTAAGATTTTTAAGTAGGTCAATGTATACTTTAGTTTTAGGCTTATCAAAAGATAAGTTTTCTAATACTGAAATATTATTTGATTTAGCTTTATAAGTCAATGCAGATCTTCTAGCAAGCGTTTTTAGCTTTTTATTCAGCTTAAATCTGTAATCTCTTGGTCTTGGTCCGAATATAGTACCTCCTCCAACAAATACAGGAGATTTTCTACTTCCTGCTCTTGCTCCACCAGTACCTTTTTGCTTTTTCAGCTTTTTTGTTGAGAATGCTACTTCGGCTCTTTCTTTTGCCTTATGCGTTCCTTGACGTTGATTTGCTAGAAATTGCTTAACATCTAAATATATTGCGTGATCATTGATCTCTGTTGCGAATATATCATCTGATAAAACAACTTTTCTACCAGTATCTTTTCCTTTATTATTTACTACAGAAAGTTCCATTGTTATTTCTCCAGAATTACGAATGAATTTTTAGCGCCGGGAATTGAACCACTAACTAATAGTAGGTTTTTCTCCGGATAAATTTTTTCTATTCTAAGGTTTTGAATTTTTACTCTATCTCCTCCTGTTCTACCTGCCATTCTCATACCTTTGAATACTCTAGAAGGGAAAGAACATGCACCAACAGAACCTGGGTGTCTCTGTCTGTTATGTTGACCGTGAGTTTGTCCTCCAACTCCTGAAAAGCCGTGACGTTTAACAACACCTTGAAAACCTTTACCTTTTGATGTTCCAATAGCATCAACAAAGTCTCCCTCAACGAAAACATCTGCAACTGCTATTGAATCTCCTAGATTTAAAGCCTTTTCAAATTCTTTAAACTCGACTAATTTACTTTTAGGCGTAGCTCCTGCTTTTTTAAAATGTCCTAACAAAGCAGCTGGAGTATTTTTTTCCTTTTTATCTCCATATGCTAATTGAACTGCAGTATAACCATCTTTTTCGATAGTTTTAACCTGAGTTACCACACAAGGTCCTGCTTCCACCAAGGTAACTCCGATTGATTTACCATCTTGGAAGATGCTTGTCATGCCTATTTTTTTACCTATAATCCCTGACATTTTCTTGTCGCTTTATTTCTTAATCTAAGGACTCTTTCCGTTAACTTGTTAGTATTTCTAAAAACGGACTGCAAAGTTAACAAAATTTAAATTCCCAGCAAATTTGTTTTGAACAATATTTTTAAAAATGGGTATTGGAGGGGAAAAAAAAGACCAATATTATTATTATTGGTCCTTTTTGTAGTACCTTCTATATCAAATCAGACTTTGATTTCAACATCAACTCCACTTGGCAACTCTAATTTCATCAAAGCATCTACAGTTTTTGTGCTAGTTGAATAAATATCAACAAGTCTTTTGTAGGTGCAAAGTTGAAATTGCTCACGAGACTTCTTACTCACGTGAGGAGATCTCAAAACAGTAAAAATTTCTTTTTCTGTTGGAAGAGGAATTGGTCCACTTACAACTGCTCCAGTTGCTTTTACTGCTTTCACAATTTTTTCAGATGATTTATCTACCAAATTGTGATCGTAAGATTTTAATTTAATTCTTATCTTCTGATTCATAAAATTATTTCGTTACTGCTGCTCCTTTTACTTTTGCTATAATTGAATCTGCTAAGTTACTAGGAACAAATTCATAATGAGAGAATGTCAATGTTGCTGTTGCACGACCTGAAGAAAGAGTTCTCAAGTCAGTTATGTATCCGAATAGCTCACTTAATGGTACATCAGCTTTAATAACTTGACCTCCAGCTTTAGTATCCATACCTTTCATAAGTCCTCTTCTTCTATTCAAGTCTCCAGTAATAGATCCCATATATTCATCTGGGCAAATTACCTCAACACTCATGATAGGTTCCATCAATTTAGGTCCCGCCTGTCTTGCAGCCTCCCTGAAACCACCTCTAGCAGCAAGTTCAAATGATAGTGCATCAGAATCGACATCGTGGAAAGAACCATGGAATAATCTAACCCTCATCGCTTCTATGGGATAACCAGCTAAAGGACCATTTTTCATGGCATCGTTAAAGCCTTTTTGTATTGGAGCTATAAATTCTCTTGGAATAACACCACCAACGATTTCGTTTGCAAAGTCAAGACCTGTTTTATCGTCCAATCTAGGCCCAAGTTCAAAATTAATGTCGGCAAATTTACCTTTACCTCCAGTTTGCTTCTTGTAAACCTCTCTGTGTTCAAAGTTCTTAGTAAGAGCCTCTTTGTAAGCAACCTGAGGCGCACCCTGATTGATTTCAACTTTAAACTCTCTTCTCATCCTGTCGATGATAATCTCCAGGTGAAGCTCACCCATTCCTCTAAGAATCGTCTGACCAGTTTCTTGGTCTGTAGAGACATGTAAAGTAGGATCTTCTTCTACAAGTTTAGCTATAGCCATGCCCATCTTATCAACATCTGCCTGAGTTTTTGGCTCAATTGCATAACCGATAACTGGCTCTGGGAATGTCATTGACTCAAGCACTATTTTCGCTTTCTCATCGCAAAGTGTATCTCCTGTCTTAATATCTTTGAAACCAACTACAGCCCCGATATCACCTGCTCCTAAACGTTCTATTTGATTTTGTTTATTTGCGTGCATCTGGAATACACGAGAAATACGCTCCTTACTTTCAGATCTAGAGTTATAAACATAAGATCCAGACTCTAACACTCCTGAATATGCTCTGATAAAACAAAGACGGCCTACATATGGGTCAGTAGCGATTTTAAAAGCTAAAGCTGCAAATGGCTCTTTTTCATCCGGCTTACGCGAAATCTCTTTTTCTGTCTCTGGATCTGTTCCTTTGATACTCTCTTTATCTAAAGGAGAAGGAAGCAATGCCATCACATAATCCAACATTGTCTGAACACCTTTATTCTTAAAGGAAGAACCACAAAGCATTGGAACTACTTTCATTGCAATAACTGCCTTTCTAAGAGCGGTTAGGATTTCTGCTTCGGTGATAGAATTAGGATCATCGAAATATTTCTCCATGATCTTTTCATCAAATTCAGCAACAGCTTCAAGTAATTTTTCTCTATACTCAACCGCTTCATCCATCATGTCTGCAGGGATAGGTACTTCTTTAAATGTCATACCTTTATCATGCTCGTTCCACTCAATTCCGCGGAAGTTTACAAGATCCACAACACCTCTAAAATTATCTTCAGATCCAATTGGTAACTGAAGAGCTACAGCATGGCTGCCAAGAATTTCCTTAACTTGTTTGCATACATTTAAGAAATCAGCACCTGCTCTATCCATTTTATTTACGAAACCTAAACGAGCAACATTATAGTTGTTTGCAAGTCTCCAGTTCGTTTCTGATTGCGGTTCAACACCGTCTACAGCGCTAAATAAGAAAACAAGACCATCCAATACACGTAGGGAACGGTTTACTTCAACAGTAAAATCCACGTGACCCGGCGTATCAATGATATTCACATGATATTTCTCATTTCTATAGTTCCAGTTAACAGTTGTAGCAGCAGAAGTAATTGTAATACCTCTTTCTTGCTCCTGCGCCATCCAGTCCATAGTAGCCGCACCATCGTGAACCTCCCCTATTTTGTGGCTCACTCCCGAATAGTAAAGAATACGCTCAGTTGTTGTGGTTTTCCCAGCATCAATGTGCGCAGCAATACCTATATTTCTTGTATATTTTAAATCGCGTGCCATTTAATTTCTATAGAAAATTATATTCTGAAATGTGAAAATGCTCTGTTCGCCTCAGCCATTCTATGAGTATCGTCTTTCTTCTTCACAGCAGCTCCCTCACCTTTAGACGCAGCGATAATTTCGCCTGCCAAGCGCTCAGTCATAGTTTTTTCACCTCTGCCTCTTGCATACTGAATAAGCCACTTCATACCCAATGCTGCTTTTCTCTCTGGTCTTACTTCTGTAGGAACCTGGAAAGTAGCACCACCAACACGACGGCTCTTTACTTCAACATGAGGACTTACATTATTTAATGCTTTTCTCCAGACTTCTAGCCCGTTTTCTTTGGTTCTGTTCTCTACTAAGTCACATGCAGAATAAAAAATATCATATGCAATACTTTTCTTTCCATCATACATCAAAGAGTTTACAAACTTAGTAACCAATGTATCCCTGAACTTAGGATCAGGCAGAAGGTATCTCTTTTTAGGTTTAGCCTTTCTCATAACGTATTATTTCTTTTTACCTTTTGCAGCAGGCGTTTTAGCAGCAGCACCTGGCTTAGGTCTTTTAGCACCGTATTTTGATCTTGATTGTAATCTTCCATTTACACCTGCGGTGTCAAGGGCACCTCTTACAATATGGTATCTTACACCTGGTAAGTCTTTTACCCTTCCACCTCTGATTAGCACTATTGAGTGCTCTTGTAGGTTATGACCTTCTCCCGGAATATAAGCGTTAACTTCCTTTCCGTTAGTCAACCTTACCCTGGCAACCTTTCTCATTGCTGAGTTCGGCTTCTTTGGAGTGGTGGTGTATACCCTTGTACATACTCCTCTTCTTTGTGGACACGAATCCAGCGCGGGAGATTTAGATTTAGAGGTCAGTTTCTCTCTACCTTTTCTTACTAATTGTTGTATAGTAGGCATTTACTTAAAAAGAATTAAATCCCTTATTTTTTTTGGAAGGGCAAAGATACGGAAATTAGGATCTTTTGCAAAAACTATATTTTATATTTTTTTGAAAAAATCGTTATTAAAAAATAAAAATGCCTCAACTTATTGAATTAGAGCAAGTTACACAAAACAAACATACCAATTTTAATAGAAAATTTATTTTTTACTCTGCTCCAACCATAATAAAAGCTCCCCAATAAATCGGATCTTTATATTTTTCCTTAATTAATCTCTTAGCTTCCAAAAATGATTTTCTTTTAGATCCTGACGTGAGCCATTTATCGTAAAATATAGTCATAAGGTCTTTGGTTACGTCATCTGAGACTTTAAATAGACTCATTATCACTGAATTGGCACCTGCAATCAAAAAGGCTCTTTGCAAACCACATACCCCTTCGCCTAACTGTACCTTACCAACACCTGTTTCGCAAGCACTCAATACTACTAAATCTGTATGATCCAGGTATAAATTCATTGCTTCATAGGCAGTTAAAATACCATCCTCTGAATTTAATTCATATATATTATCTTTTGCAAGTAGTACCCCTCCATTTTTCAGCAACAAACCTGACCTCAATAAGGGATTTTGTAGGTTCTTATCTGTAAATCCGTCCTGATATCCTTTCTCCAAATCTTCCATGAAAAATCCATGCGTTGCAATATGGAATACTTTGGGATCTTTAATTGCTTTTAGATTTCCTTCTGTGGCCTCATTATTCAAATACGTTTCAGTTTCCCATCCATTTTTGATCATCAATGCGTTTAGGTGCTTAATCTCTCCTTCTGCTCCTGGAAGTTGTGGTATCTTTTTACCATCCTCAAAACTTAAAGATGTCTTTATATATAAAGGATCATTAGATTGAGAATTATCAGATTCATCATAATATGTGGGATTCCCAAATAACTTTATCTTGTTGACTAACTCCGTTGTGGCATTACCTCTTTTCTCTGACTTAATATTATTTCCTCTTATCAAATCCTTTGTATTGCTGACCAGGACTATGTCATACTGATTCAGCAAATATGTCTTATCAGGAGAACAAATTGTTTCCAAATTTATCTGATTATAAACTCCATCACCTGAAAGATAAACTGTGGAATTTTGTTTTATGGAGTTATTAAAGGGCATCCAGAACTTTTCAAAAGATAATTGGTCCTCTACATTAAGCTTAATACAATTTCTATAATAGTTAAGATATCTATTCTCCAGATCATTGCCATTAGGTATTAGAACCAACTCTGGTAACTTTGAATTTTCATTAACAATAAGGCCCGCATAAAGCACTGAATCAGAAAAATCCGTTTCGAAATACCTGAATCTTATAACTTCTATGGCATATTCATTAGGTTTTAGAATGTCTTTAACTTGTTTCCAATCTACATCCGACTTTTCGTAATTCACCTGAAAGGATTCAGACTTTTCACTCAGGTCTTTTTCAAGAGCTTCTATTTCTTTTTCTAAAAGCTTTACATCAATACCGTTCTCTTTCTGTTGCTCAAAATTCATGGATAAAGCGGACGTTAGAAATTCTTTCTTTTCAATCCAGGTCTCATATTTTTTTATCAGTTCCTGATTGTTGCTGCTCAGGATTCTTTCTTTTACTTTAATTGATGAATTTAATAAAATAGCTTTTGTCTTAAGGCTAAAGTTGTAGACGTTTTGAAGTAGCTCTGGATTTTCCTTTGATAATTTTATTGCAAGAGTGTTATAAAATTCAAAGTCATCTTTGATCAGATTCCAAAATTTATTTTTCTCTCTGTCACTAAGTGAAGGGAAATACTTTTTAATAAATTTCAAATCAGCAGCAGTGGTTTCGTTGAGGTATTTAACTGCTGCTTTGTAATCATTTAAGATGAAAGCCATTTGGCCTTCTTTGCTAAGAGCTTTGATATAGTCTGGGTGCTCATTGTCAAAAATTTTCTCATAGAGACTCTTACTGTTTGCAAAAGATTCTTTGGCCTCTGAAAATTTCTCTTCTTTTGAAAAGTATATACCTCTTGTAAACGCGGCCTCTGCAGAATGGACATTTACACTTCCTAGCTTTGTAATCCAGATTTTATTAGCATTATTAAGATACTCTTCAGCTGATTCTTTTTTTCCATTTTCAATGTAAAACATTGACAAGTTTTTCAACACTTCTGCATAATTCAAATTATTGTTTCCAAGGCACGTATAGATTATGGAAATTGCTTCAGTGAATAATTTTTCGGACTCTGGACCATGTGGGTTGTTATAAAATTTCACCAAAGCAAGCTCGTTCAAAGTTGAGGCGACCTGCAAATGATTTTTACCATAACAGGCTATCTGAATTGCAAGTGCTTTGCTTCCTGCTTCCTCAGCTTTATCATAATCTCCAATGGCAGTATAAATTTTCAATAAAAGTTTGATATTTTCAGCGTGAATGACAGAGTTTGCTCCGAAAATTTCCTCACTGATTTTATATGCTCTCCTTACTAATTTTTCAGCTTTGTTATAATCTCCAATAATTAGGTAAAGGTTACCTAGCTGGTTCAGAGGATTGATAAGGCTTCGATGTTTTACCCCAAATTTTCCTTCACGTATTCTTATAATTTCTAAAAGAGATTTTTCAGTAGCAGCATAATTCCCTGTAAGAATATTTAAGTTAGCAAGTTCATCTGAGATGGTGGATACTTTCTCATTTTCATTCGCATTCTTAGTTATCTTTATTGCCTTTTTCACTGTTTTCTCTGCTTCACGGAGTTTTCCCTGCACAATGAAAAATTTTGAAAGTGTTTCAAGACTATGTGCATAAGCTATATTTTGGTCACTGTAATTTTGCGAATTAAAAAATGCCAGAGATTTATTAATATTCTCTTCCGCTTCATTATACTTGCCTAATACGAGTTGCAGTGATGCATATTTTTCTAAGAAAACAGCATAGTGCTCGGAAGAATTTCCATAGTATTTTTCTACTATTGATTTTGCATTCTGAAGTGTAATTAATGACTTCTCATATTTATCCCTGATTTGATAAAGTTTAGCATGACTATATAATCCTTCTATGTATTGAAGATTGTTGTGAGGTACCTCTTTTTCCAAAACATCATTCAGACTGGAGGCATAAATTGTTTCTGCTCTTGAGAATTGATCTCCATAGTTAACAATATATTTAGCCTCTTCCACTAATCCCAGGTGGTAATTAGGGGCATCTTTTCCATATGCGTTCAGATTTAGTTCCGAGATCTTCTTTAAAGTTGACTCTGCAGCAAGAAAATCTTCATTTTCAATTTGAGATTTATATAACAGATCAAGAACTCCAACTCTTTTTATATGATTTTCTGGAAAAAAATTCTTGTCTTTAAGAATAGATTGAAATTTGGACTGAGCTTTATGATAATCTTTTTCCTGAAAAATTCTATCAGCCACGATAAGCTGAGTTCTAACAAAAGCATAGTTTTCTTTGCCATAAAATCTTTTGATTCTAGCTTCTAATTGTTTTTCTCTCTTACTGGCCTTTCGGGAGTGACCGGCTTTCCTAAGTGTGGGAATTAGATTTTCATAATAAGTAATAGCCTGCTTACTATGTACTTTATATTTTACGTCTTTACTCTTGGTCGAACTTTTTAAAGCTTTGGCAAATTTAGCTCCTGCCCTGGAAGCGTCTCCTTTATTTTCATAGATTAAACCTTTTAAATACAGAGCTTTCGAGTATTCAATCCTTTTCTTACCTAGGTTGGATGAAATCCATTTCAAATTTATGTTAATAAGAGAATCTGCATTTTTGAAATCTGAATTCTTAATTTTTATTTCACTTAAAAGATTTACAGCTCTGGCTATATCAGACTTTTTATCTTTTATCTCTTTCGAACTCAATTTTACTTTAACACCAAAAGGATTTGCCAGAATACTCTTACGAAGTTTTATCAATTCAACAGTAGACTCCTCTGCTTTCTTGTAGTATCCCATTTTAAACAATACCAGACTTTCCTTTTCCAGAATATCTGCCCTGAGATTCGGATGATTGATTTTATTGTCCAACAGAAGTTTTGCGCTTTCAATAAGGTTTGCAGCTTTTAAGTATTCTCCATATTCGCTCAATGCAGTGATTCCTTCAAGGCAAGTGTATACGAACAGAACTGTATCTTTATGGTCTGCTTTTGTCAGATTAGCAGATCCAGCCTCTGCACACTGTTTATATTCTTCAAATCTGCCAAGCGCATCATAAACTTTGGCGAGCTTAAAATTTATGCGAGCAGCTGTCAGGAAGTCATTCGGTTTTTCTAATGATTTGGCGAGAATATTTTTTGCTTTTTGCAGGGCAAGCTTGTAATCACCTTTGTTGTAATCTTTATCAACCTTTGCAAAGTCTTCTTCTTTTATACCTGAGGAAAATGAAAACTGATATGAAACAAAAGATATGAACACCAAAAGAAGAAGGGACTTTCTCATAGAAAAGTTATGATCAAAATACTGAATTATGACTAGTTAAATTTACTGTATTTTGATCTACGGGAAAAGTCTTATCGAAGATTTAGAATAACGAACTGTTATTAATTTCGAATAAAAATCAGTCTTAGAAACTCAATTTATACGGTTTTGGTAAGCGATTTAACCACCTTTGCTGGAATACCTTCTACCACGGAATATTCCGGCACATTTTCGGTAACTACTGAACCTGGTGAAATTACTGCCCATTTACCTATTTCAACATTTGGAGACACAATAGCTCCAGCTCCAACTGTAACTCCTTCTTCAAGTCTGGCATAACCTCCAATTATTGCTCCTGGACCAATGTTTACATAATCACTGATCTGGCATTCAAAATCAATTTTTGCGCCCATATTAATGATGCAATGCTTACCTACAGTTGTTCCTGCTTGGATAATAGCCCCTTGAAAAATAATTGTCCCTGCCTCATAACTTGCATATTTAGAAATAATAGCTTGAGGATGAATAACAGAAGCAAATTCATGCACAATTTTTGGAACAAGAGTTTTACGAAGCAAATTATCCTCAACAGCAATAAGAATAGACTCGTTTGTACTAAACTCTTTATTGTATGGACCGATAATAGGGGTACTATCCAATTTAATATCTCGTTGGAAGTCGTCAAAAATAAAATAAACCTCCTTTCCTGAGGCTTTAGCACATTCTTTAACAACTTTTGCAAAACTATCGGCACCGTATAATAACATATTCTTAATTCCCTTTAAACTTTTCAACCAACTCTCCTGAAGCAGTGTTTACCCCATGTCCGGAAATAATTCTTCCAATGGTTAAATAGGTAATTTTTACATCCAGTAAGAAGGAGCAATTATTAACATAAAAAATATCCAATTCAAATTTTCTTTTCCAGTCAATGGCATTTCTTCCATTTACCTGAGCCCACCCTGTAATTCCAGGTTTTACATTGTGGCGTCTCGCTTGATCTTCATTATACAGCGGTAGGTATTCCATCAACAGGGGACGCGGACCAATAAGGCTCATATCGCCTTTTAGTACATTTATCAATTGCGGCAACTCATCAAGACTGGTCCGTCTTAAGATTTTACCAATAAATGTCAGATCCGGAATTTCTTCATTGGCAATATTATGTCTTGTTCTGAATTTAATGATTTTAAATGACCGGCCTTTATAGCCAGCACGATTTTGAAGATAAAATATTGGACCGGTATTAAAAACCGAAATCAAAGCTGAAATTAACAAAAACAAGGGCAAAAAAAACACTAGCGCCAAAAAAGAAAAGGTCACATCAAATACAGGTTTTAGAATCCTTTGATACATTGTTGTTTTTGGGTCTAAAGAATTTTAAGCGTTTTTTCTATTTTTGTTTCAAAAATAGCTTCTATTTAATTAATGATTGCTTTTCCTAATGCCAAAATTAATCTTGGCTTAAATATAGTTTCCAGAAGACCTGATGGTTTTCACAACCTTGAAACATGTTTTTATCCTGTAAAAATTTTTGATTCCCTTGAAATACTTCATTCAGATCAGTTTGAGTTTACTCATTCTGGCATAGAAAGTTCTTCCGGGGAAGACAATCTGGTAATCAAGGCGTACAGGGTAATGCAAAAGAAATATGGTATTGGTCAGGTAAAGATTCACCTTCATAAGGCTATTCCAATGGGCGCCGGTTTAGGTGGAGGTTCTTCAGATGCTGCTTTTGCTGTCAAGCTTTTCAACGAATTATTTAAACTTGACCTTTCTACCGCTGAAATGGAAGATATAGTGGCACCAATTGGCAGTGACTGTCCGTTCTTTGTGAATAATAGAGCAGTAATAGGAAAAGAAAAAGGAAATGTATTTTCTCCTGTGAATCTGTCTTTAGATGGTTATTTTGGATTATTGATATTCCCCCCCTTTGGAGTTTCCACAAAAGAAGCATACAGTAAAGTTAAACCTAAAGCCCCTCTTTATCCGGTAAATGAAGTTATACAAGGTGACATTTTACAATGGAAAGAGAAGTTGCATAACGATTTTGAAGATTCGGTTTTTGAGATTTATCCTATGCTTAATGATATAAAGGAAAAGCTGTATTCCTCAGGAGCTATATATGCTTGTATGAGCGGAAGCGGATCTACAATGTTCGGAATATTTACCGATAAAGAACACCTTCACAATATATCATTATCAGGATGCACTAGCTTTTCCTTTTCTTTTTGAATTACCTGGGTAGCGTTTTATACATTATTAAACCTATCGAAGCAAACACTAAATTCGGAAGCCACGCTGCCAGTAATGGACTAAGAGTTCCAGCATTTGCTATACTTCGGCTCATAATCACAAATATGATGTAGATAAAAGCAAGTAAGAACCCGAACGCAATCTGAAAGCCTGCTCCTTCTCTCGTTTTTCTGGCTGAAACAACCACTCCAATAACGGTAAGAATAATGATCGCGAAAGGATATGTATACCGTTCATACATCTCGATTTCATAAACTGCTACGCTTTCAACACCCTTTTCCCTCAGCTCCTTTATATATGCTTTCAGTTCTGGCAGTGTAAAGGTCTCATGAAGCAAATAGGTACTTTCAAAATCTTTAGGATAAAGGTTTATAGTAGTATCTGTACGTGTCCCAAAACTGATGGATTCCTTGCCGTCTACAAACTTTCTGATCATGTAATTTTCCAGTTCCCATTTTTTCTTATCAGGCAACCATGTAATCCTCATCGCTTTCAGTTTGCTTTTCAAATTTTTTCCGTCAATTGATTCTAGAGTAAACTGATATCCGGTACTGATTTGGTTGTTATAACTTTCCATGTAGACATAGGTCTCCGGAGCTATCTTGAGATGTACATTTCTGCCTTCATAAAAAAACTGATCTTTTACATATACATTTTCAAAAGCGACTCGTTCCTTATTGGCTTTGGGCAAAAGCCATCCTATTAGGATAAATATGAAAACCGCAATCATGCTAGCCCCCATAATGTATGGCAACAACATCCTTCTAAAGCTGATTCCTCCGTTCAGAATTGCAATAATTTCGGTATGAGAGGCCATCTTTGCTGTTACGAATACCGTGGCAATAAATACAGTAATCGGGCTTAGCATATTTGCTATGTATGGAGCAAAATTTAAATAATACTTCATTACCAAGCGAAACGGTGCATGACTATTAATAAAGTCATCGTTTTTCTCAGTAAAATCAATCACACAAATAATCGCCACTAAAAGTATTACTGTAAAAAAGAAAGCACTCAAAAATTTCTTTAAGATATATCTGTCTATAATTTTCACTTTAAATCAGTTTATAGTCTAGTCATTATTTTTTTTACGGTAATGTCTTTCCAATCTGAAAATGTTCCCTCCTCAATTTTGGTCCTGGCCTCATTCATCAACCAAAGGTAAAAAGTAAGGTTCTGTAAAGTTGCGATCTGGGCACCTAAAATTTCTTTTGAAGCAACCAGGTGTCTGAGATAAGCTTTTGTATAATAATTTTTCAAGAATGAAGGCAGTCCAGGATCAATTTCGGAAAAGTCCCTTTTCCATTTCTCATTTTTGATATTTATAATTCCTTCCGTTGTAAAAATCATCCCATTTCTGGCATTTCTGGTTGGCATCACACAGTCGAACATATCAATTCCCAAAGCTATAGACTCCAGCAAATTTGCAGGAGTTCCAACTCCCATAAGGTACCTCGGTTTTTCCCATGGAAGAACAGAGCAAACAATCTCTGTCATTTCATACATAATTTCAGCAGGCTCGCCCACAGACAATCCACCTATTGCATTTCCTTCCCGATTAAATGAAGCGATTTTCTCAGCGGAAGCCAATCTCAGATCCTTGAAACAACTACCTTGAACGATAGGAAATAAAGTCTGATTATAGCCATAATTAGGTTCTGTAGAGTCAAATCTATCGCAACATCTTTTAAGCCAACGATGAGTCATTTCCATAGACTTCCTTGCATACTTGTACTCACATGGATAAGGTGTACATTCATCAAATGCCATGATAATATCTGCACCAATGGTTCTTTGAATATCCATTACATTTTCCGGTGTAAAGGTATGTTTACTACCGTCTATGTGAGAAGCAAATGTTACCCCTTCTTCTTTAATTTTTCTGGTTCCCGATAATGAATATACCTGGTATCCGCCACTATCCGTTAAAATAGGTCTATTCCAACCGTTGAATTTATGAATACCTCCAGCCTGAGACAACACATCTAATCCTGGACGCAAATACAAATGATATGTATTTCCTAATATGATCTGTGCGTTAATATCGCTTTCCAGTTCTCTTTGGTGGATACTTTTAACTGTTCCGGCAGTTCCCACAGGCATAAAAATAGGAGTTTTGATTTCACCGTGGTCTGTTTGAATTGTCCCCGTCCTTGCCTTACTTTTTTTGTCTGTTGATTGTATTTTAAATACCATTCTTGCTAATTCAATTCCACAAAAATATCGTAATTCTTATTAATTTTAATTTTTAATTTTCTGCTGATGGGGATTCTTACTGTTTTATTTATAATATCCGCAATCATTCAGGCTGTTTATGTACTTTTTGTATATGCCCGGCTTTGGTTTTATTCAGAAAATACAAAGTCAGGAGAGACGGTTAAAGTCAGTGTAATTGTCTGTGCCAGAAATGCCAAAGAGAACTTAGCCCAACTTATCCCTAGTCTTTTAAAGCAAAAACATCCCGATTTTGAAATAATTCTGGTTAATGATCGGTCAGAAGATGATACTCAGGAATATATCGAAAAACATTTTTTGCAAGATTCAAAGTTCAGATTTATAAATGTAGATTCATTACCTGCTGATTGGAATGGGAAAAAATATGCTTTAAAACAAGGAATTAATGTTGCCAAGGGTGAAATCATACTTCTTACAGATGCTGATTGCCTCCCTGCTTCAGAATTCTGGATTAAATCAATAACGGAAAATTTTACTTCAGAGACTTCATTGGTTCTTGGTTATTCTCCTTATTCAAAAGAAAATACTTTTTTGAATAAAATAATACGCTATGAAACCGTTTATACTGCAATGCAATACTTCTCCCTGTCATTAGCCGGGATGACATACATGGGAGTTGGCAGAAACCTTGCTTACCGCAAACATACACTTCTAGAATCAAAGTCCCTGGACAAATATCGGAGTGTGCAAGGAGGCGATGATGACCTTACCGTTCAAGAAATTTCAAAGTATTCACAAACAGCAATCGTAACTAAAAAATGTAGTCAGACTATTTCCATACCAAAAAACACTTACAAACAATGGTTTAAACAGAAACTTCGGCATCTGTCCGTGGGAAAACTTTATACCCCAAAAAGTAAACTAATTTTAGGGATATTCGTAATGGCCAATCTGGGATTTTATGCTAGCTTTTTGTTGTTGGTTTATCTTGAAAGTATTCATCAAATTATTATAATTGTATTTATTTTGAGAACTTTGTTGATAATTTCTAATTTTGTGTTGATAACTCGAAAGCTAAAAGATTCCTTAGCATGGTATTGGTTCCCCATTTTAGATTTCTTTTATTATCTAAATTATCTTTTGGTTGGCATATCTGCCTTATTTTCAAGAAAAATTAAATGGATTTAAGTAATAAGCAATTTTCAGAAAAGGCTAAAAAAGATTTTCAACTTATAGAGCTGGCCAAAGAGCACGGAGATGAAAAAGCCTACGCAGAATTAATGCAAAGGTATAAAAAGCCTGTTTACCATATGATTCTCAAAATGGTAAGAAATGTTGACGACGCCGAAGATCTTACCATTGAAGCATTTGCCAAAGCTTTTAAAAATCTGAAAAAATTCAATCCTGAGTTTACATTCAGTACGTGGCTTTTCCGGATTGCTACTAATAACTGTATCGATTTTATCCGAAAGAAAAAGCTTGATACATTTAGTATCAGCAATACTTTCAAAGATGACAATGGGGACAATGTCGACATTGACATAAAAGATGCCAGTCTAAATCCTCAGGAAGAGGCGATCAAATCTGAGAAAGTTGAAATCATTCAGACAATAGTAACAAAACTACCTCCAAAGTATCAGGTACTAGTAAAGCTGAGATATTTCAATGAGCTTTCTTATGAAGAAATTGCAGCCGAAATAGATGCCCCTCTAGGAACTGTGAAAGCTCAACTTCACAGAGCAAGAGAACTGCTCTATGACCTGGTTAAAAACAGAAAAGACGCTATTTAGACTTTGGATTTAATCAAAAAATACTTTCCTGAATTATCTCCGGATCAAATTGCCAAATTTGAAAAGTTAGGAGATTTATATAAAGAATGGAATCAAAAGATCAATGTTATTTCACGTAAAGACATTGATCTTTTGTATGAACGTCATATCCTTCATTCTTTGGCAATAGCCAAAGTCATTCAATTTAAACCTCAGACAACTATTCTTGATATTGGTACTGGTGGAGGATTTCCAGGAATACCGTTAGCTATATACTTTCCTGAAACCGACTTTTTACTAGTAGACTCTATTGGAAAAAAGATAAAAGTGGTGGAAGAAGTAAGCTCTGGAGCAGGTTTGTCTAATGTTAAAGCAAGACAAGCGAGGGCAGAACAAGTTCATGAAAAATTTGACTTTGTAGTTAGTCGGGCTGTCACGACCCTGGATGAAATCGGGAAATGGTCAAAAGGAAAATACTTAAAAGGTGGATTTAATGATCTTGATAATGGTCTTCTTTACCTGAAAGGCGGAGATCTTACTGAAGAGTTGAAAAATATAAAATCCTTTCAGATTACTGATATAAGGAAATACTTTGAAGAAGAATTTTTCGATACAAAAAAAGTAGTCTATGTGCCTGCTACAGGATGGAAATAAAAAAAGCCCCGATTCGGGGCTTTTTCATTTTAGTATCTGTAAGAATCAGATTTAAACGGACCTTCAACCGCAACGCCAATATATTTAGCCTGATCGGAAGAAAGGACATCCAGTTCAACACCGATTTTTGCAAGGTGAAGACTAGCAACTTTTTCATCCAGGTGCTTAGGCAAAGTATAAACTTTGTTTTCATACTTTGATGCATTCTGCCACAGCTCAAGCTGAGCCAGAGTTTGGTTGGTGAAAGAGTTAGACATTACAAAAGATGGGTGCCCTGTTGCACAACCAAGATTTACAAGTCTTCCTTCTGCCAGCACAATAACGTCTTTACCTTTTATAGTATATTTATCAACCTGAGGTTTAATGGTATCTTTTGTAGAACCATAGTTTTTGTTTAACCATGCCATGTCGATTTCATTGTCAAAATGGCCGATGTTACAAACAATAGCCTTGTCCTTCATTGACTCGAAATGTCTTCCAACAATGATATCTTTATTTCCTGTTGCAGTAACTACAATATCAGCTCTTTTTACTGCATCATCCATTTTCTTTACTTCGAAACCATCCATAGCTGCCTGAAGAGCGCAGATTGGATCTATTTCAGTAACAATAACTCTTGCTCCTGCGCCTCTTAAAGACAGCGCGGATCCTTTTCCAACATCACCATAACCAGCGACAACTGCAACTTTACCAGCCATCATGATATCTGTTGCTCTTCTGATAGAGTCTACCAGAGACTCTTTACAGCCATACTTATTGTCGAATTTGGATTTTGTTACAGAATCATTGATGTTTATAGCTGGAAGAGGAAGTGTTCCTTTTTTCACACGCTCGTGCAATCTCAATACTCCAGTTGTAGTTTCTTCAGAAATACCTCTGATATCTTTAACTAATTCAGGGTATCTGTCTAAAACCATATTAGTCAAATCACCTCCATCATCAAGGATCATATTAAGAGGTTTTCTTTCTTCACCAAAGAACAGTGTTTGCTCAATACACCAGTCAAACTCCTCCTCGTTCATGCCCTTCCAAGCATATACAGATATTCCTGCAGCAGCAATTGCAGCAGCAGCATGATCCTGAGTAGAAAAAATGTTGCAAGATGACCAGGTAACTTCTGCACCTAATTCGATAAGTGTTTCAATGAGGACAGCAGTTTGAATTGTCATGTGAAGACAGCCTGCAATTCTGGCGCCTTTCAAAGGTTTAGAAGGACCAAACTCTTTTCTTACAGACATTAAACCCGGCATCTCAGCTTCCGCTAGTTCTATTTCTTTTCTCCCCCATTCGGCCAGGGAAAAGTCTTTAACTTTGTATTTGATATACGTCTCAACCATTTGATAGCAATAATTTAAATTAAGTTTAGATTTATTTTTTTCTCTTTAGCAAATATACCCAGTTAGCTTCTTAAATTCAATGAAAGGGCATCATTTGTCTATAAAATTCAGAAATTCAACCTCTTTAAACTGAAATGAGTGTATATTTTCATTCTCTTTGATTAAAAGCTGACCAATTCCATCTACCCCAATTATCATTCCCTTTAATACATTTTCTTTTGTCTTATAAAAACCGGTTTCACCACGCTTGTATAAATTCTCAATATATCTGCTTTTTAAATTCTCGATTCTTCCAGTTCTCAATTGAAGGTAATTTCTTTCCAGAATCACTAAAAATTCGTTTAATAAGATATTTCTATCAAATTCCTTTTCTAGAGCCCTAGCTAATGAAGTAGCCTTGCCTTCTGAAAATTCAATCTGATTGATATTGATGCCGATTCCTACTACTGAAGTTTCAATCTTAGAAGATTTAATAAAATTTTGTATTAAAATTCCGCAAATTTTCTTATCCTCAAAAAAAATATCGTTGGGCCATTTCACCTTGATCTTTTTTCCAAGATAAGTTGTTAAAAACTCAGATACAGAAAGTGAAATTGTAATATTCAGCTGAAACTGCTCTGTGGGAGAAAGAAAAGAAGGTTTTAAAATGATTGAGAACATCAGATTTTTTCCTTCTTGAGATTCCCAAGAATTACCCCTTTGCCCCTTTCCTGCTGTTTGGAAATTTGCAATGATCGTAGTTCCTTCCGTAATATTCGGACTTTGAACCATTTCTGCAGCGATGTCATTGGTTGAATGACAAGATGGCAGATAAATCAAAGGTTTTCCGATAAAAAGCGTGTTGGCTGTAATATTGTACAAGGTATTTCTATATTTGTAGATGAACTAAGAATCAAAATTAATTTTATTTTAAGAGTGAAAGAAAAAATAGTTAAAGAAAAAGAAGATCTGAAAGACCTGATAGTATCAGGAATGAAGGAAAAAAAGGCTACTAATATAACAATAATAGATTTAAAAAGTATTAAGAATGCGGTGGCAGATTATTTTATTATCTGTACAGGTGGTTCGGATACACAAATTGATGCAATTGCAGACTCAATAGAAGAAGAAGTTTATAAAGGAATAGCTCAAAATCCATGGCGCAAGGAGGGTAAAACCAACAAAGAGTGGATACTTCTGGATTATGTTCAGGTGGTAGCACACGTTTTTAAGCGCGACAGAAGGCAGTTTTATGGACTTGAAGAACTTTGGGGAGACGCTAAAATCATTAATATTGAAGATTAATTAAATTTTTTTATAATAAGCAAGATGACTGATAATAAATCCAAGAAGAAGATCATTCCAAAATCACCACAAAAGCCAAATTATCAGATATGGGTTATAATTATCCTCCTGTTGCTGGTATTCGGCATTACCTACTTTAACAAAAACAATTCTGTCATTGAAATTGACAAGAAGAAGTTTGAAGACATGTACCTGAGCCATGACGTAAAAAAGGTAGTGGTTGTAAACGGAAAATATGTAGAGGTATATCTTAAAGATACCGCTCTTGAGAATGAAAAGTATAAAGATAAATTCGCTCAGAGGGGACCATTCGCCCTTACACAGGGCCCACATTTTCAATTTCAGATAAGTTCTGCTGAAAAGTTTGAGGAAGATCTGGATAAACTTTCAAGCAAGGTTCCTAAAGACCAAAGAGCTGCTTTTGAGGTTGACAATGAAAGATCTGATTTTTCGACTTTCCTTGTAAACTGGGGCTTACTATTCCTTATTCTACTAGGCTTCTGGTTCCTTATGAGAAGAATGACCTCAGGTGGTCCTGGGGGTCAGATTTTCAATATTGGAAAATCAAAAGCGGCATTATTTGATGCAGAAAATAAAGTTAAAATCACATTCGCTGATGTAGCTGGTCTGGAAGAAGGTAAAGAAGAAGTAAAAGAAATTGTAGACTTCCTTAAGAATCCTACCAAATTCACTAAACTTGGAGGAAAAATTCCTAAAGGAGCACTCCTTATAGGCCCTCCAGGTACAGGTAAAACTTTGCTTGCTAAAGCAGTGGCAGGAGAAGCGGGTGTACCATTCTTCTCTCTTTCAGGTTCTGACTTCGTAGAAATGTTTGTCGGAGTTGGTGCTGCAAGGGTTCGTGACTTGTTCAAACAGGCTAAAGAAAAAGCTCCTTGTATCATTTTTATAGATGAGATAGATGCTATAGGACGTTCAAGAGGTAGAGGACAGATTCCAGGAGCTAATGATGAAAGAGAAAATACTCTTAACTCTCTTCTTGTGGAAATGGATGGATTTTCTACAGATTCCGGAGTAATCATACTAGCAGCAACAAACAGACCTGATGTTCTTGACTCTGCTCTCTTAAGACCAGGACGTTTTGACAGACAAATAAGCATTGACAAACCAGACATTGTAGGAAGGGAACAAATTTTCAATGTTCATTTAAAACCATTGAAACTGTCTAAAGAACTTGATGCTAAAAAGCTGGCAGCTCAGACTCCCGGATTTGCAGGAGCAGAAATAGCAAACGTGTGTAACGAAGCCGCTTTAATTGCCGCAAGAAAAGATAAGCAGGAAATTGACATGAATGATTTTCAGGATGCAATCGACCGTGTCATAGGTGGTCTTGAAAAGAAAAACAAAATCATTTCCCCTGAAGAAAAAAAGATCGTTGCATACCATGAGGCAGGACACGCAGTTGCTGGCTGGTTCCTGGAACATGCAGATCCTTTGGTAAAAGTAAGTATCGTTCCAAGAGGTATAGCTGCCCTTGGTTATGCTCAATACCTGCCAAAAGAGCAGTTCCTTTATACAACAGAGCAGTTGTTTGACGAAATGTGCATGACACTTGGAGGAAGAGCTGCAGAAGAAATTGTTTTCAATAAAATATCTACCGGTGCATTAAGTGACCTTGAAAGAATCACTAAAATGGCATACAGCATGGTAACCATGTACGGTATGAATAATAAAATCGGAAATATTTCATTCTACGATTCAAAACAAAGCGAATACTCTTTTAACAAACCATATTCAGAAGCTACTGCTGAAACGATTGACCAGGAAGTAAGGACAATTATTCAGGAAGCATACGATAGAACAAAACAACTTCTTTCGGATAAGAGAAATGAGCTTGAGTTAATTGCTCAGGAACTTCTTAAAAGAGAAATTATTTTCCAGACTGATCTGGAGGTGTTAATCGGAAAAAGACCATTTGAAAGAGAAACAACTTATCAGGCGTATACAAATAGAAAAGTATCTGGCGATGGTAATGTTGATTTGAATACAAATGCCTTGAAAAATCTTGAAGATGAACACAAAGCAAAGATTTCAGAGCAGGAAAAAAAGAAGGAATCAGAATCTCAGTCTCCTGAGAAGGTAAAACAAGAAGGAGATCAACCGAATAATTAATGGGATTCAATTTATTAAAAGACAAAATTTTTAATAAAATCAGGAGTGCGAGTTCTACCGTTCAGGGAGCAGCTCGCACTCCTGACTTTTCCTCCCCTATTTATGGCATAGATAAATCCGATGATCTGGGCGTATCATTTGCAGAAAAATTCACGCAGACTGGTGGAACTTTCATATACTGTGAATCAATTGTTCATTTTCAGAATGCATTTGTCAAATTTGTAAAGCAGAAAAAAAACTGTACTTCTTATAGTGCGGAGACGCTTATAAGTGAAATGGCAGGAGATTTTGGAATAAAATGCCAAAGTCAAATCGATAAACTTTCAGATAACAACCTCTTTATTTCCAGCTGCGAATCTCTATTAGCAGATTCAGGGAGTATAATAGTTTCTTCCAATCAACAACAAATTCAATCTCCGCTTTACTTTCACGCCAACATACATATCATCATCGCATTTGTTGATCAGATCTTACTTTCACGCAATGCTGGAATCAGACATCTGGAAGAAAAGTATCAGAAAAATTCACCATCTTTGGTCTCTATATTAACAGGATCAAAATCTTCTTCAAATGCAGAGCAACGACCAAAAGAAGTTGTTTTGTTTTTAATTGATGAAACAGATAATTAATTCGCTTTCCCCAGGAAAAAAAATATTTTTCGCTTCTGACTTCCATCTCGGTGTCCCGACAGCAGAGGGAAGTCTTCTTCGAGAAAAGAAAATTGTAGCTTGGTTGGAATCTATCAGAAATGAAGCTCAGGCAATTTATTTGCTTGGTGACCTATTTGATTTCTGGTTTGAATACAAACATGCAATTCCAAAAGGATTTATCCGTCTACAGGGCAAACTCGCAGAATTATCAGATGCTGGTATTCCTATTTATATTTTTACAGGAAACCATGATATGTGGATATTTAATTACTTCACTGAAGAATTAAATATTCCAGTTTACAGAAATCCTATAGAGCTAACTATTGCAGGCAAAGAATTTCTTATAGGACATGGAGATGCATTAGGACCAGGTGAGAGAACCTTTAAATTACTCAGAAAATTCTTTCATAACCCAATATGTCAATTTCTTTTTAGCTGGATTCATCCTGATATTGGTATAGGACTTGCAAACTATTTCTCCAAAAGCAGCAGAAACAAAACCCGTAAACATGGAGAGGAATTTCTCGGTGATAAAGAATTTCTTTACCAATATTGTATTGAACAGGAAAATCTGAAACACAGGGACTATTATATTTTTGGTCATAGACATCTCAAACTAGAGATGAAAGTGGGGGCAAATTCCGTTTATATGAATATTGGAGATTGGATTAATTATTATACCTATGCAGAATTTGATGGAAATAAACTTGAGCTTAAAGAATTCCGGAATTAAATTCCTTATTTCATCAATCTTGGTATTTGTTTCTTTTCAAAATTCATTCTCGCAGGAAAACGATTTTAAGTTTTTAAAATCTGTAAAAATCAACAGTCCTGTAAAAAAAGTCTCGATCGATACTTATTTCAATTTTTATACAACTGACGCCAATGGCAATGTCAGCAAATTTGATTCAGAGGGTAATTTTCTATTAACTTTTTCTCCCCAGAAAAAAAGCAATGTTACTCTGCTGGAAGCATGGAGAAATGTGAACATTTTCGTCTTTTACAGAAATTTTCAGCAATTTCTTTTTTTAAACAGATTCCTCACGCCATCTCCCAACACAGATCTGAATAAAGAGCTTGTAGGCTTTGCCAGAATTGCGGCACCTTCCTCTGACAATAATTTGTGGCTGGTGGATGAAACGGACTTTTCACTAAAAAAATATAATCTGACTTTTCATAAACTTGATATAAGAAATCCCCTTGAACTTATTCTGAACCCCCAGAATTATGATCTGACCTTTTTAAGGGAGTACCAAAATTTGCTGTTTATAAATGACAAAAACTCAGGCATTCTAATATTTGACAATATGGGTAATCTCAAAGAAAGGATCCAAGTTCAAGGATTAGATTATTTCAGCTTCCTAAAAAACAATCTTTACTATATTAAAGACAACAAACTTGTTATTCTTGACCTTTACACTAAAAATGCAAGAGAAATAGAACTTCCGGCTCAAAAGATTTACAGTTTTGCTCTGTTAAGCGAACAAAAGGCTTTCCTTTTCGATCAGGAATCGGTTGACATTTTTTCTTTTTCACTTCCCTAGAGACATCTATTAACTACCTAATAACCAAAGCACAAGATTTTAGCAAAAAACATTTCCTAGGAATCACAACTTAATTTTATAAAAAGGAGGTATGTGATGAGAAGGATATTTTATAGCATGGTAATTTTTTCCCTGGTATTAGGATCATGCAGCACCAAAGGCAGGTCAAGAGGCAGATCCTATATGAATACTAAAGGTGTAAATAAGGGAAATATCACAGCTAGTTCGTCAACGAAAAAGCAACAAGATGCAGAAGAAAGCAATGTTGACTCAGATGGATATGCATACAGCTTTTCCAGGACTAGAATAAATTTTCAGGGAGCTTCCGGAATGGGTATGGGAGGAAGTTATGCCTCTACCTTTTTCGCTGGTGAAGACAAGAAAATTGCTGCAGAGAAGAAACATCCTTCAAAGCCATTGCCAACAGTCAAAAAATCTTATAATGACACTACTGCATATATACAACAAAGTTATCCCGAGACAGACTCTGCATATAGCAGCAGCAATAAAGACGCGGATACCAGTTCTTATAAGCAGGAGTGGCAGCAATATAACTGGTAAAAATTATGAAAAAGATTTTAATAGCTCTTTCATTGACAATAGTAATTTTCGGGGTTGGTTGTAAAAGTCAGACTAATAGCGAAAGTTATAGCATCAATACTGAGCGGGAATTGCCTGAAGGCGCATCCCAAAACACTGAATATAATTATAACAGCGCGAGTCCCGAAGCCGAAAACGGTCCTGTAGAAGGACAACAGGGGGCACACGGTACCAATGCATGGTTTTTCAATGGGAGAACTAAAGAATAAAATCAAAATAGCAATGCGATGAAAAGGATTTTCAAATCGGGATTGTTAATGATGGCTTTGGGTATAATGTTTTCTTGTGGCAGAGAATATGAAACTGTCGATGCCGCATTTAAAGACACGATAACAGTAAATGATGTGCCCAACAAAGAGCTTCAGGAGAAAGATCCCGCAAATCTTGTAGACACAAAACCAGCTGCTCGTGGAGCAGCTGAGTCTGACACAAAGAAAGCCGACGCTCAGGCTAGCGAAAGCAAGAGTGATAGTAATGACAAAAAATAAATGGTTAAACTATTCTGGTATTTGATTCGATTCAACATCCAGAATAGTTTTAAAACATTATTTTATCTTATAGGTAGTTTTTATACAAATGAATTCCTCTTCTAATTATAGAGATTTATTGAATAAATTGGTTTACAGACATTTTTAAAGCAAATTGTAATGCATCTAACTATTTAAAAGTACGTTAATATGATGGTGAGAAATAGCATTTTGGTTTTGATTTTAGCACTCCTTGCCTCATTATTTAACAACCTGTATTCAGGAACAGGACTGCAGACAAAAAATGAGGTCAGAAAGGAATATAAAAAAGCAGACTATATTTCTAAATATGATAGCCTCAAGAAAGAATTCGGGCAAAACAAAATATTGCCTCAAGGTTATGAATTGCAGGCATTAATAGCTCTATCACATTTCCCAGAACTGAAAGGAGTGAAAATCAAATTTGTCATGAAGCCAGCATATATTCCTCTCACCTCACAGCCAAATCTCTGGACAATTTTGAGGAAAACCGATCAAAGAGAATATTTGGTAATTATCAGTAGTCAGAGCAGTCCGATCATGGAGAATATTATCCTCAAAAGTTTGTCATTTAATGCTCAGATAGGAGTCATTGGTCACGAACTCGCTCACACAGCTTTTTACATCAATAAAAGTGGGGAAGAATTAGCATCTGTTGCGCTGGATTATATATTTCCTAATACAAGATCCCAATTTGAAAAAGATACCGACCGCCGGACTATTAGACATGGTTTAGGTTGGCAACTTTATGAGTATGCAGCTTATGTGAGAAGCCTTCCCGAAATGGAAGGTGATAGTGACTGGATTGACCAGTATTACATGAGCCCTAAAAGAATTCTGGATTACATGGCATTACTACCAGAGTACTCTCTTCACCAATAAATCTCCCAGCTTAATAATTTTGTTATCTCCTTTGCTGCTCAAGGAAAGATTGCAGAATAATCGTAGCGCTGATCTTATCTATATTGCCTTTCTCTCTTCTGTCCTTCTTTTTCATTCCTCCGGCAATCATAGCATCTAAGGCCATGGAGCTCGTAAATCTTTCATCCACAAAGTGAATAGGAATTGAAGGCAGCGCCTTGATCAGTTTCTCCGAAAAGGCCTTAACATATTTTGCATTTTCAGAGTCATTATTATTTAAAGTTTTGGGCATACCAACTACGAAGGTTTCAACATCCTCTTTGTTGCAATATGCTTTTAAAAAATCCAGAATCTTCGATTCGTCAATTGTATCAAGTGCTGTTGCTATAATTTGTAATGGATCCGTTACAGCTAATCCCACACGCTTTCTTCCATAATCAATAGCTAAAATTCTACCCATATTTTAAATCAATTAATATTCATATACCCAAATATCTGCCCAATTACGATTCACTTCTGGATTGTGATGAAATGCAGTCACCTTTTTAGGATTCCGTTTTAAAAGAAAAGGCCCTTCACCTATTGTTATGACTTTTCCCATTTTTAGTCCACCAATCTTATCTTTATCTAACTCCACACTATAAAACTTCCCTTTCACCTTTTGTGCCTCAAGGTAGTAATTTATCGATTGAACAGAAATAAGATTTAGGGAACCTTTTTTACCATCTTCTATCTCATCCACATACATTTTTGCCTGAGCTAGAGCTGTGGGATTCATATGTTGAACAACAAGATAAACGGTAATACTGATATTTGTAAACAGAAATACCAGAACCATTAATTTGGCTGAGAGATAATTATAGTTTACTATAAAATAAATAATACCATAAGAAATCGTAATCAGAAAAAAAGGGACAAGAGGTAAAACATCTATAGATCCATAATATTGATTTGGAAAGATAATAGCCCAGATAGCATATAGCCCCAAGGTTCCTGAAATGACATAGTTTTTCGCTCTTGGATAGTCAAAGCTTAATAAAATGATGATTCCAAAAAAAGTACAGAAAAGAATTCCTACAGAAATGATGAGTGTAAACGGACTTCTGTCAATCCAAAAACCTCCCAACCCATCTCTCCAAAGATATTCGATAAAACTAAATATCTGAGTTACTTTAAAATTCATTAACCCGAATATGAAATAGTTTTTTGTGTAATCAGCGGAAAGATTAAGAAAATCTGTCCATCCCGTAGCAATAATAACAGGCATAAGCCATATCAAAATTCCTATTAAAAAGTACCCCAGACAAGGAAGGAATTTATTATTACTAATAAAAGCATAAACAATAGGGACTATCAAAAATGGGAAGTAAACCAATTTAATACCTAGCACCAATCCAGCAGCAAAACATCCTTTATAAACCTGCTTTATTTGATAGTGATCAGGAACAAGGTAGTAAAAACATGCCATCAATCCAGCAACAGCCAGGACATCTGGCAGATACCTGTTACTTGCAAGCCAGATCGCCTGACTAAAGAATATCAGCAATGCTGTAAGGCCTCCTTCTAAAGATACTAAAGGAACCTGAAGAACATTTAAAGTAAAATAAATAAGTAAAAAAAGCCCAAGTGCTCCAATTATGGAAAATGCAACCGGCAAATTACCCGTAATAATATATACAGCCTTTGTGACTGCGACAAACAAAGGGGCTCCGGCATATTGTGCTTGAGAAAGCGCCCAATCAAAATCCATCACACTTAAAGCGTAACGAAGATTTTCTACATCCTCCACATAGTAAAGTGATGTGAGAATCCTGCTAATCAAGCACAGCAAAAGAAGGATAATATTTGGAATATAAATTCTCAAAAATAAAAATATTATATATTATTATATTACAATTTTTTCCAAAACTAAGCAAATTAAATACATCATTTGTAACGATAAGTATAAATTATTTACGGATAAACCGAAATAAACGACCTTAATTTGCTTAATTCTGAATGATTAATATAAAAGAACATTTATACTCAAAGAGAGAGCAAAATCGAAAGATATTCAACAAAGGTTGTATGAAACTCATTTTAATAAATTTACTACAATCCTTTTTTTTAATACAGCTTTCTATTCCATATATTAACCTTTACATTCATCAGTTTGAATAAACGTAGGGAGAAAGTATTAACAAACTGCAAGAATATATGATTTGAATATCTTAAATTAATAACTTTACAAGCGATAATTGGTTATAGAATGTACAACAAATAGTTAAATTTTTTACACGTGACTCAAAAAACGAATCCAAGAAAATACTACAAATTCCCAATTTTTCTGGCACTAGCTGTGATTTGTGGAATCTTTATCGGTGCTGTTATGAACAGCGACGGAAGCAAGAATAATATTACCCAGAGCTTTAAAAGGTATTATGAAATTCTCAATTATGTAGAAAATGATTATGTTGATACAGTCAACATGGATGAGCTGGTGGATTTTTCCATAGTAAAAATGCTGGAAAAACTGGATCCGCACACAGCATATATTCCCAAAAAAGATATTGACATCGCCAGATCTCAGCTGGAAGGAGACTTCGAAGGAATCGGGATTGAATTTAATATTATCAAAGACACTATCTACGTTGTCGCTCCTATTAGTGGAGGACCATCTGAAGCTGTTGGATTAATGGCTGGAGATAAAATAGTAAAGGTCGATGATAAATCAGTTGCCGGAGCGGGCATCACTAATGGTGATGTATTCAGCAAACTCAGAGGCCCTAAAGGAACTAAAGTTAAAGTCACAATTGTAAGAAAAAATGCCAAAAAACCTCTGGATTTTGTGATTACGCGTGATAAAATACCAACTTATTCCGTGGATGTATCTTATATGGTGGATCAGACAACCGGTTACATAAAAGTGAGTAGATTTTCTGCAAATACTTATACAGAATTCAAACAAGCACTTACAGGTCTTAAAGCGAAAGGTATGAAACAGCTGATTATAGACCTGAAAGATAACCCAGGAGGTTACATGGACAGAGCTACAAGAATTGTGGATGAGCTTTTGGACGATAGAAAACTGATTGTTTATACAGATGGAAAGGATCCTCGGTATGACTCAAGGATAGAAGCTTATATGAATGGTGATTTTGAAAAAGGTCCTGTTATTGTATTGATAAATGAAGGTAGTGCCTCTGCTTCAGAAATCGTTTCAGGTGCATTGCAGGACAACGACAGAGCTCTTATTGTAGGCAGAAGATCATTTGGAAAAGGGTTGGTTCAAATGCCCATTCCGCTGAGTGATGGATCAGAACTAAGGCTGACAATTTCCAGGTATTATACACCAAGCGGAAGAAGTATTCAAAAGCCATATGATAAAAATAATACTGATGATTATAGCTCCGATCTTCTGAAAAGATACCAACATGGGGAATTTTTCCATGCGGACAGTATTAAATTCAACGACTCATTAAAGTATAAAACCACGAAAGGTAGATACGTTTATGGAGGTGGAGGTATCATGCCGGATATCTTTGTACCAAGAGATACTACTGCATTTACCACCTATCTTGTTGAACTGTTTAATAAGAATATAATCAGAGAATATACTCTTGACTACTTTTCAAATAATAAAGAGGAACTTCAGAAAATGACTTTTGAAGAATTTAAAAAATCTTTCACTGTTACAGATAAAATGCTGAAAGAAGTAGTTGATCTGGCTACAAGGTCAGGAGTGAAATATAAAGAAAGCGACTTTAATAAATCCAGGAATATGCTTAAAAATAATATCAAAGCATACATTGGAAGAAGCGTTTGGGGTAATAGCGGATTTTACCCAATCATTAATGAAACTGATGAAATATATCTTTCGGCACTGAAGCAATGGGATAAGGCAAAAGAAATTGAATCTGGAAAAAAGAAGAAATAAAAAATTGAAAGTTTAAAGTAAAGGGGCCGAGCAATCGGCCTTTTGCATTTATAATTTATCTACCACAAAACGGTTGCGTAACAGAATGTCGGATATCTCCACTATAAATCGGGTTCTCAAACCAAGGAGACCTTATGTAAACAAAAGAAAAAAGGTTGCCAATATTTAAGCAACCATTTCTTTTACAGTTTTCGATTAATCACTTTCCTGCTCTCGCTATCTATCTCTTTGATATCTAAAACTCTGGCTCAAAACCTCTATCCTGATAAAGGACAGAAATGATCTGTTGTGCAAGATATTTCACTCTTCGACTGCTGGTATTATTTAAAATAATAATACAGTTATTATCCTTTGTAAACCTTATGATGCAAGTATTAGCTCCTCTCCAATGACCAAAATGATAGACAATATCAGGTTCATTTTTTACTTTTCTCCAACCAAATCCATAATTTATGCGCTTACCATTATTTAAAACCGAATATTCGAAAGCTTTTTTTATGGTGGAATCTGCCACTAAAATATTTTTTGCCAAAGCACGATCCCATTTAAACAAATCAATTGCAGAAGAATAAATCCCCTTTTCTCCAACCATTCCATTTCGAAGATCATTTTCATCAGAGCTATGCCCTCCCCTATAAGGACCATATATTCTAACTCTATTCCTTATTTTTCCTTCATCATTTATATTATAAACAAAGGAGTTGTTCATCCCTAAAGTCTTGAAAATTCTTCTTTCGATAAATGATTCATAAGATTGTTTTGATACCCTTTCTATGATTTCAGCAAGAAGTACATAATTACTGTTGTTATAAGAGAATCTACTTCCAGGTCTGAATTGCACGGGTGGATGAAAATTTTTATAGATGTATATCAAATCCTTGTTTTTGGCAATCTCACAGCTGTCCCAATAACAGAAAAAATTAGGAAGATAATTGAGAATGTTGGGCACTCCTGAACTGTGATTCAACAAGTTTCTGATTTTGATATCCTTATATGGAATTTCCGGCAGGTATTTTTGAATATCGTCATCTAAAGAAATTTTCTTTTCTTCACTTAGCATCATTATTCCCATAGCAGTAAACTGCTTGGATACAGATGCTAGGTGAAAGGAAGCACTATCAGAAAGAGGCGTTTTTTTTCGCCAATCAGAAAATCCATAAAAATTATCATAGATGATTTTCCCATCTTCAGCAACCAAAACACATCCATTAAACTGTTTTGACCGTCCAAGTTTTTGCACTAGGTCTTCTATTTTCGCGGATTTTGTTTTTTGGGATTGTGTTAGGTTTACACTCAGGGTATAATAATTCTCTGCAACTTGTACATTATTAGAAATATCACTTTTATTATTTAAAAAGGACAATTGCCCCTGTGGTCCCTTTGAGTCACACCCACCCAAAAACAATGCAACCAACAGTAAATGAATGAGTTTTCTCATAAATACATTTGAAACGTTAACAAAACCTGCGAAAATCCGTATATGATTTTGCTTTTATCGGGTCTATTCTAAGAAATATTTAACCAAAACGGTTTAATTTGGTTTTTAATTCAAATATGTTATTAAAAATTGATTATTATTAATTTCAAACTGGAAAAGAATTTTCAGTTTTTTGATCTTTAAGACAAAATGAAATCAAAGAAAAAACTTTACATTTTTACAATATTTTGTTTATTGTTTTCCCATTTGGGTTTCTCTCAAGCAAAGCATAACAGGCTGGTAAACAGATCAGGATATTTAATGCAGGAGAAGCTTAGCGTTACAGCTCAACTGGGGCTTTCATCTTACTATGGTGATTTGTGTGATAAATTTGACTGTATGCAGTTCCGTCCAAACTTCGGAATTGGCATGGCTTACAGATTTAATCCAAACATTTATGGAAGAGCTGAAATAAATTATGTAAGGCTAGCATCTAAAGATGTTCATGAAAATAGAAACCTTGATTTCAGATCCGGAAATCTCGAAGCTTATGTTGCAGGGGTTTATGATTATTATCCTTATACTAAGCATTTCAGACGTAGAAAACTTATTAACCCCTATGCATTCTTAGGATTTGGAATTACCTATTTCAATCCTTACGGTTCTCTGAACGGGCAGTGGTATAAACTCAGACCCCTGCATACAGAAGGTAAATCATATAGCCCTGTTACAGCAATTATACCAGTTGGTTTGGGTTTCAGAATCAAATATACAAGACAATTAGAGTTTATGGTTGAAGGTGGATACAGATTCACTTTCACAGATTATCTGGACGATGCAAGTTCTTATAAATTTCTGGATGACAGCCAGTTTACTGATCCTGTAGCCCGAGATATTTCGAATAAAATAACATCAGGAGAAACTCAAAATTTTCAGAGGGGCAATCCTAAAAGAAACGATGGATATTTTGTATTCCAGGTAAAAGCCAGATATACCTTTGTTACGAATATTAACAATTTCAGAGGCAGAAGTCCAAGATTCTTGAGAAAGACATACTAGTGATTTGTGATTACAATCAACTAATTCCTAAAAGCCACGAAATAATTTTCGGGGCTTTTTTATAAATTTTAATTCTATCCCATTTAATTTTAAAATTATCAAATCTTTGCAACTTTTTTTAAACAATATCTCTTATTGAGAGGATCATCTCTTTTTAAATGAAATTATTAATTAAGTCAATTTTCAACAAAATTTTATGAGCGATTATCAAGATTACAATTGGAGTGCAACAGAAGCATACTCCACAAATTATATCTTACCGAAGATTATTGATCTTCTTGATAAAAATAGGAATAAATGCATTTTAGATCTTGGTTGTGGAAATGGTCAAATGACAAAAGCTATTTTAGAAATGGGATATGACATTTATGGAATTGATGCCTCTGAAACTGGAATAACCATTGCCTCCAAAAGTCACCCAAACAGGTTTTTCCTTCAGGATATTTCAGACAATAATCTTCCAGTTGAAATCCAAAATAAGAAATTTGACACAATCATCTCTACAGAAGTGATTGAACATATATATAATCCCTATCAATACATATCCTTTTGTTCTAAAATATTTGAGAACAATCTAAATGTAGGCCAATTAATTCTTTCCACTCCTTATCATGGCTACTTAAAAAATCTAGCACTGGCAATAGCAGGAAAAATGGATTTTCATTATAATCCTTTATGGGTTGGTGGTCATATTAAATTCTGGTCAAAAGATACAGTTTCGAAATTACTTACAGATAATGGTTATGAAGTAAAAAACTTTAAAGGAGCTGGACGATTTCCTCATTTTTGGAAATCAATGATTGTTGTTGGTGAGTTGAGCAAGAAATCCTAGATTACATCTCAGATTCTTAAAAGTCATAATAAAAATTCTGCAAATTAGTAGAAATACCAATAGAATAATAGTGAGTCTTGTTATTCGGCTCTCCGTAACCAGTTATTGTCCTGTTGACATAACTTAAAGTCAACCGCATATTAGTTTTAGGATTTATCAAATAACCTGCTTTAAACTCCAAATAATGCAGGTTACTTTTTGGTCCTTGGGCCGGATGTTTGGCATAAGGAAACCTGTAATTCACCCCGTTATACACTCCACCATAATCGGGGATAAAAATATTCTTTCCATAACTCACATTTCCAGTATCTACCCCATACTGAGCATGGATATATTTTACTTCTGTAAAAAATCTTTTATATCGATAATCTACAATTGCCACTAACTCTCTAAAATTAGCACCAAGAGGATGTGCAAGAGCTTGATTATAATGGCTGTAATTCTGCTCTATCGTCCGATGAGAGTAAGTATATGGCATTACTACATTATATTCCCCCTGTAAGGCAAGATTCTTTATTTTCAAAGGATCAAATATCCTTGTACCTATCTGATAACCATATTTCTGTTGATAGTTGTAATTTTTATTTTTGAATTCATCCAGCTTAAAATCATCAAGAATAAATTGCCCGTACAAATACCATTTGCTGTTTATCTTATATTTCAAATTTAAACCCATTAGAGCATTGTCTGAACTTCCTTGTGAAAATTCAACAGATCTGTAAAATATTATCGGATTAAGATAAGCAACATCATAGCCTCTTTTAGAGGTCGAGTCTCCTCCAGGCCAGATAGTACTTTCAAAAAAACCAACTGTCAGAGACTTTCCTACATCAATGCTGAGGTAATGAAATGTTCCGAATTTTTTGGGATAGCCAGTACCTTTACCGTTCACAACTAGCTGACTTCCCCTTATATCCTGGAATTGTGTAAAAAGGTTTACATATTTAATCTTCCAAACCGATGTGGTAATTTTTAAAAATGGATAAGCAAAAGAATTGTCCGAAAGCAATAGAGACCTATAACCGTCTCCAATAAAATTCTTTCCCTGACCAAATTGAAAATTAAAATACCTACTTGGCGTATAGGTTACCCATCCATATGCCATATTATAGTCATATGCTCTTGACAGTTCACCAGGTTTAAATGGTTTTGACTCTCCTTGTCCTGGTACAACTTTGTATTCAGTGATGAAGGTATCTATGTAAGGTGAAAAAGTTGCCTGATTTTCATAATACGATGTATAAAATGATACCCTTTTTCCTATTGATCCGAATACCTGAATGCCACGTGTATTGGTATAAACCTTTTTCCCAGAAACTGTTTCTCTTCCTAAATCTACGTTTAACAATGGATCTGCATGAAGGACCAATCCTGCTGTATCAATATTTACCAAGTGTCTATTCAGCAGGTTATCTGCTATCCGCCCAACCAGTCTTTTCCTTGAAATATTAAACGGCCTGAAATCATACAAAGAATCTGTATTGATTAGGGTATCAAGCTCTGCAGAATAATAGGGTTTTATTGCAGTATGAAATTCAATTTTCTTTTGGGCGAATGCTCTGTCATAAGGAAGGAGGAATTCCCTGTTAAGAGGCAAAAAATCTTGAGCTTGCAACTGTCCCGCAAAAAAAATAAATACAATAAACAGAAATCTCAAATAGCTCATATTAAATTATTTGGCATTTTCTTCGCCTCTTATCATATTAAATACGGTGAGAAAGATTATTTGAATATCAAGCAACAAGCTCCAGTTTTCTATATACCAGACATCATATTTTACTCTCCTGATCATTTTTCTTGGATCCTCAGTTTGACCTCGTAGTCCGCTTACTTGAGCCCAGCCAGTTATTCCGGGCTTCACAAGATGCCTTACCATAAAACGGTCTACTATTTTGGAATATTCCTGAGTATGTTTAAGCATATGAGGTCTTGGCCCCACAACAGACATATTACCGATGAGCACATTAAAGAATTGGGGCAATTCATCCAGATTGGTTTTCCGCATAAACTTACCAATTTTAGTAACGCGAGGATCTTCTGCTGTTGCCTGTTTTGAGTCAGCTTCCTGATTTACCTTCATAGAGCGGAATTTATAGCAAGGAAAAACCAGATTATTCTTTCCAGATCTTTTCTGAATAAAGAAAATAGGTCCTTTTGAGCTAAGCTTTATAAGTATAACAAATAGAGGGAATAACCATGAAAAGAGGAACACAATTACAAATAGGGAAAAGAGTATATCAAAAGTCCTTTTAGCAAATCTGTTCAGAACATTTTCCAATGGTTCTTTTCTAATAGTCAGAATAGGTACAGAACTGTAAAATTCCAGATTAACTTTCTTGCTTAAAAAACCTCTGAAGTCCGGTACTATTTTGAATCGTATTAAATTATTATCAGAAAACTCGGCTAATTCTCTTATCAGCTTTGAAGAATTTAGAGGAAGAGCACAAAATATTTCATCTATTTTAAATCGTTTGGCGACAGTGGGCAAATCACTGACTTTACCTATAATCAAATTTTTATGTAGACATTTTTCCGGATTATCATCGAGAAACCCCAGAAATCTATATCCTGCAGAATTTTCTGATCTAAAATAATTTAGCATGGAATTACCTGCTGAACCAGCGCCAATGATAATTACATGCCTAAAGTTCGCCCCTTTTCTCCTATATCTTTTTAGCAAATAATAAAAGCCAAGCCTCCAGAATACCATTCCAACAATACAAATTGCGTATGAAAGCAGTAGATGACTTCGGGAATAATAATATCCGTGAATAATGGCAATGAATGAGAAGATTGTAAGAGCATGAAGGACAAGAGCCTTGAACATATTCCACAAAATTCTTTCTATTCTGGTAAAACGTTCAATATCATAAATCCTAAGCAACAGGACTATTACCATCCAGAGAAGGTTCAGTAAGATTGTCAAAAAGACAAAATGATCGTTATATCCTAGATAATATCGCAGTTTTAAATAAAGATAGGACCCGAGAAATCCAGCATTCAAAATTGCCAGATCGCCCAATAAACTTATTAACTTTAAAAACCTGCTGTAACCTTTTCTCATTTTGAGCTGCTTGCTCTTTTTGGACTATATTATTCGGGGCGAAGATAAAACAAAATTCTTTACGATTGACCTGAAATAACGTTTTGAAAATTGCTCAATATCTCATCTTTATTCAGATATTTCAATGCGTATTTTCGCGCATTTTCCTTCTTCTGTATATTTTTTGAAGGGGAATCAATCGCATTCTCTAATATTCTGATCAAATCTTCTATATTTTCTGGTTCAGCGAGCCATCCTGCATTTGTTTCTCCAATCATTTTATGCAATGAAGAATTCTCCACTGCGGTGACAATGGCGCATCCGCCTGCAGAAAGGATGGATAAGAGTTTTGATGGTAGCAATAAATCAGATGCTGCTTTTTTCTGTAAAACAAGATGAAAATCTGCAATAGCAAGAAATGCCGAAAGCTTTTCATAAGGCTGAATAGGGAGAAATGTTATATTCTTTAAACGATTTGCTTCTGTTTCTTTCATCAATCGTTCTTTTGCAGCACCTTCCCCAGCGAGTACTATTTTCACCTCAGACTTGTTTGCAAATTTTTGAGCCATAGGTATTACAGCCTCAAGCCCTTGCTTTTCGCCCATATTCCCGGAATACAAGATGATAATATCTTTCTCCTCAAACCCTAATTCTCTGCGCATAGATTCCTCTTTTGACATAGGTCTAATAAAATCAATATCAACCCAATTAGGTAGCATGATATATTTTTCCTCAGAAATTCCTTTCTCAAGAATTTTCTTTTTCATGCCTTCACTAATCGAAGATACAGAATTTGCCTTTCTGAGAAAAAAACGTTCTACGTGTTCAAGAATATATAGTAAACGTTTATTTTTTATTAAACCTAAATCTCTGGCTGCATCTACCTGAAGGTCCTGAATGTGGAATACCCATTTAGTTTTATGAAATCTAGAATATAAATACGGCCAGATACCTATGATCAATGGAGGATAGGGAGATATAACAAGATCATATTTCTTAAAAAGCGCTTTGAGCCACCAGACTGAGGAGGATAATAAAAAGGAAAACTCATGCGCAATTCTGGTTGTCCCCGTCACTTTTTCAGGAACGTAAAAAAAAGTTCTTCTGACTTTTACTTTATTGATTGTTTCGGTAAACCACCATCTACCCTGATAGGCTTTTTTAATCTTCCATTCAGGATAATAGGGCATGGAAGTTATTACCTCTACATCGTGACCTTGTCCGGCAAGCCATTCACACATTTCTCCTGTATACTTACCTATACCTGTTAACTCAGGCGCATAATTTATTCCAAATACTAAAATTCTCATTAATCTGCAAAATCCGGCTTTATTTCTTTCCTGACTACGAAATGGGGAATCAAGATATTATTTATTTCAGATATTTTAACGAAGAATCTATGTATTCATTCATTAAAACCCAAAATTTACTTTATCAGAACCCCGAGTTTAAGTTTTTCCAAAACTAAGGATATTGAAACGCATATGATAATTATAAGTGGAATTGAAATCAAAATATTTCCATTTTGTATCCTATAATAGATTGCCACTTTTTGAAACATGGTTATCACTAATGGATTTAGACAAAAAATTCCTAAAGAATATTTTGATACCATTCTTATTAAATTCTTTAAATGATCTGATATAATTATTTTCACCAAACTCTCCTCCATTAAAACCAATCCGAAAAGACACGTTGAAGCTATCAGTATTGAAACTTTGCAATATTCTTCTAATCGTCCTGTAATGGGATAAAAATGTTCTTCCAGGGAGATGAGCAATGGAAACGACATTAGTAATGCTACTAACCATACAGATCTCCGATATTTATGATTTCGGATGTTACTATAGTTTCTTGCTAACCAAATTGCGACAATTATATAGAATGTCCAATAAATAAAAAGCCTGTTACTGATTTTTAAAACCAGGGCATTTCTGTAGATCCCATAAAATAGAATCCAATAAATGATTAATGTTGAAACTCCTATAGCTAGCAAATAATATCCATTAATTAACTTAACTCTACGAATAAAAAAATAAATAATGGTAACCTGAAAGAGAATAAAAAAATAGTATTGCCCAGACCAACCGTATCCAAGAAAATGTGTCGTAAGAATTTTTAAGGGGGCAGTTTGTCTATGAGGAAAGATTAAGAAATAAACAACGCTCCAACAGATGAAAGGTATTGATAATCTTAATAATCTTTTTGATAGAAATGAGAGGCCGAGTTCCTTATGAATATTCGCTCTTTCGAATAAGAATACACTTGATAAAATAAAAATAGGTACACAGAATCTAAATATTTCGGAGTGGAATCTTTGTTCCTTAAAAAAGAATGAATAATGAATAAAAACAACACCAATTAGCGATAAGAATTTCAAAAAATGAATAGAGAATAGTTCTTCCTTTTCTCCTTCTGGAACTTTACTCATTTTTTATACTGACATCACCAATTTCAACAGAAACATTATTTCGCAATTTGATTCTACTCAAAGGATTTCCAGCATATACAAATCCTCCTTCAACACTCTTAAATACGGAACTCCTTGCCCCAACTACAGCTCCGCACCCAATAGTCACGCCAGGCCCAATAAATACGTCAGATGCAATCCAAGTCTCATCCTCAACCGTTATCTCTTTTGCAAAAATATCAAATGTAGTTTTTTCAAAATCGTGAGAACCTGTACATAAATAGGATTTCTGAGAGATTACAGCATTGCTTCCAATATTGATTTCTCCCAGACTATACAGTACCACATTATCTCCAATCCAAGAATAATCTCCAATGCTTAATTTCCATGGGTAGGTAGTTTTTACAGACGGCCTTATAATAACACCTTTGCCTATTTTTGCTCCAAATAGTCTGAGAAGAAAGCGTCTCCAGCCATATAAAATTTGTGGAGAAGGATTAAACAATAATGCTTCTACAATCCACCATAGCTGTACCACTATACCTGATTTGCCTCGGAAATTTGGGGGGATTACGAATGAATTAAGAGATTGATATTTGTTAGTATTTACTTTTGCCACCTTTTTAACCAAATTTTAGTAATCACACAGCTCTATACTCTATTTTTTTTCAACAACAAGAGCTTCTTGACGTTGAGAATCTCTTCTTTTACTATAGAAATCGAATAAGTAATAAATTAGAAGGGATAAAAGCAATTGACCTAGAATCATCACATATAAATTACTTACTTTATTTTGAGCCATTATGAAAAAGAATGTACAATGTGTTAAATACAATGGATAAGAAATATCGCCCAATAACTTAAATAGTTTTTTAGCTGTATTAGAAATTTCTGGAAACTTATGATTATAGGCAATGACTCCGTAAATCAAAATAACACAAAGAGCCTTTCCGACAAAGTCAAGAGTGTCTATTTGCCATAACAATTCAATTTCATGGTGCTTGAACCTATAAAGAGATTGAATTAAAATTGTAATCGATATATGACCTATTAATATTCCCCCAATAATAAGAAGTATTATCTTCCTTCTTTCCGGAAAAAGTGCTAATGCAAAACCCGAAATCCAAATAAACGATAAGAGGATTAAGTTTATACCAAACGAAGTTCCGGAATAATAATTCCAGTGAAATAATGTACGGCCACAAGTGTACAGGCAATAGGACATAAATGAAAAGCCTATTAAGAAAAATAATATATTCAACCTCACTTTCCTTAATAGTGGTGCAAGACAATAAAGCCACACTTCTGTAGATAATGTCCAAGAAACTCCTAAAAATGATTCACCAGAAAATATTTGATTTAAAAAAAATAAATTAATTGCAAATTTAAATAGTTCACTTGTTTCCCAAAAATTGGGTACAATTAATGCCTGGAAAATTATGCTGGCAAGAAATACAGGATATATACGTTTTCCCCTTCGTATTAAGAAATCTTTGCCATTATCCTTTTCTAAAGATGTTCCAATTGAAAAGCCGCTTATGAGTAAAAAGCCTAGAATAGCTTCAAATGCTCCAAAATAGGTATATAAGCCCCAATTGCCAACATCACAAAATTTTTTTAAATGCTCCATCATTACGATAGATGCCAAAAAGAATCTAGTTAATGCTAAAACGGCCCAATTTACTTTATACTCATTTACAATGTCCATCTCTTTTAATGTAAAAATTTATTTAACAACTTTAGATCTTTTCATCTAGTGATACCGGTTTTGTCATACAAATATTGTAGAACATTGAAGTTATTTTAGGTTAAGCAATCCTGTAAAGTTACTACGAACTTCTCAAGTTAAGTTTTTCCCTACTTCTTCCAAGTCCGTTAATAAACTTTTGGAATTTCATTTCCATCAGATAAGAAAATGCCCCAATCAAAAATAATACTAATAACACCCTAATATAAATGGAAAAGTGCGTCGGCAAATATGAAATTCCCATGATAAAAGGGTAATGATATATATATTCCATACGATATTGGGGCAATATGAGAAAACATCCCGAAAATTGGTTCAAAACCGATAAACTGAAATTGTTTCCAAGTAATGGCACATAGTATGAAAAATATTGAAACGAGAAAGTGTCTTAACTCAAGAACAGGATGTAAACCCATTTGAAGGGAACCAACATTTTTAATCACTGGAATTAACAGTACTAATGAAACGGTTCCTAAGCCTATGAGCAATTGAACAATATCTTTATATCTTATAGTGGTTTTAGTTAGATATAATTTAGCAAGTTCAGCTCCCACCCACCAAATTACCAGATATGTCAAAACCAAAGAAGCCGAATTTGGAAATAAGGAATATGAAATAACTCCTAATGCTGAAATTGCACAAACACAGATAAATTGCCTATTGAAAGGAATCTTTATAATAACCCAGAAAATCATGTAAAACCACCATTCATAACTCAGCGACCAAAGAGGTAAATTTCCATAGTACGGATTTACCCAAACCCCAGGCTTACCAGAAGAGAAATCCTGAAGGTTAAGTAAATTTCCAATTAGAACTCCACTTTGGACAGGCAAAATTTCTCCTGAATAGAAACAACTTGTGACGTATGACAATAGTAAAGCCAGAGTAAATAAAGGATAAATCCTTTTGAAGCGCTTCACAAAATAACTTTTAAAATCTTTAGGCTGATTTTCTTTAGAAAATATTGAATAATAAATAACGAAACCAGACATCAAAAAGAATAATATTACAGCTTCTTGCCCAAATCTGAATATGTAATTCAAATAATTGTATTTAAATGGATAAAGCTGGTTTATGTGATGAAAAACGACATATACTGCCGCAACCCCTCTTACGCTTTCTAATTTTCTTAATTTTGAGTTTGACATATTATAAAATTCTATAGAGAGAATCTTTCTATTATTTCTATTATTTGATTCTCTGTCCTCTGACCTAGGAGAGTTGATTCATGACTTATACTCTTCCCCCTCTTGATTAATCTTCTCAGCTTCAATCAACCTTAAAGTAAACATGATTTCTACCATTGTCCTTTGGAGGGTATAATACCAGCCATGCCACCCATCAAATATTAATCTTTTTACGAACAAGCAGTAAAAAAATACTAGAAAAGGAGCTAGCCATTTCAATTTTCTTATTTTATCAATTTTTCGTAGTTCCTTTTCATTTAAGATCTTGTGACATTCCTGGAGTGAATATTTATCTTGATTCCTAAACCAACGACTAAGATCTTTTCTGTCATCATGCAAAATTTCATTTGTAAACCGGTTTAGTGTGCCATCCAATAAAAGCCTGTGCGCATGCCCATCGTTAAAATATTGTCCCTTCTTAGTTTTGAATAAAATAATTCGGGGAGTTGTATTATCTGATCTCAATGGATATCCATAAACACAAAAGCGAAATGCGACTTCATAAGAATCAAATAATGGCTTAGTTAGGGCATTTTGAACTTCCCCTATAAGAGCATCCGTGAATACGTAATCTGCATCCAAAGACAGCGTCCATTCTGTATTGATCAGGCTTAAGCCATAATTGCATTGCTCTGCAAAAGAATCAAACTTTCTGTAAACAACCGAAACGTTAGAAAACTGATTTGCGATACCTAGAGTTTTATCAGTACTGCCACTATCAAGAATAATAACTTTGGGAACCCAGGTTAATTTTTCAAGAACTCTAAAGAGGTTAGACTCCTCATTATATGTAATTATTAATGCTGTTAAATCCTTATTCATTTTTAAAAGATCATTTATATACCTCCATCATCTTTTCTCCAATTTTTTCCCAATCATATGTTGCCGCATACTGTCTTGCGTTTTGTTGCAACATTTCTTTATTCATATCTAAGAATTTGGTGATTGAAGCGATTAAATCAGATTCAGTATTAGGGATCCAATCGCCACATTTATGAGAAACAAGCTCTTGCCACGGAGTATGAATACTAGTAATCACAGCAGTTCCAGAGGCTAATGCTTCTGCGATAACAATTCCAAAATTTTCGTTATGGGATGGTAATACAAACAAATCTCCCAATTGCAGAAAATTCACCTTGTCATCTTCATACATTGCCGGGAGCAGAAAAACACTCGCCTGAAGATCTAAAGATTTAATCAGTACATTTAAATTATCTTTTTCACCTTCATCTTCCCCAGCAATTAACAACAACAATTTTTGATTACTTTTTTCTGACAGTTTCTTAAATGCCTTGATTAAGATATCAAACCCTTTTTTCTTATGCAGCCTGCTCATTCCAATAATAATCTGATCTGCAACGACCCTTTGGCCCAAGATTTTTTCAAGAAAACTTTCTTTAGAAATAGGAAAGGCCTTTGAATACTGCTTGACGTGTATCCCTGCTGGGACTACTTCAACTTTAGCATTAGGATAGTGTTTTAATATCTCTTTCTTTTCCTGTTCTGCTGTAGCATGCCAGATTACTTTGTCTGCATAAGGTTTTATAAAAGCATCTAGCCAAACTCTTTTAAATGGCAACCCTTGATTCAGTATCCAATCTCCCATAACTCCATGTGGAGATAAGATTATTCTTTTCTTTAAACGGTTTGCCCAATATAAAGCAATAGGAGTAGGAGAATTAAAAATTGCATTGATATGGACAACATCAGATTTTTCAATATCCTTTTTAATATTCAAAAATAATGGAAGCGAAAACCTGTTTAACAAAGTATCATGATAATACCTGACTCGCATTCCTTTCTCAAATATTACTGCCTGCTTGGAATCTACCTCCAGATGGCTATGCATATTGGTATTTGTAGTGGTCACATTAACTTCTACTCCTTTTGCGGCAAGAGCTTTACATAAGTCTAATGAATAAAAAATCGTTCCTCCGAATGCAGTTGCAGGATAAAAAGAGGGGATTATAAAAGAAAGCTTCATTATTACACTTTATTATTATTGAACAAATCCAGTTGCTCGGGTAAAGTACTTTGCATCTTGAGAAATCTGACTGATTGCTTTTGCTGGAACACCGGCATACAATGTCCATGGTTCTTCAAAACTTTTATTAAGTAATGACTTTGCCCCAAGCACACTTTGAGAAGGTAGTTTTGCCCCACCCAGCACTACACAATTTGTACCCACAAATGTATAATCTCCAATTATAATTGGTAAACTATCCTGTCGATTTTCAAATACATCAATTGAATGTGTCAGTAATTGAGTTTGGTATCCTGCAATTGTGGCAAACCTGCCTATTGCAATTCGATTAGTACAATCAATGTGGTGATTCTTGGTAATTGCAGCCTCTTCTCCCATGTATAACTCTGCCTTTCTATTTGTTTGATGAGAGAAATGTATTGATTCAGTTTGGGTGCTAAGTCCAGTGATCCAATTATTTCTTCCAATTATTGAATTAGCTCGCATTTCAATAAGGTCCAGATGAATGGCTATAGTAAAATGATCAATGCGGGTACCAGGCCCCATAACAAGCTTATGAGGATAAACCCATGCTAAGCCAATTTTCGCTGAAGGATGAATTTCAAAACCAAAATATTTATTTAAAAACCATCTTTTAAGCTTCCACGGGAGCATCAATGGTATAAGTTTCTTAAACATTACTATCTGTCTGTATAAAGTTGAATGAACTCCCCAATTAATCGTGACTTTTCAAATCTAGCACAGTTATCAAATCCCTTTCTAATTAACTGATCTCTGAAAGACTTCTCAAGGACTTGTAGAAATGCATTTGCAAATTCAGCTGGTTTTTCAGGATCGGCATGCAATGCACTTCCTCCGCTCACTTCATTCAATGACTCTATTTTACTTGCTATAACAGGAGCGCCACATGCCTGCGCCTCTATTAATGGCCAGCCAAATCCTTCAGAAAATGATGGGAAAATAAAGGCTAGACAGCTGGAATACAATGCCACCAATGTATCGTGTTCAGGTTTCTCTACTGAAAAAAACCTATCTTTCAAACCAGATCCATCAATAATATTTTTCAATTCTTCATCTAATTTCTCACCTGCAAAACAAACTTTCCCATCCCATTTATCTCCAATATTTTTTAGCATGCCAATCAGAAGAGGCCTATTCTTTCTGGGCAGCGAGGATCCTACATGAAGGATAAACTCTGTATCAGGTAAAATATTCAAAAGCATTTTGCGCCTTTTTTCAACATCCATTGGCTCAAAGGATGCATTGTAAAAGTTATGAATGACTCTCCATTTTTTACCATTCTGATTATTCCTTTCTCCCGAGGCCAATTCATACAATTGATTTAAAGTAAATTGAGATACTGCAGTCAGTCTTTTTGCTTTTATTAAATTTGCAAGGATCCATTTTTGGAGAACTTTACCTGCTGGTGAAGCTGGGCAGTAAGCATCTTTAAATCCTAAAGCTCCGCGAATCGCCAGCACATCATGACAAGTGATTCCGCTTCTATTTAATGGCAAATGGGCAAGATATGGAGCATTTGAATGATCACAAACATGAAAGAATATATTCTCATCAGAATGCTTTATGCGAAAGATCAGAATTCGAAATTTTAAAACTAGAGGAAAGAGAATCCATTTATCTAAATAACCTAACCATTTCCCCAGTCCGGTAATAGTCGACTTAGACCAACGAGCAAAAAAAACTACTGGATACCAAATCTCTGCATGTATTCCAGCTTCAGATAAACCAATTTGCAGACTATTAGCATATCGGGCCATACTTTCTTGCTTGTCAAGCTTGTAATTTCCAATCAGGACAAACCTTAATAATCTACTCATAATCAATTCATATTTCACCTTCTTTTAAACTTGCAAGAAGTAAGCCACCTGTAAAAACTGCAAAACCTAGTGCGGTTGGCTGTGCCCATGTTCCCATCAACACTAAAGTACCACAAAGACTAAATAAAAGCCAAGGTAAATAATTCCCCCGATTTAAAACTTTCCATGCCTTTAAAAACATACTTAAAACTAGTGTGAAACGTATAGCAATTGCAGCAAAGCCTAACAATATCCCCATTTCACCAATGAGTCTTCCCCACTCTTCTTCAGAGATTAGAAAAACACTGTTTCCGGTCAATAAATTTGCAGCTACGTTTGTTCCCATTCCCAGCCCTGCTCCCCAAAAATCAATATTCTTATCATTGGTTAAAGCAAATACTGCCCCCCCAAGAAAACGATCAATTAATGTCCCTTCAACCCCACCCTCAACTTCCGATGCATTTGTAAAACGTTCTGTAAATGCTGTAATAGCTGTTTGGAAAAAAACCAACGTGCTTAGTATATATAATAAAACTGTACCAGTTATAAATGAACCTAAAATTCTAAAAAAGGCCTTAGGCCTTTTAGCTGTGGTAAAGATAGAAAAGATGGCTGTTACTAAAAATTGAAAGAAAACGGTCCGGCTTATCGTCAGCGGAATGGCAGCAAGCAGAGCAAATGTTGCAAGAATAAGAAACCAATTAGATATTTTATTGCTATTATCCAACCAAAAATAAAAGACAAAAACACTAACAAACCCATAAAAAGAGGATAAACCATTTGTAAAAGAAAAGGTCCCGGGAACTCTGAAATATCCTCCTCCACCTGTAAAACCAGATCCTTCCATTTCTCCGCCAATTCCTCTGTTTACCCAAGCTGTCTGTGGGCTGAAGAATTGGACAGCCACCAAAATTGTCATGCCAATATGCAGCCACAATAATACCTTACCGATCTGAACTACATCATCCTTATTAAACAGTTGACCTATTAAGAAAATTATGGGAAATTGTAAGAAAAAAATACGAAAACCGTACAATGCAATCATTCCGTTTCCATGTCCGAAAAATAAAGTGGTATACAATGAAATAATGGTAAGAATCCAGGCTAGAACAATATAGTTATTTAGTTTAAATAATCCTTTTTGTGAGGCACTGATCAAAAGCCAAATTGCTAAAGGATCCCGAACAACAAGCAAAGGAGTGGCAAGCCCAGGTAATACCCATTTTCTCAGAGCTCCTTCAAATATGAGCAGAAAAAAATATAGCCAGACACCTCTTTTTAGCATGAACAAAGAGTCAAATTTTCCTTCCTCATGGAGCTCTGTGAATTCTTTTTTTGATTCCAAAGAAGTAAAACCTGAAATAGCCTTATTCTCTCTCATAAATTAAACAACCATTAAATCTAATTAATTATATCCAAGCTTGCTATTTTAAAAAGTTTAGTCCGCTATGTCCTTAATTTTTTTTGCTAATTCCTCTCCATATGCGCTCCAAGGACGATTCATGGCGGTTTGCCTTGCGGCTTTCCCAACATCCGAAATTCTCCCTGGATTGTATAATATTTCCTCCAAAGAATTTATTATTGCTTCTTTGGAACCTGCTTCAATAATCCATCCGTTTTTTCCATGTTCAATCAGATCCGGTCCTGCTGTGCGGTCTGTAGTAATAACAGGAGTTCCTTGCGACATAGCTTCTGTAATCACCAACCCAAAACCTTCAAAAAGAGATGGAAAAACTAATACATCCTGTTGGTGCATAAGTTTTAAAATGTCACCATGTGATAAACTAGGTATCCATTTATGCTTATTCAGTGCCTCATTCAATGGTTGGCAATCCTCAACCAATTTATGCCCAACAACTGTTAAGTCAACAGCATCTCCTAAATACTCCACAGCATCAAACAAATATGCAATGCCCTTTCGTTGGGACAATCCACCAACAAATAAAATCTTTAGCGATTTATGGCTGCTGTATTTTTTAATTTCTCCTACCGGAGGAAAGCCATAAGGTATAACATCTATTTTGCTCAAATTGCCAGGATACTCCTGAAGTGTTTTTGCAGTAAAAGTACTCGCTACAAAAATTCTATCTGCAAGTCTTAGTTCCTCGTCTTTTTTTGACAATTTAGCCAAGGAGTCTTTAAAGCCAGTTAGTGTCCCTGACCATTCCGGCCACTTTTCCAACTCTGATTCCATCAATCTTTTGGCTGCTCTCCAATACCCAATTGGCAAATCATAAATGCAACATACTCCAATTTGTTTGGCTATTTCAAAGGAATAAAGTGCTCCATCTTCATAGGCATATATTGCATTAAAATGGGTGTTTCTTCTTTGTAGTCGTTTTCCTACATTCTTATCCATTTGGTGATAAACAGCATCCACACAAAAGACACCCTTTTCATGTTCAATAAAGGATGAAATACCTGCTTTAGCAGAAATCAACCTGCCCACTTCCCAAAAAGGTGAAGAATAAGTCAAATCCTTTAAACAAGTTTCAAAGGTTCTTCTGTTTATTTCAGAAAATGGTCCCGGTAATCCTGACAGTTTAGATAAAATGCCTTTAGGAAAAATTGCAATTGATGTATGAAACTCTTCTAATATGCCTGCCTCCTTCATACCAACCGCAGCTGCACGAACATTGGCATTTCCAGTTGGATGAGAAAGTATAATTTTATTCATATTAAATATCTATCCCTTTAACCATGAAGCATTGGAAGCCAAAAACTCACATGGGTTATAATTTAGTTCTTCAACACGCTTTTTTCCTGTAGATTTTGCAGGATTTCCCGCTACCACATCATAGGGTGCGACATTTTTACTCACCACTGCTCCAGCTCCCAATACAGCCCCACGACCAACATGTACACCTGGCAAAATTGTTACGTTGGTACAAATCCAAGCATAATCATCAATTATTATTGGCGCTTTTTTATGTTTCCATTCCGGATCAGAGATATCATGAGAAGCTGTAAGCAATATCGAACCATCATTTATACATACTTTTTCTCCAATTTGAATTTTATCGTGTAGGGCCAGTTCTACTCTCCCCAAAAAAGAAAAAGCACCAATTTTTAAATTTTTCTTTACTCCATCGGCTTTTACATCTCCTATTTCTGCACAAGGATGTATAAAGGCTCCTTTTTTTTGTAATCTATTTCGCACACGGTTGCGTCTCAATAGTTCTCCAATGCTTAACAAACGTTTGGCATAAGCTCTTAAGTATGCGACTGACCCAAAAGGAAACCGGGCTCTGTTCTTATATAAATATGAAAATTCAGCCATTATTTTAGCTCCTTTATAAACAATTCGCTTATATCCCTCAGTTCAAAAAAACTTCTATTCAGGGTAGTATTAATAGGGAATGATTTCTTTAAACTGTCAACTTTATAACAAACTACAGAATCAACCCTTATTTCATCCATACTTAACTTAGGGCTCCATGAACGCGCCACACATAATACAGGTAATGAATGACTGAGCATAGCGGCAACCGTACCACTTTTCTCCACCAGAAAATATGGGGTAGTACTAATACCTAAATCCGCTTCATGCAAATATTCAGAAATTTCTTTTGGATCACATTCGCCTGTTACACGATAAGGAATATCAAAGTCTTCCAATACCGAAGTCCACTCTTTACTAGTTTCTCCAGACCTTCCTATAAAAACAAATTTTAACAAACGTTTTTTTTCACTACAATATTCTTTCAATTCATTAATAAAAACTTTGACAGGGGCGCCACTATGAATACCTCCAAACAATATACAAGTATAGTAAGTTGAATCTATTGTTCTTTTTAAATTATCGCGATGAGGTATATTAGAGAAGAGAGGTAATAAGGAGGCATTATATCCTAAGTTATTCAATACAGCTTTGTAAACCTGCAATTGAGTATGAATTTGACTAGGGTTTAATTCATTTAGCAAATGAAGTATCAACAATCTTTGCACACTACCCCATAACTTCATTTTCAAGGAAGATTCCTTATCCATGCCTACCCATAACTCATGAAACATTATATGCCATTTCCTACCTTTAGACAGGCTCTTTAATTTACTAACCAAACCTAGGGGGAGGCCCTTATCCTGAAAAGCAAAGGGAACATATTGTAAAGAAAGCCAAGCTGGATTAAAATTATCCATAAATAAAGTAGCTTCTTTCATTCTTTTGTTCCAACTAATATTGTGCGGTAAACGCAAACACACTATGGAAGTATTGTCATCCTCTTGTACTTGGCAGCTAATGGATCTTGCATTTTTATCATTCAAAGCAATTATCCGAACTTCATTCCCCTTACGTATGAGCTCACCAGCCAATCTCCTGGTATAGTCACCAACTCCGTCACAGCCTGGTTCCAAAGAGCCACAAATAAAAAGAATTTTCATCCTCATTTCCTTATACCTATTTTGTGGGCAGGTACACCTCCCCAAATTTCATTGGAAGGTACTGACTTATTAACTATGGCTCCTGCTGCAATAACAGCTCCATCCCCTATACTTACGCCTTTTAATATTACAACGTTTGCTCCTATCCAAACTCCTTGGCCAATTGAAATTGAAGCTGCAGGACATTGCTGATCTCCAATCAATAATCCTAGGTTTATCCCGTGGTCATGGTCAATAAATTTGGAGTTTGAACCAATTAATGTGCTATTCGAGATCTCAATTCTTTCTTTAATATTAAATTCCACATCTTTGCCAACAAAGATATTATCACCTAGTATAATAGAAGGCCCTTGCTCCCATATTCCATCATACTTGAAAAAGATTCCATGTTCAAGATTGCAATTGTTCCCAATTTTCACTTGGTGAGGCCATGTTACAAATATTGTACTGCATGAAACATTTGCGCCAAATTCCATCCCATAAAATCTCCACTTAAGTTTCCTGAATATATTAGCAATGTATGTTGATCTTTCTCTAAATCTAAAAATAACTTTATCAAATAGTTTACTCATTATTTCAAAATCTTTTTTATAACCATTGCAGGCATTAGCAATAACCCTAATTGAGCAATTCCTTTTAAACTCATTCTATTTCTCCAACTATAATAAATACTCGTATATAACTGAAAAGCCTTTTTCCTTTCTATATTTTTTAATAATAAATTTATAGAAACAGAGCACAAACCATTTAGAAAACTCCATTTAGATTTATAATTCTCCTTTGTGACAGGAAAGTCTTTAAGCAGATCAAATAATAAATGAACCCTTAACCCAGAGCTGGTTGCAGATTCAGGGTGTACTCTATATTCAGCCAGGTAATCCGGATTAAAATAAAATTTTCCTTTTAATTGATTTATTTGAAGAAACATTTCAATTTCTGGTGTATTCAACTGTTCTTTAAATTTTATTTCTTTAGCAAGATTAGATTTAATTAGAGCAGCAGAAATGGGAATTGCATTTTCCCAGATACTTTTCTCTGCATTTGGGAGAATGCCTTTTGAAAGATAATGTCGATTAAATCTTTTGGTGTTTTCTTTGCTTATAGCCAACTGCTCACCTTTTTCATCTATTAAATAATGATTGGAAAAAGAAACATCAGCGTCTCCCTTAATCCCTATCATTAATTCATCTATACAGTTTGGCATTAATCTGTCATCATCTCCAATTATGACAATATATTCACCATTTGCCTTTGACAAGCACTCGTTCCAGTTTCCTGCCAATCCTTTGTTAGTTTTATTAGAATAAAACTTGACTTTATGAGTTGCAGAGGAAATCTCCTTTCCCCAGTTTGTAATTTCTTCAACCAAACCATCCGGCGTGGGGTCCTGAATAACTATAACTTCTATGTCTGGATATGACTGTTTTAGGCATGAGTCTACAGCTTCCTTTAAGTAGTTAAGTCTTTTATAGGTTGGAATGAGGATACTAACTAACACGAGTACTTAATTTATATGAAAAACGCTGAATTCCGTCTGTAGATTTTTTAAATACTACTGAAAGAATCATAATAAATATTAAATAAATAAAGAAGGAATACTCCAGTGGAAACTTATGTAGGATAAAGTCATAACTGTACATAAATGCACCATGAAAAAGATACAGCTCAAATGAAATACTACCTATAAATGCAAACACAATAGAGTGACTATTCAAATTCATGTTTTTCAGAAGAAAGATTACTACTGGACAAATTAATACTAAAGCAAAAGCCCATGAATAGGTTACTATAAGATCTGTGGTAGTAAAATAACTTACCGCTAAAACATAAAATAGCAGCAATGATATTCTTTCTTGCATGGGAAGTCTAATGATATAGAATAAACCAGCTGCCGAAATTAGCGCCAATCCAAAATTTAGTTTTCCTGCAATATGAGGCATTGTTGCAGTATATTCAGATAAAAATATTAATGGAATTGATATTAATATTAAAGATAATAGTGTCAGACTTAATTTTCCCATATTCATTTTAGAAATATATACTTCTATAAATTCTTTTTTCATAGAAATTAAGACCCCAAACAAAAAAGTCAAGCTGTTTACCCTTCCACTGTCTGGAATAAAAGGAGAAGCCATGAATGCAAGTGAGATAATAGTTAAAAAGATGAGTTTGTAATTATCCTTAATTGAAAGCCTGAATACGACATAAAAACTTAGATACAATAAGAAAAGATACTTCATATACCAGAAATTTGCATCGAAATTTATTATTCCTACAGCATAAAGAATTTTATCATTAAAACTCAAATGTTGTCCCAACAGTTGCTGGTTTAATGTTACATATAAAATATTTACTAGTAGAAAAGGAGTATAAATTTTGAGTAATTTAGAATAAAAAAAATCATTCAAGCCTTTCTTCTTATAAGACTCTGACAATCCATACCCTGAAAGAATCAAAAATAGTCCGACACCGATATGTCCTAAGTTATAAAATATTATCAGGTCTGAAGGATCCGATATGGCGTGCCTGCATAGGTGATGTATGATGATAATGAGAATTGAAAAGCCACGAATAACTTCTGAATGTTCCATTGAAATTAAATCGCTTTTCATATTCTTTCTACGAGGAAAGAACATGAAAAATATAATACCACCTACAATGATGAGATTAAAAACGAGTGGGTTATTCAGATCTAGCTTAATCGTTAAATTATTACGGTACCCTAAGATATCCATAGCATATATAAATTTTGAGAGTTTAACAGTTATTATACATCGACTGCATCTTACATACCACCTCATTCTAATTTAAATCCAATCCTTTGTTGGTTTCAACAAAAACTTGACTTTAAGATTATTTTAAATTTCGGCACATCGAGTGGTATCTTCAACTAATAATCACAAATTCTTCCTGTGGTAACACATTGCCTTGCAAAGCATAGCTAATATTTTTAATAATTATATTTTTAGAAATTCTTTATCCCAGAATTTCGCTTTTTTAATATATATAATTTGTCACCATTAAGACAACACAAGCACCGTTATTTAATTGGCAACTATTTATAAAGACGTAACCTTTTCAAGAATTCCATCTTTAAAATTTCTCCGGATCGGTTACGAGACCATTGCATGAATGGTTTTTCGAAATAATTAGTTATCAAGTAAGAAATTATGAACACGATTGAGAGTGTTAATATTAGTGAAATGTAGCTATTTTTAAATATGTCATAAAATTTCTCAATCAATATGTATCCTATTGTTTGATGCAATAGGTAAATACTATATGAAATTGTGCCAATAAAAACCATCACTTTATTCGTAATAATAGCTAGTTTCCCATAAATAAGAAGGTAAAAAAGTATCACAAATATTATATTACAAACTAAATGCTCTATTCTAGACACATGATGCATTGCTGTGCCGCCCTGCTCATGCGTCAAAAATAGAAATGCCAGATTTAATATAATTATTAAATGATAAATGAAACTTGATTTACCTTCAAATTTCATTTTATAAAAAACTATTCCGGATAAAAACAGATTCCAATACATGATTATGGGAAAATAAAAAATAATCTTTTGCCCATGTTCAGTATAAATACTAACTAAATTAAAAACAAATAGAATTATCAGAAGTGTTATTGATTTGTGCAGAACTTTTATCGTTTTAAAATAGAAATAAAAAAATGCAATTATAGCATAGAATATAAGCTCTACTAAGAGTGTCCAATAAGAGTTATCAAGAAATGGTGCAGAAAGCCAAGAGGGCACCATCGTCATATTTAGAAGATAATTTAAGATAGAAGTTCGTTCCGGATAACTGACTGTAATAATGCAAAATAAAAAAGTAATTGTTACTGCCAACCAATATGTAGGAAATAACCGTGTAACTCTTAAATAAATAAAATCTCTTATAGTTTGTGTTTTTAACAATGTCATATAAATAACAAAGCCACTTATCATAAAAAATAAATCAACTCCTGTTACTCCATATCTAAACTTCCAACCTAAGCCGTAATCTAAATATTGATATTTGGCATAGTGAAACAAAACAACAAGCATGCATGCGATTCCTCTAAGCGCATCAAATTCTTGCAATCTTTTTCCAGACATAGTACTATATAGGCTTTTTAAAACAATTTTAAAACTTAGATTCCATTGATAAAATCATGAAGGTTTTTTCTTTCAAAGATTTCAAGGTTTCCTCCCTCTGTTGCATTATAAATTTTTCTTCCTTTCATTTCATAAGCAAGTTTTATATCGCGAAATAGAATATCTAATTTTAGACGATCAGGATATTGATTTACATCTCCTTTTTTATGATAATCCTTATGAAAATGATATTTATCCTCATCCAAATTTTTAATTTTCGCCATAGGAGGTAGATTAGGGAAATTATGATCAGCTCCTACTATAGCAATTTGTTCAAATCCCATATAGTAAGCGATTTGAAACGTAATATATGGTGTCGAACCTCTATTGACGACACAAGAGGATGGATCATAGCAAAAACTCGGATCCTCCTGATGATATAGATATATATAATCCTCTCCCCTCTTTTTTAGGTCTTTATACGAATCATAAGCTAGTATTTTAAGCAAGTGAGGACTATTCGAAAGGAAGGAGGTATTTTGCTCATTCAAGAGACTATCAAATGCAACCAAAATATTAGGTATAAAATTTTTCTCTTCAAAAATTAAATTAACTTTATTTAAACCAAATGTATAGGTGTTTTTCAGAGATTCGAAGTCAGCCTTTAATAAAGAAGGACCATTAAATAATATGACTGCTTTCTCCCCTGCATACTTGTTCTTTAATTTTTTAAACTTTTTGGAACTGCTAATTGATTCAGGATTTAAATCCCAAATAAGTCGCCTTCCGATACCTGTTGTTAAAGCCCTATAAATATCTCCAAATGATTTTTTATATGGATTAAAATTTTCTTTTATTATCATCTATTAATAAAATATAATTTTTAGACCTCGTAATGAATCTGCTAATTTTAAGAAGCCTGTAAATAAAATTGGCAACATAGAATAGATTACAACATTTTCCACTTTTGTCAAATCAAGTATCAATGCCCCCAAAACCAATGCGACAATTGAAACAGGTATAGCCAAGCGGGCATTAAAATATACCCAAGCCCTTGAATTATTTAGTGAATTAATATTTCCAAACAAATACCCCACAATGTTTCCCAATACTAAATAAAGAAATAGCTTTTCAAGCCCTGAATATTTATCCCCCAAAATACTTAGAATTTGTGTACTTAAAGTACCTACACACAATAGGATAAAAAAACCTGTTGCAATAAATAGAATAACAAGCTGCAGAAACCTTTTTCTCAAAATTGTCAGATCAGTATACTTAGAAAATCTTGGCGCAAAAACATTAGTAGTTACAGCATTTAGGGCTATAAAAACCATCCCAAAACGGGACAATGCACCATAATCGGCTATCTGACTTGATGAGAACATCAAAGTAATTATTGCCAAAGATATCTGTGACTGAAAAAGATAAAAAACTGTATTGGGAAGCAACTCTTTAAATTTTTTTAAATAAACGTTAACATATCTAGATCCTGCAATTGTATTATCTTTAATATAGACATTGCTTCTTTGCTTTAAAAAATATCCCGTAATTATACTTGATATAATGTATCCAAGAATTACAAATTCAATAGATATAACAAGCATTACACAGGCTATTATGCCTAATCTAATCAGATTCATTAGCATTTCAGAATTTTGAACCGTCTGAACTTCCATTTGAATTCTTAAAACTTCAATCTTCATAGACCTTTCAACCTCAAAAAATGCTAGTACCAAGGTAAGGAACACTAGTATTATTGAATGAGGAGTAGAAGAACTTTCCTTGTAGTAAAATATAAATCCAACAGATCCTATTAAGACCATAATTCCAAATAAGATTTGTTTCCGAATTTTAAATAAGGATAAGCACAAAGAAGAAAACAAATCTGCATTATTAGAATACTTCCCAGCTAATCGTCTGAATCCCACTGTTAACCCGGAATCGGATAAAGCATCCATCATTCCCAAGAGCATCAATGTTATAGTAAAGAGAGCATATTCATTTTTGGATAAATTCCGTATCAACAAAAGGCTGCAAATAAGACTTATCCCAAAAGAAAAGGATTGAAAAAAAAGTACTGACCCGATTTGCTTAAATCTGACTAATGAAAACATTATGTGTTAAAATTTATTTAGCCAGTAAAATTCCGCAGTTTTGAAGTTTAACTCCCAATCTATGTCAAACGCTTTTAACTCATCTATCTCTAACATTAATGGGTTCTTTCCTATCCGATCTTTCATGTTAAGATAAATATCAATATCTGCTATAAATGCACCACTATTTATTTCAAACAATGGAGGTAATGTCTGGGTCCTTGGCCACTTTTCAAGTGTTCTGTCATAATTGACAGAGCCAGATTCATTCCAAAGAAACTTATGAATTTTATTCACTGTCATCAGTGAGTCATAGCCATTTTCAAGGCCTTCGAAATACTTGGAAAGAAACAGATCATAGTCTTCAGCATCGATAAAAGGCGAAGTTACATGTGTCCACAGTACGATTCCTTCATTAATAATTTGCGGAACATAATTAATGAGTTCATCAGTGCTAGTAGAAGAGCTAGCTAGGTGTGCAGGGCGGTCATCAATAAGAACTTTGGAATCTTTAAAGGACCTTGCTATTTCTTTCACTTCCTCGTCATCTGTAGAAACAATTAGGGTCTCCAAACTTTTCATATTAAGCAGTTGCTCAATTTTAATTCTTGTGAGGCCTCCTTTGATATTGGCAAAATCTTTAATATTCTTTTTAACAACCCTTTGACTACCAGCTCTGCATGGTAGAAATACAGTCACTTTATTCGTTGTACTCATATTATCTCAGACAGGTTATTTATAGTTGCAAAGCCAAATTTTTCCGCAGAATCGCATAGACCAAGAAGATTTTCAGAATATTGTTTCATTGCAATACCTTTAATCCCGGCCTTATATGATGAATCCATATCCGCAATCGCATCTCCAATCATTAAAAAAGAATCCTTGTTTTGGCCAGGGAGTATAAATTTTGTAAGTATTTCATATTTGGTTTTAGGAGAGCCAAATATCTGATTAAAATAATGATCAATATTTCGAAGTTTAAATATCGTATTGAGCTCTGCTTCATCGCTTCCAGAAGCTACAAATAGCCTAATATTCAAACTTGAAACTTTGGATAAAAATTCATTACAGCCATCTGTAAATGAAGACTTTAAATAAGCTTCCTGACTTATTTCAGAATATTTTTCTAGAAGTGATTGATAAAATGATGGGTCAAAAGGTACCTTCATTATTTCTTTGATCAAATACTCAAACTTGATATATCTAGAGACTCCACCTTGTGCTTTATGATAATCAATAAAACTCCTAACATTTTCCTGATCAACTTTATGAAAAGTTAATGTATCCTCAAATGCTTGAGTTTTCAATTTATTAGAATCAAATATAACCCCATCACAATCAAGTATTATATTCTTTATTTGATTTGTGTCAATCATAAAAAAGCGTAGATTGATTTTGTCTTGATGTTATTATAGTGTGTAGGAGTAAATGATACTAGCTCAATATCTGTATAAGTTTTAAAGCTATTTATAATGGACTGGGTTTCGTCCCTTAATTCCACATTTTGACTCAAAGTTTCATGATATCCATCAAATCCCAGCAATATAACTTCAGAAATTCCAGTCTTTTGCAAAGCAATTTGTAACGCAATAGCAAGAGGAGCATCATTAAATGGGTTCTTGAAGTCTATCGATTTCAATTGATAAGACTTATCTTTTATCTTTTCCGGCACATAAGTTCCCATTTGTCTTGGATACGGAGGAAAAACATAACCGCTAATTAATTTAATATCATGTGAAAGCGACTCATCATCAAGCTTAGTACCTTCATTTCCTGTAAGGCACATAATTTGTTTATTAGGAATATTAAGCAAAGAACCAATATTTCTTGCGCTGGAATGTATTACAATTATATCCTGATTCTCTGTCAAAAATTTTTTGATTTGAACTATATTTTCCTGTACACTTTTTCCCCCTCCAATTATTGCGGTTCTTCGATAGTGTTCTCCGTCTTTGAATAACTCATTAAAAGTAAAATCAGGCAACCTATAATTATCAAGCTCTTTATTACTTTGATTGCTTAAAGCTTGAACTATCGCACTAATTGAGTATCTTTTTTTACTCATCCAACTCATTACATCTTTCTGCGGCAAGGAGTTTGCGCCAGAAATCATGTAAGGTAGATTTGTGCCCCAGTTATATTTTTTTTGAAGAGCTTCAAATGCATTCAAAATTTCAACAAGCTCGCCGAAACTAAACTTAACACCAAACTTCGATTGAATATATGTCAAGAATAATTCTGTTTTAAGATTTCCTGCCCCTCTTCCCATTCCTGTAATTGTAGCATCAACTATAGATGCACCGCTTGATACTGCCATTAGGCTATTTGCTAATGCTAACTCAAGATTATTATGCCCATGAAATCCTAATTTAGTTTCAATGCTATTAAATGCCTTGGTAAACTTTTCATTTACTTCTTCAGGTATTACGCTTCCAAACGAATCGACTAAATAAAAATAATCTATAAACTCCTTGTTAGAATTAATCATTTCCAACATCTTCTCGTCCAGGCTTATTTTGGACATGTACATTATATTAAAACCAACTTCTAAATCAAGCGCTTTTATCTCCTTGGCAAGCTTAATTGCTAACTCAATACGATCAGGAGCAACAGCAATTCTAACCATGTCGCAGTACTCCTTAATTGGTTTGATAAGACTTTCTATATCTGTTATTTCTGTTTCCTTCTCATCAAGCATTACAGCAATTTTCAAATTATTCCCGGCAAGATTCTTTATCCATTGCATTGTGGAAACTGGAAGATATCTATACTCTCCAAAATAGCCATTCAATTCCTTCGACCTATATCCAACTTCGACATAATCTACTGGCAATTTCGACAGAGCCTTGATATATTTTTCCACAAGACTTCTATCAAAGTCCCAATTTGTATAATAACCTCCATCTCTTAATGTACAATCTAATATTTTAGGATAACTCATCGCTATTTTTTGAATGACTATATAACTAAACTATCTAATTTTTAAATTCAAATATTTTACTTTCCTACAAAGATTTCAACTGGCATTATTTTCCTTAATTATTTTTTTATATATTCTATTCAGGAAACCTTCACTTTTAGTTTTTTCTTCATAATATCCAAAACTATCATAATAACCGTACCCATAGCCATACTTACTATCGTTATTATAAAGATCATTAATGATAATACTCATGTTACTAATTTTACCATCATTAACGAAGCCATTAACCTTATCCAGTAATTTTATTTCTGTATACTTATGTCTTACGATATATAAATTGATATCAGAATACTTCATCAGGATAAAACAATCAGAAACCAGTCCTATTGGAGGAGTATCAATAATTATATAATCATATCGCAACTTCAGTTCATCCATCAATACATTTAATCTACTTGATAGAATTAACTCCCCCGGGTTAGGAGGCACTGGTCCTGCAGAAATAATATCAAGATGTTCCACCTGCGTCTTAAATACGATCTGTTCCAATTTATGCTTACCCGCAAGATAGGTGCTAAGTCCGCTTGAATTATCCAACCCAAAGTCTTCAAAAATTTTAGGTTTCCTTAAATCAGCTCCGATCAAAATCGTTTTCTTTCCTGACATTGCGACTATGGATGCTAGATTAATAGATGTAAATGTTTTCCCCTCACCACTTATACTTGAAGTAATACATATTATCTTCTTTTCTTTATCCGGTGCAAGGTATTGAAGATTAATCCTTATTGACCTAAAGGACTCTGCAATCCCTGATTTAGGATTTTTTAATACAGCCAGGTTTGAGAAATTATCATTATGTCCTACGATTCCAATCACCGGAATATCTGTACGTTCTTCAATACTTTTCTTCGATTGAATTTTATTGTTAAAATAACTTCTAAGAAACAAAAATCCCAGAGGGATAGATAAACCAACGAGTATGGCATTGGAATAAATCATATTTGTTTTAGGACCAACCTGAAAAGCGTTAAAACTTCTTGCTCGTTCAACAATTCTGTTGTCAGGGATATTTGAGGCTTTTGCTATTCCTGATTCCGCCTTCTTTTCTAGAAGGTAATTGTATAAATGATCATTGAGGTTAAATCTTCTTTGAATATCTACTAAATCCCGCTCATTCCTTGGAAGGTTGCTCACTTCTTTCTCGAGTTTTACTATTCTCTTTTCAATATCTTCTATCGATATCCTAGATCCATTGATTATATTTTTAACATTTTCTAATAACGCTTCTTTAGAGTTTTTAATCTTGATTTCAAGAGAGTTTAAAAAAGGGTTATTTCCTGTTGTATTCCTTCCTAAAGATGACTTCTCTCTGTTCAATTCAACAAGATTTAATGTTAGGCTATTTAACAATGGATCATCTATCCCCATCGTGGAAGGAGCTACCACTCCACTCAAATCCTTATTATTGCTTACATAATCAAGAACATAATGATAGTATTTATCCTTGACCAACAATACGGCCTTTTCCGATTCAAGCTCATCCAGTTTAGCAAAAACAGAAGTTGCAGCTGAAGAAATATCCATCACCTTGTTGTTTCTTCTGAAACTTTCCAACTCCGTTTCTGCATTATTCAAAGAAGCAGCTATGGAAGCAAGCTGACTATCTATAAAATTAATAGTATTACTTGCAATCTGATTTTTTTCTTCCAGACCATTTTGGATATACACTTCCGTCAGCTTATTCAAATAATCGCATTCACGCTGGATATTATTACCAACTGTCGATAATTCTAGAATACTGGATTCCTTTCCTCCTGAATTTGTTACTTGTAATTTATTCCTGTAAAGTATTGCAAGATTGGCAGGATCATGAAGCTTAAAATAATAATGATCAGCAATCTGAAGATTTTCATCAAGCTTCACCACAGTAAAGGATAAATTCTCAAGCTTCACAGGCTCTCCAAAGGAGAACGTTTGATTTAGCTCTCCCGCATTTCCTATAGCAAGTTTAAAGTCATTAGAAGAAATAATATTTATAAAAACAGGAACATTATAGGCCTGTTTTTTAAAACTTGTATCAATAATCACTTTAAATGGAGTGGATTGATACAACTCTACATCTCTGACCTGTCCCTTATGAAAATATGAAACGCTAAATTCCAGCTGCAGTAGAGTTTTATAAGCTATTTCATAAGACTTGAGTATAGCCATTTCGTTGGCTTTCTTTTTATCCTGGCGGAACAAGTCTATTTCCTGAAATCCTGAAATTTTCTCATTGGGTTTAATTAATATAGTAGAAACTACATTGTAGTGAGGTTCAGTATAATATCTAATATATAAATAGGCATACCCAAGTGAAAGGAAAAGACTTAAAGCAAATAAAGGCCAATATTGGTAAGCCTTACTTAAAAGCGCTTTAATGTCAATAGATTCATCTTCTCTCTTTTTCACTTTAGTTTGTCTTTATAAAATTAATAACCAGAACCAATGCAGAAATTCCAGCAAACAATACAGTCACCAGTGTCAGGTTATTCCTGTCAATTTTTGCCTTCATCGGAGCTACGTAAATCACATCATTAGGCTTCAGATAAAAGAATGGTGATTTAAGGAGGTTTTTATCCGTAAGGTCTAAGTGTATGATTTCCATTCCGCCTTCTTTAGGTCGCATCAGCTTGATATTCTTTCTGTTTCCATATTCTGACAGATCACCAGCCATCCCTAATGCCTCTAGTAAAGTAAATCGCTCATTATACATGTAATGTATTCCAGGAGTTCTAACTTCTCCCAATACAGTTACTCTATAGCTTAACAGTTTTACAACGACAGTTGCATCCGAAACTTGCTCTCTTACAATTCTTTCAATAATGGTTTGAACTTCTGATATGGTCTGATTTTTTACCATCACTTTCCCTATAACCGGAATAGTCACCGAGCCTGAATCGTTCACAACGTATCCATTTAGGTACATACTCCCCGGATTTATAGCCTGACTAGGGGTTTGCTGAATATTATAAAAAGAAGTAACCCGTGGATCCGGACTTACAATACTTATATTCAAAAGGTCGCGTGGTTGGATTTTATAAACAAATTGTTCCTGTGCTATGAAAACCGAGTCATTTTGCTTTCCTTGTAAGTAAACAATCTTTTTTTGTGGAATACAGGAAAAAATTGAACAACCTGATAAAAATAGAAACAGTAGTCTTAAATAATTTTTTTTATTCATTTTGTACAATTCTTCTTTGGGCTAATCCCAGATTTAATTTTAAAAATGTTTTAATACGATTTTAAAGTTAATTGGGTTTCTCTTTGAAAACTATTTTGGATGGGAACAAATATATATAAAAACATTTATTGACATATACTTATTGTCCTAGAAATATAACGAAATCAAATCTACTTCATTTTATTCTTAATTATTAAGTTATTAAAATTAAAAATATTGGATTTTTTTTATATTATTTAATATAATATTATCGTTCTTCAAACAAAAATAGCGTTACTAGAATTCAATCCATTTTAGCTTTTTCACTTAAATAAATAATAAAACGAAAACAAGAGTGTAAATTATTTCAACTCATCCCTAAAATGAGGTCTTAAATTCAAATTCTAATATAAATTTAAATTAAAAACAATTACACCAAATCATCGATTTGATATTCACTTTGATCTAATCAAGTTAGCAGATTTATAAAACTATTCGTATATTTCCTAGTGCTTTAATCATCTGAAAACCAAGTAAGGTGTAAACAAATCTTAATAATCACCTATTTCTGTTTACAAATAATTAAAATTTAACTTGTTAATTTGTATAGCTAACAAATCATAATTATGAAAAAAATTTTTACTCTAATAGTAATATCAGTCCTCCTATATGCCAGTCCCGGATGGGCAACGGTGTATTATTCGCAAGCTGCCATTACTGAAGATCCCGATGTTTTAAATTTATCTAACTGGGATGATGGCAATGGCAACAACCCTGCAGATTTTACAAGTACCTCTGATGAATTTATCATAACTAATGGAGATGCAATGTTTGCATCCGCGAAATGGACTGTATTGGGTAAGGTTGTTATTGAATCCGGCTCCTCCTTTGATGCCAATGGATTTGATCATGACATAACTCTTGATATGCAGAGTGGAGCTGTATATACGTTATCAACTACATATCCATCTCTTAAATTCGGCACTTTAGATCCATTCAGTGAAGTTCATATTGCCGGAGCTAATTTTCAAATCAGAAATCTGAGTTACCCTACACTTTATATAGAGGGTTCAGGAACAGCATCTACTATTCCTGCCGGATTTACAGTAAATGGAGACCTATATTTAGCTGGCAGCAGAACACTGAACCTAATTACAAACACAACAACCAAAACAATAAAAGTTTATCAGAATGTCTTTCTTCAATCTACAATATTTAGAGTAGTTAATGCTGGTTCTGGCTCAGGAACACTGGATATAGATGGAGATCTTAATATTTCCGGAGGATCTTTGACTGCTTTAAATTCAGGAGGAACGGGACAAGCAACAATAAAAGTCGGAGGAAATTTTAATATATCTGGAGGAAGTTTTGTTGGAACAGCATCAACATCCACCTCTCCTGTAGCACCTGCTTCTGCTATTAACATTACTGGTAGCTTAAATATCAATGGTGGAACATTCTCGGGGGTGACAAACAATAGTCCTGCAAATGCTTCAATCAATGTTCAAGGAAACTTTCTTTATTCCGGAGGAACCTATATTGGAAAAAGCGGTTCAGGAGCAGGGCTTGCAACCTTAAATCTATTGGGAACTGGTGATGTTTCAAGCATATCGATGTCCAATAGCAATCAGAAAGTTAACATTTCAGGTAGTTATGGACTTCAGACAAATTTTATTGTCGGAAATGCCTTAACACTTTCATCAGGAAATTTTAGTCTTAATGGTCATATTTTGACTTTAAACAATGCTCTTAATATAACCGGAGGTACACTTATCGGAGATAATAGTGCAGGAATTACCTTTGGAACTTCGTCAGTTGGTGCAAATCTTCCTACTGTTACGCTTGGAACTTTAAATATTAACAGGTCCGGACAGACAATCTCTTTGACTGGAAATGTTACTGTAGCCAATTCTTTAGGCCTATCAGCAGGAACGCTTGAAATAGGGGCAAACACACTTACAATTAGTGGAGCAATTACTTCAGGAGGTGGTACATTAAACGGCGGTTCTTCTTCTAATCTTATCGCAAACGGATCCAGTGGAACAAGCCTTTCTCTGCCTTCTTTAACTCTAAATAATTTTACAATTAACAGATCAAGCGGTGTTAATCTTTCCGGGCCGCTTAGCCTTAGCGGTACATTATTCCTGACCCTTGGACAAATTGATAATACAGTTAGCAATATCACTCTTGCTAATAATGCAACAATTTCAAGAAACGAAGGTACGCTTGCCGCTCCTCCAATATTTGGTACACTTGTTAATCTTACTTATACAGGTATTATTGCCGTGCCTACAGGTTATGAACTTCCAACAGATCAGGTAACCTTAAATAATTTAGTCGTTTCAAAAACCGGAGCTTCAGGACTGACACTTAATTCAGATGTTACTGTTAACGGCAGCCTGACAATCTCACCTTCTTCAAAATTAAACGGAGGATCTCAGATATTGACAGTAAAAGGTAACTGGACTAATAATGGTACATTCACACCGTCTCTAAGTACAGTGGAATTCGCTGGTTCAACAGTTTTGTCAGGCTCTGTAGTAAATACAACCTTTAACAACCTTTCATTAGCATCCGGAGCATCTTTAACAGTACCAGCTGGTTCTACAACTTCTCTTACCGGAGATTTTACAGTATCACCCACTGCTACCTTCAATCATAACAATGGTACAATTGCTTTTACCGGTACTGCTACACAAAAAATTGCAGGTATTAACTACTACAACCTAAGCAGCTCGAATACCGGCGCCAGAGAGTTGAACGGAACAATTGGAATAGCTAATACTTTTACTCCGGGAACCAATGAATATATTTCAACGGGAAGTACCATAGATTATAATGGAACAAACCAGACGATCAGCACATTCAATTATTATAACAATCTTAGGCTATCTAACAGCGGCACCAAAACTCCTGCCGGAATTAGTTTAACTACTAATGATTTAACACTTGCAGGTTCTGCTGTATTGGTTGGCAATGCTAAAACCATTAATGTAGCCGGTAACTGGACAAGCTATGGCGCAACAGCATTCTCAGAAACTGGCAGCAAAGTTATATTCAATGGATCTGCACCACAATCAATTACAACTGCAGGAGGGGAAATATTTAATGATCTTACTATAAATATGACCATTTCTTCAACTGTTTCTTTAAATTCTGTAGCAACAGTAAACGGAATACTTGCCCTTACCAAAGGTACTCTGGCATCTGGCGGAAATCTTTCTGTGAACCTGAACTCGGGTAGTGTAGCTTATAATACTGGTGATGCAGGAACTGTTACCGGTAATATTAAGATTTCAAAATCTGTGAATTCTACAAAAACACATTATCTTGCCTGCCCCCTTACCGGTACTACAGCTAATGATTTTGCAGACAATACGCCTGTAACTGATCCTAATAAACCTAATGGAACAAGATTATTCGAATATGTAGATGGTGCTTGGTCTCAAATATTAGATATGAACACCGGACTAGCTCCGTTTAAGGCATACTCCTTATACTTTACAGCTCCGACAACACTCGATTTCACTGGTAATTATGACCATGGAAATGTTCCTTCCGAAGTAACATTCCCTAATTCTACTTCTGCCTTCAGAATGGTTGGAAACCCTTTCCCTTCAACAATTGACTGGACAAAAGCCGGATGGACAAAAAGCAACATCAATAATGCCATTTATTACTGGGATGCAACTACCAGCAAATATGCATCTTTTGTTAATGGTTCAAGTGTTAACGGAGGAACTCAATACGTACCGGCAATGCAGGGATTTTTTGTTACAACAAGTGGAAGTGGAGGAACTGCAACTTTATCTATGACTAATAATGTAAGAACTACCACTCAGAATCCTTCATTATGGAGAACTTCTGTAGATAATCAGCCTGTTTTAAAGTTAACTGCTCAAAATGGAATATATTCTGATGAGACAATTTTAAACTTTACAGAAGATGCATCTGATTCATTTGATGGGAACCTTGATGCATTAAAATTAAAGAATGCAGGTAATAACCCTAATTTATTCTCGTTGATCAATGGAAAAAACTACTCAGTCAATAGCTTGCCATTGAATTATATCGATTCAACTATTCCATTAAAACTTGAAGCTCCTGTTACAGGCAATTATATTATCTCTGCCAACCAATTTTCAGGTTTTGATACAACAGACATCATTCTTGAAGATAAATTATTAAACATTTCTTATGATTTAAAGTCTTCAAACGGTTACTCTGCTGCAATTACCAAAGGAGATACAACTTCCAGATTTTATATAAAATTCAGAAAGTCAGATGTTGTTACAGGAATAAGTGACTTACAAGAAGGCAAAGTAGCTGTAAATGCGATTGGCAAAACAGTCAATGTATATTTTTCAAATATCGATGAAAAAGAGGCTTCAATTGTATTCCTTAACATTATTGGTCAAGAAGTAGGACGCTCAGAAAATGTGAATATTGCCCAAGGTATTTATACAAAAGAGCTAAATGTATCGACAGGTGTCTACATTGTAAAGGTGAAAGCCGGAGACAAAGTATACACAGAAAAAGTTTACATAAACAATTAAGAATCAATTGATAATTTTTATCTTTGATATAATGAAAAGAACAATAAAATTTCTGACACTATTCACATTGTTAACAACTAGTATAGTATTGTCAGCGAGTGCTCAGGACGAACCTCCTTGCCCTCCTGGAGGTTGTGACGATGAAGACCCTATCGATATACCACTTGACGGTGGTGCAAGTATTTTGCTGGCTGCAGGTATTGGAATTGGTGGAAAGAAAATCTATGACAGTTATAAAAATAGAAAGTAAAATAAATTCTACCCCATATGAGAAAGTTCCTCAATGGGGTAGAATTCCTTTATTTATTCTTTTTACCCTCCTTATTTTCTATTCTTTAAAATATATTTTTTATGCCTATATAGGTCTGCTAGACCCTAAAGGTGATTATTCTTTGCCAATTCTTGAAAAATTCAATCTTATCCAAGGCATCCTTAATCTTTTGGTTTATCCTTCAGCATTTTTGTTAAATCTTATGGGCTTTGATACGATTTTGACCTATAACTCTGTAAAAATTGCAGGAGCTGGCGCTGTCAGAATTGCCTTTCCATGCATGGGATTTGAAATCATATTTTCCCTAATCGCATTAATGCTTGCCTATCCAGGAAGAAACAAGAAAATATACCTTATTGCTGGTGTGATTGGAATTCATATTATTAACATCTTACGGATTACAGGTTTAGCTCTATTAAGACATCTAGATTCAAATATGGAGTTTCCTGGCCATGATGTATTCAATTCTATTGCCTATACTTTTATTATTGTACTTTTTTACTGGTGGGTTAAAAATTATTCTTCAGATTTGCTGTATTCGGCAAAAAAAAATGAAACTGCAATCCTTTAATGGCCTTAAGTCTCTTGCTAAAATTGTAAAAATCGGTGTCCAGTTGTAGTTAGTGATTTTTTATTTTTTCTTTAGAAACAACTAAACAATACAAAACAAAAAAACTGAACTACGATTATTCTTTCATTTTGTTGCATGCTTTTCCCCGGTCTGCAGACTCTAGTGGCATTTTTCTATTATTTTATACCCCAATATCCCCCCTCCAACGAAAGTTACTTTCTGTCTTACAACCTTTTTTGTAAATTAAACTTTTTAAAGACTACATAAAAAAATCTTTTAATTATGATCAAAAATTACCGCATCAGTATAATATTTATTATCCTGATAATTTTTCAATCATCATTAGTCTTTTCCCAAACTACTTTAGGCCTATACCAATTCACCGGTAATACTTGTGCATCTCCAAAATTAGGAGTTTCCGCTCAGCCTGCTAATGCGACGTTTGGAAATTTGACTACCAGTCAAACCTGTCATGAGTTTGCCAACAAGTATCTATCCTCTAATTGGAGCCTCGAAAAATCAGGCCCAGGCAATACTTATGTTCAGTTTTCTATAACTGCTGGTTCTGGAACCAATCTTATCATTTCGGGAATAAAGTATTCCAGGAAAAGAACAGCTACCGGTCCAGGGGCAATGATTCTTAAATACAGTATTGACGGGTCAAATTTCTTTGATTACAGTCCTTCTGTAGATTCTGTTAAAACAACAGAAGCACGCAAATCACTTACCAAACAGATCATCACTGAAAAAGGCGCTACCGTTACCTTCCGTTTATTCGGATGGTCAGCTGGAGATGCTGCAGGCCAATTATATTTGGATGAAATAGAAGTAATAGGATCAATTCTGTCAGGACCTATCACTTTCTACAGTCAGGCTACAGGTAATTCGAACGCCAACATATGGGCGACCACTCCGACTGGACCAAAAATACCAGCCATTTATAGCTCCGAAAACTCTTTTGTTATTCAGTCTGGGCACTCTGTTAAAACGCTGAATAATATCATCGCAAAAGACCTTACCATCAACAGTTCGGGTAAATTATATGCAGGGTCATCAACCGAATATTCTGTGTCTCTTTATGGAAATCTTATAGTGAATGGTACTTTCGGGAACGGAATTTCCGCTTCTGATAAGCTGACTTTAAAAACTTTAAATAATTCAAATGTCACAGGCTCAGGAATATTTCACATTTATGGTTTGCAAAACGCAAATGATCTATCCATTGGGCTACCAGTATATATTCAGGGAAGTGTATCAAGCCAAAAACCTATAAACTTCAACAATAACACTGTAACTTTTAGATCTTCGGAAGCTCAGATAATCTCTGGAAGTCCTTTGACAGTTAAAGACATTTATGTGATAAATACTGCTGGTGTAACCAACCAGACTTCTATTACTATTAAAGGAGCATTGGTCCTTTATTCCGGGACATTCAATACTTCAAACAATGTACTACTTGATTTAAATACAGGTTATGTCTCAAGGTTTGGCTCAGGTGTCCTTGCCGGTAAAATAAAAATAAAGAAAAATATCTCAGGAAATGAGTTCGGATATCATCATGTATCCTTTCCACTCACCAACGTTACACTTTCAGAATTGGCAGACAATGCTACTATAGAAAAAGGTGGGTACTCATGGATTTATACTTACAATGAGTTGGATAAACATAAAAGTGCTGATAGCGGCTGGGTACCGGTTTCAGGCCTAAGCACTCCTTTAGTGAATACCTCTGGTTATACTTTTTACTTTAACAAACCAACTTCACTTGATTTATCAGGTAACTATACCAATACATCTTCTCCATTGAAACTCAATGTAACCAATACCAATTCGGGCGATCCTCAAAGCGATGGATGGAATCTGATTGGAAACCCCTTCCCTTCTCCTATCAACTGGACACTTGACAGTGGATGGGCCAAAACCAATGTGAACAATGCTATTTACATATGGGATACCAAAGCGGGGAAATATAGAACATATATCAATGGAGTAAGTCTAAATGGAGGTAGCCCCATTATCCCTTCAATGCAATCCTTTTTTATAAAGGCATCAACCGGTTTAAAGCCGTCATTGTCTGTTAATAAGAAAGCATTTAACACTCAGTCCAATCCGGCTGTAACTAGAACTGCAATAACTTCAACCGGATTGAGAATTAGTGTAGCAAACAACAATGGTTCAGACGAAACTCTGGTGCGTTTGAGCGCAGATGCGGACACTTCATTTAATGAAGAATTTGATGCTTATAAATTGTTAAACTCTGGCAACTGCCCATCGATTTTCACTCAATTGAATGGGGTTGATTATGCGGTTAACTCAATTGCTGAAGAATTTAACTCCGTTGAAATTCCATTGGTCGTTTCTGCAGCATCAGCAGGGAATTATCTAATTTCAGTCTCAGATCTTGGTTCAATTGGAGATGAATACAACATATTTCTTACAGACAAACAATTTGACAAAACACAAAATCTAAGAACAAGTCCGAATTACTCTGTTTATATTAATCAGAATGAAAACCCAGAAAGATTTTATCTGACATTGGAAAAAGCAAGAACAGATGTTGTTACTGGAGTAAATGGTGGCCCAAGTAAAAATCTAAGTCTTTATTGTTTTGACAAAAAAATATTCATCAACCTACCTGAATCTGCAAATACTTCTCTAAACTTAAGTATTTCAGATGTATCAGGAAATCAGGTGTTAGACAACAAAGAGCTGCCTATTGGCGACTCAACAATCGTTTATAACGTTGCTGATTTAAAACCAGGGATGTACCTTGTTTCCGTTTTTGACGGACAAAAGTTTGTGACTCAAAAAATTATCCTTTATTAATTTTTTTACATATGAAGATGATATCAATAATTAAAATAGTATCAAAAGTTATATTTATAGTATTGCTTGCGTTAGCAGCAGAAACAGCATATGCACAACCTGGCGGTGGAGGTGGTGGCCCCGGAGGACCTGGCGGTCCGGGTGGAACGGGTGGCATACCGATGGACGGAGGAATTGGAATTTTTCTGGTTGCAGGGGCAGCATTGGGAGCAAAAAAAATCCACTCTCATTACAAGAAAAGCAAAGAATTGAAATGATATTAAAAGCGCAGTCAGTAAGACTGCGCTTTTCTTTTATTTATAGATTAAAGGGATATCTTATCTTTCATTAAAAGCTCCAATACTTCAAAAAAAGGGACTTTTCAGCAGGAGGAGCAAAACTTAAACTCTGTTTTAGATTTCAATTCTAAAACCTGTACAATTCCTTCCCCACAATACAGTAATTCATTGGAATATCATATTGATCCACATCTTCAATAATATCTATCGAAGGGAAATAAGCCAGACCTACTTTTAATACATTTGCACGACAGGTGCCTAAAAATCTGTCATAAAACCCTTTACCATACCCCACTCTGAACCCTTTCTTATCAAAAGCAAGCATAGGTAAAAATACAAGGTCTATCAACTCATGTGGTGTAGGACGAGCATGCATAGGTTCAGGAATTTTCCATGGATTTTCTTCTAAAACAGTGGTGGGGGTAAAATAATAACTATCAATGGTAAGGTTATTCAAATCTGATTTGGGGATTGAAATATCGATGGACGGATAATCATTCCAGAACCTGTCGATAAGATATTTAGTATTTATTTCAGCTTTTAAAGGAATTGGAAGAAATATGTGAGCGCATTTTATAGATTTAAGATCAAAATTATTAAAAAAGCAATCTGAAGATTCACGGCTCAACTCATCAAGCTTTTGAGAAGAGATATTTTTCCTTTCATTTAAAAAGTAAGATCTGATTTCTTTCTTTTTCATTCCGGCAACAAAACTTTAAATCTGAAATCAAATGGATCTGCGATCATCAGTTTGTTTATTAAATCCGGATCATTGATGTAAAAATTGAGAAAATTATCATATCGCTCTTGAAGTGTATTTGCCGGAAACAACTTCTCTTTCAAACCAAGTAATTGTTGAATTCCCTGCTCATGCTTTTTCTCCAAAGCCTTTCTAAATCGTTTTTCTACGTTATTAATAATATCACCTGCTCTCTTTGCTTCCGCCTCGGTAAAGGCAACCAAAGTCGGATCGATATCCGCAGCTTTAGTCTGAAGCATTTTAAATATGTAATCCAACAGTGCATGCTCCTCTACTGTTTCAATATGCTCGGAAGAATGCTTTTCCAGATATAATTCTTTTAATTCAAGAGCTGATTTAAATAAGTCCTCTTCATTAATATTTAGTTTGCTTATCTTTTTGCTATTCGCTGAATTGATAATTAAGAAAAACAACCTTGGCATCAGCATAGGAAACGTTACTCCGAAATGATTAAATACCTTTTTAAGCTGAAGCCAGTAAGTAACCTCTGCAGGGCCTCCAACATAAGCCAGGTTAGGTAACAACATTTCCTGATATAAGGGTCTTAGCACTACATTGGGACTGAAGGCTTCAGGTTGCTCCTCAGCTAGCCTAAGTATTTCTGATTTGCTATAAACGATATTGGTATTATTAACTCTATAGTTATCGCCTTCAATAATTAGTCTTTCTCTTAGCCCCTCCTTTAAATAAAAGAGATTTATCTCCCTTGGAAATATTTGTCCTGTATAGCCAAGAGTTTCCAGAGATTTAGTTGCATTTTCTACAATTTTACAAACGTGATCCCCTTCAATTTCTTCCTTGATTACCGGTTTCAGCACCTGCTTTAATGAAATATCATCTCCATCTAGTACTATCAGTCCATAATCTCCGAAGAGCTCATTAAGAATGTAGCGGGTAGCTTCAGCTAATGTTCTTCCCTTCTCAAGATATGCTTTTTGGAATAGCTCAACCTTTTCCGGAAGTTCATTTAATATCTTCTCTATCCCTTCACAACTCAGTCTTCCCACAGCCCCTTTCTGTTGGGTTTCCCAAGTATATGTTTTTCCGAAAAGATGAAAATGATTGATTTCTGCAAAATCATGATCTTCAGAAGCAATCCAGAATACGGGGACAAATGAATATTTCGGATATTTACGTTTTAAAATTTCACAAGCTTTTATTATGGCAATAGTCTTGTAAATCAAATATAAAGGACCAGTAAACAGATTTAATTGGTGGCCAGTGGTAATCGTAAATGTATTGTCGTTTAATAATTCTCCAATACTCTTACTTGCAGCTTCCTTTATTACAATATTTGAATATTGACGTTTCAAAGCATCAGTCAGAAGTACTCTTTGATCTGCGTTAAACTTCTTCTGACCAATTTGCTGCTCTATATTCTCTATTGAAGGAAATAAATTATAAAAAGGTGAGAGATCTTCTTTCTTTGAAATGTAATCAAGATATAATTTTGAAAAAGCACCGGTTTTTTCAGCTTCAACAGAAAGTATTTTCATTGGTGGTGATGGAAAGATGGAAATTTAATGGGCCGAAGTTAAGCCTGATTTTTCAATAGACAAATACAACGAAAAAAAATGAAATTCTAATGAAATAGGAAAGGACTGAGAACCGATAGATCGCTCCATTAAAGTGCGAAATTGAGTCTGATTAGATGACAGAACCAATTTCGCACTTTGGTTAAACCTAAGTTTTATTCTGTCTAGCTGACAATTTTACCGTAAAGATCAAACTCAGAAGCAGAATCGATCTTTACGTTTGCAAAATCCCCAACTCTCACATAAGTATTCTCTGCAGAAACCAATACTTCATTGTCTACTTCCGGAGAGTCTGATTCTGTTCTTCCAATGAAATATCCACCTTCTTTCCTATCAAAGAGTACTTTGTAAGTATTTCCAACCTTTGCCTGATTTAATTCTAAAGAAATACCTTCCTGAATACCCATAATGGTATCGGCACGCTCTCTTTTTATATCGCTAGGTATATCGTCATTTAAAGTATATGCATGAGTATGTTCTTCATGGGAGTATGTAAAAATGCCCAGTCTGTCAAATTTCATATTCTCCACAAACTGACAAAGCTCTTCAAAATCCTGCTCTGTCTCGCCAGGATGCCCGGCAATCATTGTAGTTCTTAAAGCTATATTTGGAACTTTATCTCTGATTTCTTTTATCAGATCTTCAGTTCTGTTACGCGTGATACCCCTTCTCATAATCTTCAACATATTTGAAGAGGCATGCTGAAGTGGCATATCCAGGTATTTGCAGATGTTATCTCTTTCCGCCATTACATCCAGAATGTCCATCGGAAACTGAGACGGATAAGCATATTGCAAACGTATCCAGTCGATTCCGTTTACGTCTGATAATTTCCTTAACAGCTCTGCAAGATCACGTTTGCCATAAATATCTAGACCATAATAAGTAAGGTCCTGAGCGATAAGAATTAGTTCTTTCGTTCCATTTTTGGCCAGGTTCTTTGCTTCTGTGACTAGTTCATCAATTCCTCTTGATACATGTTTGCCTCGCATAACGGGAATCGCACAGAATGAACACGGACGATCACAACCTTCAGCTATTTTCATAAAAGCATAATGCCTTGGAGTTGTAATCAGACGCTCGCCCAGCAATTCATGTTTATAGTCAGCTTTAAACTTCTTAAGAAGTATTGGGAGGTCGCTTGTACCAAAAAAAGCATCTACCTGAGGGATTTCCTTTTCAAGGTCATCTTTATAGCGTTGAGAAAGACATCCTGTAACATAAATCTTTTCTACAAGTCCGCTTTCTTTGGCATCAACGTATCTCAGGATGGTATCTATAGACTCTTGTTTAGCATTGTCAATAAAGCCACAGGTATTAATGACCACTACATTAGCATCATCTTTTCCTGATTCGTGAGCAGCGTCAATATTATTACCTCTCAATTGGGTAAGAATATTCTCCGAGTCCACCAGATTTTTAGAACAACCTAATGTGATGATATTTACCTTTGTCTTTCTAGTGCCTTTAGTTTTCATCTTTAATACTGGAATATATTTATCGGAAATGGAATAAATACTTATTCCTTTAGCTCTCCAATCCCCGAAATTACTTATTATTTTTAAACTATTCAGAGTAGTGTGCCATGTAGTCTACCTCAAAAACTACATTAGTGAGTTTATTTTTTTCAACTTTCACCGGAAACAAGTAATAATCAGGAGATATTTTAGAATACAATCTTCCCCCCTCATTAATGACCAATGAATATTTTCCAACTTCCAAAGGTAACTTGAAAGTTCCGTCTTGTTGGGTTAAAATTGTGTCTAAGGGAGTTGTTGAGATTGTTTTAAAAAAATCTCCCTCGGCAAGTTCCGATTCTTTTAAGGAAGTAAGTGGATATATGTAGATTTCTCTTTCAATACCAAAAATTTTACCTTCTTCAGGAAGCTCTTCTGTAGTGGAGAAATTACCTTCTTTGAAAATTAATTTACCTGTAATACCTTGGCTTGTATCTGCTGTGACAGATACGGTTTTAGTGGAAACGCAGGAAAACTCTGAAAAAGAAAACAGAAATATTAACCCCAGAAGCAGGATTAATTTATTGCCTGTTGAAGAGAGAATCAACGAACTCATGTTTATTAAATACCTGAAGGTCATCTACCTTTTCTCCTACTCCGATATATTTTACTGGTATTTTAAACTGATCTGATATTCCCAAAACCACCCCACCTTTTGCGGTACCATCCAGCTTTGTAATTGCCAGAGCTGACACTTCTGTAGCTTTGGTAAATTCAGTAGCCTGGACAAATGCATTTTGGCCAGTACTTCCATCCAGAACTAAAAGAACTTCATGCGGAGCTTCGGGAATAAATTTTTGAATAACCCTCTTTATTTTAGAGAGCTCATTCATAAGATTTACTTTAGTATGTAATCTTCCTGCAGTATCAATAATAACTATGTCAGCCTGCTGATCGACACCTTGCTTTGCTGCATCAAATGCTACAGAAGCAGGGTCAGTGTTCATGCCGTGAGAGACTACAGGTACTCCAACCCTTTCTCCCCACATTTTCAATTGGTCCACAGCGGCAGCTCTAAAAGTATCTGCAGCTCCCAGAATTACTTTTTTGCCTTTCTTTTTAAACTGGGCGGACAGCTTACCAATGGTAGTCGTTTTACCTACCCCATTCACGCCAACAACAAGAATTACGTATGGCCCGGATACTTTTGGAACTTCATAGTCAGACAAATCCTCTGAGTTATTTTCAGCAAGCAGACCTGCAATTTCTTCCTTTAGTATTTTATCCAGATCAGAAGTAGTTACATAGTTATCTCTTTCGACCCTCTGTTCAATTCTTTTGATAATCTTTAAGGTAGTCTGCACGCCCACATCAGATGTAACCAGCATCTCTTCCAGGCTGTCCAACACCTCGTCATCGACCTTGGACTTCCCCACCATGGCCTTGGTTAACTTAGAGAAGAAGTTATCCTTGGTTTTCTCCAGACCCTTATCCAGAGACTCCTTTTTATCTTTTGAAAAGAAATTAAACAGCGCCATGAAATATCTTTTTCTTAAAACACCAAAATAATAAAAAAGTCCCATTAAGGGACTTTATCATTAATAATTTACGAAGAAGCAATTATTTCTTCAATGCTTCTTGAACTTGATCTACCGGTACGATTTCTTCTTTGAAAGCGTAAGCTCCAGTTTTATCGTTCTTTACTGCCTTAATAATTTTGGCAAACCCTTTTCCAGCATCAGCTTTCTTCAGGGTAGCAACTACTTTCTTTGCCATGGGTTATTTAATTTCTTTATGAGTGGTCACTTTTTTTAACACAGGATTGTATTTTTTTAATTCAATCCTTTCAGGAGTATTTTTCCTGTTTTTAGTAGTGATATATCTGCTTGTACCAGGTAGACCACTGTTTTTGTGCTCGGTACACTCCAGAATCACCTGAATCCTGTTACCTCTTTTTGCCATGATTTATTGCAATTTCTCTTGTAAAAACCAAATAATTAAACGGCCATTCCGTTTGCCTTAGCCTCTTTTAATACTGCGCTAATTCCTTTTTTTGTAATTGTTCTTAAAGCAGATGCAGACACTTTAAGAGTTATCCATTTGTTTTCTTCAGGAATAAAAAATTTCTTAGTCTGAAGATTAGGATAGAATTTTCTCTTTGTCTTGTTGTTGGCGTGAGAAACATTGTTTCCTACTCTAGTTCTCTTTCCTGTAATTTGACAAACTCTAGCCATTTTTCTAATTTTTTATATTATAGGGTTGCAAAGATGCTAAAATAAAATCTAAATACAAAATTTAGATTTATTTTTTCTTTCGAAGAAAAGTAATTTATCCTTTACCCAAAGGTGTAAATGTACTTTTACCACAATTATTTCAAACAAAATTAAGTCAAAAAACTCTTTTTGAGAAATATTTTTTCAGGAAGCCGGCTCAGGAACCCTGCCAATTCTTTAAAAATCCATTGTCATCACGTTAATTTTCTGAATATTATAATATCACTAAAAACTCATTTCTATTTTTCAGGAAACCATTCAAATCATTAAGAAAAGAATACTTTTATTTTTAAATTTGAAATTCTTTCCTGAAAAATTTGCTTATAATCCTGATATATATCTGTGAAAGATTAGAATGGAGAATTGATAATTTTCAGGATATTATCCTTTTTAAATTTAAAATAATAAACTTATGATGGGGACTATTTCCGCCACTGCACAGGCTATTGAGCTGGAAGAAAAATATGGAGCACATAACTATCACCCTCTGCCGGTTGTCCTTTCGAAAGGAGAAGGAGTATTTGTATGGGATGTTGAGGGAAAACGTTATTACGACTTTTTATCCGCATATAGCGCTGTAAACCAAGGACATTGTCATCCTAAAATTATTAATGCTCTGGTAGCACAGGCCCAAAAGCTTACTTTAACAAGCCGGGCATTTTATAACGAGCGACTTGGAGAGTGTGAGAAATTTATCACTGAATACTTTGGATATGATAAGGTACTCATGATGAATTCTGGTGCTGAAGCTGTTGAAACTGCAATTAAGCTAGCAAGGAAATGGGGTTATACTGTTAAAAACATCCCATCTAATCAGGCTTTAATTGTTGCTGTAGAAAAAAACTTCCACGGAAGAACAACTGGAGTTATTGCTGCATCTACGGATCCTGATTCGACAAAAGATTTCGGACCTTTCAATCCTGGATTCCAGATTATTCCATACAGTGATACTGCAGCACTTGAAAATGCACTGAAGAACCCGAATGTATGCGCATTTCTTGTAGAACCTATTCAAGGTGAGGCAGGTGTATATGTACCTACCGAAGGCTATCTGAAAAAGGCTGCAGAGCTGTGCAAAAAATATAATGTACTGTTCATCATTGATGAGATCCAGACTGGGATCGGGAGAACCGGAAAGCTACTTGCTTCTCAATATGAAGATGTAAAAGCGGATATTCTGATACTTGGTAAAGCAATATCTGGCGGAACATATCCAGTCTCTGCTGTGCTTGCAGATGACCATATCATGCTCACTATTAAACCTGGTCAGCATGGATCCACATTTGGAGGAAATCCGATGGCATGCGCTGTGGCCCAAGCTTCCCTGGAAGTAATTCGTGATGAAAAACTTACTGAAAATGCATTCAAAATGGGTGAGTTATTCCGAAAGAGAATGACCGAGCTCCAGGAAAAATCTGACCACGTGATAGCGGTAAGAGGAAGGGGATTATTAAACGCAATCGTTATTAAACCAACAAATGACGGAAGAACCGCATGGGACGTATGTGTTGCGCTCAAAGACAATGGCCTTTTAGCAAAACCTACCCACGGTGACATTATCAGATTCGCACCTCCTTTGGTAATCAATGAAGCTCAATTAAACGAGTGTTGCGATATCATTGAAAAAACAATACTTGAATTTTAATTTCAAAACCTGAATAAACATGCGTCGTCCGAGAAGAAACAGAAAATCTGAAGCGATCAGATCTATGGTAAGAGAACATCAGGTAAGCACTAATGATCTGATTTATCCAATGTTTATGCAGGAAGGTAAAAATGGAAGATCTGAAATAACCAGTATGCCTGGAATTTTCAGATATACACCTGATCTTTTAATCAAAGAAATTGAGCTGTGCATGAAGCTTGGATTAAAGACGTTTGCGCTTTTTCCTAAAATAGAAGATTCTTTAAAAGATCCTCTTGCTAAAGAAAGCTATAATGAGAAAGGTCTGTATTTAAAGACAATCAAGGCTATCAAATCTGCACTTCCTGAAGCATGCATTATGACAGACGTAGCAATGGATCCATACAGTTCTGACGGTCACGATGGCATATTAAAAAATGGCAAAATTCTGAATGATGCCACACTTGAAGTATTAGGAAAAATGGCATTAGCGCAAGCTGAAGCCGGAGCAGACATTATCGGCCCTTCAGATATGATGGATTTTAGGGTAGGTTACCTTAGAGAAATGCTAGACACCGAAGGCTTTGATGATGTATCTATAATGTCTTATACAGCTAAATATGCAAGTGCATTTTACGGACCATTCAGAAATGCTCTGGATTCTGCCCCAAAAGCTGGAGATAAAAAAACTTATCAGATGGATCCTGCGAATCAGGCGGAAGCATTGATAGAAGCTGAACTAGACTTTGCTGAAGGTGCAGATTTCCTGATGGTAAAACCTGCATTGGCTTACCTCGATGTCATTAAACTTTTATATGACAATTATGAGCTTCCGATTGCAGCTTACAATGTAAGTGGAGAGTATGCTATGATAAAAGCTGCTTCTGAAAAAGGTTGGATTGACGGAGAAAAAGCAATGGCAGAAGCTTTATTAAGCATGAAAAGAGCTGGGGCAAAGGTTATCCTTACTTATTTTGCAAAGGAATTTGCAGTTCTTTCAAATTATTAAGCGGAAAGCAGAATGCTAAAAACTGAAAGTAAAAAGAGGTAAATGAAAACACATTTACCTCTTTTTTTATAAACCTCAAATTATAGAGTGGTGTTGAATTTCTTTTCACTATAAGCTTTTTGCTTTACGCTTTCAGCTTTTACAAATCCTCTCTCACAAGCATTAATATACTTGGCTGCGGCACTATAAAATACTTCTCATTATTAAAAGTAATTTCATAAGCTCCATTTTGTAAATAAATTGCAAGATCACCTTCTTGTGCCTGCAACGGTATATACTTGGTTGAATCCTGTTTTTCTTTCCATGGCTCCTGATTACTTTCATCTGGAACAGGAATTGGATATCCAGGACCAACCTTAATAACATATCCGCTCTGAATCCTGTCTTTTTCAATTACTCCCGGAGGTAGATATAAACCCGATGATGTTTTGTCATTTAATGTTTTGGGCTTTATTAATACTCTGTCTCCCACTACTATTAATTTGTCAAGAGATCTGTCTATTGAAAGCATTATGAAACTGTTTTTTGTACAAATTTAATAAAGCGATTCAATTATACATAAGCCTACATAACAAACAGGTGAAAAGCACAAATAAAAAAGGAGCTGTATGCAGCTCCTTTTTTATTTTATCATTGAATTAAAAAATTTATCTCTTCAAATTAAACAGGATCTTATCATCCTTCGCTCCTGGAAGATCGACCACATCTGTAATTTTAATAGCTGCGTAAGAAGAATTTGATTTTCTACCCAGTCTGGTTAAGATAATCTGACCTTGCTCTATATTCGAAATTTTATCTACTTTTTGTCCAGAGTTATATGCTTCCTGCAAAGTCAAAGCTGTTGCATTTAAATAATCAAATCCATTGAACAGCACAAACTGCCCGCCTGCAGGACTAATAATAGATTTGGATAAAACCGAAGAGGTATCATTTTCTGAATACATCTGAATATCTCTTAAACTATCCGGAGAAAGACCTGAGAATTTTGCAGTCAGGGCGACCAGGTCAAATGCATCTGCATTCCCGGAAGCTTTAGAATATAAAGAAGCACCTGAAAATTCTGTCAGCAATATTTCTTTGCCTTTCACAAGAATCTTTCTTGCTTCAGTTTTATCACGGCCTTCATTATCAATAATCCTGAACGTTATTAGAAGCGTATAATCTTTTTGTTTTTCAGGAATAACATACTCAAGTTTATAGGTTGAGTTTCTGATCCCATTCATCATGGAATCTAATATTACCTTTGATGCACTACCAACTTCCTGTTGTGATATTATTAATCTATTAAGCCCATCTTTGGATGATGCATTAAAATAAAAATTTTTAACTTCGCCGCCATATCCATTCAATACCACTTGTGAAGGATCAACGGATGTAATCAATGGATCCGCATCTTCCTTTTTACAATTTTGAAAAAGTATTGCAGAAAGAAGAATTACAAAAATTATTCTGATTTTTATCATTTGATTTAAAATTAAAAAAAACCTAAGAAGATCTTAGGTTTTTTTTATGGTTTAATTTCAGGCAACAATAAGTTGTTACTATTTTTCTTTTAATTTAAAAGCTTTTGCTTTTACCTGAATAGTTACTTTTCTTCCAAGGAACATTCTATCTACCACTTGAGTAAAGCCTAAAGGAAGAACAAAGTCAGCCTCTGGCTTAGATTGCAATGCATCATAATATGCATTGTTGAATCCTCTTCCGCGAAGTCTGAAGTTGAATATCCCCGTCGGATTTAGTCCAGGAGAACTGTAGTAAAATCTTCTTCCACCTACAGGAATAAATCCTAAAAGATAACTTTGAGTAGCTGACCCTTTTATTTCACCCAGATATTCAAGATCTGCAGTTGTGAAATTAACTCTGGCATCCAAAGGAGCAACTGGCACTGCTTTATAATACATTCTGCATGAAGTAGCCAGGCTCAATAATAGGGCGCCTATGAATAATTTATTAAAAATGCTCTTCATCCTGATTAGTTAAAATAAATATTTAAGATTAATCTAAAGTTGCTGTTTGTATCCCAGGTTGTAGATCTTTTCTTCAGTTTGCTGTATTGATATGGGTCAGCATTACCTGCACCATTTGTAGTCTGAGTATAATAATCCTGAGATGTTGTTACCCCACCAACTCTCTGTTCAGACTCAACGTGTGTTTTTCCACCTAGAGCCCAAAGACCTTGTAAACCATATTCCATACCAACAGACAATGGAAGATTAAGAACGAATACATTGAAACCTACAACTCCACCAAGACCAACTAAAGTCGAAGGTGTCTTCGCTGAATAGTGATCAAAGTCGCCATCTGTAAAATCGGTTTCCTCTTTGTTTACTTCTCTTTTGAAACCTAAGTAAAGATCACCACCTGCATATACATCGAAGATGTTTTTGCTGCTAAAGTGTTTTTCAAGACCTGGAACAAGCACATACTCTCTAACGCTTGATTTAGATGATGCACTTTTAATAGTAGGGAAGCTTGTTTGATCTAAATCTCCTTTAGAAGTTGTAGCTTCTTTTGTAATTCTGATACCGCCTCTTACAGCAACATCGTCTTTAATAAAATACTTACCACTGATAAGTCCACCTTGTCTAAGATCATTATAATTGTCAAATACACTTTGGTTCATGTTAAATCCAAATGTAAGGACTTTAGATCCTTTCAAAGGTCTTGCTCCGATGTTGTAAACACTAGTATCGTTTACCCTCTCTGATAATTGGGCGAATGAAGTACTGGCAACTAATACCAGTAAAAAGATAACTGAAATTTTCCTCATGGTTAGTATTAAAATATGTACTTAAAAATAATTAATGTTTCAAAAATAACGTTTTTTAATGTTACGACAACTATTTTCTTCCTCTTGTCATCTCCTTTTTTCCCGGAGGGCCAGGAAGCGTCTCAACAAAAAAGCCTGCAGCCTTTAAATTTCTTTTAAATTGTCCACTGGCACAATAACTTACGATTACACCTTCGTTTTTCATCCATCCATAAATTTTTTCAAAATTTCCTAACTCCCAAAGTTCAGGTTGTTTTGAAGGTGCAAATGCGTCGAAGTATACGAGATCAAGGATCGCAGGTTTCATTTCTAGATTTTCAAGCTTTTGCAAATGCTTTTTAAAAATGAAGTCTTGATTGATCTCTTTTATTTCACCGAAAGAAGCCTTATGAAAATCATAAAAAATACTGCTTTTATCCGGAGAAATCATTTCCGGATAATTCAATTCTAAAAAAATATTTTCTTCCAGTGGATATGGCTCAATGGTTTGATAGTAAATTTTTAGTGCTCTTTTTTCGCTTTCAAGAAAAGTCAAAAATGTATTGAGGCCCGTTCCAAACCCTACTTCAAGAATATTGATTTCATTATCTGTTGGTATCAAGTCCAGTCCGTTCTGTATAAATACATATTCTGATTCACGCAATGCTCCGTGAGTCGAGTGATATGTTTCTTTCATATCAGGTATATAAAGAGAATGAGACCCATCTTCTGTTTTTATTATTTCAATTTTAGATTGCATGCTTTTTTAAAATTTTATATACCGATTCAAACTGGTAATACTTTTCTGTTTCTTTACACGAAAGTCCATCTTCCTTTAAAAGGCTCACCCTTTTAATTTCCATATTTTGATTTATTTCACTAACTGAATAATCATGCTGAAACAAATCATGGTCTACGGGGAATGGTTCTTTAAATGCTTCGAAAACTTCTTTTGAATCTTTAACATCTTCACATTCGTAATTCAAATATTTTAATTCGGGAGCGCAAAGCGTATTAACATACGCAATGGCATTATCATCGAGAATCTCTTTATACTTGCCAATAGATGAAGAGGATATCAATTCACTTTTTCCAAATGATGAATTGCTTTTCCAAATATTTCCCTGCTGATCCATGAGCTTTGACTTTAATTCTATTTCCTGGACATTCATAAAGCCAGCTAATTCTTTCATTACAGACATAGGAGACTTAACCAGATCTTCATACCTGACAGAATAAAACAGTGGATGTTCAGAGTACTGAATACGAAACGCAACAGACTTCCGCCACATTCTTAGTGTGTACAACAATGGCCTGATTCTCCCTGTATATTCTTTTCCTAAAGCAGCAGAGCAAAGTACATCTCTTGGATCTCTTACAATGTGAATTACACGTACACCATTTTCAAGAAGTGCACCGACAAAATCTTCACATAATATTTCCTTACTACCAGCAAATGATATCTCATTGGTAATGTACTCCTTCCCTGCTTCCAGCTGTAACTGTTTGAATAAATCAATAAAACCATTGTTGGAATGAAGCAATGATTCAAGTCCTGAATGAACCTTATCTGCCTCGGTAAATTTATAGCGATTAAGAAATTCGATAAAATCCTTCATTTCAAAATACTCATTATCCAACCGGGTATTGATAGGATAAACGGATGAAATATTTTGAATTTCATTAAATCTCTTTTTCACCAAATGATAAAAAGAAGGATAGGGCTGAAATGCGATGCTGACCGAAGGATGCTGGAATAGAAGCTTTTCCAGAAGGGTTGTTCCTGATCTATATAAACCGGTGACGAAAATAAATTTCAACTGCTATAACTTTTTAGGAATTCGATCGAGTGCTCCCCTTCATTAAATATGAGGTCCAGAATGCTTACTTCGTGGATGAAAGGAGGAAAGAGCTGATGGTATACTTTATAACCAGAATAATCAAAATATCTCAATGCTATCCCTTTTTCCTGAATTGATTCTTGCTTTAAATAATTCTTTACTGCTGGCCCACACAAAAACTCTGTAGCCTCTGTCTTTACAAGAATATCTATTAAACGACCTATTTTATCCCCCTTCGGGGCATAGATGGAAGAATCATTAAATTTGGTTGTTAATCCTAACCAATTAGAAATTTCTTTTATCGCAGACTGATTAAATTCTGATAATGTCTCAATTTCGTTGAAATACAATTTATTAATTAAAGGTAAGGAACTTTCATAGAAAGGGGCTTTGGAATAATACTTTTCAAGTGTCTGAAAGTGCTTTCTTTTCCAATCTTTATTTATAAACCTTACTTCCTTTATAGTTCGCTTAATATTATCACCAACAGGAATGGTTAGCCATTTTGCACCTTCATCTGTTTTTATTTTATTTCTGTTTCTCCAGTCTCCAGTAGTATATTGAACGTCATCATAAAAAATAAATTCGTCAGCACTATTGATTAAATCAAAATATCCTTTCCAGGGAATATAATTTGACTGAAGTATGACCACAGTCTTTTTCATTTCATTCTCCCGATTTTTCCCTTACAACATAAGCAGGCTTTAATTCCACTCCATTAATGATCCTGATCAGATATTCGCCAACTATGCCTATGGAAAAAAGCATAAGCCCCCCGATAAATAAAGTTACAGTTACTAAAGATGCATATCCCGGAACAGGTATGCCTACTGTAAGTTTTTTCACGAAATAAATCAGAGCAAGTAGGAAACTGAAAAATGAAATGGAGACCCCGACGTAAGCAATAAGTTTTAACAAAAAGCTGCTGTTATTAAAAAGCATATTGGCAAAAGTTGCAAACATTTTCTTCAGAGTAAAACCTGATTTGTCATAAGGCCTTTTTGCATGTCGGACATTTACATTCTTTACATCTTTGGTAACATAAAATAGCAATGCACTTACAGATGGATTTGGAGTTTTAATTTGTAAAAAAGCTTTAACAACTTCAGCTTTTATAAGCTTGAACGGACTATTTCTGATATGTTCAGGTTTGCCCAACAGCTTAGCCTCAAACCAGTTATTAATTCTGCTAAAAATCTTTTTACTTATGCTGTGTTCCTTTTTATCAAACCTACCAATAACCACATCATGAGTATTTAGTGCAGCAAGAGAAGGAATATCTTCCGGAAAATGTTGTAAATCGTCATCTATCGTGATAATATAACGCCCCTTAGCATTAGTGAAACCACAAAGCAAAGCTCCCTGTTTGCCGAAGTTCCTCATCAGCCTGATGCTTGTAACTTCTTTATATTTTTTTGATAGGCCATTAAGAAACGGCCATGTCAGTTCATTTTCAGAGCCATCATCAATAAAAATAAGTTCATATGTTTCCATCAATTCATTTTTAAAAACAGCATCAATTCTGTCTCTCAGCTCCACAAGAGAGTGAGAACTGTTAAATACAGGAACAACAACAGAATAACTAATTTCAGAGGAAATCATACTTAAACTTTATGCAACTTTCAGCTAAGAAACACTTCGTCAGAAGCACATATAAAACTACTATTAAGCAAGGACTCTTTGTTGTATTCAAATCTTTTTTTGCCCAGATTTACTACAACCCCACCACTTGCTTCCACAATAGCCTGGCCTGCGCCAGTATCCCACTCCATAGTCGGGCCATGGCGATAATAAAGATCAGCGCTACCTTCAGCAAGAAGACAGAATTTTAAAGAACTTCCTTTTGAAATTCTATCTGCGACATTAAATCTTGAGAAAAAATCTTCTTCCTCTTTTGCAGCATGTGAGCGGCTTCCAACACCGATAAGATCCGTTTTCCTGTCGCTTACTTTAATGGGAAAAGTTTTCCCCTTACTGCGTTTAAAACTTCCTTTTCCAATTTGCCCAAAATACAATTCATCCAGAACAGGAGCATAAATAACACCAGCAACAGGGTAACCATTAGCAATCAGGCCTATGTTCACAGTGAATTCACCGTTCCTTTTAATAAATTCTTTGGTTCCATCCAGAGGATCTACCAGCCAGAATACTGACCAATTTTTTCTTACATCAAACGGAACCTCTTTTTCTTCTTCAGAAATGATGGGAATTTGCGGCGTAAGGCTCTTTAAGCCAGCAACTATGAAATCATTAGACTTTTTGTCTGCAAGCGTTAATGGAGAGTTATCGGCTTTTGTATCAATGAGGTCGGTAAAGTCGGGCAGACTATAGACTTCCATGATGAGTTTGCCTGCCCCCAGGGCTATTTCTTGAACTTTATCAAAATTAATTTCAGGCAGTTGCATGATTCCTCTATTTATTGAGTTTCAAATTTAGATAATTTTGGTCATTCTCTCTTTTTTTTACTGAAAATGTAGTATTTTTACAGATTAAAATTTCTTAACATCCTTTGGAAAATATTCATCCTATATTCGATCGAATTCTTAAAAGAGAAGATAAGGAAACGATTTTACACCAAAAATCTGTTGTGATCTGGATGGTGGGTCTTTCTGGTTCCGGAAAAAGCACTTTGGCGAAAGCCATTGAGCAAGAACTACATAAAAACGGATTCCTGACACAGCTGCTGGATGGCGATAATTTAAGGACAGGTATAAATAACAATCTTGGTTTTTCTGAAGCTGAGAGGATAGAAAATATCCGAAGAGCAGCAGAGGTATCAAAATTATTTCTTAATTGCGGGGTTATAACTATCTGTTCATTAATAAGTCCAACAGAAGAAATCCGTAATATGGCCAAAAATATTATCGGCGCTGAGGATTATTTCGAACTTTATGTGAATTGTCCATTCGAGATATGCGAGCAAAGAGATGTAAAGGGCTTGTATCGCAAAGCCAGAAATGGAGAATTAAAGAATTTCACTGGATTAGATTCACCTTTTGAAGAGCCACAGAATCCTAGTCTGGAAGTAAGGACAGATCTTAAACCTTTGGATATGTGCAAAGAAGAGATCTTAACTGCAGTTTACAAAAAGATAAAAATAAATTAACCTTAAAATTGTAATAGTTAAGCCATATTTGGCTTTTCAAACCTTATAACCTATGATTTCCTACAATTTAAGTCACCTGAAACAGCTTGAGGCGGAAGCGATATTCATCATGAGAGAAGTGGCCGCACAGTTCGAGAGACCAGCATTACTTTTTTCGGGAGGAAAAGACTCAATTGTGATGGTAAGGCTTGCACAGAAAGCATTCTGGCCTGCAAAACTACCATTCCCGTTGATGCACATTGATACAGGGCACAACTTTCAGGAAGCTCTGGACTTCAGAGATGATCTTGTGAAAAAAGTTGGAGCAAGACTAATTGTCAGAAATGTACAGGATTCAATAAATCAGGGCAGGGCCGTTGAGGAAAAAGGACCAAATCCAAGCAGAAACGGTCTTCAGACTATTACACTTCTTGATGCTATTGAAGAATTTAAGTTTGATGCCTGCTTCGGTGGAGCAAGAAGAGATGAAGAAAAAGCAAGAGCTAAAGAGCGTTTTTTCTCTCACAGAGACGAATTTGGTCAGTGGGATCCAAAAAATCAAAGACCGGAACTTTGGAATTTATTCAATGGCAAAAAGAGCCCAGGAGAGCACTTCAGAATATTCCCTTTGAGTAACTGGACTGAAATGGATGTATGGCAATATATTGCCATGGAAAAGCTTGAAATTCCAACTATTTATTTCTCTCATAAAAGAACCATTGTTGACAGAAACGGAATGCTTTTAGCAAAATCTGACTATATCACTCTTTTAAAGGATGAGCACTATGAAGAGAGAACTATCAGATTCAGAACTGTTGGTGATATGACTTGTACAGGAGCTGTTGAATCAGATGCGTCTACCCTTGATGAAATCATCCAGGAAGTTGCAGCCGCGCGTCAGACAGAGCGTGGCACCAGAGCTGATGACAAAAGATCTGAAGCTGCAATGGAAGACAGAAAGAAACAAGGATATTTTTAATAAATCAATTTCAAGACGTACAATTCAAACAGTTAGCCGACTGAAATTATAACAGCCTTAAAGCAATGACTGAAACACAAACTAAAAATAGCTATCTTGAAATGGACCTTCTAAGGTTCACCACAGCGGGAAGTGTAGACGATGGAAAAAGTACCCTGATTGGAAGATTACTTTACGATTCTAAATCTATCTTTGAAGATCAGCTGGAAGCCATTGAAAGAACCAGTGAGCAGAGAGGTGACGGATATGTTAATCTTGCGCTACTTACAGACGGACTCAGAGCTGAAAGAGAACAAGGTATTACCATAGATGTGGCATACAGATATTTTGCCACTCCTAAAAGAAAATTCATTATTGCTGATACTCCGGGTCATATTCAGTATACAAGAAACATGGTAACAGGAGCTTCTACAGCAAACCTTGCTATCGTGCTTGTAGATGCAAGACATGGTGTTGTGGAACAAACCTGCAGACATGCTTTTATTGCATCTTTGCTTCAGATAAAGCACATTATCATCTGCGTTAACAAGATGGACCTTGTTGACTATAAAGAAGAAGTTTTCGAAAAAATCAAACAACAGTTCTCTGACTTCTCTTCAAAATTATCTGTTCCAGATATACGCTACATCCCAATTTCTGCTTTGCATGGAGATAATGTAGTGGATGAGTCTGAAAACATGCCTTGGTATAAAGGAGGAACTCTTCTTTATACATTGGAAAATGTAAACATCAATACAGATCTTAACTATGTTGATTCAAGATTCCCTGTGCAGTGGGTTATCCGTCCATTAAGCGAAGAATACCATGACTTCAGAGGTTACGCAGGAAGAGTTGAAGGTGGGGTTTTCAAACCGGGAGATGAAGTGATTGCACTCCCTTCAGGATTTACTTCAAAAATTAAATCTATTGAAACCATTGACGGAAAGCTTGAAGAAGCATTCCCTCCGATGTCAGTAACAATAACACTTGAAAATGACATTGATATCAGCCGTGGAGATATGATTGTGAAGCCAAACAATCAGCCAAGTGCTAGTCAGGATGTTGAATTGATGATCTGCTGGTTGAATGACAAAAAATTAAACCCTGCATCGAAATATATCATCAGACATACTTCAAGAGAAGCTAAATGTGTTGTGAAAGATGTTCGTTACAAAGTTAACATCAATACCCTGCACAAAATTGAAGATGATAAAACAATTGGACTTAATGATATTGGAAGAATTCTTATAAGAACTACCAATCCTTTATTCTTCGATAGCTATAAGAAAAACAGATCTACTGGAAGCGTAATACTAGTAGACGAGTTTACCAATGAAACAGTTGGTGCCGGAATGATTATCTAATTAACTGATTCAATACATATCGGAAAGCGAAGATAACCTCTTCGCTTTTTTTATGCTAGTCTAAACAACTTCATACCAAATCACCATCTAAAGAATTCAGTCAAATGAGTCGGGCCCAAAGATCCTAATCAGGGGGATACTTTTCTTCTCTTGTCATTTTTTTTAACTTTTAGCTTTATGCTATCAACTTTTAGCTTTACAATTTTTTACGCAACTGAACCATAGCGCAGAAGGATTATGTTTAAGGTTTATAAATTAATTCAGGCTTTTATCACAGCCTGATTCAAACTTCAAATATCCTCTATGTTTTCAAATCTTTTAAGAAAAGGAAAAAAACTCATCCCCTATTCATTTGCATTGACACTGCTATTTTCTGCTTGTAAAAAAGAGAAAGAAGTGGAGCCTACAACGCAAACACCTTCTTCACCCACTACGCCTCCATCAAGCGGAAACAAGGACGAATGTCTTACTGCATCCGCATTGGACAATGGACAAGTCATTCCAGGCCAGTATATTGTAAAATATGCTGAAACAGGTGAAAAACTGGGTACGAGAGCTTTTCACAAAGTACTAAGATCAAACAAAATTGCTCCCGAAAAGATACTTCGTACTTTTGATGGCAATCTTAAAGGTGTTGCCATAAAGCTTGAATCCAGTGAAGTAGAAAAATTAAAAAAGGATCCCAATATAGAATACCTTGAACAAGATAAAATTGTATCTATCAGCGATTGTCCTGCCCGCGTTGAATATCAGGCCCCAGGCTGGGGAGCAAAGAGGGTTGGTCATGCCGAAGGATCCGGAAAATATGTGTGGATTATAGATACAGGAGTTGATCTTAGCCATCCCGATCTTGTGGTGGATGCATATAAATCAAAATCGTTCATCGCCGGCACAACTGTTAATGACGACCATGGTCATGGCACGCACGTTGCGGGTATCATCGCAGCTAAAGACAATGGATTTGGAGTTGTCGGAGTTGCTTCAGGAGCTACTGTAATTGCTCTGAAATCTATGGATGCTCAGGGTAAAGGAAGTATTTCAAATATTATCGCAGCTGTACAGCATATTGAACAGAATGGAAAAGCAGGAGATGTGGTAAATATGAGCTTAGGTGGAGGATTTTCTCCTTCTCTGGACAAAGAAGTACTTAATGCTGCTAATAAAGGCTTTGTTTTTTCAATAGCGGCAGGAAATTCAGCCATTAAAGCAGACAGTTCTTCTCCTGCCAGAGTTGACCATCCAAATATCTACACTGTTTCGGCAATGGATTCTACGGACACTTTTGCATCATTCTCTAACTATGGAAAAACTGTAGACTATTGTGCTCCGGGGGTAAAAATTCTCTCTACATACAAGAATGGAGGTTATGCAACGATAAGTGGTACTTCTATGGCGGCTCCACATATGGCAGGAATACTTGTTATGCGAGGAAAGAACTTTAAGAAAGATGGTTCTGTAAAAAAAGACCCTGACGGATCAGCAGATCCGATACCACATTTATAAGCTGAAAGCACAAAGCGAAAAGCTGAACGTTAAAGTTCAGTTTTTCGCTTTGTGCCTTATGCTTTTCGCTTTCAGCTTTTAAAAATAAGGGCTACTGCAAAAGCATTAGCTCCTTCTTCTCTGCCAATATAGCCAAGCTTTTCATTCGTAGTTGCTTTGATTGAAATATCCTCTTCCGGGATATTCATTGTTTCTGACAGGATTTCCTGCATTTTAGGAATATGAGGATTAATCTTAGGCTTTTCCATTGCAAGACTAGCGTCTATATTGCTTATTTCCCAACCTTTTTCTCTTATCAGTCTGCACACTTCCTTTAGAAGAATTTTACTATCTGCCCCCTTCCATCGAGGATCGGTATTGGGGAAATGAAAACCAATATCTCTCATATTGGCTGCGCCAAGGATAGCATCGCAAATTGCATGAATCAACACATCTGCGTCACTGTGACCAAGCAAACCTAACTTCGCATCTATCTTTACACCACCTAGCCAAAGGTCGCGTCCTTCGGTAAGTTGGTGTACATCATACCCAAACCCAACTTTAATTTTCATTTACTTTTGATTTTGCTCTGTAATAAAGAGTGCTGCTATTTTCAGGTTTGAATGTTCTTTTAGCAGCTGCTATAATTGACTCTTTTGTAACATTCTGAATCATTTCAGATTCTTTGTTTACTATTTCCGGGTCTCCTAAAAATGCAGCAAACGCAAGATTCATTGAACGATTTAGCAATTCAACTTCTCCAAATAACACTGATGCTTCCGACTGATTTTTCACCTTTGTTACCTCATCATCTGTAATATTGCCAGCCACCAGCTCATCTATTATTTTCTGTACTTCAGCTTCTGCAGCTTCCAATGTATAATTGCCGTTAAGCTTTCCCTCAATAATAATTAACCCCGGATCTGCTGTTCCCGATACATGAGCAGATATAGAGCTAAATATTTCTTTTCCTTTCACAAGTTTATCGTAAAGCCTTGAAGACTTTCCTCTACCAAGAATATCACTGAGAAGATCATAAGAATAATATTCGGGATCTTTTCTCCCCGGCATGTGATATACTTTATAAAGAGCATCCAGAGGCACATCAGCAATAACTTCCTCCCTTCTTTCTTTTTTTTGAATAGGCTCAGCCGGCAAATTTCTCAAATAAGGCTTTCCTGCAGGTATAGGTCCGAACCATTTTTCAGTTAATGTTTTTGCGTGATCAAAAGTAATATCACCAGCAATAACAAGAATGGCATTATTAGGAATGTAAAACTTATAAAAAAAATCTTTCACATCCTGCATCTCCGCACTTTCGATATGACTGATTTCTTTCCCAATAGTAGCCCATTTATAAGGATGTTCCTTGTAGACAAGTGGTCTTAACTTCAGCCAAACATCTCCATAAGGCTGGTTTAAGTATCTTTGCTTAAATTCCTCAATCACCACACTTTTCTGAACATCCAGTGTCTTTTGTTCAAAAGAAAGAGAAAGCATCCTGTCGGACTCCAGCCAGAAAGCTGTTTCAATATTTACAGATGGGATTGTGATATAATAATTTGTAATATCTGTTGAGGTAAAAGCATTATTTTCTCCCCCCGCCCTTTCCAATGGTCCATCATAGGAAGGAATATTTACTGACCCTCCGAACATCAAGTGTTCGAACAAATGTGCAAATCCAGTTTTTTCTTCCGACTCATCCCTGGAGCCTACATTATACAAAATATTAATTACCGCTTGGGGGCTGGATGGATCTTCATGCACAAAAACCTTCAATCCATTTTCCAACACAAAACTCTTATATTCTATCATCTCACACTCCTGATTTTAAACAATAACCCTCTTTAATCATTAATGATCATATTTGTGGCGAAAAATAAAAAAACCTTCCCATTTAATAACAGGAAAATTACGAATACTTTATTTTTGCTAATCTACTTTTTAAAAATATGAATTTCAACAGGAAATTATATTCCGACGATATACTGAAAAGCCTTTATTCAGGGCTTTTGAAACCTAGACTTATAGAAGAAAAAATGCTTATTCTGCTTAGACAGAACGAAATAAGCAAATGGTTTTCCGGAATTGGACAGGAAGCGATAGCTGTTGGCTCTGCAATGGCCATGGAAAAGGATGAATATATTCTTCCCCTACACCGAAACCTTGGAATTTTCACCTCAAGGGAAGTACCCTTGTTCAGACTATTTTCTCAATTCCAGGGAAAGCTTTCAGGTTTTACAAAAGGCAGGGACCGCTCATTTCACTTTGGCACAAAAGAGCATCACATTGTTGGGATGATTTCCCACCTTGGCCCTCAGCTCGCTGTGGCAGATGGTATTGCATTGGCAGATTTGCTTGAAAATAAAAATAAAGCTACCCTTGTATTTAGCGGAGACGGAGGAACCAGCGAGGGAGACTTTCATGAAGCTCTAAATGTGGCTGCAGTTTGGAATCTGCCTGTTATTTTCATGATAGAAAACAATGGCTATGGTTTATCTACTCCAAATAACGAGCAATTCCGATTCAAAAGCTTTACTGATAAAGGTCCTGCTTACGGCATCGATGCTTTGCAAATTGATGGTAATAACATTCTTGAAGTTTATGATGCTGTAAAAAAGGCAACGTCAAGCATCCGCAATAAACCTCGTCCGATCCTTATCGAAGCTCTTACTTTTAGAATGCGAGGACATGAGGAAGCTTCCGGAACGAAGTATGTACCTCAAGAACTTTTTGAAAAATGGTCACAAAAGGACCCTGTGGAGAATTATGAAAAATACCTGCTAGAACAGAATGTTCTCACCTATTCTGATTTACAGGAAATAAGAAAAGAAATTAAAAAAGAGATTGACGACGCCTGGTCTCAGGTAGCCAAAGCCCCTTCTGTAAGTGCAGACACTTCTGTGGAATTAGGTGACGTTTATGCTCCCTTTAACCAGGTTGTGATTAAGCCATCAAATGAAAAAAAGGTTAAAAGACGATATGTAGATGCAATTTCCGACAGCATCAGGGAAAGCATGGAAAAGTACCCAAAACTGGTGCTCATGGGACAAGATGTAGCAGAATATGGAGGAGTATTTAAAGTTACCGAAGGGCTTGTTGGAAAATTCGGCAAAAAAAGAATCATCAATACCCCCCTTTGCGAATCAGCAATTCTTGGTGCAGGATTGGGATTATCAATTAATAATTACAAAGCAATTATAGAAATGCAATTTGCCGACTTTGTGACAAGTGGTTTTAATCAGATAGTTAATAATTTTGCAAAAATTCATTACCGCTGGGGACAAAATGCTGATGTGGTGGTGAGAATGCCAACTGGAGCAGGTACGGCGGCGGGACCATTTCATTCACAGTCCAATGAAGCCTGGTTTGTTCATACACCCGGACTCAAAGTAGTTTTTCCTTCTTCACCTTATGATGCAAAAGGTCTTCTTAACGCATCAATTGAAGATCCGAATCCCGTTCTTTTCTTTGAGCACAAATTCCTTTATCGTTCTGTTTCAGAAGAGATTCCGGAAAGCTATTATACAGAGCCTATTGGTAAAGCCCGAATGGTAACTGAGGGTAATGATATATCTATAATTACGTATGGCCTTCCGGTAATCTGGGCTAAAGAAATTGTTGCAAATCTTGGAAATTACACTGCAGACCTTATTGATTTAAGAACTTTATTGCCCTGGGACAAGGAAATGGTAGAAAACAGCGTTAAGAAAACCGGAAGGGCAATTATTATTACAGAAGATACGCTTACAGGAAGTATAGCTTCAGAAATTGCAGCTTATATTGGGGAAAAATGTTTCCAATACCTGGATGCTCCGGTGGTAAGGGTCGGTAGTCTGGATACACCTGTTCCATTTTCTCCGGCTTTGGAAGAAAACTTTCTGCCTAAAAAACGTATGAAAGAGAAGATAGAAGAGCTACTTCTTTACTAAAAGCGCTAAAGGGTTGCTTTTGAAAGATTTGATTCTTACTTTAGATTTCTTTATTTTATCCTATAATTAAATGGTGAAAAAATTACATTATTTCTCGTTAATAGTTCTTTTTGTCGGATTAATCCTTGGAACAGGATGTAGAAAAAAAGACTATCCATGCCCTGGTTTGGGCAAAAACAACGAGGCTGACTTCAGCATGTTTGATGAAAGCGGAGAAGTGAAAGATCCTAAGCTTGCCAAAAAGAAAAGGGGCAGAATCGACAAAACCACTGGTCTTGTAAATAAGAAAAAACATAAGAGACTTAACGCTCCGAGGAAAACGCATATTTAAATCTTCCTGCCTTGAACTTACTCCGCTCAAATAAAATCCAAAAATATTCTAACAGGTACCTTCTGGCATGCCTGTTTTCTTTGTTATTGGCATACAGCACGCCCCAAATAGCTCGTTCTCAGAGCTCAGATGGAGGACCAACTGTTAAAGTAAAACAAAGAACAGGAAAGGGTGATAAACAATCACTGAAAAAATCTACGAAATCAAAGTCAACCGAATCCAGGGAACAAGGTCCGAGAAATGGTAACGGAACAGTAAAGGCAAGAGACGGAGGCAAAAAAACTTCACAGAATATTAACAAAAGTTCCGGAGGAGACACCAAACCTTCAGAATCCAGACAGAAGGCACCTAAAAGTGGAGATGGTACCGTAAAAGCAAGAGACGGAGGAAAGAGAACTTCTCAAAATATCAATAAAGGTTCGGGAGGAGATGTAAAACCCTCAGAATCCAGACAGCAGGCACCCAGGAACGGTGATGGAACTGTAAAGGCAAGGGATGGAGGGAAAAGAACTTCACAAAATATCAATAAAGGGTCCGGCGGAGATGTAAGGCCAATGGAATCCAGACAACAAGCTCCCAGAAATACTGCAGGTACAACGGTACTGGTTAATGACAAAAAAGACCGAAAGCTGAATAAGCAAATGGCTAAATACCAAGGAGATTTAGCACAACCTCAATCCAGGATGAAACCTCCTATTCATGATAACTATGTAGTAGTTAATCATAAAAAGGAGCGCAAGCTTAGCAAGCAAATGTCCAAATACCAAGGCGATATAGTTCCTGGAGAATCCAGAATGCAAGGCCCAAGGAACTCTGATGCTTTAGTGGAAGTGAGAGAAATTGACAGAAAACAAGGTAAACAGATTGCTAATTATAAAGGAGACCTTGCAAACAATTTTCTTGAAAAACGCACAGCCATGCGTGTAGAGAAGAGCAGACAGATGTCAAACTATAAAGGCGATATCTTAGTTAGATCTTTAAACCAGAAGGCGAGAAAAATAAGGAAGAAGCAAAAGGATATTGCTAACTACCAGGGAGACATTGTTGTAAGAGGAAAGAGAAAAGGAATGCATCCAAGCTCTGTGTATAGAGGTGGCAAGGTTAAAAATTCATACCAGGCCAAAGAAAGATATAGAAAACGCATGTTGAAAAAATATGGAAGAAACAGCGGTGTCGAGGATGCGAATTACATGAAGAAGAAGGATAGAAAACCTAGACACGATAAAAAAGAAGGCGAAATTTGGTATTAATTATGGAATGGCAGGAATTAAAAGAAGAGCAGCAACTAAACCATATTAAGGATTTATCCTCAGGAGAGCCTGTGGTTATTTTCAAGCATAGTACCAGATGTTCAATAAGCTCAACGGCTTTGAACCGACTGGAAAGATCCTGGAAATCAGAGGAAGTAAAAGGAATTAAACCATTTTATCTTGACCTGATATCTTTCAGAAATATTTCTAATAAAATTGAGGATGTGTTCAAAGTAAGGCATGAATCACCACAATTGCTGATTATTAAAAATGGCAACTGCGTGTACCATGCCTCACATATGGGAATAAATTACGAGGAAATTAAAAAACAGCTTTCCGCTTAGTAATTGAAAGTAACTATCTGCTTAATTGCAGGATCTAAGCTTAATGCAACCGGACAGGTATGAGCGGCGTATTCAAGTTTTCCTTTGAATTCATCGCTCAGGCTTAATCCAGCAGGGAAAGTAAAGTTTACATGAATTTCGGAAATCTTTCTAGGATTGGCAGTCATAACCTTGGTTACCTCCGCTTGCACTCCATCAATAAGAAGGTTTTCCTTTCTTGCAGTAATTCCCATGATTGTCATCATGCAACTGCAAAGCGCAGCAGAAACCAAATCTGTGGGTGAAAAAGCTTCCCCTTTTCCGTTATTGTCAAGAGGAGCATCAGTAATAATCGTATTACCAGACTTCAGATGAACCGCTTCGGTTCTCAAATCTCCCAGATATTTATTTTTTATTGAAAACATCAGACCAAAACTTGATTTTTAAGTTAAGTTTAAAAATAGAAAATTAATTAAAATGAAATTTATAAAGGTAGTTTTTTATATCCTAATGCTTGTTTCTATTTGTATATCAGAAACTAAGGCTCAGGTGCTGGAACCACCCTATAAAAGGGAATTTCTTATTGGCTTGAATTTTAATACCAATGCCGGATTTATAGGTGGATTAAATGGAAGATTTTCAAGGTTAAAAAAGAACAACATATACGAAACATTCGGACTTGAAATTGTAAATGTAAAACATCCCAAAGAGGCCAAATATGCAAGCTCAAATGGTAGTCCTTACGTGCAGCAAAAGAAAAACTATCTTTTTCCTGTGAGATTACAATATGGCCGAACTATAATTTTATTCCATAAAGCTCCTGAAGAAGGTGTGCAAGTCGATGCAGTGTTCTCAGGAGGTCTCACACTTGGAATCCTAAAGCCTTATACAATTGAATATGATTATGATTCCTACACTGCAATAGAGCCATATGACCCTGAAAAGCATACCAATACTAATAAAATTCTGGGTACCGGGGGGATTTTCTCAGGTTTTGATCAAATGAAAATAATTCCCGGATTGAATGTAAAAGCAGGTATCAGCTTTGAATTCGGAAGTTTTATCAGCAATGTATCAGGCATAGAAATAGGAACGTTGATAGAGGCTTATCCCCAGAAAATGATCATACTTGACGACATCAATCATTCCTATCAAAATAAATCTGTATTCACGTCTTTATACGTGACAATATTTTACGGAAGAAGAAAATAATTACTTTTTACCAAATTAATTGATTCTCTGCATTGTTAGGGAGAAGCAGGTCTGTGCTTAGGATTTGGCAAAAATCTTTCTTATTTTTCGTAAATTTCAAATAGTAATAGAATGGCCGAAGAAGTTGTAAATAACTCAGAACCAACGAGAAAAAGCAAACCCGATTGGTTGAGGGTAAAGCTTCCTGTTGGAAAAGAGTATGCAAAAGTAAGGCAGCTTGTTGATGATCATAAACTTCATACAATCTGTCAGAGCGGAAATTGCCCAAATATGGGTGAATGCTGGGGAGCAGGAACGGCCACGTTTATGATCCTTGGTAATGTATGTACCAGAAGTTGTTCTTTTTGTGCCGTAGCAACGGGAAGACCCACCGAATATGATATCGATGAACCAAGAAGGGTTGCTGAAGCAGTAAAATTGATGACTGTAAAGCATTGCGTGATCACATCGGTAAACAGAGATGAGCTAAAAGATCGCGGTGCTGAGGTATGGTACCAGACAGTAAAAGCAATCAAAGAAGTTTCTCCTCAGACAACCATTGAAACACTTATTCCAGATGTAAAAGGCAACTGGGAAGCGCTTGAAAGAATGATCAGCGCAGGTCAGGAAGTTGTATCTCATAACATGGAAACAGTAAAGAGGCTGTACAGACTTGTGAGACCACAAGCCAAATATGAAAGAAGCCTTGAACAGATACAAAGAATAAAGAATTTTGGAAAAAGAACTAAGTCCGGTATAATGCTAGGATTAGGTGAAACAGAAGAAGAAGTTTATGAAGCGATGGATGATCTTCTTGCTCATGGACTTGACGTATTAACACTTGGACAATATCTTCAGCCTACCAAGATGCACCTGGGTGTAGTTAACTTTATACATCCGGATCAATTCAAAAAATATAAAGAAGTAGGCCTTCAAAAAGGATTTAACTATGTTGAATCCGGACCATTGGTAAGGTCTTCTTACCATGCTGAAAAACATATCTGATTATTGTATAAAAAATGAATGTTGAATATCTATTACCTGAAATTCAACATTCATTTTTATTAGACATCCGGAATATCTTTTCTTATTTGAAGAACCCTCCAATTTTTTCTGTAATCGAGCTCACTCCTCCTATACCTAGCTTATTTAGTAAATCTCCACTATCTTTTGCTTGTCCACCTTCAGAAGAAAATTTTTCCAGCAAAAACGGTACTACAGAATTGGCTATAGACTGAGCTTTGGATTCATCAACACCTAACTTGGAAGCTATTGAAGGAACGAATTTCTTCATGATTGAATTTGAGAATTCCTGTTTTCCTTCCGGATCACTTTTTCCGTTAAACAAGTTCAATAGTTGATTTCCATTTCCTGATGTTGCCATACTTTGCAAACCACCTTTAAAAGACTCACCTGCAACTTCCATAGTCTTATCTACCTGCTGCGAATTCAACTGTTCCTTTTGCTGAAGTACCGGTCCCAGATTGTCTTTGGCCAGTTTTAATATCTGATCAATCATATTTTCAATTCTTTATATCCTCTTCAAATAACCGGGCTTGATTTAATTAGGTTCTTTTTAAGCATAAAGCACAAGGCGAAAAGCGGAAAGCTTATGTACATCGTCTTTATAGGAAATACCATTTACTTTGAGCTTTACGCTTTAAAAAAAGAGCTGCCCTTTCGAGCAGCTCTCCGTGTTTCACTAAAAAAATTAACCTTACTGTAACCTACTTAAAACACTAATTCTTTATAATTCTTGTAGTATAACTGTTCTCTTCATAAGTCACTGTAACAATATAAGTTCCTATTGCTAGCCCTTTGCCTATTGGCAATAATTGGCCTTCAAACTTAGTTTCATAAATTGTTACCGGCTTCCCATATACATCATTAATACTAACTGTTGCTTCAGATACACCATTACCAGCGAAAGGAATTGAAATCAATGTTTCATCATTAAATGGATTAGGGCCTGCAATGGTCATGCCAAGTGCTGCTCTGGCTGCAGAAGGCATAGCTATTTCTTCGCATATAGAGATATTTTTGACATAATTAACAACTTGATTATTTGGTTGTCCATTCCAATTTAACTTAAGTACCAGATAATAACTTCCTGTTGAAAGTGCATTAAAGCTAATTGACTTATTTGAAAAGTCAGTTGAAGAAAAATCACCTTCAATCTTTGCTAGTGGCTGTATATTTTCTGCACCATACCATTCGATAGACTTTGCAAATCCTGTTTCTATAGAAGCAATACCAACCGCAGCATCATCTTTAAAATCAAATGATACAGTGTATGACTTTCCTGCTTCAACAGAATGCTTTGATCCACTTTCAATAACATATAGGTATGATTGCCCCCATTGTCTCTGAGTTATTTTCAGAGCGTCATTTTCATTACTTACAACAGCTCCGAGGTATTGATCCGTAAATTGATTTCTTACCACAAATTTTGAAGCGTCAGGAACTGCAGTAAACTGGCAATCTCCGACTGGTGCACTTGGAGTTGATGCAGGAGTGAACTCCACATAGTTAAGGTTAAACTCCGCTGAATCCAATACTATCTTCATAGTTTGAAGACCAGCTGTAAGTTGAACTTTTGAAATCTTCACTGTTGTATACTTCTGCCAGTCTCCTGTATTTGGCACTGCTACAGGCCCAGAGATATCTACACCATTCATCTCAACATGCAATACTTTTCCTGAATTCGGAGAAGCTACTCTCACTCCCAGTTCATAAGTTCCTGTTTCCTTTATTTCTACTGAGTAGTTTAGCCATTCGCCGATATCCATATAACCAATATTATAACCGCCTTCAGAGCAATTTTCTATATCGACATATTCATCTGTTCTGTACTGGCCTCCTTTATTATCCTTGGTATCATCATAGTAAGCAATATCTAATCCTCCAAGATCGAAATTTTCTGCTTCGATTTTTCCAGGGATTATAGCTGGAACACCTTTATATGGAGAAGATACTGTCGAAGTTGATGTCTTTTTGAACTCTACATAATTAAGGTTAAACTCTGCTGAATCCATCACTATTTTCATAGTTTGCAGACCCGCAGCGAGCTGAATATTAGACATCTTCACTGTTGTATACTTTTGCCAATCACCTGTATTTGGCACTGTTACAGGACCTGAAATATCTACACCATTCATCTCAATATGCAGTACTTTTCCTGTATTAGGAGAACCAACTCTCACTCCCAGTTCATATGTCCCGGTTTCCTTTACTTCTACTGAATAGTTCAGCCATTCGCCAATATCCATGTATCCGACATCATAGCCACCTTCAGAACAACTTTCTATATCGACATACTCATCTGTTCTGTACTGGCCTCCTTTATTATCCTTTGTATCATCATAATAAGCAAGGTTCAATCCACCAAGATCAAAATTCTCTGCTTCGATTTTTCCAGGGATTAAAGCTGGAGTGCCTTTATATGGAGAAGATACTGTCGGGGAAGTTGTCTTTTTAAACTCAACATAGTTTAGGTTGAACTCTGCTTCATCCATTACTATCTTCATAGATTGTACGCCTGCAGTAAGTTGAACATTTGAAATCTTCACTGTTGTATACTTCTGCCAGTCTCCTGTATTTGGCACTGTAACTGAACCAGAAATATCTACTCCATTCATCTCTACATGCAAAACTTTTCCTGAATTCGGAGAAGCTACTCTCACTCCCAGTTCATAAGTTCCTGTTTCTTTTACTTCTACTGAGTAGTTTAGCCATTCACCGATATCCATATAACCAATATTATATCCGCCTTCAGAGCAATTTTCTATATCGACATATTCATCTGCTCTGTACTGGCCACCTTTATTGTCTTTTGTATCATCATAGTAAGCAACATTCAATCCACCAAGATCAAAATTCTCTGCTTCGATTTTTCCAGGGATTAAAGCTGGAACTCCTTTGTATGGAGAAGATACTGTCGGAGAAGATGTCTTTTTAAATTCAACATAGTTAAGGTTAAATTCTGCAGAATCCATTACGATCTTCATAGTTTGAACACCAGCGGTAAGTTGAATATTGGAGACCTTCACTGTCGCATACTTCTGCCAGTCTCCTGTATTTGTTACTGTTACAGGACCAGAAATATCTATACCATTCATCTCAACATGCAGTACTTTTCCTGAATTCGGAGAACCCACTCTCACGCCCAGTTCATATGTTCCGCTTTCCTTTACTTCTACAGTATAATCCAGCCATTCACCGATATCCATATAACCAATATCATAACCACCTTCCGAACAATTTTCTATATCAACATATTCATCTGTTCTATACTGGCCACCTTTATTGTCTTTTGTATCATCATAGTAAGCAACGTCCAATCCTCCGAGATCAAAATTCTCAGCCTCAATTTTTCCGGGGATTATCGCCGGTGAACCTTTATAAGGCTCCTTTTGAGCTGTGTTTTCTGAAACAATGATTGTAAGAGGCCCTGCAACAGAAGACAGTCCTGAATTATCTATTGCTTTTACTGTTATGGTATGTGTTCCTACAGGAGCACTATTCCACAATAGTGAATAAGGCTCAAGTAATTCCTCTCCGATTTTAACATTGCCTTCATAGTATTCAACTTTGGCAATTGTTCCATCTGCATCAGAAGCATCTGCATTGATAGTGATTGTTTTACCTTTCACAAATGACGCATTGTTAGCTGGCGAAGTTATAACAACTACAGGAGCCTTTCCATCCAGAGCCTTAACAACAATACTAATAGCAGAAGAAGTAGTCTCCGCATATTTATTGTCAATCGCTTTTGCTGTTATAGAATAATTCCCCGAAACCACATTAGTCCAGATGAAAGAATATGGGCTTGTTGCGTCTTCACCTAACTTTGTTGCTCCCTGATAAAATTCAACTTTAGAAATACTTCCATCTGCATCAGAAGCATTCGCGGAAATGGTAATTGTAGCTCCAGAATCAAATGAAGCATTGGCAACAGGAGAAATAATTGAGACCGCAGGAGATAGATTTTCTTTTTCCTGGACAAATATTGAGACAATAGAAGATGTAGTCGAAGCACCTTTGTCATCTGTTGCTTTTGCTGTAATTGAATAGTTGCCTGCAGCTACTTCTGCCCAGCTAAATGTATATGGGCTTGAAGCATCTTCGCCTATCTTAGTTGTTCCTTGATAAAACTCAACTTTAGAAATACTTCCATCAGTGTCAGAAGCATTTGCCGAAATAGTAATTGTAGCTCCTGCATCAAATGAAGCATTGGCAACAGGAGAAATAATTGAGACTGCAGGAGATAGATTTTCTTTTTCCTGAACAAATATTGAGACAATAGAAGATGTAGTTGAAGCTCCTTTGTCATCTGTTGCTTTTGCTGTAATTGAATAGTTGCCTGCAGCAATACCAGTCCAGCTAAATGAATATGGGCTTGAAGCATCTTCACCTATCTTCGTTGTTCCTTGATAAAATTCAACCTTTGAAATAAAGCCATCTGCATCCGATGCATTTACTGAGATATTAATCACTTCTCCTTCTCCAAATACAGCATTCGAAACAGGTGTAACAATTGAAACAGCTGGTAATGCATTATCTTTAGCATTAACTGTAAAATTTATTGCAGCAGAAATTGTGGAAGCACCTTTATCGTCAAATGCTTTTGCTGTAATGGTATAACCACCTATAGCCACATCGGTCCAACTTATGCTGAAAGGACTTGAAACATCCTCCCCTATTTTAAGGTCTCCAAGATAAAACTCAACTTTAGCTACAGAACCATCTGCGTCTGATGCATTTGCGCTAATAGTAATAACATCCCCAACAGTAAATACTTCATTGGCGGTTGGAGCAGTCAATGAAACTGCTGGAGCCACATTTTCTTTTACATTAACTGTAATCGTCACTGAAGAAGAAGTCGTTGAAGCTCCTTTATCATCTGTTGATTTTGCCGTGATTACATAAGAACCAGCAGCAGCATTTGTCCAACTGAATGAATATGGACTTGTTGCATCCTCTCCCAGTTTGGTGGCTCCCTGATAAAACTCAACTTTGGAAACTGAGCCATCAGAATCCGTGGCATTTGCATTAATAGTGATCGTTTCTCCTACTATAAATACTGCATTAGAAGTCGGAGCTGTCAATGAAACTGTTGGAGCAACATTTTCTTTTACATTAACTGTAATTGTCACTGAAGAAGAAGACGTTGAAGCTCCTTTATCATCTGTGGCTTTTGCTGTGATTATGTAAGAACCAGCTACAGCATTTGTCCAGCTGAATGAATATGGACTTGTTGCATCCTCTCCCAGTTTAGTGGCACCCTGATAAAACTCAACTTTGGAAACTGAGCCATCAGAATCGGTGGCATTAGCGTTAATAGTGATCGTTTCTCCTACCATAAATACTGCATTAGCAGTCGGAGCTGTCAATGAAACTGTTGGAGCAACATTTTCTTTTACATTAACTGTAATCGTCACTGAAGAAGAAGTCGTTGAAGCGCCTTTATCATCTATCGCTTTTGCTGTGATTACGTAAGAACCAGCTGCAGCATTTGTCCAGCTGAATGAATATGGACTTGTTGCATCTTCTCCCAGTTTGGTGGTTCCCTGATAAAACTCAACTTTGGAAACTGAGCCATCAGAATCGGTGGCATTAGCGTTAATAGTGATCGTTTCTCCTACCGTAAATACAGCATTACCTGTCGGAGCTGTTAATGAAACTGTTGGAGAAACATTTACACTTTCAGTACTAAGAGGATTATAGAAATTTCCTGACAGCAAATAAAGATAGAGTGTTTTTAAAGTCTGATTGAAGTACCAGCTTGCTTCGTTAATTCCTTTCAAGTCAGAATAAGAATCATCCAGGTGAGATTGATTTTCACCACCCATCGCTGCACATGCAAAAGTCCCAACGAAGGTACAATTGTGGGCAGTTCCATAAGCAGAACCATTCTGGTTGTAGCCGTCTTTTATATTTTTGGTACCACCATTATTTCTTATAAAATCAGAAGTCTTTTTAACATAGGCCTTTGCTTCTGGTGTACCAAACCACAAATAGTCTACAGCGATCCTCCAGGGAGTCCTTACTGCATCATAGTGGAACTTGGTTCCTCCTGAATAATATCCGCTTGCATTAGAGGAATATGTTCCGTCAGCTTTACACCAGTCAGAAACAAAACCACCGGCAGCATTATTTTTTGAAAGATTTGCATTGATGACCTCATAACATTTATCAGCAGCTGAGTTCCAGAATGATTCGTCATTGGTAAACTTTCCAAATACTCTGAAATACCCTGGTGTAAAATAAGAAGGATTAGTCAGGTTACTTCCACCAAACTGATCTCCTGGCTTTACTACTTTAGTACCAATCTCAAGTTCATGAGTTTTAATAGCTGAGATAAGAGTTTTAGCATCATTCTGATAGTTAATACTACCAGAGCTTCCCCATTGACTATGAGCAACAATGAGTGCCATTGCAGCATCAAATTCTGCATCGGAAGCTCCATTGGATCCTATTATTGAAGAACATTCGTTTATTTTCCAATGCATGACACCATTGGAATTTCTAAATGATTTATAATAATTCCAGAAACCATCGAAATAAGTTTTATCGCCGGCATAAGCTGCCATCAACATCCCATAGCCAATACCTTCAGAAACTGTTTGGTTTGGAGTATCAAATTTCACTCTGTATTTGCCATCTCCACAGGCTGCGGTCCAGTTGGACTTCCAGACGCTATAGTTAGATGAAGCGTCGGAGGCATTTCTGTTTGTAGGCATTATACCATTGGGGTAAATTTTATTTTGGGGGAAAGGCATATTCTGCCCATTAACATTCCAGACATTCCCCAGAATGGCCAGCGATAAAAAGAGTAAAATTTTTCTTTTCATAGTTTATGTGTTTTTCATGCGGTAAAGAAACTATTACTTAAATGCAAAATCCGAAACCTGAACAATACTTATTTCGTATGCATCATCAAACCAAAAATATAAATATTTTTATAAAAAATTATAATTAAAAAACTCAACAACCGCCCGAATTGTTAAAATTATAATTATAGAAATATTTTATTTTATTTTTTCAACAGCTTAAATAACTCGAAAAATAAAGGGCGGCAGAGTCCTATTCCAGGTTTTGTACAAAAAATAAAATTCATTAAAAAGTACAACAAAAAAAATTTAGATGCTGTAACACTCATCTTAAGATATCTATCAAATATGCCTTGATATTTGAACTTCATACCATTTTTTAACACTTTGCATTTTCACAAAATCCAGTGCATATTCAACTATAGACTGATGTTTATAATTGAACCTGCAACTATATGATAATATCATTTGATCTGGATGACACACTGATTCCCGGAGCCAAACAATTTGAAACGGAAAAGCAAAATATATTTCAGCAGCTGACAGGTCAGGAAAAAATAAGATTAGGAACGCTTATTCTATTCAAGGAATTACGTAAAAGAGGACATTCAATATATATTTATACAACATCACTGCGATCAATTACAGGAATAAAACTTATGTTTATCTCGTACGGAATTCCAGTAGATAAAATAATAAACCAACAAAGGCATAACAGTAAACTGAGAGAGCAACGAACAATGGCCTCAAAGTTCCCACCTGCATTTAATATAGACATTCATATAGATGATTCACCAGGCTTGAAAATTGAAGGGGAAAGATTTCAGTTTAGAACGATCATCATTCATGAAAATGATAAAAACTGGACAACAACAATTATGGAGTATTTATACAAAGCCCAAAAGTGATGCATTACAGATAAACTAACTATAAAATCAACTTTACTTTTGAAGAAATATCCTTTTGCCCTCGAAGCTTTTTCTATTTTTTTTTCATGTAAGAAAGGCTTAAACAATAACGTTTCCAATAATTAAATCCAAAGTAAATTAGCTTAGTCGCTACATAGTTTCATTACATTCAATTAAAATAAGGCTCAAAGCCTTAAACATCATGACAAAAAAGATATTCTTAGTAGTTTTTTTCGCATTGATATTATCATCAAAACTACTAGCCGAAAAGGTTAAAGGAAAAATCATATTGGAGAACGATACCATTGATGTAACTTTTGATATTCCAGTCGATTATTTTTCTCTAGAGATTAATTATGAAAGCCTCCAACAGAGAATTAAATACATTGATTCTACCGGAAATAAAAAAGTCCTACACCCTGAGGATGCAAAAGAAATAAGGTTCAAATATGAGTTTGAAAATATCAGAATGTTATCCAGAGAAAATTCCCTTTTATTAGGAAATCCATTCTCAAGAGGTTCTCATATATTTCTTAAACTTGAAATCGATGGAAGATTAAAGTTGTTTAAGTACTACCATACGCAGCATATTGGCGGGGGATATAATTCAGGAACGGGTACTGTAAGTAGCGGATCTGCATATAGTTCAGAGGGATTTATTCTTCAGAAAGAGAATACTGAATTAAAAAAAATCAAAAGATTTAAAAAAGATATGCCTGAATATTTTAGCGATTGTACAAAATTGGTAGAGAAAATAGAAAATAAAGAATTTAGTGAAAGTGATATGGATTTGATAGTCAAGTTCTATAATTCAAAATGTAAATAGCTTCAGCAAATAACCAATAAAGGGAGGTTATCCAATGGAAAACTTCCCTTTATTTATTTATCCTTCTCTAAAAAAAGAGCTAAATAATTTATTGAACCACTTCTTCGTGTGAAGCATAATCTTCAACCGGAAGGCAGGTGCAAACAAGATTTCTGTCACCATAAGCATTATCTACTCTGCTTACAGAAGGCCAGAACTTTCTAAGTCTGATCCACTCTATGGGGAATGCGGCTTTCTCTCTTGAATATGGCCTTGTCCAATTATCAGCCATAATTACCTCTGCAGTATGAGGAGCATGTTTAAGAACGTTATTTGCTTTATCAGCTTTTCCGTTTTCAATTTCTCTGATCTCTTCTCTGATCTGAATCATAGCCTCACAGAACCTATCAAGCTCTTCTTTAGACTCGCTTTCTGTAGGCTCAATCATCAATGTTCCTGGCACAGGGAATGAAACTGTCGGAGCATGGAAACCATAGTCCATTAGCCTTTTGGCAATGTCTTCTACCTCAACTCCCACTGTGTGCTTGAATTCTCTGCAATCAAGAATAAATTCGTGAGCGCAGCGACCTTTAGTGTTTGTATATAATATCGGAAAGAACTTCTCTAGTCTTGCCTTTATATAATTCGCATTAAGTATTGCATGTTGAGTAGAGCTTTTCAAACCTTCTGCTCCCATCATTGCAATGTAGGCATATGAAATTGGCAATATGCTAGCACTACCCCAAGGAGCTGCTGATACTGCATGTATTGCTTTTTCGCCTCCGGTTTTTACTACGGGATTTCCTGGAAGGAACGGTTTAAGATGGGCAGCTACACCAATCGGGCCAACGCCTGGACCACCACCACCGTGCGGTATGCAGAATGTTTTATGAAGATTCAAATGGCATACATCTGCTCCGATATTTGCAGGACTGGTAAGACCAACCTGTGCATTCATGTTTGCACCATCCATATATACTTGTCCGCCTGCATCATGAATAATCTGGCAAATCTCTTTGATACCCTCTTCAAAAACACCGTGAGTAGAAGGATAAGTCACCATCAGCACACAAAGATTATTTTTGTATTGCTCGGACTTACTTCTTAAATCAGAGATATCAATATTTCCTTTCTCATCACATTTCACAGTAACTACCTTCATACCTGCCATTACTGCAGTAGCTGGGTTAGTACCATGAGCTGAGCTCGGGATCAGAGCAACATTTCTATGTGTCTCCCCTTTATTTTCATAGTAAGCTCTGACAACCATCAAACCCGCATATTCACCCTGAGCACCGGAGTTTGGCTGCAGGGAAACACCAGCAAACCCAGTTATTTCAGAAAGCCAGTTCTCAAGGTTTGTAAATATCTTCTTATATCCCTCAGCCTGAGCTGCCGGAACAAAAGGATGTATCTGTCCTATCTTTTCCCAGGTTACTGGGATCATTTCAGTAGTAGCATTCAGCTTCATTGTGCATGATCCCAATGAAATCATGGAATGAGCTAAAGAAAGGTCTTTGTTTTCCAATCTCTTAAGATATCTCAGCATTTCATGCTCTGAATAGTAAGAGTTGAAAACAGGATGTTGAAGGTAAGCTGAAGTTCTTTCTAATCCCGGGAAGGTAATATCAACGTCTACTGAAAGTTTTGAAAGAACATCTTCAACCTTCTTCCCTTTTACTTCTGCAAATACAGTGATAATATCTTTAAGCGCCGCAATATCAACCGTTTCGTCAAACGTAATAAATGTGCTGGTTCCGGAATAACGGAAGTTAATTTCTTTTAATTCTGCCGCCTTCTTTACAGCCTCCGTTTGATTGCCTGTTTCAATCTTCAGAGTATCGAAGAACTGCTTATTAGATTGATTAAACCCAAGCTCTGCAATGCTATTATTCAGAACCTTAGTCAATCCTGCAACTTTTAATGCTATGTTTTTTAGGCCCTGAGGTCCATGATATACAGCATAGCTTCCTGCTATTACAGCCAAGAGTACCTGAGCTGTACAGATGTTTGAAGTTGCTTTCTCTCTTCTGATATGTTGCTCTCTTGTTTGCAATGCCATACGATAGGCATGCTTTCCTTGAGCATCTACCGACGCTCCTATTACCCTTCCTGGAATACTTCTTTTGAATTCATCTTTAGTAGCAAAATATGCAGCATGAGGACCACCATATCCCATTGGTACGCCGAATCGTTGAGTAGAGCCTACAACAACATCAGCACCAAACTCACCTGGAGGTGTTAAAAGCGTAAGACTTAAAAGATCTGCAGCAACACCTACCATAATATCCTGCTTGTGTGCAGTATCGGTAAGATTTTTATAATTAAGAACCTCTCCGTTAGCGTCAGGATATTGAAGTAAAATACCGAAGATATCAGCACCTAAGGCTTCCGCTGTATTGATATCACCGATCTTAAGAGTTATTCCAAGAGGAGTTGCTCTTGTTTTAAGTACATCTATAGTTTGAGGAAAACAATTTTCCGAAACGAAAAAAGTATTTGCATTCTTCTTTGAACCTGCGCGGCCTGCATGCATCAGGTTCATTGCTTCTGCAGCTGCCGTGCCTTCATCAAGAAGAGATGCATTGGCGAGCTCCATTCCAGTCAGATCAGTAACCATTGTCTGATAATTGATCAATGCTTCAAGTCTACCTTGTGCAATCTCCGCCTGATATGGAGTATAAGCTGTATACCAGCCCGGATTTTCCAGAATATTTCTCAGAATGACCGGAGGTGTAATACATGCATAATAACCTAAACCAATATATGATTTGAAAATTTTATTTTCATTTGCCAATGCACCGAAATGCTTAAGGAACTCAAATTCGGTTAGCGGCTCAGGAAGGCTAAGCTCTTTTTTCAGACGAATAGACTCAGGGATGGTTTCGTTGATCAATTGATCCAGACTTTTAACGCCTATCAGATCCAGCATCTCCTTCTGATCATTTTTAGAAGGTCCTATATGTCTTTCGTTAAAGCCTGATTTTTGGTTAAGGTTAATTTTCATAAAAAGGATTCCAATTATGCTTTTCTATGTTACAAAAGTACTCAAATTTAAAGTGAGATAATAAGTAAAAGAAAAGGGTGTGGATAACTATTACAGAGTCGCTTTCCTAATTTCTTACTGATTATCAACAATTAAATATTTACACTAATTTGAAAGAACCTTTTTGCTGTTCTGTCAATTATATTCACTAGTTTCTTTTTTTACGCCATGCCTATAATTAAATTTACCGAATGAACAGATTACTCATTATTTTCAGTCTTTTTTCCTTCATGCACCAGGCCATTGGCCAGGTTGCCACATATGAAAAAACCATAACAGCCAATGACCTTTCCAGACATCTGCATATTCTGGCGTCAGACAGCCTCGAAGGAAGAGAAACCGGAATGTCTGGTCAAAAGAAGGCTGCTGAATATATTAAAAACCATTTTCAACAGCTTGGATTACAAGCCCCTGTAACCACCGACAATGGACAAAAATCTTATTTTCAGAAATTTATCCTGGTAAAGAGGTCCTGGGGGGATGTATATCTGAAAGTCGGAAAGGAAAAGAAAGTCTTCCTGAAAGACTTCTATGCCTATGGAGATATAAAAGTTCCTAAAGAGATAAAAGTTCCCGTAATCTTTGGTGGCTATGGAATCAACACTTCTGAATACTCGGATTACAGGAATAAAGATTTAAAAGGAAAGGCAGTAATAATATTTATGGGAGAACCTGTGAGAGATGGGAAATCCTTAGTGACAGGCACTTCACAAGCTTCTGACTGGGGGAATGACTGGAGAAAAAAAGCTTCAGAAGCCAGAAAACTTGGAGCTCAGGAAGTATTCATTATTGTGGGAAATAACTTCAATGATTATGAAGCAAGACTGAATCAGCTGAAAAGCCACATCGCTCAGCCATATCTTAGTTTCTCAGATAAGTTAAGAGGCGGAAGCGCCCTGTTTATCAGCACCAAACTTGCTGCTGAAATGCTTAAAACTACTGAAGAAGAACTTCTGGCACAGAAGGAAGAAATAGCAAAAGCAGGTAATGATTATAAACCTTCATTCAAGTCTGCAAAATTTTCATACAAGGCCGATGTCATTGAGTCCGCAGTGGAGACAGAAAATGTCCTTGGCTTAATAGAAGGCACCGACAAAAAAGATGAGGTAATAATTCTTACTGCTCACTATGACCATCTTGGAATTGAAGGTGGCAAGACTTACTATGGAGCAGATGATGATGGCAGTGGTACAGCTGCTCTCCTTGAGATGGCAGAGGCATTTGCACTTGCAAAGAAAAACGGACAAGGCCCGAGAAGAAGTATTCTGATAATGCCTGTAACAGCAGAGGAAAAAGGTCTTATGGGGTCTGAGTTCTATACAGATCATCCCGTTTTCCCTCTTAATAAAACTGTTGCAGATCTTAATGTTGATATGATCGGAAGGTTAGATGAAGATCATGCCAACAATGAAAACTATGTCTATATTATTGGTAGTGACCGCCTTTCAACCGATCTTCATACAATCAATGAAAATGCCAATAAAAATGGCGTTCAACTAGACCTGGATTATAAGTTTAACAGATTTGATGATCCAAATAGATTTTACTACAGATCTGACCACTATAATTTTGCAAAAAACAACATTCCGGTGATATTCTATTTTAGCGGAGTGCACAAAGACTACCACCAGCCTACAGATACAGTAGATAAAATTCTTTTTGAAAAAGCTGCCAAAATCACAAGGTTGATCTTTGCAACTGCATGGGAACTTGCGAACAGAGAGGAAACAATCAAAGTTGACGGAGGAAAGAAATAAACAATGACGCGAGCTTCGTATTTAACAAACTTCAGCAATCCTTCGCTGGCCAGGAAAAGAGCGTCTTATATCAGAGAGATTACTGTCTCAAATCTGGAAAAGCACCTCAAAGATTTTGAAACGAATTTCTCAAAAAAAGGCGGCCATGTGATCTGGGCCGCTACATATGATGATGTCCAGAATGAAATCATAAGACTTGCAGAAAAATTTTCTCTTAAGAAGTTTAATATCTCTGGAAAAGCTGCTACCAAGCTTCCTCAAAGCCTTTCCGGCAAGCTTGAAAATCTTGGGCTGGAAATAATTGGCAAAAAAAATCCTATAACAGAAGAAAAACGGGTATTGAGTATCTCAGAAGCTAGCTTTCTAATTTCTGAATCCGGAAATGCAATTACTACGGGTGATGCTTTAAATTTCTTTGCAGCCGGTCAGGTTACCATACTTATAGCTGACATCAACAAGGTAATCCCGTCAGGCAAAGACCTTCCTCTTTTCCTTGATTTTTTCCATTCAGCTGAAAAACCTCAACCCTTCCAAATTTTGTCGGGTCCATTATCTCCAGCCCAACGACTAATAGTCATTCTGGTAGATGGAGGTAAAACAGATCTTTTGCCAGATCCGCTAAAAAGGCAGTTAGCCTCTTGCATAGATTGTATGCAATGTGTTTCAGTCTGCCCGATAAATCAGGATGGTCGAGTAATACAGTTCCCAGTAAATTCTATTATAACGCCTGACAAAGTAAATGTACAACATCCTGTTTATTCATGCACACTTTGTGGAAATTGCACACTTGCCTGTCCCGTTAAAATAGACCTTCAAACCTTGTTAATAATGAAAAGGAAAGATGTCTTTGCTACCGAATCGAAAAAGAAACATTTCATAGCTAATATATTCAGGTTGGCAATGCTTAAAACCAATATCAGTAATAAAATCGGAGGGAAATTAAAGAAGTGGCTTTTAGGATTCCTTATAAAGGAAACTTGGGGCAAGCGAGGAGGGCTCCCCGACTCAACCCCAAGATCTTTCAACCAGCTATGGAAAGTTGTTAATAATTATTCAACCAGAAAACTATAATACTAATATATACAAATATCTTTTACAACGCTATCTTTTTAGATTAATAAAAACATAATCTCGATTATTGTAAAATTTTATTAGTCAAGTTTAAAAAAATCATTTTTTAAACTTCCCTTTTGAAGCAGACTTACCTTTAGGTCCTGCTTTATCTCTTGGGCCAGCAGATTTACTTTTAACATCTTTTTTCCCTTTCTGCGCAGGGCTTTTTTTACCGGAATCCTTTCTTCCGGGAAATTCTTTTCTGGGATGTTTTTTCTCATGAAATGCACCTTTAAATTCTGGATTGAGTCTCTTTTTAAGATCATCCAATTCCCGATCCATAGTCTGCTTTTCTTCAAATGGAGTTTCTTCTATAAGAACTTTATCCGGAATTTCTTTGACAGAAATATTTTTACGTATCAGTTTCTCAATTTGCTCGATATGATAAGCTTCATTAGGCAATGCAAAAGTAATGGCAACACCACTTTCACTCGCCCTTCCTGTTCTTCCTACCCTATGTACATAGTCTTCATAGATCAGAGGAACGTCAAAATTGATTACATGGCTTACTTTAGAAACATCTATCCCCCTTGCCGCCACATCAGTTCCCACAAGTATCCTTACATTGCCTTCCTTAAATGCTTCTATTGAATTAATTCGCGTGTTCTGTCCTTTATTTGCGTGGATAACCTTAACTTCAGTATAAATCTTTCTTTCTATAAATTTGAAAACATTCTCTGCCGTTTCCCTTGTCTTGACAAAAATAATGACCCTGTTCAACTCCTGATTCCTGAGTAAATGCCCAAGAAGGTTTATTTTGGTTTTAAAATTAGGGACTTTATATAGTTCCTGTTCGATAGCCTCTACTGTAGTAGCCTGTGGGGCGACTTCTATTTTCATAGGATACTCCAGAAACTCTGCTGTTAATGTTTCAACCCTTGCCGGCATTGTTGCAGAGAACAATAAATTCTGACGCTTGGTCGGTACCACTTCAAGAATCTGCCTGATCTGGGGCATAAATCCCATATCCATCATCTTATCGGCTTCGTCCAGTATGAGCGTCTTGATTTCTTTTACAATCAGCTCTTTTGCCCTGTACAAGTCCATAAACCGTCCTGGTGTACCTACGATGATATCCACTCCTTTTCTGAGTTCTTCAATTTGTTGCTTAGGACCAATACCTCCGAAAACCGCCACAGTTCTGATGTCAGTATACGTTGCCAGCTTTTTGATTTCCTCATTGATCTGAATTCCAAGCTCTCTGGTCGGCGCAAGGATCAATGCTTTAGGATTCATTCCCTGCGCATATTTTATTTTCATCAGCAATGGCAATAAATATGCGGCTGTTTTTCCAGTGCCGGTCTGGGCAATACCAAGAATATCATGCCCTGCCATAATCTGTGGAATAGCCTTTTCCTGGATTTCAGTTGGTTTCTCATAACCGGCATCTTCAATGGCGTTGAGTAGTTGCTTATTAAGCTTTAAATTTTCAAATAAATTGGACATGATCTATTATAGCAATATTATTGTTGCCCCAAGATGAAGCAGGTTGTATCTTGTGACAAATATTTTCAAGAATGAAAAAAATACTTATCCTCAATGCAAATATAGTAAATGAAGGGCGTATCTCTTCAGGTGATGTTTTTATAGAAAACGGATTTATAGCAGAAATTGGGCAAAACCTATCTTCCAAACCGGCGGATAAAATAATCGATGCGAAGGGGAAGTATCTGATTCCAGGCGTTATAGATGATCAAGTGCATTTCAGAGAACCGGGTTTAACTCATAAAGCAACTATTTATTCTGAAGCTAAAGCAGCTGTTGCAGGTGGGATTACCTCTTTCATGGAAATGCCTAATACTGTTCCGAATACATTAACTCAGGAATTATTGGCAGAAAAATATGCAAGAGCTGCACAAACTTCTTTAGCCAATTATTCTTTTTTCATGGGTGTTTCAAATGACAACCTACAAGAAGCCTTGAAAACGGATCCTAAAAATGTATGTGGATTAAAAGTTTTCATGGGATCTTCTACAGGCAACATGCTGGTTGACAATGAAAAGACGCTGGAAGAAATTTTTAAAAATGCAGGCATGCTCATCGCAACGCATTGTGAAGATGAACAAACTATTCTGAAAAACACTGCATTGGCAAAAGAAAAATATGGAGAAAATCCATCTGCTTCTATCCATCCTGTTATAAGGAATGAGGAGGCTTGTTATAAGTCCTCTTCTATGGCTGTGGCTTTGGCTAAAAAGTTTAATTCAAGATTGCACATACTTCATATCTCTACAGAAGAAGAGATCAGCCTTTTTGACAATACAAAACCATTAAGTGAAAAAAGAATTACTGCTGAGGTCTGTGTGCATCATTTGTGGTTTGACAGCAGAGATTATGACAGACTTGGAACCAAGATAAAATGGAACCCCGCTGTAAAGGAAAGAAGACATAAGGAAGCTCTTTTCAAAGCCATGCTTGATGACCATCTTGACATAATTGCTACAGACCATGCTCCTCATACAACCGAAGAGAAAAGTCAGAACTATTGGAAAGCGCCTTCGGGAGGACCTTTGGTTCAGCATAGTCTTAATGCCATGCTGGAGTTTTACAAACAAGGTAAAATCAGTCTTGAAAAAATAGTTGAAAAGATGTCCCACAATCCCTCAATTTGTTTCCAAATAGAAAAAAGAGGATATATCAGGGAAGGTTATTGGGCGGATCTTGTTTTGGTGGACCTGGACTCATCTTATGAAGTAGCTAAAAACAACATTTTATACCAATGCGGTTGGTCTCCTTTTGAAGGAGTAAACTTCCATTCTAAGGTCACTCATACCCTTGTAAGTGGAAATCTTGTGTATGAAGAGGGTAAATTTGACGAAAGCAATTTTGGCAAACGACTATCTTTCAATAGAATATAATTTTATGAAATATTTTGTTGTAAATTAAATTTCGTTCTTATATCTTTGCACACCTAAAGTAAAACGGTGGCCATAGTTCAGCTGGTTAGAACATCAGATTGTGGTTCTGAGGGTCGTGGGTTCGAGTCCCATTGGCCACCCTTAAATTTGAAAGCCTTGCAATTTTAAATTGCAAGGCTTTTTTGATTTTATGAATGGAAACTCTCAAAATCCTCTTCTATTTATTTTTAGATTAGACATCCATTTTTTCAATAACGTCCCGGAGAAACCATTTTGGAAACGTTTTATTATGATATTTAACTTCACCCTCAAAGAACTCAGCAATTAATTTATACTCCCTTCCTGAGTTATCAAATATATATGCCCTTCTTACCAATTTTATAGCATTATATAACAAATTAAGAGAAGCGAAATATCGAGATCTGATTTTATCTTCATCAACATTATGTCCTCCCATTTCAACACGGTTATCAATTCTATCTTTATTTATGATGGGAGATTCAGTGCAGATATAATACAGATAAGTCTTATAACCTGCATTTTTTGCAGAAACCATTTCATCCAATTTTGAAGGATGGGACATTACTGTTTCGAATGAATAAGAAATGCCTGTTTTTATAAATTCCTGTCTGATAAAAGCTGTAACAAATGCCGCTTCATACGAATTAGTTTCTTTGGGAAGGTTAACAAGAATATTATCTTTAAACTTTATATCTATCTTATACCCTTCTTTTTTTGCTTTCCTCTTGAGTGAAGAACTTTTATTAAAATCCTGGAACGACTTTTTATCAACTTCCAGGTTTAATTCTGATAAATTGATAAATCCTTTTTCACGAAGCTCCTTTTCAACATTATCAGCATTTAAAAAATATCCAACTTTAAAATCTGCCTTATTGGAAAAATCATGAAATAAAGATGATTTTCCGGATCCATTTGGTCCAGCAAAAATCCTTAACCGCTTTTCTTTAGAAGCCATTCAATTAAATCTTCCCAATGACCTCTTTCCTGCCATTAGCATCTTCCCTAATTATTTCGCCACCTTCCACATATGTGATTGATAATCCCAATGCCTTTGTCTCTCTAATAGAGCGCTGTGCACTTTGCTTTCCTACCTCCTTCAAAAATTTTGTATAGGAACGGGCATTGAAATCTTCATTTTTTTTACCTGAATTGCCTTTTTTAGATTTTGTCGCCATAGATCTTAAATTTAGAAAGCTTTGCTAAAATAACGAAAAATTTCAAGGAAGGATCTAAGCCCCCATTCCAAGGTTGAAGAATTTATTTAATATTTTAAAACAGATAATGAAATAACTGAAAGTCTCGGGCCAACTTATTATGCTTAAAATTATTTTCAGAAATTTCACCATCCAACCTGAACGTCCACCTCTTCCTCGTGTATCATTCTTCAAAACACTTACTTTTTATATTATGAAAAACTTAAAACTGATCTTTCTTTTACTTACGCTATTAGCAAATTCTAAAGGATTTTCTCAATCCAAGCCTGAAAAAGTTCCAAGGTACACGCAGGAGATCCATGATGAAAAATGGTATAATACACAAGCTGAACTTTGGGAATCAGAAGTAAAAAAAGATCCTAAGAATGAAGACTCCTGGCTCAATCTATACACAGCCTATCGTTCCTTGTGGGTAGTTAATAAATACAGTGAAGCCACAAATAAAAAGGTAGCTGAGGTAGTAGATAGGATGGAGAAAGCCATTCCTGAAACATTTACATTCAACCTGACCAAAGGATGGCTGTTGGGTTGCTGGGATCCTGCATCAATGAAGTATATACAAAAAGCATATCAACTGCAACCAGAAAACCCTGCTACTTACCATGAGCTTTCTGTCCGATACGAAGTTGATCTGAATTATGAGAAGCGAAAAGAATTTCATATCAAAATGTTCGAGAAAAGTGATATATCACAAGGCCTCCTGAATTACAACTACAATGTTCTTGCTTCTCTTGAAAAAGACGCGATATTGTTAACCGTTGGAGATAATGATACTTACCCTGCCTGGATGATACAGGATGCACTTGGATTCAGAACGGATGTGACTATAATTAATACAAGTCTCGTTGGTTTAAATGAATACAGAGTAAAACTTTTCAATAAAGCAGGCATAGTGCAAAACACAGCAAAATCAAATGCGCTACAAGTAATTGAACCATTTACAGCTGAGAGCAAAAAGGCCTGGGAAAAACGTTTGATTGAAACCATAGTTGAGAACTCGGGAGGCAAGCCAGTATATCTGGCATTAACAATGGGGAATTCAGAATCCTACACTGGGATAAAAGATAAGCTCTATATAACTGGACTTGGAATGAAATACTCTGAAGAAAAGATGGATAACATTTCTTTCATAAGAAAGAATTACGAAAAGAAGTTTCTGCTAGATTACATAAAAGCATCCTTTGAAACAGATAAATCACAGAACATCGTAACTTTATGTAATCAGAATTATATTGCTCCATTTACCCTTTTATATAAACATTATCGGACAACTGAAGAAGCTGAAAAAGCTGAAGAGCTTAAACAACTTATTCTAAAATTAGCCGCTGACGGCAACAGAGAAAAAGAAGTGTCGGAAATGTTAAAATAGCTTTCAATGCATTTTTTCAGAAGCACATATAAAAATCATTCGGACGAGGAGCTTATGCAACTCATAAAAAAAGGCAAGGAGAAAGCCTTTGAGGAACTCTTCGAAAGATATAAAAAGAAAATGCATTTCTACTTCTTTAGAATGCTTAACTATGATTCGGATCTTGCAGATGACTTTCTGCAAGATTTGTTTTTGAAAGTTATAGAAAAACCTCACTCATTTGAAGAAGGAAGAAAGTTCTCTACCTGGATTTACAGCATAGGATCTAACATGTGCAAGAATCAATATCGGAGATCTGCTACCCGAAAGGAAGTTAAAACTGGTGACTATATTACAGAGCTTTATAAAGAAGATGAAACCTTTTCTTTTCAAATTGACAAAGATCTGTTAGAGAGCAATCTGAATGAGGCTCTATCCTTGCTTGATGATGAGCTGCGCGAAATTATCATTCTCCGATTTCAGGAAAATTTATCCGTAAAAGAAATAAGTCAGATAATTGGATGTCCTGAGGGAACAATAAAATCAAGGATTTTCTATACGTTAAAAAAATTATCAGAAAGACTAAAAGTATTCAAGCCATAAAAATTCAGTAATATGAATCATAAAGAAAAAGAGTCTGATCTATTGGAACAATTAATCCAAAAAGACTTCAAAGAACTTAACCTGGAAGAAAAGTCATTAGTACTTCAATACATTACAGAGGAGGAATTTAATGCTCTTCGTAAAAGCTCATTAAATTTGACTAGAAAGTTTGATCAGGATAGACAAAACATAAATCCGGATAAAGAAATAAAAGGATTTCTAATTGAAAAATTCAGAGAGAAAAACCAGAGACCAAGCTTTACATTTTCTCTTGCTTCTATTCTGAATTACCGTATTCCTGCATATCAGCCTGCTTTGGCCTTTGTACTGATGCTGCTGGCTTATTTCTTCATTAATAATCAGAATGGCCAGAAAAAACAAATTGCACAATCACCAGCACCACTGCCTAAAGAGATGAATCAAGAAGCCAAGCAAACTGAGATTCTTGACGATATTAAAGACACTATTCTAAACACTTCCATTGGTAGAGAATTAACAAAAACTTTAAAACAAGAACAAAATATAGTTCATGAAGAAAAAATACTTCAAGCAGTCCCATCTTTACCTTCAGCTTCTACCATTGCTATATACACGCTGAAAGATGAAAAAAACGAAGGAACTTCCTTGAATGAAGACACTTTGCTAACTTCTTTTTTTACAACACCAAATTAGACGCAAGTCCATTCCATTTATTATAAAAAAGGACTATCCGATTAGACAGTCCTTTTTTCGTTTAATCTCTTATCCAATGTATCATATTAGAAAAAGGGTCATATTCTACCTGAGAGACTTTAAGATAAACTCCTCTATCAAGGACCATACGATCGTGTTCTTCATGAGTTAGCAAAGCATTCTTTTCTATCCTGAAAAGAATTTGCCTTTCAGATAAATTTTCTTCAAGCACTTCTATAGAACCACTTAATCTATGTGCATGACCCGTCACTTCACCCTCTTCGAGCACAAGGTTATCCATCTTTTTTATGGCATTCTGACTTGCCCGTTTGTCATCCTCTTTTAGCTTGAAAAGTATTACGTCACCATGACGATATATGCGTTCGAAGTCTATCATAATAATTAGGTTTCACTGTACATAAAATGAAGATATTGTTCCTTTGTCAAATGGGAATACCCAATACTGAAAGTCCATGCGATAGCTTTTATAGCATCCTTCTCTTCGCCGATATAATGCGGCACATATTGGTAATATGTCCTTCCGGTGGAAGTGCATTTACATTTGACCATATAAATTTCAGGGACTTTATTCGATCCCATCCGATTGCTTTTTATTCCTAATGCCTCACCGGAAAATGAATACAGTTCATAACAATCATCATATTCATAAACATATGGTTTTAACTGCTCATCCCAGCGGGTTTGTTTCTTCTTTACTGTTTGACGATTTACCAACTTAGCATCAAGCTGTCCGAGAATTTCTTCATGAGGGATGGTACTTAGTGCGATCATTCTTTGCTCAGCATTCGTAAGCTTCAATATATCCCTAACATTCACTGCTTCAACTGAAGGATAAACTTCCTTTATCTTTGCTATCGTTTCCGGATTTTCAAAATAGCTTAATACCAGTTCAAGACTTCTTCCTTCTTTTTTGAAGAGTCGCAGAACGAGATCAAGATCATCAAATTTTATCTTATGAAAATATATATCCATCTTTTATATTAATACTACAAATTCATCTTTATGATAAATAGTCTTTTCGAAGCTTTTATCCACTCTAAAGGAAGTCAAAGGATCAGGTCCAAGGATTCCGTCAACATGAACTCCTGAAAGCTCCTGGCCGTCTTCAACAGAGCCTAATTGGGCTTCATATTTATTCAACAGCTCATTAAGTTTTTTCTCGCACACCTGCTTCTGTTGATCATTTAAAATGATAGGTTCACCATAAATAGTGTTAACACCAGAGTTCATCCACCTATCATCTCCCCAATCAACTCTTCCGGAAAAGAACACTTCCACCTTATGAAGATTCTTTTTCAACTCAGGCATATCACCCATATCCCATTGAATAAATTCCTCAATGTTATCGCCATATGTATGCTCTCTTGATGTAAAACGCATACCGATTTCTCCCTTTTCTGTCAGGCTAATAACGCCTTCACCTTTGTGGTAATTTTCACTGGCGTTAGGAAGATTCAATACATCTATGATTCTCTCTCTTAAATAATCACTAAGATTCCAATTTTTATATTTAAACTCATAATCTCCATCAATGGAAACATTGCAGCATGTCTGATCTCCTCCTGCATCCCATGTTGCTCTGATCTCTTTGCCATCACTAAGCAATGTCGATAACACTTCTCTCTCATTCTTTATCACTTTAATAACTTTCTTATCTATCTCTCCTGCTTCCACGATATCGGCATCTTTACCTTTATTCCAAAAAAACTTCCTTAAAAATTTACTTATCATAATAATTCATTTTCAAAATCAATCTACATTAATGAAATAAACTCATCTTTATGATGAAATGACTTGTCGTAGTATTTTTCAATTTGAAAAGACGTCAAAGGTTCAGCCCCTAACGTCCCCTTAACATAAATATTTGAAAGCTCCTGGCCATCCACTTTTGCCCCTAACTGAGATTCATATTTATCAAGAAGGTCATTTAGTCTATTCTTTATTGGCTCCAATTGTTCTGCATTCAATAGTATTGGCTCACCATAAATAGTTTCAATTTTGGTTTCAGCAATTCTTTCACTTTCTAGATCAACACTTCCACTGAAAGATACCTCTACCTTGTGAAGATTATTTTTTAACTCAGGGGTTTCTTCCATATTCCACTGAGTAAATTCATTAATGTGATGCCCAAATGCATGTTCCCGTGATGTAAACCGCATGCCCACTTCCTCCTTTTCATTTAGACAAATAGTTCCTTTGCCCATATGATACTCCTCACCTGCATTTGGAAGATTTAGCAGATCTATAATTCTGAGCCTTACGACTTCACAAATATCAAAATCTTGATGCTTATAAGAAGGCTCTCCGTTTATAAAAACATCACAACATGTATCATCACCTCCCGCATTCCACTCTGCTTTAATCTCCTTCCCTTCGCTCAGAAGAGTTTTCAAAACAAGCATAGTTTGCCTGATAATTTCAGGATTTCTTTCAGGAATTTCTGGCCATGATAACTGTTCATTATTTTTTTTACCGAAAATCCATTTTATAAATCTTGCAATCATTTGGATTTATTTTGATTTTTAAGCCATTCAATTTCTTCTTTCATAGGGCTGTACTGCCAGGATTTTGTAAACGTAAAGCGCTCCAGGAAACTGCTAACCTTATAATCTGAATTGATCTTCGATCTTAATTTCAGTGCTGTCTCTGGCCCATAAAAAAGCTCTGTGAGAAATACTCCAAAATCACTGCAGGTAATATGCAATGCGGCTTTGTGACCACTTCTGAGATACGGTTTCCAGATAAAACTGTTTAACTTATCATCTTCAAGATCAGGAATCTCAAAGGGATAAATACTTTTATCTTCTTCAAGCCATTCTGTCAATGTTGGTATTTTACCATCAAGATCTTCTCTCACATGTTCCACAGCAATATCCCTGACTAGTATTATCGCTCCGTCCGCATTTTTTATTGCCTCGCCGAACAAATTGATTGCAAGCTCTACCCCATATAGATTATGCAAGAGCAAACGGTGTTTGAGATGATAACAGAATAATTTACTGCTGTCAATAAATTTATGTATAGAATGATAATCTTCCGGTCTTCCTCCGAATTTTCGCTGACCTAACAGGCTATGCTCCCAGGTATTCATTTAAGTAATAATTTAATATTGAGAGGAACTCCACTTCAGAAGAACCATTATAACTTTATCTAAAATACAAAAAAAATCTGCATCCCCCAAGAGACTTCAGAATCAATAAAAACCTGATAATGAATTACTCCTGCGCTTTCGATTATTGAATGAAAACCAACCCCATAATTGTTCTTATTTAAGAAAGAGCTTAAAATACAAGCATATAACATGTCAACAGATTATGACATCCTAAATGCAATAAAAGACTCTGATCAATTTATTCTGCTATCGATTGACCGGCATTATCTCTGTACCTTTTGGTCAAGAGGATTGAGCAATTTAACTGGCAAAGAAGAGCAATCTTTTCTGGGGAAAAATATTTTTCAAAGCTTCCCCGAACTTATTTCGTCAGACCATTTTATAAACATAAAAAAATGCCTGACTGGTCAAAAGGTTGTTCAGGTGTTCAGTAATCTATCACCACTTAACATAGACTTAAAAGGTAGCTTTGAATTTACATATTCTCCGACATCAACTAATAAAGCTGAGGAAAGCACAGGGTGTCTGATTCAAATCAAAGAATTGAATTCTCAAATGCTTCCGCAAGAAAAGCTGGAATTAGACAAATACAGAACATTCTCAAACAATACGGATGTAGGAATATGGGAAATAGATACAGAAGGTTTTACAAGATTTGCTAATCCTTCAATGTGCAATATTCTGGGCATTGAATCCGTCAATGATCTTAAAGGGAAGACCTATCATTCTTTTTTTACAAAAGAAAGTCTTAAGCGAATGAATGAGGAACACCAAAAAAGATCTAAAAATATATCTTCCAACTATGAAGCTGAAATAATAGCTGCCAAAGGAGAGAAAAGAAATGTACTGATTAATGGTGCTCCCTTATCAGATCAGTCTGGCAAGATTATCGGACTTGTCGGCGCCTTCATAGATATTACTGAAAAGAAAAAAATTGAAGCGGAATTGATCAACTCAGAACATCGCTTCAGGAACTTATTTGAGAAATCATACAGAGCCAATGCTATCTCCAGGGGCTTTAAAATCCTCATAGCAAATGAAGCTTTTGCTAAAATCTTTGGCTATTCTTCAATTGAAGAAATTATGAAAGTCTCCATTGACCAGCTATATACAGAGGAGAGTGTGCAGATTATTAATAAAAGAATTTCAAGAATAAATGAAGGTAAACCAGTCCCCAGTTCATATATATCTCAAGGCAGACGAAAAGATGGTTCAACTTTTTATCTTGAAAATGACGTAACAATAATTGAGCTATCTGACGGGAAGGCTTTTTTCCTCTCGCTTAAAGATATAACAGACAAGATAAATTCCAAAAAAGCGCTTATTGCAAGTGAGGCTAAATTCAGTGGCATCTTTAACTCAAATCTTATTGGTATTGCTTTTTCTGATGATGATAAAAAAATCATTGATGCAAATGAACGCTTTCTGAACATAATTCAATATTCAAATGAAGACCTTAAAACTGAAAAGATCACATGGGATAAAATAACTCCGGATGAATTTAAATTTAACGACGAAACAACCAGCGATGAATCCGCACAAAACAAATGGCAGGCTCCCTACGAAAGAGAATATGTATGTAAGGACGGAAGCAGAACTCCTGTATTGGAAGGAGGTGCAAAGCTCAATGGGATGCTTCATCTTCATGTATCCTTTGCTATTGACATTACAGAGCTCAGGAAAAGTAAAGAAGAAACCTATAAAGTAACCAAAGAGTTATCTACTTTTTTATACATGACATCTCATGATCTAAAAGGACCATTAGCCACAATTATCGGGTTAACTCTGATCGCAAAGCAAGACATCAAGGATTCCAAAGCTTTGGATTATTTCAAATTAATTGAACGCAGCACTCGCAAACTGGACACATCACTGATGGGTCTTGTGAGAATTATGCAAATCAAAAACAATGAATTCTATTATACTAAAGTCGATGTCGGACAACTCGTAAGCGAAGTCATACAAGGTTCGTACACTGCAGACTTCACCTATCATGCACAATTTCATTTAAATATTCCGAATGATTTAATAATAACATCCGATAAAGAAATGTTAAAAACCATTTTTCAAAAACTCATTGACAATGCATTAAAATACTTTCAACCCTCTCAGCCTCCCGAGGTAGATATTTGTATCCATAATTTTGAAAAAAGTATCCAAATAATATTTTCCGACAGAGGCAAGGGTATCAATGAAAAAATTATAGACAAACTATTCGACATGTTCTATAGAGGCGATGTCAATTCCAAAGGCTCTGGACTCGGACTCTATATCGTAAAAAGCATTGTCGAAAAATTTAATGGAAAAATTAAAGTCGCCAACAGAATTGGAGGTGGTGCAGAATTCACAATTGATCTGCCCAAAGATTAGTAAGTAATCAATTTCTAAAAAGGAGCTAAACTTAAACCGCTTTACTTCAACACTTTTTCAATTGGCAGAAAGTGCAGCAAAATTGTCATTGCTGCCAAGATCCTTTTCTTCTATATTTGACTTATATATTAAAAATAAGGAAAATATATGACTCCTGTAACCGGTATCAAAGAGAGGCTTATTGCCATAGTTGCTATGCCTGATACAATGCTGATTGACATAGCTGGACCAGCAGATGTATTTAGCAGAGCCTCTATTTTCTTGAAAGCTAATGCTCCTAAAAAAGAACCCTACAAAGTAATAACAATTTCTCCTGAGCATGGGAGGAAAACATGTACTTCCCTATCAGGCATCACCATAAATACCCCTATCAGCTATAAAGCAATAGAGGAGAAAATAGACACTTTGATCATCGCCGGATATGCCTCCAAAAGTCAGTTCAGACTTAGCAAAGACTTTTATAGGTGGCTGGACCAAAACTCAGGAAAAATAAGAAGGATTGCATCCATCTGCAGAGGGACTTTTGCTTTGGCTGAAGCAGGCCTTCTTAATGGAAAACGAGCCACAACTCATTGGATGGCTTGTAATGAGCTTCAGGCAAAGTATCCTGATATAATTGTAGATCCGGACCCGATATTTATTAAAGAGGGCAATATCTATACATCCGCCGGGGTGTCTTCTGGCATGGATCTGGCGCTTGCGATGGTTGAGGAAGACTATGGAAGAGATCTTGCACTTACTGTTGCCAAAGAACTTGTCCTGTTTCTTCAGAGGCCAGGCAACCAGTCTCAGTTCAGCACAGTGCTGGCCCAGCAACATACAGAAAGCGGACCGATCAGGGATGTTCAGGAATACATTTCAGAGCATATCAAAGATGAGTTAAAGGTCGAACAACTTTCGGAACACTGCGCTATGAGTCCAAGGAATTTTGCAAGAGTATTTCTCAAAGAAACTGGCATAACACCTGGAAAATATATAGAGAAGGTACGACTTGAAAAAGCAAAAAGGAGTCTTGAAGACTCTAACCTTTCCCTGGATCAGATAGCAGACAGTTGCGGAATAGGTAGTCAGGATTCCCTTAGAAGGCTCTTTCTGAAACATCTTAAGATTACTCCGGGACATTACCGCAAAAGCTTTAAAACTGCTTTCAGAGATGCGGTTGCCTAAAAGAAGCAAAGATTTATTTTCAATATAAAACATAAATGTATGTCTAAGATAAAAATCGGAATCAACGGATTCGGGAGAATCGGGAGGCTTGTATTCAGAGCAGCTATTAAAAGATCTGATGTAGAAATCGTTGCCATCAACGACCTTATAGATGCTGATTACATGGCATATATGCTCAGATATGATTCTACTCATGGAAAATTTGACGGAAGCATTGAAGTAAAAAATGGCCAGCTTGTTGTGAATGGTAAAGCTATCAGAATCAGTGCAGAAAAAGATCCTGCTGCATTAAAATGGAATGAGGTGGATGCTGAATATGTAGTAGAATCGACAGGCTTGTTCCTAACCAAGGAAACAGCGCAAAAGCACATACAGGCGGGAGCAAAACGTGTGATCCTCTCTGCTCCTGCGAAAGACGACACACCCACGTTTGTAATGGGTGTTAATCACGAAACCTATACAAAAGATCTTAACATCATATCCAACGCCTCTTGCACCACAAATGCCCTTGCTCCTATTGCAAAAGTCCTGAATGATGCATTTGGAATCGTTGAAGGTTTGATGACCACCGTACATGCAGTAACTGCGACACAGAAAACAGTTGACGGCCCTTCTGCCAAAGACTGGAGAGGCGGAAGAGGAGCTTATCAGAATATTATTCCGGCCTCCACTGGAGCAGCAAAAGCAGTAGGACTGGTAATACCTTCCCTTAAAGGCAAACTTACCGGTATGTCTTTCAGAGTGCCTGTTGCAGATGTTTCTGTTGTTGATCTTACATGCCGTCTTGAAAAGCCTGCATCCTATGAAGCCATTAAGAAAGCTGTAAAAAACGCATCAGAAGGTAAGCTTAAAGGTATATTAGGTTATACCGAAGATGAAATTGTCTCTACAGATATTCTTGGAGATGACAGAACCTCTGTTTTTGATGCCAAAGCAGGTATCTCGCTTAATGATCATTTTGTAAAAGTGGTTAGCTGGTATGATAATGAGTGGGGCTTCTCAAACAAACTTGTAGATTTGATTGCTTATACCAGTAAGGTTAAATAAAGTAATGAGGTTATTTATTTAGTTCAAGTCTCAAAGCAAAAAGACCTCATCCCTAACCTTTCTCCTGAAGGAGAAGGGAACAGTCGACGAGAAACTAATGTAGCTATTTATAGATAAATTAAAGTCCTCTCCTTCAGGAGACGGAATTAGGGTGAGGCGAAATATGGCCATTAAACCTATTCCCAAATAATTAAAACCACCCCTTGAATCTCCGGTTATAATTGACCGGAGATTTATTATTTTTACAATAATTTTTTACCTATACATAAATATGAAAATAGCATACGTAATTTTTGAAGGCATTACCTGGCTTGACTTTATTGGCATCTATGACCCATTAAGCAGACTCAAATCACTTAAATATATTCCAGATTTGGAATGGGATATCTGCTCTTACACGGAAAGTAATAAAGATAACTTTGGACTTGAAGTAAAGGCTACCAAAATCAACAGTGATCTTGGAGCATACGATGTCATCATAGTCCCTGGCGGATTTGGCACAAGAAAACTTCAATTTGATAAAGACTTTATTAACTGGCTAAAGACCTCAGAAAAAGTAAAGAATAAGATTTCTATTTGCACAGGAAGTCTGCTTCTCGGGGCTGCAGGTTTTTTAAAAGACAAAACAGCCACTGTAAATTTTATGGAGTATGAAACTCTAGCGCCTTATTGCAAAACCGTAAGTAAAGAAAGAATTGTTGAAGATGGCAATGTAATTACAGCCGGAGCTGTTTCTGCATCCATAGACCTTGGGCTTTATCTCTGTAAAAAATGGGCAGGAGATGAAGCTGCCAAGGAGATAAGGAGAAGAATGGATTATCATGGTTGATAAAACCGTTGCTGACTTAAGTATACTTAAAAATGTTTACACAGGAGGTAAACATCTTTAGCAAAAGCCTGTTTTACCGGATAAGATAAGGGTTGCCTTGTCTTTTCCCGGTTATGCTTAGAAAAGTAAGAAAAAAAATCTCGTCCCTTTTTGGAAAACCAGATGAGGAAAGCATTAACAAATTTGAAGAGAAGATCCTTGAAAGCCTTATCACCGCATATATAGATGCGTCTAAAAGAACCCGACAGATTTTTCTTATTCTCAATATCGCTGGCATTATCATTTTTATTGCGGAATTTAACAGAGTTTTTAGCTGGCTTCATTATTTCAGAGAAAACGAAAAACTTGCTAAAGACCCACAGCAGGAATCTTTTCAAAATATTATTTATGACAAATTTGAGCTAATAGAAATTCCTGTTATAGGTATTCAGTTTTCAGTCAGTGATATCATACTTGTTGGTATGCTTGGGTTTGTTGTAATCGCTACCTGGTATTACTTTTCAGCAAGAAGGCAACATCACGTTGTTTCAGAATTACTTGAGAGATCACGGAATTCAGACAATTTACATATTAAGAGATACCTCTACTTCGGAATTGTAAATCAATCTGTTTTCCTCACTGGGTCGGATGTTGATACAATAGACTTTAAAAAGAAATCATCTTATAGAATAGTTGCGCAGATTTTACAAGCATTTCTCGTTATCTTACCCTTTTCCCTTATCGCTTTTGAATTGTTCAGACTATACAACTATGGAGGCTTTTACCCTGATGGTAAAATGTGTTGGGACATGACCAAAGGCCAAAGGACGGACATTATCGTTCGTCTGATAATAGGCTTAGCCTTGGGACTGTACTCGTTCAATATCTGGAATGATATAAGAAAATTGATGAACGCCACCAAGTGGAAACTAAGAGAAATGGGCACAGAAGCAGAGGCACCCGCAAAAGGCTAACACTTTCACTGCCTCTGCATTTGATACTGTTACTTTTTTTCTAATAACTTTTTCATTGAGTCGAGTACCATACCCCAATTCTTTTCAGAATGTTCCCTAGCCTCCTCAGTCTTTATATTGTCCTGACTAATAGTCAGGCGCACTCCTGTAGCAACTTCCTCCAAATCATAAGAGATATGGGCATAATTTTCTTCAACATCAGGTGTACCTGACATGGAACTCCAGTAGGTGTATTTAAAAGTTTCTTCTGGCTCTATGGCAGTAATAATCCCACCATCTTCATAAGGCTTACCTTCCCAGACACCTTTGAAAGAGATTCTGCTACCTACTTTCCAATCGGAATAGGTGTCCGTACCGAACAAGTATTCTTTAATAATTTTAGGATTAACGAGAGCATCCCAGACAGTTCTAACATCTGTCTTGATTTCAATGGAAGCTTGAGCTATCAGGTCTGTTTTCATTTTTTATTTTCTTTGATTAACTCTGTAAAGAAAAAGTGGTTTAGTGACAACCTTATGTCAGGAGGAATAAATTCTTTTATAGAACCCTTTAAAATCAAAAAGGCCCGCGTTCGCGAGCCTCTTTGATCTGTATATTTTGACTATTTCAGATAAGTCTCTGAATTTTTCTCAAATTCCTTTTTACATGCCGTATTGCAGAAGCCATATACTTTGCCATTGAAATTTAAGGTATCAGCCAGATGGCCCGCAATTGGCATTTTACAGACAGGGTCGGTATCTAAGGCTAATGATGATACCTCCAATGCAATTTTTTCAGCCTTCTTTTCAGGTGAAGAACATGAAGAAGTCGCTAAAACTCCCGCAAATAGGAAAAGAGATAGGGATATATTTCTAAACATGATTTTATTTTAAAATTTCAGTTTTGATTTTAGTCACAATACTAACGAATTTATCAGGAAAAACTTTCATTCTGAATAAACTTCACAACCATTTAATTATCTGAATATTACAAAAGACAAACAATGGTTATTCTGTAAAACAAGCAAAGTCTTCATCATATTTAGTCGGTATTACTTCAGTGATGTCATAATCCGCAATTTCATTTTGATAAAAAGGATCTTGGTGGATAATTTCCATTAAAGCTTCCCTACTTACATTACGAACCAATATGACACCCCCAGTCCGAGGGTTTTTCCTTCCTGAAAAGATGAATTTCTTTTCAGAATAATATTTATCTAAAAATCGGATATGAAGATCAATGAACTTTTCTACTTCGCTGATTTCTTTTTTGTATGATAATGAAACAATAAACATTTGTATTTTCTTTTACTTGTTTACTTTATTAAATCCTGAATGATGCATTTGGAAACTTTACAATATATTCCAATTCAAGATTATATTTTAATTCATGAATTATTGAAACCTAACAACTTTAGAGTACAGTTGATGTAGCCATGACTTTAATTCCCTTTTACAATTTGAGCATAAATCTAACTTTGCTTTATCAGTTGTATGAATTGACTCAACAGCATCTTGCATCACACATCCGGTATTTTCACAATGATCCAATCCCAGATTATGCCCCAATTCATGGACTGAGACTTTCTTAAGTCTTTCAAGATAAAGTGTCTTCGATTTGCTGTGTAATCTAAAACTGGAAATGATGCAACTTGGGCCAGGTCTATAGCCAAGTCCAAAGATTCCCCAATCGGCATACTTCTCTTTGGGAGCTTTAACATTTCCAAATACATCTCTTTTAGTTACCGAGATATCATAATCTGTCAATCCTATAATATAGTCAAGTGTATCAGCTTTATTCTCTTTCAGGTATTTGATTAAGACATCAGCTCTATACCTTAGAGACTTAATATTTATAAAGGCCTCCTGTGGCTCCGATGCTCTAGGCAAGATGAAGGTCTTAAAGCCATATTTTCTTTGAATCGTTATTGATATCGTATCAACTATTTTCGAATCAAAGTTGCCTAACGGTTGAATACCAACCCGAACAATTTTGTCATTTGAGCAACCCAATAAAATGCTCGCAACAAAAACTATTAATTGAATTTTCATTTTGATTAAAGACTGTTAATGCTGACATTTTAAGTAAGTTGAGTATTTTCACTGCTCTTATGTAAGAGTAAAAATATTTTAGGCACATCATGATAGCTTACAACGTCGAATCAAATCATAACAAAAAACTAAATCTATTAGAAAGACCTGTAAATGTTCGGATTAGTTTATGCTCATAGCTTTTAGTAGTTCCTTCTCCAAAGTGTCCAATGTCCACCTATATCTTTATTGTATTTTACCTTATTACGCTTTAGAAATTCATTTAAACTACTGAAATTCCAATGATATATTTTTGCGAATTCAATTGAATCACCATGGGTCATATGTAATATAATTGTTTTTGTTGACCCAACCTTACCTATCGATATTGAATCATGAGCAAATTCTTTAATCTGCCTTTTAGGAATTCGTAATTTTTGATATTTAAGCGGATGTGTAATTATCAGTTCATCATCCTGTTCTATTTTAATAAAGCTTATGTAATTAACATTTGTATATAAATTCAAATAGGCTATATATCCAAAAAATGGAATACAGAAGAGTGAAAACAAAATGAACTTAAACTCTAAATACTTTATCGAAAGGATAAAAAGAACTATGCATGCTATCGTTAAACAACAAAAAAATATTGAAGTAATTAATGAAATGATGATCCATAAATAATTGGGATAAATTCGTTCTTTAATCATTAGGTAGTGTTTAAAAATTACTAGTCAACAATTCATTATCAATCGCAATCAACCCGTTAGGAAGAGATGCGAGCTTGTAAATTACAATAAAATAGGCCCTGTGTTTCAACCGTTTTTATTTTATTTCCAAGTTAAACGCCTTTTCATCTCTATTGCTACTTGCAGCTAAGCCCATCAAGAAATCGCAGGGCTGTTGAGGTGAATGGAACCGTTGAATCGTAAATAGGAACGTGGTCGCCGCCTGGAATAATCCATAAAGCAGCATCCGGTATAGAACGGTACATACTTACAGGGATTTCAATGGGAAAAAAGTTATCTCGATCACCGTGCACAACGAGCGTACGAGCTGTAATGGCTGATAAATTTTGTGCGGTGAAATTCATATCGTCATAGTTTTCGTGAAACGCATTGAACTGTGCAATGAGTTGACGAATCTGTTCGTCACCACGTTTTGCGCATTCCCGATACATTTCTTGCACTTGTTGTGGCATGGTGGCAAACGAAGCTCTGCGCATAATGGCCCTTGCCTGATCGGGGAAATAGGTTGTTGCACTAATTAATACCATCGCGTCGATGCGTTTGGGTTGACTTGTCGCCATGTGCAGTAGCGTCATCCCACCAGAACTCATTCCCATTGCTGAGAACTGACCAATCCCCAACTTTTCAAGCAAGAGGAAAACATCATTGGCTGCTTCACGATGTGTGAATTTGTTATCGGGATTGGTGGAGTAACCATGGCCACGCAGGTCCACTACGATCAGTCGATGGTGCTCTGAGAATTTGGCAATAAAGGGATGCCAATTCTGCGCACAACCGCCAAAACCATGCAAGAGCACGAGCGGCTTTCCGACTCCGTACTCCTCGTAGTACATCTCAATATTGTTGATTTGAACGGTATGCCCGCTAGTGGTTGTCTGTTTAGGAGCGTACTTCGTTTTCATGGGTGTCTTTCTAATTAATAAATGGTTACCTACTGCTGTTAAGCGAGATTTTTGTTATTTCCTTATGTCAATTTACTTTTTTAATGTCATCCATTATCTCGGCTGAAACCGTGAAGATTAATATTTTTTAAAGTCTCCTATCCATATTAAAAATTACCACCACTAGTTTATAAACCACAAAGTGCGTATGTCATGCTATATGCACCTAATTGCAATTTACCAGAAAATAACTTTTCAAATTCAATCTGAAGTATAAAATACAAATAATAAAATTCATAAGTTGAGCTCGGAAAGTTGAGCAAAAAGGTCATAATTCGCACCTTGAAGTTTATGTTTAAAATAAGTAATAAGCTCTTCTGTATGCGTCTATTGGGTTGGGAAGGTGGTGTTCGTCAGAAGTTGTCTAGAGTTTGAAGATGTCCGTTTGCATCATATTGCACCCACTTTCCTTTTTTTTCCCCTCTCAAAAAAGAACCTTTTGAGTTAAGTTTACCATTTTCATGGTATAGATTCCACTCTCCTTCTGGATTATCATTTCTTACATATCCTATAACTTTTAAATTTCCATTGGCATACCATGCCTTATATAAACATTCTTCAATGCCATCTTTATAATGCCTTTTGTAATGAGGTTTACCGTTTTCAAACCAGCCGTTTGTTTCACCATGTTGTTTTCCATTCCTCCAATAGGAGATTTCTTTTATTTTTCCATTTTGATGAAACTGTATCATACTATCAACTTGAACATTTTCTTTCCAGTTTGATATTTGTTCAAGTGCCCCATTATCATACCAAAACTTAGCTACCCCTATTTGTTTGCCATCAATTCTATAAGAACTGTCAGCTACAATACCAGATGGATAGTAGGTAATAATATAACCCGTCTTTTGTCCTAGTTTGAAATCATTTATTCTCCTAAGCACTCCATCATCAAAGTAATATTTCCACCTTCCATTCTTTTTTCCACCAACAATTTCGCCCTCTTCAATCATTATTCCCTCCTCGTTATAAAAACGATTATATCCTTCTTCAAATTTTTCATTTATAAGGCTGTCCTGTTTATAAAATTCTTGCTTTATAAATTTCCCCTCAATATCATATACTTTAAGGGTTCCATTTAATTTACCATTCACCAAAGTGCCTTTCTGACTGTATATTCCATTCGGGAAAAAGGATATAAAATCACCATTCTCTACTTGTGGTTCATTCGAGCTAGCCGTAATCCACACTCCTTGAGAACTACCTTTGTCAACCCACCAGATCCACCTCCCATTTCTTTTGGACATATCATCAATGGTTTGCTTCATGGAACAAGCATTGAATATTGAAAAAATTAAGAGACAAATAAGTTTGAATTTCATTGATTTGATCATTACTTCGTAACAGTCCAGTTATTTGATTTTTTCATTTCGATTTTGAAGTCATAAAAATTTGTTTTTATTCTTCGTTGCTAAATTAATCAACAGCTAATAATTACTTTTATTTCGAGCAACTAGGTAACATTCTATTCAAGCGCATATATCCTGCCAATTTACTTTTACACATGTACCTATTGCTGTTTACTAGAAAATTACCTTTCAAGTTTACCTAAGGTGAAACTACCATAATCTAAAATTTATAACCTAGCCAGAGATTTGAGCAAAAAGCTCATAATTTCGAGCTTGGAGCTCATAATTTGCCCAAATTTCCTTTAAAGCATCTGCCTAAAGATCCGATTCGGGAATTAACAAAGAGCTACTTTCTCTAAAGATCCGAACATTGGAAATTTGGGTTTAAAATCTTTTGATTTTAAATTCTTCATTCTAATATATAAAAAGAGGCTGCCCCTCTTGAGAACAGCCTCTTAAAATTTCATTCTTGCTAAAGCTATTGAACCTTAACAATCTTTCTCCGATCTGTAAATCCATCACCAACAAGCTCAACAAATACAACTCCCGGAGCTATATCAGACATATCTATCTGAATGATATTTGAGGACGCAGATATATCAATAGTTTTTACCTGATGCCCCCACTGATTTTTGATTACAATTGACTGATATACTTTTTGACTTGGGCTAAAATCAATATTGAGCAGATTTTCTGCAGGATTGGGAAATAGACTTAATGCCTTAGCTTCTTCTGCATTTATATTTGAGGTTATAACTATAGCTCCCTTCTCTTTGCAATCTTGAAACCTCTCTAAAAAAATATTTAAAGCTAACCTTAACACTTTATATTCAACAGGCGCCAAATCTACTCCACTAATAAATCCATTTACCGTATCATTTTGAACATGAAGAAAGGTAGTACTTATATAATGCCCCAAATACCTGTAATCGTTAATCTGATCCCAGTCATTTTTCTTTTCAGCTATTTTTTCAACAGTAAAAAATATTGTATCTCCTATTTCTCCCATATTTCTTGCAGACATGGAATAAACCTCATCCATACAGGTTTCATCTTTCTCATCCCATACTATAATTGTATCTGCGCTTTCTTCGCCTATAAGAGTTTGTAATAATTTTACCCTGATAGACTTTTCTTGATAAGAGACGATTTTCCCTTTTGCAACAAAGGATTTATTATTAATTGTTTCGCAAAAAGATTGGGTAAACCAGCTGCAAGCTAAAAGTGACCCTGAATTATATACTGTCAGGATCAGTACCAGCGTAAAAAATTTTTTCATACGGATATTAATTTAAGATTTATTAAAAGAATAATATCTTCTAGACTTCAACTCTGGATAATAGTTCCCGCCAGGCATCTCCCTCGGCAGATTCTTTAATTACCAGGTTTCGCTCAGTTAGTAATTTTTCCATATATGATTTCAAAAATAACCCATTCACAAATTTACCAAGAAACCCAAGCGGAGACTGAAATTCAAAACGATCGGTCATTATTGTGTGGCCTTCCTTTATCTCAAAAATATGCTCATGTCTGAATGACTTAAATGGACCGCTGACCATTTCATCGACAAAAAAATTGGGAGCATTGTATTCCGTAACCTTTGATGTAAGCTGGAGCCAGAGACCAAAGTGTCTGGCCTTCCAGGTCACGGTTTCGTGAAGACTAATAAGACCAGACATTTTGCCAGCAATAACTTTCTCATCAGATTTTTTTGTTGAAATCTGATGAAGTTCAATGCTTCTTGACAAGTCAAAACAAACTTCAAGCGGAGCATTGATAGTAGTATGGAGAATAATTAAAGACAAACCTAAATCGGATTAAGATTCCATCCTTTTTTTAGCTTCAATGCACCATAAAAGCTCATTGATAAATCCGGTAGCTCTTTTATCTGTTCCAGCTTTGTCAACAGGAATACCTTGTTCATCAAATGATTTATCTATAGTTGGTACGGGAAACATTGCAGGAACAGTCCAGGCCCTAATTTTCCATAAAGTGAACTGTAAGGATGTAATTACCTGTGTACCACCAAAACTCCCTCCGGATACTGTTGAGATAGCTACAGGTTTTCTATACCACTCATCATAAAGGAGATCTATTACATTTTTTAAACTGGAAGGATAGCCACCATTATATTCCGGCGTCACAATCAATACTCCATCAGCATTTTTTACTTTTGAAACAAAATCAAGCATTTGGGGGGTAGGATTTGGCTGAAACCTGAGACGCTCATCAAAGAGAGGGAAATTATATTCCAGTAAATCAAGTATTTCAACAGTGGCAAGATTATTAGACTCTATAAAACTTTTAAAGTAAAGTGCAGCGCGATGACTTTTTCTGTCTCTTCTTACGCTTGCTGAGATGATGGCTATATGTGGCATGATTCAATATTAGCAATAAAAATTATTCTTTCAATTATTAAACAAAACAGATTATAGGACGAACGACTTAATTCAACACCCAATTGAATTCACTGGTCGGAATCCATCCAAGACTGAATCAATTTAGGATTTATTCAAGATTAAATTTCCTGCCAACCAACCGGTTTTCGATTGGAAATACAGTTAAAATTCATTATTATTGTCTTCATTTATCGACAAAAAAGAGCATGATTTTTAACAGCATCCACTTTTTAGAATTCATTCTTATATTCATACCATTATATTACTTTTTCAAGGGAAAGTTAAGATTATGGTTTACCCTGGGCGCAAGTTATTTCTTCTATGGGTATTGGGACTATCGCTTTCTGGCACTGGTTCTTGCATCGACGATTTTTGAGTATAACCTTGCGTTGTACCTGGAGAAGACAGAAGATGAGAAAAAGAGAAAGAGACTACTGATTACCAGCATAATATTCAATCTGGTTACTTTAGGTTTCTTCAAGTACTTCAATTTCTTTATAGAATCAACCAATGGAGTATTAGGTTTATTCGGAACCGGGACCATTCACAACACCCTTCATATTATTCTGCCCATTGGTATTTCATTTTATACCTTTCAGGCAATAAGCTACACAACAGACATTTACAAAAGAAAGATAAAAGCAGAAACTGACTTTGCGGCGTTTTCAGTTTACTCAATCTTCTTTGCGAAGCTTACAGCTGGCCCAATATTGCGAGCCCATGACTTTTTACCACAGCTTAAAACAGATCAGAAATTCACCTGGGACAATTTTGAAACCGGGCTTGCCAGGATACTTTTAGGATTTGCAAAAAAAATAATCATTGCTGACTCCCTCGGTTCTTTTGTGGGAACTGCATTTGCGTTTCCTGAAAAATACTCGTCGCTGTATCTCATCATCGGAATCATATTTTATTCTTTCCAGATATACTGCGACTTTTCCGGGTATTCCGATATTGCAATAGGACTTGCGAGAATACTGGGATATCGTTTCCCTCAGAACTTCAACTTCCCTTACCTAGCTAAAAACTTTTCAGAGTTCTGGAGTCGCTGGCACATGTCACTTTCCAGCTGGCTTAGAGAATACCTTTATATACCGCTTGGAGGTAATCGTAATGGTAAATTCAATGCCTACAGAAACCTTATGATCACTATGCTGCTTGGAGGGCTCTGGCATGGCGCCAACTGGACATTCGTAGTCTGGGGTGGATTAAATGGAGTATACCTTGTGGCTCAACGCCTTATTCTGCCAACAACCGACAGAATTGCAAAGGTAGTCCCAAAACAATTATTCGTTCCTACTGCAATGATAATTGTATTTCTACTAACCTGTTTCTCAAGAATATTTTTCAGAAGCAATGACTTTGAAAGTGCATTTGAAATGATAAAAGGGATATTCGCTTTTAATGACATGTCTTTCGGGCATTTGCCTAATAAGTTTGTTATTATCAAAAATATAGGACTGGTATCTATCTTAATGATTCTGGAGTATGTTCATCAAAGCTATGATTTTGAAGATCTGGTTTTAAAATCTCCATCATTTAAAATCATCACATTTTCATTAATACTCTGGTTGATTGCACTGTTCGGTACATTCAGTGACTCTCAATTCATTTATATTCAATTTTAAATCGACAGCGGGCAATGAAAGAATCTGTTATTGAAAATATTAGCGAGATAAAAGCTCCTTCCATTGAAGTTGAGATAAAATCTGAAGCTGTAAAGAAAGAAAAGAACAGGCTTTGGTTTTATTTAGTATTGATTCCTCTGATATTTCTTGGAGACCGTTGCATAGGTTCCTTCCTTGAATATCTTACCATGACAAGCAACCTTCGTTATTCAAAGTTGTACAATGGCAAAGGTGAAGCAGATATCGTCATACTTGGAAACTCCAGAGGAAACGGGTATTATGAGCCTGAGATAAGAAGGATCACAGGAATGACTACACTCAACTTAAGTTATAATGCTTTGCCAGGAGAAGTTGGGCAAGTACTTATTGAAGACTATTTTGAAAGATATAAAGCAAAGCTTGTTATAGTTGATATTAGTCTGGTCATGAGAACTGAAGATCAGGTAATCACCAGTTTCAGGCCATATATAAGCAAGTCAGAAAAAATGTCTGCTCTTATTCAAGGTGTATCCCCTGCAACTGCCAGAGGATGCCAGATATCAAAGCTTTACCAGTACAATTCTGAACTATTCCACAGAGCATTGTATTATCTGGGAAAGCAGGAAGGAGACTGGATCCTGAATAAACAAATAAAAGAAGAGCTTTTAACGCATGATAACCTCGACGATAGCCTTGATGTAGTAATTAAACAAATAGGACTTGATAATCTAAAGGCCATAGCTGACGTAGCTAAGAAGCACAATGCCAGAGTTGAATTTGTAATAGCACCATACCATTCTATATGGCTGAACAAAATTCATAACATCAAAGATTTTCTTGCTGCAGTTAAAAATCATACAGGTGTTGAGGTGAGAGATTATTGCCGCTTCACCAATGATAAAACATGCTACTCAGATTACCTTCACCTGAATAAAAAAGGAAGCTTGCTTTACATGAAACAGCTGCAGGATGATGGAGTATTTGCGCTGAAATAATATTTGAAGACTACGTATATATAGAACCATCCGGCAATTGCTTTACGGAAGGTTCTTTTTTTATCTGCCTCCTGCAATATCAATAAATGCTCCGGTAGTATAAGATGCCTCTTCAGATAGCAGCCAAAGAATTGCATTCGCAACCTCTTCGGGATTCCCACCCCTCAACATTGGAATTGTTGATTTAATCCTGTCTATTCTTCCAGGCTCGCCCCCACTTTCATGAATATCTGTGTAAATAAATCCAGGTCTTACCGCATTAACTCTTATTCCTTCGGGCGCTACCTCTTTGGAAAGGCCAGTTGTAAAAGAATCAATAGCGCCTTTAGAAGCAGCATAATCAATATATTCTCCAGGAGAGCCTGTTTTTGATCCTATAGAAGAAACATTCACAATACTGCCTCCATTACCACCATTACGGATGGACATTCGTGAAATGGCTTCTTTAGAACATAAGAAAGTTCCTAGGATATTATTTTTAAGTGTTCTTAAAAATCGCTCATGACTTATACCCTCCAACTTTGATTGATGCTCCAGAGTGCCTGCGTTATTGACCAGAGCGGTTATTGGACCGAGTTTAAGATCAATCAGTCTAAACATCTCTTTAACCTGTTCTTCCTCTCCAACATCTGCCTTACAGGCAAAAGCTTTGCCTCCCCCCTCTTCTACCCTTTTAACAATAGCATTGGCAGCTACTTCATTTTTGACATAGTTTACGCAAACATGGTATCCACGAGAAGCTGCCAGAAGCGCCGTTGCAGCTCCAATACCTCTGCTGGCTCCCGTAATTAGTATAACTTTCTCTGTTGTGGTAATCATCTATTTATATTAATTAATAAACTCTGACATCTTTCAGATAATATTCTTTATCATAAATTTTAAAGCCAATGGTAACTTCTGTATTACTATTGTTAAATTTTGAAGGATATCCAGAAAAAACACTGACAAATGTATCATCCTGCCCCTTCATCTCTTTTATATTGTGAGTCTCCCAACAATCGCTTCCATTTCTGAGCTGGACCAGGCTAAAAGAAAACCCCGCAGATTCATTAATCTTATTCCCATTTTCATCAAATATCTCCAATGATCCCTTCATTTTATCATTTAATAGACAAATGAGATCAAGCTTATATTTATCAACATAAAGTGTATCACTGCCTGCTGGAATTGAAGAGCAGGAAGTATTTAATGAAACGTCCTTGTCCTTTTTACAACCTAAAAAAATAATCAATCCTAATAAAAGTAATTTTCTCATGTTTAATTTAGGTTTACATAAATGTGTTTTTCAAACTTAACAATTCATATGCCACAACTTTTAAAGGTCATGTAACCTCTTATTTTCTGCTAATCTATCCATCATCTTCACGATCCTTTCAGCCTTGGTATCTTCCTTTTTAGCTTCGTAAATCCAATCAAGATAAACCTTTTGTTCACCTTCTGTAAAAGCTGAGAAATTTTGAAAGACTTCTTTAGGTTCATTATTAAAACATTCCATTATCTCTTCTGGAATGCCTAATGGACGCTCATCCAGATAAAGAATTACCCTGACTTTATCTCCTTTCTGTTTTTTGATTTTCTTTCTTATCTCGGCCCTGACAGGTAAGAATAACTTTCCATTTCCCATAGGCATAAGTTTATATTGACTTAGCTCAAAGTTATCAATACTACCTTTAACTTTTACCCACCCAAATTTTGCCCTTTTGTCTGGTGGAATTTCATTGATGACAACGTATGTCCACCCTCCTTTGCCGGAAATCTTCTCAAGAATATAATCAGCATTAACAAGTGGCATTTCAGTTTTTGATTTAGCCATCAACAGATTGGTTTTAATGGGAAATATTATACCTTTTTACCAAAACTTCCACCAAGGCTTGCCCCCACTTGCTGAAAAAGAATTTATGATTTTGGAATAACTATAACCTTCCAGCCTTGTCTCGAATAAAAAATCTTCACAACTATCAAGTGGTTCACCCAGGTACTTGCCAGTTATCTCAAACACAAACTCTTCTCCTACCTGATCTTCAGACATAGGCTCATCAGGATAGTCTTCAAAAATATACTCACGTCTCCCTTCTGCATTAATCTGAGATTTAGATAATAATTCAAGCTCCTCTTTCAAAGGTTCACCAAATTCCACAAAAGTCCCATCATCTGCGCTTCCTGCTCTGGCACGTATCTTCTGTCCATCTTTGGTTACAGAATATCCCCAAAGATTTACAACACTATGCAAAACAATAGCGCATATTTCTGCACCCGGGAATTTATCTATCAATATCTTCTCCGCGTGTCCTGGTGTTTCCTCAAAGAAACTCATGGGCATATCAGGAGCACATATTATAAGATTGTTTTTATATCTGCCAATATAGACTTCATTGTCATTCGGATTTATGACCTCTTCCACCGTCCTAGCTTTAATCTTCGACAAATTAGAAAAACCTAATTCAGTCAATAAGGATTTATGATCTGTTTCCTTACCTGAATGTACAATGATTGCTGATGCTTTCCAGCCCATATAAATAAAGATTTAGTTGTACAAACTTAGCTTTAAAAGTTATAAATCAGATTCAAAAAATCATTCTAAAATAATACTAATTCATTATTTGAACCCAATCAGTTCCTTTTCTTCATGAGTAAACATTTATTGCAAATCTTTCAACACGACTTCAAGTCGATCCAAATTTTCTTCATTCTTATCTGTAACAAACCCTTTAAGATTGTTACATTCTTCCGGCGTTTTAAAAATCATCCTGAAGTATACTTTTGTTTCATCTTCAGAGATTTTTTCAAATGTTGCTTCTATCTGAAATTTTGGTTGCGAAATATGATTCAATACGACCAGCCCAGGTTCTTCAATCTTCACAAAAACACTTTCATTTGGATAGTCCTTCTTGTCCGGACCATGCATTATAAATGACCATTTACCTCCGGGATGAAAATTAAATTCATTAAAAGTATTTGTAAAACCTTTTGGTCCCCACCATCTCTTTAAATTATCAGGGTTGGACCAGGCTTTAAAAACCTGTTCTCTGGTCCCTTTTACAATTCTGGTATTCAAAACCTCTCTATCAGGAGAAGATACGTATGTTTCCAGTAGTTCAGCCATATTTTTTTATAGTTAAGAGTTATTCAAATTTAATTTTTATATCTAATAAATGAGTTATTTAGGTATTCAAAAATAATCATTTCAAAAGGCTGCTCTGAAAATCTCTGATCTCTTCATACAGTGCAAACATCTGGCATTTGGGAAAACTTAAATTACTAAGCAGAATCCATTAATATTAAATTCTTCAGACTGAATAGTTCAAAATTCTTCTTCTTTATGGTATCTGTATTAAAATTATAGTAAACAAAGAAGATAAGGATAGGTGACAACAGGATGTCAGTAGCCTCTACTGAAATATAGCTTAAATTTCAAGGAAAAATTAATAAAGATACTGTATGTTAGAACTAAGTGAGTTAAAAAAAGCAATTCAATACTAAAATTTCCAAAAGCTATACAGAAGAAAAGTCTCTTTAAAAGAATTTCTGATTGTAAAATATTTCTTATCATTACACAAAAAAAATACCTGACAGAAAATGGAAGCTATATCAAAGTTATTAAAACCCTTTGTTGGAAAGCCCTTAACAGTAATCATCAATGATGAAGATGAAAACCTGCACGTATTCGACTGGGGTAAATTAGAAAAAGAACATGACAAAATAATTGCCCAGACTAAGGGCATGACTGAAGATCAGATGAGTGATTTTTTAAGTCATAATGGTAGTGACCTTATGGACATTTATGATTACTACATGGATGACGATTGTATTGAAAAAGTTGAGAATAAAGAATGGGTTCCTTTTGGAATACTAGGTCTTTCTCACAACATTGACAGTTATGCCGAAATGGGCCATGCAGGGCTCCTTCTATTGGATGTAGCCGAAGATGAAGAAAACCCATCTGTTGTTTTATATCTTGATTCTGAAGCTGAGACTATAGCCCCCAGCTTTGATGGACTTGAGATTTTAGAAAGTGACGAAGATACAGATGAGGACTTTGACGAAGACGAGAACTTTGATGAGGAAGACTTTGATGAAGACGATTTTGATGAGGATGATTTCGCAGACGAAGATGATGATGTAAAAAAATAAATAAAATACGCCGGGTGAATTAAGCAATATTCATCCGGCTATTCATTATTAAACTGATAACTTAACTCTTCTTTAACATATGGAAAAGTTTTTGAAAGTTTAAGTTTACCATTGAGGTATTGGTAGACTTTTTTTCTTGTTAATGTTTCATAATACAAACCATCCTTTCTTATTGCATTAAACAAAGTAATTTCTTCCTTCATAATAACCTCATTTATATTATCTCCATTTAAATCTTTGATTTCATCCAGATGAATCTCATTTCCTAAGGTATCTCCGTGAAGAGGACTGGTGAGATATTCGTCTTTAGTCTCAATCCTCGAAGCAAGTGACATAAGATCATTATAGGAATTATTATAGAAGATTGTATCCAACTTGTTGTTTTGAAAACTATATATAGAAGTCAGCCACTGACAAAGGCCTTGATTGCAGTAATCAATATTCACGTGTATCTGGTTAAGCTTGTTAGTCTTATTAAGTGATAGGAGTTCAAGCCTTCCAAAAAAATTCTCTGCATATATAAGCCTCCATTTATTACTTTGATACTTATAGACAAACAGCATCGAATAGGGAACTCCCCAGATAGGGCCGGTTGGGTAGGTGTTTGCAGGAGAGATCAGCACAAGACATTCCCGGGAAACGGTATCCATAAAGTATCCGGAAAATTTCTGAACTGATATCTGATCCGGTCGCAATGTATCCTCTCTTTCAAAATCAAAGGCAACCATATCCAGGTCTTGGGTCTGGTAAACTTTAGGATCAAGGAACTGCTTTGAATAATATTTTCTAAAGAATGTATTGAGATCTTTATGTATCCTTGAATCTGAAGGAAGACTGTTATTATTCTGTCCTAAAGTAATTAACGAGTTTAAGCAGACAATAAAAAAAACTATAAGGAACTTCAACTGAGACATACTTATTTTTCTTCGGTTAAATGTGCATCAAGCTTAGCTCCCATTGGCACCACAATTCTGTATTTACTACCATCCTTTAATATAATAGCATTGCTTAATACTTTATTCTCCCCTTTCAGGTACACCTTCTTATTCTTTATTTCAAGATCCTTATAATAATCATCATTATAGGTGGAAATAAATGTAGAATAACCTATTCCCTGCGGTTCGGAAAACTCTTTTAGTTTACTTAACACAAGCAGAGACGCCGACCATTCTATAACATTGTTTGAATGAGTAGCTTTAACAAAAACAGATTTTTTAGCGGTTTCGGTAATGTATTTATAAATTACCTGCATCAAGTCACCTTTGGTATCGCTGTAATCAGTAGTATTCCAGGTTGCACCTCCAGGAGCCCAATGTTTCAGGTGAGCCATCAACCTTACGGATGATGCATTCCAATTATCTTTATAAGTATTATTTTCCGTATCAACTACATATGAAGGATAATTGAATGCTCCACTGGTTTGGAGCAGTTGTACCTGCGCATCTGCAACATCCTGACCATATTCTTTCTTTTCACCAAGCTCTATAAAAAAGCTTTGTAATCTTGCATCGGAACGAATGAGTTGAGAAGCTGCATAGGCCTTTTTCGATTCATCGTTTGCGGTAACTTTTCTGTCATTTCCAATAACTACGATATCATTTCCTTTAATGCCGATTCCCACCTGCAGGAAAATGTTCTTATACTTAGGATCTTTCGCCAGTATAATCTTAAGCAACTTCACAAGAGAACCTCCTGTTGCAAAACCCCGACCATAAGTAAAGACTTGCCCGTCCCAGGTATTGATGGAAGAATAACCACCTTCTCTTTTCAGCTCAGTATTTATAGATGTTTTAACGTCTGTATCTTTTTCAGATGAACCTGTTACAGGGGAATCATAAAGATTTTTACCAGTATACATATAGCCTTTTCCACTTTTGCTTAATACGTTCCCGCCACCTTTTCCATAAGTCTCCGTATCAGTTCTGTCATTAATGGCACTTCTATTTGCCTCTATTTTTTTAAATGTCTCCTCATCAACCTCATCAAGCGTTGTCCAATCAGTAATTTCAGTGAATGATGAGAAATTATCTTCTGTATCCTTAGGTTTATGGAGTAACTCTTCTTTCTTTAGCCAGCCCCACTGAGTTGGGGAGACCTCTACTCTTACAAATTTCCCACAGGATTCACGTATTTTAAGGTATTGGACTTGTGTTAAAGAAACGCTGGTGCCTTTGGTGCTGAATGGACTCGGATAAATTTTAGTACCTTCCTTTGACACTCTGTATAACTGATCTTCTATTTCCAACTTCACCTCAGTCATTTTAGACATTGAAGTCCAAACTTCTTCGCCAGTACTTTGGATTTTCACTTTACCAATTCCCTTGTCACCTGTGCTTAAAAGAGTAAGTCTTTCACCTACCGGAATCTGTTTTCCCGTAGGCTTATGCGGCGCTGCCTCCTGAAGTATGTTAGCCCCCCATGTACTTACCACATATTCAGGACGTGATGGTTCAACCTCTTCCTCTTCTTCTTCCGCCTCAAGTGAATGAGCAGCCAGGAAACCAAGCTCATCGGCTTCATTTTCCAAAGCCGGATCATCATTGACAGTAGGACCTTTTGCCTGCATTGTACCTTTTACCCTTCCTTCTCTTTGTTGCACCACATGAGCAAGCTCATGCCCTAATAGCTCCTGACCACCTGTAGAATTCGGATTGTATTTTCCAGGTGCAAAGTGAATATTTTCACCTTGGGCATAAGCCCATGCACCCATAGAAGCTGCTTTATCACCTTCATGTATTTTAACATTGGAAAAATCCGCATTGAAAGCTGCTTCCATCTTAGCCTTCACAGCATGAGGCATCTGGCTTCCGCTTACTTCAGCAGGGGAAGAAGCAACATTTGCATTACCGCCATCTTTCTTCATCTGGACTTCCTCTTCTTCAACCTCAGGAGATTCCATCTTCTGAACCGGACCTTTTTTCATCTGCAACTCTTCTTCTTCCTGCTCTCCTGACTCCATCATTTGAATAGGCCCCTTCTTCATCTGAACTTCCTCTTCTTCCACCTCTGGAGCCTCCATCATTTG